>CAXTJX010000097.1:0-2334 GCA_964244765.1 uncultured Sphingomonas sp. | reverse complement strand
GGCTCGACCTATGGCGGCAACCCGCTGGCGATGGCGGCGGGCGAGGCGGTGCTCGACGTGATGCTCGAACCCGGTTTCCTGGCGCAGGTCACGGCGATGGGCGACCGCTTGCGCGCTTCCGTCGAGCAGATGATACCGAACCACGACCATCTGTTCGACAGCGTGCGCGGCACGGGCCTGATGTTCGGCATAAAGCTGAAGGACAGCGCCGACGCGCGCACCTTCGTGGCGCACCTGCGCGACCGGCACGGCTTGCTGACGGTGTCGGCGGGCGAGAATGTCGTGCGCATTCTGCCGCCGCTGGTGATCGAGGAACGCCACATCGCGGAGTTCGTGCAGAAGATGAGCGAAGGCGCGCGCGACTTCGCGCCAGCCGTCGCGGCGTGAGGGACTCCTTCCTTCCCCCTCCCCCCGGGAGAGGGTGGCCGAGCGCAGCGAGGTCGGGTGAGGATGATCAGGCAAAACGCCCGACCCTCACTCTTCCGTCGCTTCGCTCCTCCCTCCCGCATCAGGTAAACGGCACCCCGCGCCGTTCAGGTCATGCCGGGGGCATGACCGACCTGATGCGCTCACCGGCAGAGGGAATATGACCCGCCACTTCCTCTCGCTCTCCGATGCCGGCGCGGACGGCGTCGCGGCGATGCTGGCCGATGCGCTCGACCGCAAGGCGGCGCGGGCCGGCTGGCCGAAGGGCAGGACCGATGCCGACGCGCCGCTGGCCGGGCACACGCTGGCGATGGTGTTCGAAAAGAGTTCGACGCGCACGCGCGTGTCGTTCGACATGGCGATCCGGCAATTGGGCGGGAGCAGCGTGGTGCTGGACGCCGGCACCACGCAACTCGGGCGCGGCGAGACCGTCGCCGACACCGCGCGCGTGCTGTCGGGCTATTGCGACGCGATCATGCTGCGCACCGACGACCATGCCAAGCTGGAGGAGATGGCGCGGCACGCGACCGTACCGGTCATCAACGGCCTTACCGACCTGTCGCATCCGTGCCAGATCATGGCCGATCTGCTGACCCTGCTGGAGGCGGGCAAGCCGTTGCCCGGGCTCAAGGTCGCGTGGCTGGGCGACGGCAACAACGTCCTCGCCTCGATCGTCGAGGCGGCGGCGCTGATGCGGTTCGACGTGATCGCCGCCTGTCCGCCGGGGTTCCAGCCCGGGGAGGAAGCGATCGTCCGCGCCTCCGGCCGCGCGCGCGTGGTCGCCGATCCGGCCGAGGCGGTGGCGGGCGCTGATGTCGTCGTCACCGATAGCTGGATCTCGATGGGCCAGGCGCATGCCGAGACCAAGCTCGCCGCGATGATGCCCTATCAAGTCGATGCCGCGCTGATGGCCGGGGCGAAGCAGGATGCGGTGTTCCTCCATTGCCTCCCCGCGCACCGCGGCGAGGAAGTGACGGCGGACGTGATCGACGGCCCGCAATCGCTGATCTGGCCCGAGGCGGAGAACCGGCTGCACGCGCAGAAGGCGGTGCTGCGCTGGTGCTTCGGGCAGATCGGTTGATCGGCCGGATTGGTTGATTGGCCAGATCGTTGATCGGACGGGGAGCGCTCCCCATCTCCCCACTCCGACGTTCGCGATCTTGGACCTTCGGTTTCGCGAGAGCCTCCGCAAACTCCCGCCGTCATGCCGGACTCGTTCCGGGATCCACCGTGCCATATCCTCCCGGTCGCGGGTTTTTGCACCACGGTGGATGCCGGAACATGTCCGGCATGACGGCAGGATGAAGAGCTTGCAGAAGTCCGCGGAAGCCTTGCGAAAGCGGGGGGAACGGGCGAAAGCGGGGGGAACGGGCGAAAGCGGGGGGAACGGGCGAAATCGGGCGCGCTGACGAAAGAATGCCATGACCGACACGACGACCGACACCGACCGCGCGCTCGGCTTCACCATCCCCGGGCGCCACGCGCGCGGGCGGATCGTGCGGCTCGGCCCGGTGCTCGACGCGATCCTCGCCGCGCACGCCTATCCCGCGCCGATCGAGGCGTTGCTGGCGGAGGCGCTGACGCTCGCCGCGCTGATCGGCGCGACGCTGAAGGATGCCGGCGGGCAATTGACGCTGCAGGCGCAGACGCAGGGCGGCATCGTCACGCTGCTGGTGTGCGATTACCGGGGCGGCGCGCTGCGCGGCTACGTCCAGTACGACGCCGACCGCCTGGCCGTCGCGCCGGAGCAGCCGAGCCTGTTCGCGCTGTTCGGGGCGGGCTATCTCGCCATCACCTTCGACCAGGCGACGACGGGCGAGCGCTATCAGGGTATCGTCCCGCTCGACGGCGAGTCGCTGAGCGACGCGGCCGAGCGCAGGGACGCCACCGTGGCGGACGCCGCTCCGT
>CAXTJX010000096.1:0-2619 GCA_964244765.1 uncultured Sphingomonas sp. | reverse complement strand
CGGTTCTCGACCGGCACGCGGCAATCCTCGAAGATCACCTGCGCGGTCGGCGAGGCATTCCAGCCGAGCTTGCGTTCCGGCGCGCCGAACGACAGGCCGGGCGTGCCTTTCTCGACCACGACGCAAGTAATGCCCTTTGCCTTCTCCTCGGACGTCCGCACCATGCAGACATAGAGGTCGTTATAGCCGGCGCCGGAGATGAACTGCTTCGTGCCGTTGAGCACATAATGATCGCCGTCCCGCCGCGCGCTCGCCTTTAGCGCGGCGGCGTCGGAGCCCGAGCCTGGCTCGGTCAGGCAATAGCTGGCGATCTTCTCCATCCCGACCAGATCGGGCAGGAAACGGTCCTTGATCGCCTGACCGCCGAAACAGTCGATCATCCACGTCGCCATGTTGTGGATCGAGATGTACGCGCTGGTCGCGGGGCAGCCATAGGCCATCGCCTCCATGATCAGCGCCGCTTCCAGCCGCCCCAGCCCGATCCCGCCCGATCCTTCCGCGACGTAGATCGCGCCGAAGCCAAGCTCGCCCGCCGCCTTCCACACGTCGACCGGGTAATGGCGCTTCTCGTCCCACTCTCCGGCGAACGGGGTGATGCGGGCGGCGGTGAACTTGCGCGCGAGGTCCTGGATCTCGCGTTGGTCGTCGGTAAGGTCGAACTGGTCGGTCATGCGGCTTTTCCCAACGGAATGACGGTCGGCGGACAGACGCGCCGCCACGGACGACGTTTCACCGGACACTTGCGTCGCGGCATCGGCGCGACGGCGGCAAGCGCCTGGGCGACCGGGGCACGATGCAGCACGCGTTCGGCGAACAAGCGGTTGGCGAGCGGCAGATCGTTGCGCTCGTAATACCACGGCCCCGGCGCTTTGCGTTCGAGCGCGATCGCCTCGGGCAGCGTGCCGTTGGCGGCGGGCACGTCGGGATTGCGGCGATAGATCGGGTCGGCGAAGGCGGTATCGGCGGTGACGATCGTCCAGCCGTCCGCGCGCAACGCGGCGACCAGCGGCCCGACGAAGCGCGCGGCGAGATCGGTCTCGTGCAGCAGGATCACCTGCGCCGGCGCACGGCCGATCAACCGCCGCATCAGCGCATCGGAGAAATCGGCGGACTGCACCATCGTCTCGACGTACAGGTCGCGCAACGCCGCCTCGTCCACCGGCCGCTTCGTCTTGATCGCGGCATTGGTCAGGCCGTCGATGTTCCAGTCCGATCCGTCGACGGTGACAGGCGCGACCATCAGCCCGCGCGAGGCCAGCCCGGCGAGCGCCGCCTGCCGCTTCGCCCGGTCGCGCCCGCCCTGGTTGAGGCCCGGAAAGCGGAACCACGGACGGTAGCCGGGCCGCCCGCGCAGCCACCCCTCGGCCTTGTCGACATCGGCGAGGAACGCGTCGGCCGTCATGCGCGACAGGGCGCGGTGCGACCAGCTATGGTCGCCGATCACATGCCCGGCGGCGGTATAGGCCGCGATCCGCGCGACCGCGCCGTCGCCCGCGCCGATCCGGCCGGGGTTGAGGAAGAACGCGGCCTGCGTCACGCCCGCCGCGCGCAAGCCCGCGATGAGTGTCGCGGTGCGCCGTTCGGGCGTATAGAACGATCCGGCCCCGCGCGGCACGTCGTCGAAGGTCAGGGCGATGCGCTTGCCCGTCGCGGCGGGCGGCGCGAGCGGGGCGGCGGCCGGCGTCTTGTCCTGGGGCGGCAGGGCAAGCGCCAGCGGCAACGCCACCAGCACGATCCCGGCCACGAACATCGCCTGCCGCCGCGGAGTCATCGCACGAATCCCATGCCCGCGACCTTGCCCCAGCTCGCCTGCGCTGCAAAGCGTGCAGATCGAAACGCTCGCACGGAATCGGGACGATGCGGCGCCATGCGCTTACCCCATGGTCGGGATTACGAACGCGTTGGCGCCGTCGCCGACCCCGCCATCGGGCCAGCGCTGGGTAACGGTCTTGACCCTGGTCCAGAAGCGCACGCCTTCCATGCCGTGCTGGTTGGTGTCGCCGAACGCCGAGCGCTTCCACCCGCCGAAGCTGTGATAGGCGACCGGCACCGGGATCGGCACGTTGATGCCGACCATGCCGACATTGACGCGGCTCGCGAATTCGCGCGCGGCGTGGCCGTTGCGGGTGAAGATCGCGACGCCGTTGCCGTATTGATGCTCGCTCGGCAGGCGCAGCGCATGCTCGAAATCCCGGGCGCGGACGATCTGGAGGACGGGGCCGAAGATCTCCTCCTTGTACGATTGCATGTCGGTGGTGACATGGTCGAACAGGCTCGGGCCGATGAAGAAGCCTTCCTCATGCCCTTGCAACGCGAACCCGCGCCCGTCGACGACCAGTTCCGCACCCTCGTCCACGCCGGTCTGGATCCAGTTCTCGACGCGCTGCTTGTGCGCGGCGTTCACCACCGGGCCGTAATGCGCGTCATTGTCGGTGGAGACGCCGACGCGGAGGGCCGCGATCGCCGGGATCAGCTTCTCGCGCAAGGCGACGGCGGTCTTCTCGCCGACCGGCACCACCACCGGCAGCGCCATGCAGCGCTCGCCCGCCGAGCCGAACGCCGCCCCCGACAGATCGGCGACGACCTGGTCGAGATCGGCGTCGGGCATGACGATGCCGT
>CAXTJX010000095.1:0-2737 GCA_964244765.1 uncultured Sphingomonas sp. | reverse complement strand
TGGTCATCACCGGCCAGGTGCCGACCAGCCTGATCGGCACCGACGCCTTTCAGGAGGCGGACACCGTCGGCATCACGCGCCACTGCACCAAGCACAATTATCTGGTGAAGGACCCCGCGCGGCTCGGCGAGACGATCCACGAGGCGTTCCACATCGCCACCTCCGGCCGGCCCGGCCCGGTGGTGGTCGACATCCCCAAGGACGTGCAGGTCGCCACCGCGCGCTACACCAGGCCCGGCCCGATCCGCCACAAGACCTATCGCCCGCAAGTGAAGGCCGACCAGCCGGGCATCGAGGCGGCGATGGACATGCTCGCCGCCGCGGAGCGGCCGATCCTCTACACCGGCGGCGGCGTCATCAACGCGGGTCCCGCGGCAAGCCAGTTGCTGTGCGAGCTCGCGCGGATCAGCGGCGCGCCGGTCACCTCGACGCTGATGGGCCTCGGCGCCTATCCGGCGAGCGGCGGGCAATGGCTCGGCATGCTCGGCATGCACGGCACCTACGAAGCCAATCTGGCGATGAACAAGGCCGACCTGATCCTTTGCCTCGGCGCGCGGTTCGATGATCGCGTTACGGGACGGCTCGATGCGTTCAGCCCGTTCAGCCGCAAGATCCACGTCGATATCGACCGGTCGAGCATCAACAAGAACGTGCGCGTCGATCTCCCGATCGTGGCGGACGTCGGCCATGCGCTGGAGGACATGGTGCGCGTGTTCAAGGCGCGGCGGCACCCCAAGCCCGATCTCGCCGAATGGTGGCGGATGATCGCCGGCTGGCGCGCGATGAAGAGTCTCGATTTTCCCGAGAACGCCAGCGAGATCGCCCCGCAACGCGCCATTCGCGTGCTGTGGGAGGCGACGCACAAGCGCAACCCGATCATCACCACCGAGGTGGGCCAGCACCAGATGTGGGCCGCGCAGCATTTCGGTTTCGAAGGGCCGAACAAGTGGCTGACGTCCGGCGGGCTCGGCACGATGGGCTACGGCCTGCCCGCCGCGATCGGCGCGCAGCTCGGCAACCCCAGGGCGCTGGTCATCGACATCGCCGGCGAGGCGTCGATCCAGATGAACATCCAGGAGCTGGCGACGGCGACGCAGTACCGCCTGCCGGTCAAGATCTTCATCCTCAACAACCAGTATATGGGCATGGTCCGCCAGTGGCAGGAACTGACCTATTCTTCCCGCTATGCAGAGAGTTACAGCGATTCCCTGCCGGATTTCGTCAAGCTGGGCGAGGCCTATGGCTGGAAGGGCATCCTGATCGAGCAGCCGGGCGAGCTCGACGACGGCATCGCCGCGATGCTCGACCATGACGGCCCGGTGATCGTCGATTGCCGCGTGGCGCAGCTCGCCAACTGCTTCCCGATGATCCCGTCCGGCGCGGCGCATACCGACATGATCCTGCAAGCGAGCGAAGTCTCGGGCGAGATGGACGATGCGGCGAAGGCGCTGGTGTGATGGGGGGTCGCGCGATCGAATTCCCCTCCCGCTTGCGGGAGGAGTTGGGAGAGGGCAGTGCCGCAAGCGTCCCCCTCGCCTTTGACTCCCCTTCCCCAGCCCTTCCCGCAAGCGGGAGGGGAGAAGAGTAACCATGCACATCACCCAGGAAACCGCCTCGCGCCACACGCTCGCCGTGATGGTCGACAACGAACCCGGCATCCTCGCGCGGATCGCGGGGCTGTTCACCGCGCGCGGCTACAATATCGAGAGCCTGACCGTGTCGGACGTCACCGCCGACAAGGCGGTCAGCCGCATCACCATCGTCACCTCCGCCAGCGAGGCGACGATGGAGCAGATCCTCGCGCAGCTCGACCGGCTGATCCCGGTGCATTCCGTCACCGATCTCACCGCGCTCGGGCCGCATGTCGAGCGCGAGCTGGCGCTGCTCAAGGTCAAGGGCACCGGCGACGCGCGGATCGAGGCGCTGCGCCTCGCCGATGTGTACCGCGCCCGCGTGGTCGACGCGACGACGTCGAGCTTCGTGTTCGAGGTGACGGGCGGGCGCGAGAAGATCGACACCTTCGTCACGCTGATGCGCGAGGTCGGGCTGATCGAAGTCGCCCGCACCGGCATCGTCGCGATCGCCCGGGGGAGCGGCTCGGTTTAAGCCCCGCACTCAACCGTCACCCCGGACTTGTTCCGGGGTCCACTTATCCCGACACACCACCGTGCATTAGGCGCGGTGGCCCCCGGAACAAGTCCGGGGTGACGACCTTAGGAGCTATCTCAATGCGCGTTTACTACGATGCCGATGCCGATCTGAATCTCATCACGGACAAGAAGATCGCCATCATCGGCTATGGCTCGCAAGGCCACGCCCATGCCCAGAACCTGCGCGACGCGGGCGTCAAGGACATCGCCATCGCCCTGCGCGAAGGCTCGGCCACCGCGAAGAAGGCGGAGGGCGCAGGCTTCAAGGTCCTGAGCAACAAGGACGCGGCGGCGTGGGCCGACATCATCATGATGCTCGCCCCGGACGAGCATCAGGCGGCGATCTATGCCGACGACCTGCATGCCAACATGAAGCAAGGCGCCGCGCTCGCCTTCGCGCACGGCCTCAACGTGCATTTCGGGCTGATCGAGCCGCGCGCCGATCTCGACGTCATCATGATCGCGCCGAAGGGCCCGGGCCACACCGTGCGCAGCGAATACGTCAAGGGCGGCGGCGTGCCGTGCCTGATCGCCGTCGACAAGGACGCCAGCGGCAACGCGCACGACGTCGCGCTCGCTTATGCCTC
>CAXTJX010000094.1:0-2804 GCA_964244765.1 uncultured Sphingomonas sp. | reverse complement strand
TCGCGCAAATCTGGTTGAGCGGCCAGTTCCACGGCGTGATCATCGCGACGACGCCGAGCGGCTCATGCACGACGCGCGCCTTGCCGATCTTTTCCTCGAAGCTGAACTCGCGCAGCGCGGCGAGCGTGCCGATGAAATAACCGAGCCCGGCCGGCGCCTGCGCCGCATTGGCGAAGCCGATCGGCGCGCCCATTTCCGCGCTGGTCGCCGCCGCCAGATCGGGCATGCGCGCCTTGTATTCCTCGATGATACGTTCGAGCAAAGCGGCTCGCTCCGCCACGCTGGTCTGCGAATAGCGTGCGAAGGCCTTCTTCGCCGCCGCGACCGCCTTGTCGGCATCCGCCCTGGAACCGAGCATGATCTCGGTACAGGGCTGCTCGGTCGAAGGATCGATCACGTCGTGCCGCGTGCCGCCGTCGCTGTCGACCCAGACACCGTCGATATATTGCTTGAGGTAGCTTTTCACCGCGGCTCTCCTGCTTTTTTGACGTGCGCGCTAGATGGTGCGACGCGGGATGGGTTGCAACCCGAAACGAAGATCGCCAGTTCAGCCGATCGCTCCAGGAGACGGACAGATGGCACGCGCAGTCAGGATCGAGCAGACCGGCGGCCCCGAGGTGATCCGGTGGGTCGATATGGATCTGCCGGCCCCCGGCCCCGGTGACGTGCGGATGCGCAACACCGCGGTCGGCCTCAATTTCATCGACGTCTACCACCGCAGCGGCGTGTACCCGATCACGCTGCCCGGCGGCCTCGGTTCGGAAGCGGTCGGTGTGGTCGAGGCGGTGGGCGAGGGCGTCGCCGGGGTCGCGCCCGGCGACCGTGTCGGCACCTTCGGCCCGACGCGCGGCGCCTATGCCACCGCGTGGAATGTTCCGGCGAACAGTTTGCTGCCCTTGCCCGACGATGTGGACGACCGCACCGCCGCCGCGGTGCTGCTCAAGGGGTGCACGACCGAGGCGCTGGTCGAACGCTGCGCCAGGGTCCAGGCGGGGCAGAGCGTCTTGGTCTATGCGGCGGCGGGCGGGGTCGGGCATCTGCTGGTCGGGTGGCTGAAAGACATCGGTGCGACTGTCATCGGCGTGGTCGGCAGCGAGAAGAAGGCGGCGCAGGCGAAAGTCGCCGGGGCCGACCATATCATCCTCCACAAGAGCGAGGACGTGGCCAGGCGCGTGCTGGAGATAACCGGGGGCAAGGGCGTGCCGGTCATTTTCGACGGTATCGGCATGGCGACATGGGACGCCTCGCTGGCAAGCGCGGCGCGGCGCGGGCTGATCGTCAGTTATGGCAATGCCGGGGGCCGCGTCACCGGGATCGATCTCGGCATTCTCTCTGCCAGGGGTTCGCTGTTCGTGACCCGGCCGACGCTGTTCAGCTATTACGTGACGCCCGAGGAGCGCAAGGCGGGCACCGATCGCCTGTTCGCGATGCTGCGCAAAGGGGCGGTCGTGCCCGAGATCGGCCAGACCTTGGCGCTGGAGCACGTCGCCGACGCCCACCGCGCGCTGGAGGCGGGCGAGACGCACGGCGCGACGGTGCTGGTGGTTTGATGGAACCCGCCCGCGCTTCGACTGTTAGGAACATTACGGAAACATCGAAAGGCTCGACATGGCTGATACGCTACCCAATCCCAAGCTCGACGAGCACCCTGCATCGAATACAGAGAAGAACCCTGACGACTGGGTGTCGGGCGGCGATCCGATGACAGGCGCGCAAGCCTCGTATCTGACGACGCTGTCCGAGGAAGCGCATGTCGAACCGCCCAGCGCCGATCTCAGCAAGGCGGACGCCTCGAAGAAGATCGATGCGTTGAAGGAGACGTTGAGCTTGTAGAATGCCGTCGCCTGATACCGAGTGCCCAAAAAGAGCGTAGGTTTCGATCAAAAAGGGCGCCCGGATCGCTTCGGACGCCCTTTTTGTCCGCGCCGCCGCGAGGCCGCGTCATCGGTCGTCGGCTGCGCCACGCCGGCCGATTCGTCCTGTGCCTCAGGCGAACCGGCGCGGGCGTGGCTGCGCCTCAGTACGAATAGTACATGTCGAACTCGACCGGGCTGGGCGTCATTTCCCAGCGCGTCACGTCTTCCATCTTCAGCTCGATGTACGATTCGATCTGATCCTTCGAAAACACGTCGCCCTTCAGCAGGAAGTCGTGATCCGCCGCGAGCGACTCCAGCGCCTCGCGCAGAGATCCGCACACGGTCGGCACCTGGGCCAGTTCCGCCGGTGGCAGGTCGTACAGATTCTTGTCCATCGCCTCGCCCGGATGGATCTTGTTCTGAATGCCGTCGAGTCCGGCCATGAACAGCGCCGCGTAGCACAGATACGGGTTGGCCATCGCGTCGGGGAAGCGTACCTCGACGCGCTTCGCCTTGGGGCCGGTGCCGTACGGGATGCGGCAGGAGGCCGAGCGGTTGCGCGCCGAATAAGCGAGCAGCACCGGCGCTTCATAGCCCGGGACCAGCCGCTTGTAGCTGTTGGTCGTCGGGTTGGTGAAGGCGTTGACCGCTTTGGCATGCTTGATGATGCCGCCGATGAAGTACAGGCAGGTGTCGGAAAGGCCCGCATAGCCGTTGCCCGCGAACAAGGGTGTGCCGCCGTCCCAGATCGACAGATGGGTGTGCATGCCCGAACCGTTGTCTTCCTTGATCGGCTTGGGCATGAAGGTGACGGTCTTGCCATATGCCTGCGCGACATTGTGGCAGACGTATTTGTAGATCTGCATGCGGTCGGCGGTCACCGTCAGCGTACCGAAGGTGAGGCCGAGCTCGTGCTGCGCCGCGGCGACCTCGTGGTGGTGCTTGTCG
>CAXTJX010000093.1:0-3275 GCA_964244765.1 uncultured Sphingomonas sp. | reverse complement strand
TCGCCCGCGCTGCCGAACCACGGATTGCCCTTCACCGCCAGCCCGCGCAGCCGCGCGACGACGACATCGGGCTTCAGCGTGTCGAACTCGGCCGTCGTCTGGCGCACCAGAGCGAGATCGCGGAACGGCTGGCCGATCGAGCCGTCGCCGGCGACCTGCGCGAACGTCGCCGCCGCGCCGCGCAGATCGTTCCTGCCGAGCAGCAGATCGGCCTGGCTCATCAGCGCCAGCGCGCGGTAGCCGCCGGACGACGCGCCCGCCAGCGCCGTCAGCTTGGCCGTCGCGGCATCGGGCTTGGGCCCGCCGAGGTCCTGATACGCCGCCGACAGCGCCTCGCCCTGCTCGCCCGCCACCGACTGCCGATGCGCCTGCCAGATCTGCCACCCGCCGAACGCCAGCACGGCGGCGACGATCGCCGCGATCGCGGCGATGCCGTAACGCTTCCACGCCCGCGCGATCTCGTCGCGCCGCAGTTCCTCGTCGACTTCCCGCAGGAACGCGGCATCGGTATTCGGCGGCAGAGCCAAGGGGGGAAACTCCGTAGGACCAGGGGCGGGAAGCCGCGGACCTTAGCCGCGCCGCCGCTCAAACGAAAGTGGCAAACAAGCGCGCGCGGTGCGGGGGGATTTCAGGGTCCGTTTGGAAACGTGTCGAGGCACCGCTCGAAACTGGCTCCTTAGCGCGTTTCCAACCGGACGCTCAGTCCTTCGGCGCATAGACCTGGTCCGCGCCGGGGAAGGCGCGCGACCGTACGTCGGCGGCATAAGCCGCGACCGCGGCGGAGATACGGCCCGCCAGATCGTCGAACTTCTTCACGAAGCGCGGCGTGCGCTCGAACAGGCCGAGCATGTCCTCGGCGACCAGCACTTGCCCGTCGCACTGCGACGATGCGCCGATACCGATGGTCGGGCAGTCGACGCCGCGCGTCAGCGCGATCGCGATCGGCTCGACCACGCCTTCGATCACCAGCGCGAACGCGCCCGCCATGGCGATCGCCTGGCCGTCGTCGACGATCTTCGACGCCTCGGCCTGGCTTCGCCCGCGCGCGCCATAGCCGCCCAGCGCATTGACCGCCTGCGGGGTGAGCCCGACATGGCCCATCACCGGGATGCCGCGCTCGGACAGGAACTTGACCGTGGGCGCCATCGCCACCCCGCCCTCCAGCTTCACCGCCGCCGCGCCGGTCTGCTTGAGCAGGAAGGCCGCGCTCTCGAACGCCTTTTCGGGCGAGGCTTCGTAACTGCCGAACGGCATGTCGATCACCACCACGGCGTGATAGCTGCCGCGCACCACCGCCGCGCCGTGCGCCGCCATCATCTCCAGCGTGACCGGCACGGTCGACGGCAGGCCGTACACCACTTGCCCCAGACTGTCGCCGACCAGCAGCAAGTCGCAGTGCGGATCGAGCAACTGCGCCGTCCGCACGGTGTAGGCGGTCAGCATCACCAGCGGCTCCCCGCCCTTTCGCTTGCGGATCGCGGGCACGGTCAGGCGCTTCATCGGCGCGGGGGTCGGGTTGGCGCGGCTGGTCGCGGTGTCGAGGGTGAAGGTCGTGGACATGGTCGCGGCTTAGCCAGTCCGGCGCCGATGGGCCAGTAGCGACCTGCGCCGACATGGATGTCCGTTCGACACGGCCTTTCGGTCGGACGTCAGGCGATCCAGCCCCGCGCGCGCGCCGTGCGGGACACCCACACGCCGACCACGCCAAGCAGGAAGATCACGATCGGGAACCCCGCCGCCGCCAGCAACCCCTTGTGCGCGATCAAGTCGGTGGCGCCGAGGACATAGCCGAACATCACCACGATCGCGACCAGCGAGACGATGTTGAGCGGCACCGCCAGCGCATTGCGCGCGATCAGCAGGATCGCCGCCGCCAACCCGCCAAAGGTCGCCACGACATAGACCCAATTGTACCAGAACGGCATGCCGAGATAGAGGCGCCGGTCATAGTCCGTGGCGTCGGGCCACGACGCCGCGCCCATCCGCACTTGCATGACGCAGGCGACGACGCCGATCGCCTGCCAGGCCAGCAGCAGGATCGCGACGATCCAGAACCACGTCGATGCCTTGTTGCGTAACGCCGCCATCCACGCCTCCCCTCATCACCCGAAGCGGGAAGGTGCCTCGTCCGCGGCGCAATGGCAATACGCCCTCACTCGACCGTAACGCCCTTCCAGAAGGCGAAGCGATCCTTGATCTCGGCGGCCTTCGGCTTGGGATCGGGATAGTACCACGCCGCATCGGCGTTGCGCTTGCCGTCGACGACCAGCGTCTTGTAGCGCGCCTCGCCCTTCCACGGGCAATGCGTCTGGGTGGCACTCGCCTCGAACAGGTCCGGCACGATGCTGTCGGCCGGGAAATAATGGTTGCCCTCGACGATGACGGTGTCGTCGGACCGGGCGACGATGGCGCCGTTCCAGCGTGCGGTCGGCATGGCGTGCTTCCTTTCAGGGGTTGAGGGAAGACAGATAGGTATCCGGCTTGAACCCCGCCAGCAGTACCTCTCCCGCGTCCAGCACCGGGCGCTTGATCGTCGAGGGGTTGGCCAGCATGATCGCGATCGCCCGCTCGGTATCCAGGCCGGCCTTGTCGGCGTCGGGCAACGCGCGGAAGGTCGTGCCGGCGCGGTTGAGCAGCACCTCCCAGCCGAGCCGCTCGACCCAGCCGCGCAACGCCGCCTCCGGCACGCCGGCCTTCTTATAGTCGTGGAAGGTATAGGCCATGTCGTGCTCGGCCAGCCACGTCCGCGCCTTCTTGACCGTGTCGCAATTGGGGATGCCGTACAGTGTCGTCACGCCTTCGCTCCGTCGTTCAGGATTCATTCCCACTCGATCGTCCCCGGCGGCTTGGACGTGTAGTCGTAGGTCACGCGGTTGATGCCCTTCACCTCGTTGACGATCCGCGTCGCGACGCGCGGGAGGAAATCGCCGGGAAACTGGAACGCCTCGGCGGTCATCCCGTCGGTCGAAGTCACCGCGCGCAGCGCCAGCACGTTGTCGTACGTGCGCCCGTCGCCCATCACGCCGACGCTGCGCACCGGCAACAGTACCGCGAACGCCTGCCAGATCGTGTCGTACAGCCCCGCCCGGCGAATCTCCTCGAGATAGATCGCATCGGCCTTGCGCAGGATGTCGCAGCGCTCCTTGGTCACTTCGCCCGGAATGCGGATCGCGAGGCCCGGCCCCGGGAACGGATGCCGCCCGACGAACGCCTCGGTCAGCCCCAGCTCGCGGCCGAGCGCGCGCACCTCGTCCTTGAACAGCTCGCGCAGCGGC
>CAXTJX010000092.1:0-3909 GCA_964244765.1 uncultured Sphingomonas sp. | reverse complement strand
GGCCGAAAACGCGCCCGGCTCGGCCGCGCGCAGGATCAGCACGCGGATGTCGTCGTCGGCCATCGCCTGAGCCAGCAAGACGGGAAACGCCTCCCACATTTCCTGCGTGACGGCGTTGCGCTTGGCGGCGCGGTCGATCAGCAGATGTCCAATCCGCCCGGCCTTTTCGAGCCGCAACGTCATGCCGGGTCCACCGCCGCGAGTGCCTGCGCGATCTCGTGCCGCGTCGCGATCCACACGCCGTCATGCGCGCGGACGTGTTTCAGGAATTGCTCGAACGCCCAGATCCGCCCCGGCCGCCCGATGATGCGCAAGTGCAGGCCCAGCGACATCATCTTCGGGTTGCCGGCCTGCCCCTCCCGGTACAGCTGGTCGAAACAGGCCTTGGCATAATCGAGCCACGCCGCCGGCGTATAGGCCGGGTCGGTCCACATCTTCATGTCGTTGTCGTCGAGCTGGTATGGCACGATCGCGATCGGGCGGCCGGGGACGGTGGTGCGGTCCCAGAAGGGCACGTCTCCCGAATAATCGTCCATGTGATAAGCGAAGCCCTCTTCGATCAGCAGGCGGCGCGTGTTGTCGGTGTGGAAATAGCGGCTGAGCCAGCCATAGGGCCGCGTGCCTGTAGTACGCTCGATCGAGGCGACGGCCTTGCGGATGAAGTCGCGTTCGGTCGCTTCGTCCATCTTGAACTGATGCACCCAGCGATATCCGTGACTGACCGGCTCGTGGCCCAGCTCGCGGATCGCCTGCGCGATCTCCGGGTAGTTTTCGAGCGCGAGCGCGGCGACCGTCCAGCTCGCCATGATGTCGTAGTCGCGCAGCAGCTTGACGATGCGCGGCGCGCCCGCCTTGATGCCGTACAGATAATTGCTCTCGTTGCCGTAATTGCGGATCGGCGACTTGATGTGGATGCCGAGCTCGTCGACCGGCTCCATCCCGCGGTCGCCGCGCGCGACCGTCATCTCGCTGCCTTCCTCGACATTGACGACGATGCTGAGCGCGAGCTTGGCACCGTTCGGCCAGTCGATCCGTTCTTCCTTCAATGCATTTCCTCCCCGCCCGAGACGTTGATCGCCTCGCCCGTCACATAGGCCGCATCGTCGCTGGCGAGCCACGCGCAGGTCGCCGCCGTGTCGCTGGCGAGGCCGGGCCGCCCCAAAGGGTTCTTCGCCGCCATGTTGGCCAGATACGCCGCGACGCTGGCGAACCCCAGCAGCTTGGAGAAATAGGCGTTCTGTTCCGCGCCGAGCCCGGTGGTGACATGGTTCGGGCAAACCGCATTGACGGTGATGCGGTGCGTGCCGAGTTCGATCGCCGACGCGCGCGTCAGCCCGACCATGCCGTGCTTGGAAGAGACATAGGCGGGCAGATGCGGGAACCCGGTCTTCGCCGCCTGGCTCGCGATGTTGATGATCCGACCGCCATTCTCGGCCGCGACCATCGCTTTCGCCGCTGCCTGCGTGCAGTAGAATGCCCCGGACAGATTGACCGCGATCACCTTCGCCCAATCCTCGGCCCGCACATCGAGCAGGGGCTTCATCATGAAGCCGATCCCGGCATTGTTGACGAACACGTCCACCCCGCCGAACGCCGCGACCGCGCCATCGACCAGCGCCTGACACTGCGCCGCGTCGCTCACGTCGCACGCGATCGCCGCGACCTTCGCGCCGCGCGCGCGCAAGTCCGCCGCGACGCCCTCCGCCGCGTCGTCTACGCCCACGTCGCTGACCACGCAGTTCGCGCCCTCATCGGCGAAGCGTTGCAGGATCGCCTGGCCCAGCCCGCCCTCGCGGCCCGAGCCGGTGACGACGATCGTGCGGCCGGCGAAGCGCATCACAGGTCCTCGGTCAGGATGAAGACCGGTGCGTCGGCGAAATTCTGGAACGGGGCGGCGAGCGCCTGAAATGCGGGCGTGGTCACGTCGGCGACGAAGCGGTCCAGCCCGGTGACATCAATCACCTCGATATAGGCATAGGGCGGCGGCGCGTCGGACCCGAACAGGCCGGTAGCCTTGTGCACGGTGAAGCGCGCGACCGACCCGAGCGCGTTGACCGCGGGGATGTCGCCGCCACGGGCCCAAGCCTCATAAGCGGCCGGATCGACCCCGGCCTTCAGATTGAACAGACAGACGATGCGCATGGCTTCTCCTCTCAAAAGTCCGGCGGTGTGGGGGAACCGCCCAAGGCGTGGTCCAGCGCGCGGGCGCGCGCGATCAGCCGGGTCTCGCTTCCGGCCGGCCCGATCAGTTGCACGCCGACCGGCAACCGGTCGGCATCGAGCCCCGCCGGCAGCGCCAGCGCGGGCAGCCCGGCGACATTGGCGAGGCTGGTGAAATCGGCCTGATTCGATGGCGCACGGCCGCCATGCGCGAACGCCGCCTGCGGCGCGGTCGGCAGCAGCAGCACGCCGTCGTCGTCCAGCGCCGCGACCAGCGTGTCGCGCGTCCGCGCGAGGACATCGGGCGCGAGCGGGGCCTGCTTGATCGCGGCGAGCACGAAGGTCAGTTCGGGCGAGATCAGGTCGGCGCACGTCGTGCGTTCAACGCCGAGATCGGCCGCGAGTTCGCGGCCGATCTCGGCCAGCGCCGCCAGCCGGATCGCGCCTGGAGTGTCGGCCAGCGCCAGCCGCGCGTGCGGGAGCGACAGCGCGGCAAGCGCCCGCGCATACCCATCCTGCACGCCCGGCTCCAGCGCTACCCCGGCAAGATCGTCGAGCAGCACCATTCGCGCGAAGCCGCCCGCGCCGCCATCGCGGCCGATCACTCGCCACACCCGTTCGAGCAAGTCGAGCGAGCGCGCCAGCGGGCCGATGCAGTCGAACCTGCGGCCGAGCGGCACCAGCCCGCCCGCATCGACCGCACCGTTGGTCGGTTTCAGCCCATAGACGCCGCAATACGCCGCCGGAATGCGGATCGAACCGAGCGTGTCGGTGCCGAGCGCGATATCGCACAGCCCCGCCGCCACCGCCGCGCCGCTGCCGCCCGACGATCCGCCCGGCGTGTACCCATGACGGTGCGGGTTGTGCGTGCGCCCGAAGAACGCGTTGTCGGTGGTCGCGCCGAGCGCTGCCTCGTGCATGTTGAGCGTGCCGAGGATCGCCGCACCCGCCGCGCGCAGCGCCGCGACAACCGGGGCATCGTCCGCCGCGATCACGTCGCGTCGCAGCGCCATGCCGGCGGTCCATGGCAGGCCCCTGACCGCGATGTTCGCCTTGACGCCGATCGAGACGTCGTCGAGCGGACCGACGCCGAAGCGCACATCGCGGTCGACATCGACAAACGCGTCGATCCGGGCATTCCTTGCCACAATGCCTGCCCAGTCGATCAAAGCCCGCGCTCGTCGATCAGCCGGATCGGTTTCTGCCGCACGTCGATTTGGGTCAGCGCCGCAGTCCCGCCCGGCGCTTCGAGCGCGACGGAGACCTCGACGCCGAGACCCTGGCGCAGCAGCGCGGCGAGCTCGGCCGTGTCGGTGCCGCCCCGGCTTTCCAGGATCACCACCATATCGTCGCGCCGCGTTGCCGGGTCGCGCACCAGGCGGCAGACATATTCGCCGGTCAGGTCGGCGCGATTCTCGATGATCGCGCCGATCGCGTGCGGGAACAGGTTGATCCCGCGCAGCTTGACCATGTTGTCGCTGCGCCCCTTGAACCCGGCGATGCGCTTGAACGCCATGCCGGTCGCGTTGGTGCCGGTCAGCTCCTGCGTGATGTCGTGCGTGTTGAAGCGGATGCACGGCGCGATGTCGTCCTTGAACAGGCATGTGACGACCATGTCGCCGATCGCGCCGCGTTCGACTGGTGCGCCGCCCTCGACATCGAGCAGTTCGAGGAATTGCGCGTCCTCCCATACGTACATGCCGTCGCGCTCCGGCCCTTCGCCGGCGATCGATCCGGTATCGCCGACGC
>CAXTJX010000091.1:0-4574 GCA_964244765.1 uncultured Sphingomonas sp. | reverse complement strand
CGCGCTGTCGCCATCGGTGCGCCGCTCGGTGCTGGAACACGGCGTCGATCCGGCGACGGTCAAGGGCACCGGCAAGGACGGCCGCATCACCAAGGACGATGTCGTCGCGGCCGCCGCCGCGCCGGCCCCCACCCCGGCACCGGCGGCGCCGTTGCCGGTCGCGCCCTCGGTCGCCGCCGCCGCAACTGGCCGCAAGGAAGAACGCGTGCGCATGACGCGCCTGCGCCAGACCATCGCCAAGCGCCTCAAGGAAGCGCAGGATACCGCCGCGATGCTGACGACGTTCAACGACGTCGACATGACCGCGGTGATCGACGCGCGCGCCAGGTACAAGGACCTGTTCGAAAAGAAGCACGGCGTGCGGCTCGGCTTCATGGGCTTCTTCGCCAAGGCCGCGTGCCTCGCGCTGAAGGACGTGCCCAGCGTCAACGCCTCGATCGAGGGCGACGAGATCGTCTATCACGATTATGCCGACATCTCGGTGGCGGTGTCGGGCCCCGGCGGCCTGGTCGTGCCGGTGGTGCGCGATGCCGACCAGTTGAGCGTCGCGCAGATCGAGAAGACGATCGGCGATTTCGGCAAGCGCGCCAGGGACGGCACGCTCAGGATGGAGGAGATGAAGGGCGGCACCTTCACCATCTCCAACGGCGGCGTGTTCGGCTCGCTGATGTCGACCCCGATCATCAACCCGCCGCAGAGCGCCGTGCTCGGCCTTCACCGCATCGAGGACCGCCCGGTGGTGCGCGACGGGCAAGTGGTGGTGCGCCCGATGATGTACCTCGCGCTCAGCTACGATCACCGCCTGATCGACGGCCGCGAGGCGGTGACGTTCCTCGTCGCGCTGAAAAATGCTATCGAGGACCCGACGCGGATTTTGATCGATTTGTGATCCGGTCGGCGCTCTTTGCCGATGCTGAGCGGGTCGTTGGGCTGATCCGCGCCGCGTACGAAGGCTATGTGCCTACGCTCGGCCGGAATCCGCAGCCGATGGATGACGACTATGCCGCTCTCATCGCTAAGGGCCAGGTGTCGCTTCTGGAAGACGGCGACAGGATCGTTGGCGTGCTGGTCGTGCAGCCGGAAGAGTGTGGAAACATGCTCATCCGGACGATCGGTATCGCGCCAGATTTTCAGAATCGGGGCTTGGGCACGCAATTGATGGCCCATGCCGAGGCGATCGCGGAAGCCGACGATCGCACCCGTCTCCGACTTTATACCAATGAAGTCATGACCGGGACGGCGCGCCTGTATGCGCGCTTGGGCTATCGGGAAACGCATCGCACCGGTCCCGAAGGGCGGCAGGTGATTTACATGGCCAAGGAAGTGCCGCTTGACCGCACGCCTTGGTACGATGTGATCGTCACCGACCCAGACATATGTTTCGGCAAGGCTCGCATCGCCGGCACGCGTCATTATATCGACTTCCTGTTGGCGCTGATCGAGGGTGGTCAGTCATTCGGCGACATCCTGTCGGAATATCCGCAGCTCGAACGTGAGCAGTCAATGGCGATGATGGGCTTTGTGCGCGATCTGGTCGCGGCCAAGCGGAATGAATTGAAGGGCGGACGACAGCATGACTGACCAGCAATATGATTACGACGTCCTCGTCATCGGCGCCGGCCCCGGCGGCTATGTCGCGGCGATCCGCGCCGCGCAACTGGGCTTGCGCACCGCGTGCGTCGAAGCCCGCGAGACGCTGGGCGGCACTTGCCTCAACGTCGGGTGCATCCCGTCCAAGGCGATGCTGCATGCGTCGGAACTGTTCGATCATGCCGCCAACGGCACGATGGCCAAGCTCGGCATCAAGGTCGTGCCAGAGCTCGATCTGCCGACGATGCACGCGCAGCGGATCGATGCGGTCAGGCAATTGACCGGCGGCATCGCCTTCCTGTTCAAGAAGAACAAGGTCGAATGGCTGAAAGGTCGCGGTAGCTTCGTCGATGCGCATACCGTGCAGGTCGGGGACAAGAGCTATACCGCGAAGGACATCGTCATCGCCACCGGCTCCTCGGTCACACCGCTCCCCGGCGTGACGGTCGACCAGCAGGTGGTGGTCGATTCGACCGGCGCGCTCGAACTGGCGAAGGTGCCCGGGCATATGGTCGTGATCGGCGGCGGCGTGATCGGGCTGGAGCTGGGCAGCGTGTGGCGCCGGCTCGGCGCGAAGGTGACGTGCGTCGAATATCTCGACCAGATCCTGCCCGGCTTCGATGGCGATATCCGCAAGGAATCGAACAGGATCTTCCAGAAACAGGGGATCGAGTTCAAGCTGTCGACCAAGGTCACCGGCGTGACGGTGACGGGCGACAAGGCGACGATCACGGTCGAACCCGCCGCCGGCGGCGCGCCCGAGACGATCGAGGCGGACTGCGTGCTCGTGTCGATCGGCCGCCGACCCAATACCGACGGCCTCGCGCTCGACCAGGCCGGGCTCGCCGTCAACCGGCGCGGGCAGATCGAGACCGGCCATCGTTTCGAGACCGCCGTCCCCGGCATCTGGGCGATCGGCGACGTCGTTCCCGGCCCGATGCTGGCGCACAAGGCCGAGGACGAAGGCATCGCGGTCGCCGAGAACATCGCCGGGCTGACCGGCATCGTCAACCACGGCGTCATCCCCAGCGTCGTCTATACCTGGCCCGAGATCGCCGGGGTCGGCCTGACCGAGGAGGCGGCGCGCGAGAAAGGCGAGGTCAAGGTCGGCAAGTTCCCGATGGCCGCCAACAGCCGCGCCAAGACCAATCACGAGCCGGACGGCTTCGTGAAGATCGTCGCCGACGCCAGAACCGATCGCGTGCTCGGCGTGTGGATCATCGCCGTCCCCGGCGGCACGATGATCGCCGAGGCTGCGCTGGCGATGGAATTCGGCGCCACCTCGGAAGACATCGCCTACACCTGCCACGCGCATCCGACGCACGGCGAGGCGATCAAGGAAGCGGCGATGGCGGTGCGGGGCAAGGCGATCCACGTCTAGCGCGCGGCCCGTTCAACCCTTGGGAATGACGATTTCCACCCGCCGGTTCTTCGCGCGTCCGGCAGGGTCATCGCTGCCGTCGGGCTTCGCATTCGGCGCGACGGGATCGGCCTCGCCCTTGCCGGTGACCGTGAAGTTTCTTTGCCGCACGCCGGCTTGCTGCCGCATCCACTCCGCCACGGTTTCCGCCCGGCGGCGCGAGAGATCGAGGTTATAGGCATCGCTGCCCTTGGCATCGGTGAACCCGTCGATTCCGATCGTTCCGGCGCCGCCCTGGCGGATCAGGCCGGCGGTCTTGCCGAGCTGCTCGGTCGCCTCGGGACGCAGCGTCGCCTCGTCGAAATCGAACAGCACGTCCGCGTCGAGCGCGACGATCGTCGCCATGTCGGTGACGCGCACGCTGAAACCGGTGACCGTGCCGGACAGCGGGCCGACCTCGGCCTGCAAGCGCCCCGCGCCCGGCGGCGCGGCCGCCGGGGCGACCGGCGTGGCATCGGCCGCGATCACGGTGTTCGCAGGGGTCGCGGCTTGCCGGCACCCGGCCAGCGCCAGGACCGCTGCCAGAACCGCCATCCTCACCGCGTCACCGGCACTCCGTCGAACGGCGCCACCTCCGGAATGTTGAGCGACACCGTCGGGCTGGTCGCGGGCGGGGCGGGGAACTTGAACCACACCACCGCGGGCGATTCGTAGAGGTTCACTTCGAGATTCTTGCCGTTGCCCGAAAGGGGCGAGGCCATGTATTGGCCGGCATCGTCCTTCAGCATGCCGATCCGCTGCGAGGTCTTGTCGTCGATCAGGCTGATTTCGTCGAGCTTGAGCACCGGCACCGCGCCCTTGCCCGTAAAGGTCAATTGGACCGTCAGCACATCGCCCGTCACCTTGACCTTGTTGAGCGTGACGACCGATCCGCTCGGTCCGGGCTGGGTTTGTATCACGGCAGAAACCGGCGCGGGTGCGGCAGGCTCCGGCAGTGCGGTTGCGACGCGCTCGACGCCGGTCGAGGCCGGCGCGGCGGCCGGCTGCGCACTCTTTTCGCCGCAGGCGGAAAGGCCGGCCAGCAGGATGGCAGGCAGCAAGGCGGGACCTGCGACGCGGCGATGGTACATGCATGCTCTCCCTGGTCACGACGCGTGACGGGTTGATCTACGTTTGGTTCGGCGCGGGGTTCCTTTCACGCGGCGATCGTCTGCATCGCGTTCTCCCCACCTTGCCGCGATCGGCCTGGCGCACCATGTCGCTCCCGCAACCCGCGGCTTGCGCCATCCGAACAAATCTGGAACAGATCGCCTCATGCTGACCCATATCTCCGTGCGCGGCGCGCGCGAGCACAACCTCAAGGACGTCGATGTCGACATTCCGCGCGATACGCTGACGGTCATCACCGGCCTGTCGGGCTCGGGCAAGTCGAGCCTCGCCTTCGACACCATCTATGCCGAGGGACAGCGGCGCTACGTCGAATCGCTCTCGGCCTATGCGCGCCAGTTCCTCGAACTGATGCAGAAGCCCGACGTCGACCATATCGAGGGGCTCAGCCCGGCGATCAGCATCGAGCAGAAGACCACCAGCCGCAACCCGCGCTCGACCGTCGCGACCGTCACCG
>CAXTJX010000090.1:0-4712 GCA_964244765.1 uncultured Sphingomonas sp. | reverse complement strand
TGTTCATCCGCACGAGCTGCGCCGACATGGCGCGCCCGGCGACCTGGAAGATGGTGAGGGGTTGGTCTGCCATGCTACTCGTCCTTCCCCATGTCACTCACCCTTTAAGGCGCGGGTGATCTGGCCGATCCGCCCGTTGAGGAAGGACAGCGTCGTCTGATAGGCGACGGCGTTTTCGGCGAAGGCGGTCTGCTCGGTCGACAGCTCGACCGTGTTGCCGTCGAGCGACGGCTGCGAGGGCACGCGGTATTTCAGCGAGCCGGAAATGCTCTGGTCGCCGCCCTGCTCCTGCGCCTTCTCCATCGCGGACAGCGCCGCGTGGAAATCCAGGTCCTGCGCCTTGAACCCGGGGGTCGAGGCGTTGGCGATGTTCGACGCGAGCACGCCCATGCGCTGCGAGCGCACTTCGAGTGCCGCACCATGAACACCGAACAGACCGTCGCTGGGCATCGCCCGTCTCCTGCGCCATATTGCGCGCTAGGGTATCAGCAAGGGGCGTGCCAAATGCGGTGTCGCGGCAAAGACCGGGCCTTTGCCGGGGAAAGCGGCAAAGCCTTGCCGGATGCGGCAAGGCGGTTGCCGGCCCATCCTCCCGTCACCCGTCACCCGTCACCCTGGCCTTGTGCCGGGGGCCACGGCGCACCAAGCGCTACGATCGTTATGCGCGCGGCACGGTGGACCCCGGCACCAGGCCGGGGTGACGAACATCTGCTGAACTGGCCCATCCCTTGCAGTACCCGTGCCGATGACGCCGCTTCTCGCCCCCTTCCTCGATCCCGTCGCCTGCGCCATCGTCTGCGGGGGCACACTCGGCACCACGATACTGCGCACCCCCGCCCGCGACCTGTGGCGCGGGATCGCCGCGCTCGGCACGCTCGTCGCCCCGCGCTTCGCCGCCGATCCGCTGATCGAGCAGATCGCCGCATTCGGCCGGATCGCCAGGCGCCACGGCGTGATGACGCTCGACAAGTCGGTGATCGCCGATCCCGATATCGCCGCCGCGGTCGCCGCGATCGTCGACGGCGGGAACCCCGATCGGATCGCCGAACTGCTGCGCCAGTGCCGCCGCGTCCGCACCGAACGCGCCGCCGCGGCGTGCGAGATGTGGGCCGCAGCCGCCGAGACCGCGCCCGCGATGGGCATGGTCGGCACGCTGATCGGCCTGGTCGCGATGTTCGTGAAGATGCAGGACCCCGGCGCGATCGGCGCGGCGATGGCGGTCGCCCTGCTCGCCACGCTTTACGGCGCGTTGCTCGCCAATCTCGTGCTCAGCCCCATCGCCGCGCGGCTGCGCCGCCACGCGCGCGACGACGCGGTCGAGCGGCTGCGGCTCGACGCGCCGTTGATCGCGCTCGCCACGCGCGAGCGCCCGCGCGCCGTGCGGCCGATCGCGGAGGTCGCATGAGCACGCTCGCGCTCGACGACGACCTGCCGGAGATCGCGCCGGTGCGCCCGGTCTGGCTGATGACGCTGGCCGATCTCGCGCTGCTGCTGGTCGGCTTCTTCGTGTTCGTGCAAGCGAGCCAGCATCTGGAAAAAGGCGCGCTCGCCCGCGGTATCCGCGAGGGCTTCGGCGTGCATGACGCCGCCCCCGTCGCCGCGCACGATCCGATGCCGGTGTCGGCCGGTGCGACGGGCGGTTTCGCGCCCGCTTCCGCCACCCTTCCGCAAGCGCCCGACGCGCTGATCGGCTGGGCGCGCGAGGCGACGCGCGACCGCCGCGTGACGTTGCGCATCGCCGGCGCGGTCGACGGCTCGGCGGGGGATGTCGACCCCGTCACCGGCAGCGGCGCGGTGCTCGCCGCCGACCGCGCGCGCACCGTCGCTGCCGCCTTGCTGCTGGCGCACGCAGTGCCGGCCGACCGCGTCACCATCGTTTCCGCCGCGCGGCCCGGTCACCGCGCCGTCACCGTCACCACAGGCTTTGCCGGGGAACGGCCATGACTTGCCGCCCGGCAACGCCGCCCCGCCATTTCGTCGAAGGATAAGCCGATGCTTCGCCCCCTCCCTTTTCTATTGTTTGCCGCCGCCAGCCCGGCGGCGGCCGCACCGTTCCAGGATACCGCCGCGATCGACCGCGCCGTCGCCGCCTTTGCCGGGAAACCGCTCGGCAGCGAAGGCGGCGCGCGCACGCCGGTCGATACCCGGCTGAAGCTCGCTTCCTGTCCGATGGTGTCGCTGGCGTGGCGCTCCGACAAGCGCGACGCCGTCGTCGTCGCCTGCACCGGGCCGGAATGGCGCCTCTTCGTGCCGATGCGCACGCCCGTCGCGGCACCCAGACCCGCCGCGCCGCTCGTCATCACGCCGAGCGAGATCGTCGCGCTCAAGCCGGTCTATGTCATCAAGCGCGGCGATCCGGTGACGATCAGCGCCGGGTCGCCCGGTTTCTCGATCACGCGCGAGGGCGTCGCCAGCGGCGATGCGGTCAGCGGCGGGCGCTTCCTGGTGAAGGTCGACGATACGCGCGCGCCGGTGCAGGCGGTGGCGATCGCCAGCGGCCGCGCCACGTTGCCTGGCTGGACCGAATAAAATTTCCGGAAGTATTTCTTAAGGTCCGTCGCGACCGGTCGTTATCTCTCCTGTCAGCGTAACCCAACAGGTGCAGGCATGGTGGATCCGATCACGGCAAAGGCTGTCACGACGACGCAGGACCGGCTGGTCGTGCCGGTCGCACCGACGTCGCAACCCGCCGGCGCGACGTCCAGACCGAGCGAGACGACGATCCGGCAGCTCGACCTTTCCGCGCTCGCCTTCGAATTCGGCAAGGCCTCGCCGGTCGATGAAAAGCGCGTCGAGGAGGTAAAGCGCGCGGTGCGCAACGGCACCTATCCGATCGCGCCCGAGACCATCGCCGACCGCCTGCTCGCCCTGAAGCTGAACTGGAGCCCGAAGAAATGACGATGCCGGCATCCGGCGGGGCGACACGGCGCGACGCGCTGATCCGCGTGATCGAATCGCTCCATGCCGAGATTTCGGCGCTGAAGGCCAATGACGTGCCCCGCCTGGAACGCGCGACCGCCGAAAAGCTGACCGCGATCGAGGCTGTCGCGTCGTTCGGCACGGCGCCGGCGGGCGACGAGTTGCGCGCGCTCGCCGAGGAAGCGCAGCGGCTCAACGAGACGTGCCGCATCTACGTCAACCTGATGGCGGCAAATGTCCGCCGCCGCCTGCAAACCCTGACCGGCTCCGCCGGCATCGCCACCGGCACCGCGCCCGGCACGGTGTACCGCCCGGGCATGGGGATCGCCGCATACGCGTGATGTGGCATGGCGCACGGAACAGCGCACCATGCGGCGGTGCCGGGCCGCGCCCTCGCCACCCCACCCATCTAGGATATGCGGCATGGGTGGCGGCGTGGGGAGCGGGCCGGCACCACGACACCAAGAATGGCACGCCTCTTGCTGATGTCCGCCCGACTATGGGCGACGCAGCTGGGGAACGATGCCTTTCAATCCACTGACGATGTTGAACGGCGCGGTCGACGAGGCGAGGAACCTTGGCGGCGGCGCGATCCGCAATGCGATCGCCAATGCCAGCCGGAAGACCGGCATCGACTTCAACTATCTGCTCGGCCAGGCCAAGCTGGAAAGCGGCCTCAACGCCGCCGCCAGGGCCGGCACGTCGAGCGCCGCGGGCCTGTACCAGTTCATCGACCAGAGCTGGCTGCGCGTCGTCAAGGCGCACGGCGCGGAACATGGCCTGAGTTGGGCGGCGGATGCCATCTCCACCACTTCCACCGGCCGCGCGGCCGTTGCCGACCCGGCGATGCGCAAGGCGATCCTCGATCTGCGCAACGATCCGTCGACCGCCTCGCTGATGGCGGCGGAGCATGCCAGCGACAACAAGGACGCGATCGAAACCGCGACCGGCCGCACCGCGACCGGCACCGATCTCTATATGGCGCATTTCCTCGGGCTGGGCGGGGCGCGCTCGTTCCTCACCGCGATGCAGGCCTCGCCCGGTCGCAGCGGCGCGGCGATGTTCCCCGCCGCCGCCCGCGCCAATCGTAGCGTGTTCTTCGAGGCGAACGGCAATGCGCGCTCGCTCGGCGACATCTACAGCCGCTTCGCCGGCAAGCTCGACCGGAGCGCGGCGGGGGCGAGCGCACCCGCCGCCACCTCCGGCCTCGCGGCGACGCGGCTCGGCGAATGGGGCGCGGACGTCATCCCCGGCAACGAGGAGACGTCGACCTCGGATGCCGCCGTGTGGGCGCAATCGACGCTCGAACGGCTCGGCGGGGGGGGCGGGATCAATATGGCCAGTCTGTTGCGGCCCACGCCGGACAATGCCCGGCTGGCCTACATGATGCTCGCGAGCATGGGAGCGTAACGCATGGCCCTGGCGCTCCCTTCCCCCAAAGCCGGCGGCGTGCTGCCGCTGCTGCGCTCCGCCGCCTTGCCGGTGGCGATCCTGCTGCTGGTCGTGCTGATGGTCGTGCCGATCCCGGCGGCGATGCTCGACCTGTTCTTCATCATGAACATCACGATCAGCCTCGCCGTGCTGATGGTCAGCCTCAACGCGCAGAAGCCGCTCGATTTCTCCGCCTTCCCGACGGTGCTGCTGTTCGCGACGCTGTTCCGCCTGAGCCTCAACGTCGCCTCGACCCGCGTCGTGCTGGTCCACGGGCATGAGGGCGAGGGCGCGGCAGGCCATGTGATCGAGGCGTTCGGCACCTTCCTGATCGGCGGCGACTATGTCGTCGGCCTGTTCGT
>CAXTJX010000089.1:0-5449 GCA_964244765.1 uncultured Sphingomonas sp. | reverse complement strand
TCGACCGAGATCTTCGCGCCCATCGACCAGTTCGGATGCGCCACCGCCTGTGCGGGCGTGACGCCGGCCATCTCCGCGAGCGAACGGTCGCGGAACGGGCCGCCGCTGCACGTCAGGATGATGCGCCGCACGCGCTCCGGCCGCGCCGCGTCGAAGCATTGGAAGATCGCGTTATGCTCGGAATCGGCCGGGAGCAGCGTCGCGCCGTGCCGCGCCGCCGCCGCCAGCACGACGTCGCCGGCCGACACCAATGGCTCCTTGTTGGCGAGGATCACGGTCTTGCCGCCGGCGATCGCCGCCATGGTCGGCTCCAGGCCGACGCACCCGACGATCGCGCCCATCGTCACGTCCGCGCCGAGGCTCGCTGCCTCGATCACCGCCGGGCTTCCGCCGGCGCAGGCGATGGCGGT
The DNA here is from genome assembly GCA_964244765.1 of uncultured Sphingomonas sp. Lineage (GTDB taxonomy): Bacteria > Pseudomonadota > Alphaproteobacteria > Sphingomonadales > Sphingomonadaceae > Sphingomonas. The sequence goes on along the minus strand of CAXTJX010000089.1, from coordinate 5,039 downwards.
GCCGGCAAGCGCCGCGCGCAGATCGGGCAGGCAGCGTTCGTCCGCCACCACCGCCAGCTTGGCGTCGGTGCGGATCGCCGCCGCCGCCAGCCGCGCGACATCGCCATTGGCGGTCAGCGCCAGCACGTCGAACCGCTCGGGCTCGCGTTCGACCAGGTCGAGCGTCGACGTGCCGATCGAGCCGGTCGCACCGAGGATGGTAATGGTCTTCACCACCAATAGACCTTCGGCAACAGCACCAGCAGCGCCGCCGCCGGCGCCACCGGCACCAGCCCGTCGAGCCGGTCGAGCACGCCGCCATGCCCGGGCAGCAGCGTGCCGCTGTCCTTCACGCCCGCGCGCCGCTTGAGCCAGCTTTCATATAGATCGCCGCCCTGCGCCAGCACCGCCAGCGCCGGCGTCGCCAGCGTGAGACGCAGCGCCAAGCCGTACCGCCAGTGCAGGAACAGTGCGAACAGGCTTGCGGCGAGTACCCCCCCGCCCAGCCCGGCCCACGTCTTGTTCGGGCTGATCGCCGGCGCGAGCTTCGGCCCGCCGATCGCCCGCCCGGCGGCATAGGCGCCGATGTCGCACGCCCAGACCAGCGCCAGCGCCCAGGCCGTGAACACCACGCCCTCCTCCTGCCGCCGGATCACCAGCAGCGCCATGACCGGCAGCCCGACATAGAGGACGCCCGCCGCCAGCCCCTGCCGCCGCGTGACGATCACCACGAAGAACGCCGCGCCGATCAGCAGGCCGAGCGCGAGGAACCCCGCCCCGGCGCCGATCACCGGCATCATGATCGCCAGCGGCACCGACAGCGCATATTGCGCGAGCCGCTTGGTGTCGCGCGGGGCGGCGTGCAGGTCGGCCCATTCCGCCATCATGACCAGGCCGAGCACGACGCACAGCAGCCAGAAGGCGATGCCGCCCGCAATGATACCGGCCAGCGCCACCGCGATCAGGCCGATACCGACCAGGATGCGCAGCGTGAGATTGGACATTCCGGTTTTTCGGCCGGTTTTTCGGCCAGTTTTTCGGCCGGTCTTCTGCGCATCCGGCGTCACAGGCCCCCGAACCGCCGCTGCCGCTGGCCGAACGCCTCGATCGCCGACGCCAGCTTCTCGCCGTCGAAGTCCGGCCACAGCGTGTCGACGAACAGTAGTTCGGCATAGGCCGCCTGCCACAGCAGGAAATTGGACAACCGCAGTTCGCCCGAGGTGCGGATCAGCAAGTCGAGCGGCGGCAGGTCGCGCGTCTCCAGCCGATCCTCGAACAGCGCTTCGTCGATCGTCGCCGGGTCGAGCGTGCCGTCGCGCGCCTGCTCGGCCAGTGTCCGCGCGACAGCGGCGATTTCGGCCTGCGCGCCGTAATTGAGCGCGATCACCAAGATCGGCCCGGTATTGACCGACGTCCGCGCGATCGCATCGTCGATCAGCGTCACCAGATCGCCCGAAAAGCGGCGATAGTCGCCGATGATCCGCAGCCGCACATTGTCGCGCACCATCTCGTCGAGATCGGTTCGGATGAACACCCGCAGCAACCCCATCAAGTCGCTGACTTCCTGCTCCGGCCGCCGCCAGTTCTCGCTCGAAAAGGCGTAGAGCGTCAGCGCTTCGATACCCTGTTCGCGCGCTGCGCGGGCCACGCGCCGCACCGCCTCCACCCCCTGGCGATGCCCGGCGAGGCGCGGCAAATGCCGCTTCTTCGCCCAGCGGCCATTGCCGTCCATGATGATCGCAACGTGACGCGGCAGCACCGCCGCATCCGCCACGGGCACCGCGGAAGAGGCGGCGAACGGTTTCACTTGCCCAGGATTTCCTTTTCCTTGGCGCTCGCCGCGGCGTCGATCTCGCCGATTGTCTTGTCGGTCAGCTTCTGCACCTCGGTCTCAAGCTTCTTGCGCTCGTCCTCCGAATAGACGCCCTTCTTCTCGTCGGTCTTGAGGCTGTCCATCCCGTCGCGGCGCACGTTGCGCGCGGCGATGCGCGCGTCCTCGGCATATTTGCCGGCGAGCTTGGCCAGTTCCTTGCGGCGTTCCTCGGTCAGATCGGGGATCGGCAGGCGCAGCGTGGTGCCGTCGACGATCGGGTTGAGGCCGAGCCCGGCCGAGCGGATCGCCTTGTCGCACGGGCCGACATTGCCCTTGTCCCAGACTTGCACCGACAGCATGCGCGGCTCGGGCGCCGACACGGTCGCGATCTGGTTGAGCGGCATGTGCGCGCCGTACACCTCGACCGTCACGGGATCGAGCAGCGAGGTCGACGCGCGGCCGGTGCGCAGGCCGCCGAGATCGTGCTTCAACGCTTCCACGCTGCCCGCCATGCGGCGTTCGAGGTCGGCCTTGTCGTACGCGGCCATGATTATGCTCCTGTGTTGTTCTGGACGACCGTCGACACGCCCTCGCCGCGCAGCACGGCGGCGAGGTTGCCGGGCTGGCGGATGTTGAAGACGACGATCGGGATATCGTTGTCGCGGCACAAGGCGATCGCGCTGGCGTCCATCACCCGCAGGTCCTGCGCGAGGACGGTGCCGTAATCGACGGTGTCGAAGCGCTTGGCGGTCGGCACCAATTTGGGATCGGCATCGTACACGCCGTCGACCGACGTGCCCTTGAACAACGCGTCGCACTTCATCTCGGCCGCGCGCAGTGCGGCACCGCTGTCGGTGGTGAAGAACGGACTGCCGACGCCGGCCGCGAAGATCACGATGCGGCCCTTTTCGAGGTGCCGCTCGGCGCGGCGGCGGATGAACGGTTCACACACCGAGGACATCGGGATCGCCGACTGCACGCGCGTCTCGACGCCGATCTGCTCCAGCGCGTTCTGCACGGCGAGCGCGTTCATCACGGTCGCCAGCATCCCCATATAATCGCCGGTCGCCCGGTCCATGCCGCGCGCTGCGCCGGAAATGCCGCGGAAGATGTTGCCGCCGCCGACGACGACGCACAATTCATAGCCCTGATGCTTCACGTCGGCGATCTCGGCGGCGACGCGCGCGATGACGTCGGGATCGATCGACAGGCCACCCCCGCCTTTCTCGGCAGCCCCCATCAGGACTTCGCCCGACAATTTCAGCAGGATACGGGTGTAGCGGGGGTTGGTCACGTCGTTCCAGGCTGACAAGGGTCGGGGCGGCGCGGACCTTATCGGGCGCGCGAGGCGATTGGAAGCGCGGAAACCGCGCAGACGCGGTGAAGCCACCATGCCGCTCGACCGGACGACGTCATCACCCGGGTCCACCGCGCGGCACGTCCGCGCACCGTGAACCCCTGCCGTCATGCCGGACATGTGCCGGCATCCACCGTCGTGCGACCTCAGCGGCCGGGAGGGTGCGCCACGGTGCACCCCGAAACGAGTCCGGGGTGACGGCTTTGGGAAGATCCGCGGGCAAGCTGTCAAAACTGACGGTCGGTCCGCCCTTACACCACCGGCTGCGGCACGCCAGACGCGGCCGCCACTTCCGCCGCGAAGTCGCTCGTCTCCTTCTCGATGCCCTCGCCAAGCTGGAAGCGGACATAGTCCGTGAGCGCGATCGCGGTGCCGGCCGCCTTGGCGGCGTTGGCGACGACGTCGGAGATCCTGGTCTTGCCGTCCATCACCAGCAACTGGCTGACCAGCGCGTTTTCCTTACGGTACTTGGCGATCGCGCCGTCGACCATCTTGGCGACGATGTCGGCGGGCTTGCCGCTCTCGGCCGCCTTCTCGGTCGCGATCGCCCGCTCGCGCGCGACGATCTCGGGGTCGAGCCCGTCCTCGTTCAGCGCCAGCGGGAAAGCCGCCGCGATGTGCATCGCGATCTGCTTGCCGAGCGGCAGCAGCACGTCCTCACCCGCCGTGCTTTCCAGCGCGACGAGCACGCCGATCTTGCCCAGGCCCGGCGCCGCCGCGTTGTGGATGTACGGCACGACCGCGCCCGCCGTCACTTCGAGCCGCCTGGCGCGGCGCAGATTCTGGTTCTCGCCGATCGTCGCGATGTTGTTGGTCAGCACTTCCTCGACGGTCTTGCCGCCCAGCGCCGCCGCCCTGATCGTCGTCAGATCGTCGCCCAGTTCGAGCGCGACCGAGGTCACGTCGCGCACGAAGGTCTGGAACTGCTCGTTCTTGGCGACGAAATCGGTCTCGGAATTGACCTCGACCGCGGCACCCCTGGTGCCCGACACCTCGACGCCGATCAGCCCTTCGGCCGCCGTTCGGCTCGATTTCTTGGCGGCGGCGGCGAGGCCCTTGGCGCGCAGCCAGTCCATCGCGGCGGTCATGTCGCCGGCCGCTTCGGTCAGCGCCTTCTTGCAATCCATCATGCCCGCGCCGCTCTTCTCGCGCAGGTCCTTCACCGCTGCTGCCGTGATCTCGGCCATCTTTCGTTCCTTTATCAACATCCGTTCGCCCTGAGCGGAATCGAAAGACACGCGAGGTGCTTCGACGTCGCTCGGGGCGAACGGCAATCAGAGGCCGCTAGCCTCGCCGCGTTACAGTCCCGCGACGCTTAGGCGTCGATCTGGCGCTCGGTCTCGGCGGCCAGTTCGGCCTGCAAGGCTTCGTCGGTCGCCGGCGTGATGTCGGCAACAGGCGCTTCCGGTGCCACCGTCAGCACTTCCTCGGCGGGTGGCGCTTCCATCGAACCGATGTCCTGGCGGCGCGACAATTGCTCGTTGCCGCCGCGCGTCGCGGCGATCGCGATCGCCTCGCAATAGAGGCGGATCGCGCGGCTGGCGTCGTCGTTCGCGGGCACCGGGAAGGCGATGCCGTCCGGCGACACGTTCGAATCGAGGATCGCCACGACCGGGATGCCGAGCGTATTGGCTTCCTTGATCGCCAGTTCTTCCTTGTTCGCGTCGATCACGAACATCACGTCGGGGATGCCGCCCATGTCGCGGATGCCGCCGAGCGACAGTTCGAGCTTGTCTTTCTCGCGGGTGAGCTGGAGCACTTCCTTCTTGGTCAGGCCGACCGTGTCGCCCGAAAGCTGCTCCTCCAGCGTCTTGAGCCGCTTGATCGAGCCGGAAATGGTCTTCCAGTTGGTGAGCATGCCGCCCAGCCAGCGATGGTTGACGAAATGCT
>CAXTJX010000088.1:0-5482 GCA_964244765.1 uncultured Sphingomonas sp. | reverse complement strand
TGATGGGCGTGTTCCGCGACGACGAGCGCAGCCGCAAGGAAGTGCTCGCGCTGATCGGGCGCGGGTGACGGCGGTGACGCCGGGATCGTCGGGGTCGCCGGGATCGTCAGGCGGGGCGCGCACCGTGCTGGTGACGGGCGCGGCGCGGCGGCTTGGCGCGGTCATCGCGCGGCATCTGGCGGGGGCGGCCTGTGCAGGGGGCGCATGGCGCGTGGCGATCCACCATCATCATTCCGCGGCGGAGGCGGATGCGCTGGCGGCGGACCTGCCGGGTGCGATCGTGCTGACCGGCGATCTCGCCGATCCGGCGGTGCCGCCGGCGCTGGTCGAGCGGGCGCGGGCGGCGTTCGGCGAGCCGTTGACGGCGCTGGTCAACAGCGCGTCGCTGTTCGAGTTCGACACGCCGCCGGCGATCGAGGCGGCGTCGCTGCGGGCGCATGCGGCGGTCAATCTCGACGCACCGGTGCTGCTGGCGTCGGCACTGGCGGCGCAGGACGATCTGGCGGCAGGCGCGGTGGTCGCTGTGCTCGACCAGAAGATCGCCAATCTCAACCCGGATTTCTTTTCGTACAGTTGCGGCAAGATCGCGCTGGCCGGCGCGACCATGATGCTGGCGCAGGCGCTGGGGCCGCGCATCCGCGTCAACGCGGTGTCGCCGGGCCTGACGCTGCCGAGCGCAGACCAGAGCGCGGCGGAATTCACCGCGGCGGCGGGGAAGAACGTGCTGCGCCGCCCGGTCGACCCGGAGGATGTCGCGCGGGCGGTGGCGTTCCTGCTGGGCGCTGGCGGGGTGCGGGGGCAGAATGTGTTCGTCGATTGCGGGCAGCGTTTCCTGCCGCGCGACCGCGACGTGATGTTCGAGGGGCGAACCGGGGGGCGGGCGTGACGGTCCGCTTCACCACCATCCTGGAGGGGCTGGAGGTCGTGATGGGCCTCGGCATCCACGCCGCCGAACTGGCCGCGCCGCAACGCGTGATCGTCTCGGTGCGGATGGACGTCGCCTATCCCGCACTGCCCGCCGAGGACCGGATCGACGCGGTGCTCGATTACGATTTCGTGCGCGCGGGCGTGCAGGCGCTGGTCGCCGGGCGGCACTTCCACTTGCAGGAAACGCTGTGCGAGGCGATCGCGGCGCTATGCCTCGCCGATGCGCGGGTCGAGCGGGTGACGGTGCGCACGTCGAAGCCGGATGTATATCCGGATGCGGCGGTAGGGTGCGAGGTGGTGCGGGGGCGGTAGTATCCGCCGAGCGACTTCCCTTTCCCCGCTCCCGCCTTCGCGGGAGGGGGTAGGGCGGATCGACCTTCGGTTTCGGCAGTCTTGCCCGCAGGTTTTCCTTACGAAACCGTCACCCCGGACTCGTTCCGGGGTCCACCGTGCCGCGACCTCGGCGCTCACCACCATGCGGGTCGAAAGCCGCTTGGTGGACCCCGGAACGAGTCCGGGGTGACGGAAATCTCGGAGTAAGGCCCGTCAAGGAGGAGGAATGTCGATCCGCGCTAAGCCCGGTTCGCCGCGCTCAGCACCGCGCGCACGCTCGCCGTCGCGATATCGGCGTCGATGCCGACGCCGAATACCGTCCGCCCGTCGCTGGTGCGGCATTCGACATAGGCCGCCGCCTGCGCGTCCGCGCCGTGGCCGATCGCGTGTTCGCTGTAATCGACCACGTCGAGTTGCGGCCCGGTGGTGTCGCCGAGCGCGGCGATGACGCCCGAGATCAGGCCGTTGCCGCGCCCGGAGATCGAACGCTCCTCGCCGTCGACCGCGACATGGCCGACGAACAGCCGGTCGCCGACGCCGCCGCTCTCGCTATAGTCGAGCAGCCGGAAACGGTCGGCGTCGCGCGCCAGATAGGTCGCCTCGAACAGGCCCCAGATATCGCTGGCGTTCATTTCGCGGCTGGTCTCGTCGGCGAGGCGCTGGACGTGGCGGCTGAAATCGGCCTGAAGCCGCTTGGGCAGCTTGAGGCCCTTGTCCTGTTCGATCACCCAGGCCACGCCGCCCTTGCCGCTCTGCGAATTGACGCGGATCACCGCCTCGTAGCTGCGCCCGAGATCGGCCGGGTCGATCGGCAGATAGGGCACTTCCCACAACTCGTCGTTGCGCGCCTCCTGCGCGGCGAAACCTTTCTTGATCGCGTCCTGATGGCTGCCGGAAAAGGCGGTGAACACCAAATCGCCGGCATAAGGCGTGCGCGGATGGACCGGCAGTTGCGTGCAGTAATTGACGGTGTTGACGACCTCGTCAATGTCGGAAAAGTCCAGTTTCGGATCGAGCCCCTGCGTGTACATGTTGAGCGCGACCGTCACGAGATCGCAATTGCCGGTGCGCTCGCCATTGCCGAGCAGGCAGCCCTCGACGCGGTCGGCGCCCGCCATCAACCCCAGCTCCGCCGCCGCCACGCCGGTGCCGCGGTCGTTGTGCGGGTGCAAGCTCAGCGCCACGGTGTCGCGGTCCCGAATGTTGCGGCCGAACCATTCGATCTGGTCGGCATAGACATTGGGCGTCGCGCATTCGACCGTGGCGGGCAGGTTGAGGATCAGTTTGTGGTCGGCGGTGGGCCGCAGCACGTCCATCACCGCCTCGCACACCTCCAGCGAGAAATCGAGTTCGGCGGTGGAGAAGGTCTCCGGCGAATATTCGAAATACCAGTCGGTGTCGGGCTGCGCGGCGGCCTGGTCGCGCAGGATCATCGCGCCGTCGATGGCGATCTGCTTCACCTCGGCGCGGGACATGCCGAACACGATCTTGCGCCAGGCCGGGCTGACCGCGTTATAGACATGGACGATCGCGCGCTTTGCGCCGCGTAAGCTGGCGAAGCTCGTTTCGATCAGGTCGCGGCGGGACTGGGTGAGCACCTGGATCGTCACGTCGTCGGGAATGCGGCCGGATGTGACCAGCCCGGAGATGAAGTCGAACTCGGTCGCGCCGGCGGCCGGGAAGCCGACTTCGATCTCCTTGATGCCGACCTTGCAGACGAGATCGAACATCCGCGTCTTCTTCTCGGCGTCCATCGGGTCGATCAACGCCTGGTTGCCGTCGCGCAGATCGGTCGAGAGCCAGCGCGGCGCGGCGGCGATGGTGCGCGACGGCCAGCGGCGGTCGGGCAAGTCGATGGCGGGGAAGGGGCGGTATTTGCGGGACGGGTCGTGCAGCATGGGAAGCTCGTCTTTCGGCTGTCGCCGCACCATGCCCGCATAGCGGGGAAGGCCGGCCCAATCGGGAAGCGGCGGGACGAAACCCCTAGAAGCGCACGCCGGAAATCGCGCCTCTAAGGGCGGATAAGTCGAAGCAGGGCGGCAAAGGTCGTCACGCGCTCTCCTTGGCGGCGAAGCGGGCGTTTGTCCAGACCGGTTGCGCCGGACACCTTGATAAAGGTCAATGCGCCCGCGAAGTGGTTGCGTATTATCGCCTGCCGGAGAGCGAAGGAGGTCGCGCGTGCGTCAAATTCTCTATGTCAGCCGCAGCACCGTGGCCGACGGCACGGCCGATCTGGACGCGATCCTGGAACGGTCGCGCCACAACAATGCACTCGACGGCGTGACCGGACTGCTCTGGTCGGACGGCGCGCGCTTCCTGCAAGTGTTCGAAGGGCCGGAGGACAGCGTCACGGCGACCTTCGACCGGATCATGAACGATCCCCGGCACGAGCGTATCGAAGTGCTGCGCGACCGCACGATCGACGCGCGCGAGTTCGGGACGTGGACGATGGCACGGCGCAACCGCTGGGACGCCGCCGATGCGTTCGATACGCGGATGCGACGCGACCTGTCCCGCGCCGCGCCGGCAATATGCGCGGCTTTCCTCGATCTCGTGTCGGTCGGCGCGACCGCCTGAATCAGCCGCTCATTGCTTTTCGAAAGCGGCGTTGACGACCAGCACGGTATCGTCGGAGATCAGCGGCACGAACTTGGTCAGGCCGAAGTCCGACCGTTTGATCGCGATGCGACCGAGAAAGCCGACCGAGACTTTCTTGCTCATCGGGTTCGTCGCGGTGCCGAAGAAGCGCGCGCGGAGCACGACCGGCTTGGTCACGCCGTGCAACGTCAGCACGCCGGCGATCTCCGCATCGGAACCCGTCGTCTTGACCGATGTCGATTTGAACGTGGCACTGGGGAATTTGGCGGTATCGAGGAAGTCGGGTGCATTCAGTTCCTGCGTCAGCTTGGGGCTGGTGGTCTGAAGGCTGGCGGTCGGGACGGTGACCGATACGGTCGCGGTGTCGGGCTTGGCCGGATCGATCGTCAGCGTCCCGCTGCCGCCGGAAAAGGTCCCGGCGAAGGGTGAAATCCCCAAATGGCTTACGCTGAACGTGACCTGGGTGTGGTTGGGGTCGATCGCATAGGTGCCGGCCGGCACATCGGCGGGCGCGCCCGCGCCGTGCAACGCATCGGGCATCGCATGCTGCGCGATCGCGGGTGCCGTCATGACGGCGGCCAGGGCGGCGAGGATCGTAAAGCGCATGGGGAATCTCCAATTGTCGAGGTCATGCTGGCGCAAGAGCGCAGCGAGGTCAAACCTTTGCGCGGAAACGCAGCGTTTCGTCAGTAAGCCGCCTCATCCGTATGCCAGCACAGGCTGGTATTTCCCGAAGGAGCGCGCAAGGCGCGACAACAGGGAGACCCAGCCTTCGCTGGGGTGACGGCTAGGCGAAGGGCAGACCCCAGGTCGGATCGACCTTCATCCTCCTTGGTGAGCCTTGTTCCCTGAGCTTTGCGTCACCCCGAACTCGTTCCGGGGTCCACTAAGCGGCTTTCAACTCAATAGATAGTGTGATCGCCGAGTTTGCGGCACGGTGGGCCCCGGAACGAGTCCGGGGTGATGGTTCTTGTGGCAAATCCGCGGGCAAAACTGCCGAAACTGAAGGTCGATCCGCCCTAGTTCCTGTCCTTGTCGACCAGCTTGTTGGCGCCGATCCACGGCATCATCGCGCGCAGTTCGGCGCCGACCTGCTCGATCGGATGCGCGGCGGCGGCTTTGCGCGCGGCCTTCAGTTCGGGTTGGCCGGCACGGTTGTCGAGCACGAAGTTCTTCACGAAACGCCCGCCCTGAATGTCGGCGAGGACGCGCTTCATCTCGGCCTTGGTTTCGGCCGTGATGATGCGCGGGCCGGTGACGATGTCGCCATATTCGGCAGTGTTGCTGATCGAATAGCGCATGTTGGCGATGCCGCCCTCGTACAGCAGGTCGACGATCAGCTTGGTCTCGTGCAGGCATTCGAAATAGGCCATTTCAGGCGCATAGCCGGCCTCGACCAGCGTCTCGAACCCGGCCTGGATCAAGTGCGTGATGCCGCCGCACAGCACCGCCTGCTCGCCGAACAGGTCGGTCTCGCATTCCTCGCGGAAATTGGTCTCGATGATGCCCGAGCGGCCGCCGCCGACGCCCGAGGCATAAGCGAGCGCGACGTCGTGCGCGTTGCCGCTGGCGTCCTGGTGGATCGCGATCAGGCACGGGACGCCGCCGCCGCGCACGTATTCGC
>CAXTJX010000087.1:0-5517 GCA_964244765.1 uncultured Sphingomonas sp. | reverse complement strand
GGCGTCGTCGCGATGATCACGCCGTGGAACTGGCCGCTCAACCAGATTTGCGCGAAGGTCGCGCCGGCGCTCGCGGCGGGCGACACGATGATCCTGAAACCATCGGAAGAAGCGCCCGGCTGCGCGGTGATCCTCGCCGAGATCCTCGACAAGGCCGGCGTGCCCGCGGGCGTGTTCAACCTCGTCAATGGCGACGGGCCGGGCGTCGGCGCGGCGCTGTCGAGCCATCGCGACGTCGACATGGTGAGTTTCACCGGATCGACGCGCGCCGGCATCGCGGTAGCGCAGGCCGCCGCCGCGACCGTCAAGCGCGTGCACCAGGAACTGGGCGGCAAGGCGCCGAACGTCGTGCTGGAAGGTGCCGATCTCGCCGCCGTGCTGCCGCCGACCGTCCACGGCGTGCTCGCCAATAGCGGACAAAGCTGCATCGCGCCGACCCGCCTGCTGGTGCACGAAAGCCAAGTCGACGAAGCGACGCAAGTGGTAAAGTCGATCATGGAAAGCGCGACGGTCGACGCGGCCGACGTGATGGGCACGCATATCGGCCCGGTCGTCAACAAGGCGCAGTTCGAGAAGATCCAGGACCTGATCCAGTCGGCGATCGACGAAGGCGCGACGCTCGTCACCGGCGGCACCGGACGGCCCGACGGGCGCAACGCCGGCTTCTTCGTCAAGCCGACCCTGCTCGCTGACGTGACGCCCGAGATGCGCATCTACCGGGAGGAGACGTTCGGTCCCGTCGCGACGATCTCGACCTATCGGGATGGCGAGCAGGCGATCGAGATGGCGAACGATACCGAATACGGCCTGTCCGCGACGATCTCGGGCGATCCGGCGGCGGCGGCGAAGGTCGCGCCGCGGCTGCGCGCCGGGCTGGTGACGATCAATGCGTGGAGCCCGAGCGGGGGCGTCCCGTTCGGCGGCTACAAGCAATCCGGCAACGGCCGCGAGGGCGGCAAATACGGCATGGTCGATTTCATGGAAGTGAAGGCGATCGTCGGCGAGCCGGCCTGACGCGCGATATCCGGCCCGCGCCGGCTCAATAATCCTTCGACACGCGCAGGTTCGCGCTCTGGCGGCCGAGGGTGGAAATGCTCGACAGCAGCGACAGCCAGCGCGTCACCTGGAACTCGACTTGCGTGGCGGAATAGCCCGCGCCGTCGGTGACGATCTCGGCATAGAAGCGGCGCGTGATGTACTTGCCGGCCGCGACCGAGGTGCCCTGCCCGGTCTGCGGATCGGCGGGGACGATGCGCAGGCGGTCGAGCCCGGTCACGCGGCGCACCGCGTTGATCGGGTCGAGCCCGCCCCGGCCGTTCTGCAACGCCGCCACCGCCGATGCCAGTTGCAGCGCTTCGGGCGCCGACAGCTTGGTGATCGAGGTGCCGAACAGCAGGCGCGAGAGCAATTCGTCCTGCGGCAGGGCCGGCACGCTGGAGAAGGTGATCTCGGGCTTTTGCGCCGGACCGGTGACGTTGATCGAGGCGTTGAGCCCGGTCGTGTTGGCGTTCGCCACGATGTCGAGCGCAGGGTTGGCGGGGACTTCGCCCGCGAACAGGATCTTGCCGCGTTCGAGCGCGAAGGTACGCCCGGCGAAATCGTAATTGCCGCGCACGAGATCGGCGCGGCCGCTGATCGCCGGATTGTCCGCCGCGCCGGCGATGGCGAGGTCCGCCGACCATTCGCTACGCAGACCCAGCCCGGCGACCAGCACCGAATTGGGCGCATGCGCCTTGATCGCCAATTGCCAGGGGGTGCGCGCCGTCTCGTCCTCCTCCCCGCCGCCGGGCACGTTGATCTCGCGGATATCGAGTTGCGGCACCGCGCTGGCGGCGCTCGCCTGGCCGAGGCGATAACGGCTCCGGTCGAGCGTGAGCGTGCCCGAAATCGTGCCGCCGACGCCGTCCGACTGGAACCGCAACGGGCCGGACACGGTCGCCGCGATATCGTCGCGCGCGATCATCACGGCATGGTCGGCCTGCAAGCGCAGATCGAGTCCGACGCCCTTGACGGCGGCGAAATCCATGCTGCCGGTGCCGGTGACGCGACCGCCCTTGCCGGCATTCGCCGCGAAGCGATCGAGCGCCAGGCGCGACCCCGCGAAGCTGCCGCTGGCCTGCACGTCGGTCAGCACCGTGCCGGTCGCGGCGCTTTCGATCTTGGCGCCCTTGGCCTGGACGACGCCCTTGATCTGCGGGTCCGACACGCGGCCGCCGACGTCCGCGCCGATCGCGACCGGGCCGGTGAGATCGAACTGTTCGATGCGGGTCAGCCGCCACAGCGTATCGGCGGGGCCGTCATAGCGGAGCTGCGCGAACACGCCGGCATCGTCCACGCGCCTGGCCAGATCGGTGCCGGCGGGGAGCGTCAGCAGCATCTGCGCGCGGCCCACGGTCTTGCCGCCGGTCGCGGCGATCGCGCGCGCGGCGATGCGGTCGGGCGACAGGACACCCGAAATGCCGACATCGACCGGGCGTGAGGACAGGACGAGGCCGGATCGCGTCAGCCCGCGCACCGTCATGTCGATCCGGCCGGTCGGCGCCGCGCCGCCGCCTTGCGCGTAGGACAGCGTACCCGAGGCGTTGCCGCCGAGACCGAGACCGGGATAGCCGATATCGAGGATCGACAGCGGCATGCGCGCCAGGGTCGCGTCGATCGCGCCGGAAGTACCGGTGAAGCGGCCCGACAGTTGCGCGTCGCCGCCGGCGAAGGCGAGCCGGGTCGGCGCGAGCCGCCAGCCGTCCCCGTCGCGCGTGAAGACGGCGGGGGTGACGAGCTTCAACGCCCGGCGGTCGAGCGTGCCCTGCGCCGACACGGTGTAGCGGTCGGGCGTGACCTGCGTCACCGACTGAATGTCGAACGCGCGGCCGCGCGTCCCCGCGATCGACGCGGTAACCGTGCCGGCGCCGCCGCGCAGCGACGCGCGCGCGGCGATGCGGCCGAGGACCAGCGACCCGCGCCGGAGACCCGCGCCGGTCAGACTCGCCTCGATCGAGGTGCCCGCCGGATCGAGCACCGCGACCGCATCGAGATGCCCGCGCCGCAGCGTCAGCGTGCCGAGCGTCGCGCCGGTCGCGTCGAGATGCGCTTCGATCCGCTGATGCCCGCCGGCCGGGCGGAACAGCAGATCGCCCGACAGGCCGCCGCCCTTGACGGCGAGCTTGCCGTCGAAGCCGCCCGGCACGATCGCCAGCGGCCCCTGCAAATGCGTGCCGCTGACGGCGAGATCGGCGATCGATATGGTGCCGTCGCCGCTCTTGGGCAGCAGGATCGCGCCGTTCGCGGTAAACGCGCCCAACCGCGAGCCGCCGCGCGCGGTGAAGGCGAACCCTTGCGCGGTCGGGTCGAGATGCGCGACCACGTCGCTCAGGGCGAGCGTGTCGTTGGGCCGCTTGAACACCAGATCGAGCGTCGGATGGTCGATCCGGCCGTCGAGCTTGAGCGTCAGCGGGCCGTAGGTCGCCTGTCGCCCGCTCCCCTCGAACTGGAACGTGCCGTCGCGGCGGCGCAGCCCGTTGCCGGCGAGGCGAAGCTGCGGCGCGGTCAGCACGAGGTGATCGAGGTGCAGCACCCCGTCCGGCGTGCGCTCCAGCCCGGTGACGATGCGCGGCAAGCCGCCGGCGAGCGAGCGGAAGAACGCGTTCTCCAGCGTCACCATCTGCGCGCTGCCCTGCCCGACCACGCGCGTTCCCCGGCCACCCGGGCCGGGCACGACCTTCAGCATCGTCTTGACCTCGACCACGCCGAGGCCGGGGATGCGGTAGCGCGCCAGCCCGCCATTGATACCGATGTCGTAGCGCCCGTCGGTCAGATCGAGCAGCAGGTTGAAGCGGCCGTTGAGCTTGTCCGAGGAAAGCCTCAGATCGTCGCCGGTGACGAGTTTCGAGGTGACGCGCAGCACGCCCTCCATCGTCAGGTTGCGCAGGATGCCGCCCGCGACATCGCCCACGCCAGTGACGCGCGCGGCGGTGAAGCGGATCGGCACCAGCACCGGCGCCTTGGAGAAATGCCCGCGTCCGGCGGCGCGTGCCTCCTCGAAGCCGGTCGTGTCGAAGGCGAAGCGCCGCGCGGTCAGCCGGTACTCGAACGCGGCGGTGGCGAACGCGCCGTCGAGGATCGCGCGCAACTCGATGTCGCGCCCGGTCATGTTGGGGAACAAGGCGGGCGGACGCAGCAGGATCGCGTGGAGGCGCACGCCCCGATACGCGTTTTCGGCGAGATCGAGCGTGCCGTCGGCGGTGACGTCCATCGACCCCGAGCGCAGCGCCAGCGTGCCCTTCAACCGGCGGTCGGCGAGCGTGCCGGCGCCGTGCACCAGCACGCGCGGCATGGTCAGCCGTTGCAGCTTGCCGTGCGACACCGGCGCGGGATCGAGCACGCCCGACAGCGCGTACGCGCCCGCGCGGTTGGCGACCGCGAGATCGACCAGCCGCGTCGTCCCCACCTCCGCCACCGCCGTGCCACGCCACGCGCTCCAGCGCCCATCGCCCGACACGTCGAGCGCGATCGGGCGCGCGAAGCCCGACAGCCTGGCCAGCACCCCGCTTGCCGTCCCGCGCGCCCGCGCGTCGAGATCGAAACGGTCGCGGTCCGGTTCGGCGTCGAGGCGCAGCCGCAGCGTGTCGCTGCCCGCCACCGTCGCGGCGAGATCGATCAGCGCGCGGCCGTCCCGGATATCGGCGCGTGCCGTCAGCCGCCCGATCCGTTCGACCCCGGTGACGGCACGCCCGACCACCAGCCGGTCGATCGCGAGCGACCCGATGCGGATGTCGAACCCCGGCAGGATCGGGCCTTTCCGGCCCGTCGGGACGGTCTCGGGAATGCGCGTGAGCACGGCGGTGGGGATGTGCAGCGCGGTGATGTCGAGCCGGTTGTCGAGCCAGCGCGCCGGCGACCAGTCGAGCGCGGCGCGCGGCGCGAGGAAGACCACCCCCTTGCGGTCGCGCACCCGCACGTCGATCAGCGTCGCGCGGCCGTAGATCGACCCCTCGATCCGCCCGATGCGGTAGCGCAGGCCGTTGGATGGTTTCAGCCCGGCTATGCTGTCGGTGATGAAGCGGTGGCCGATAGCGGTGTCCATCAGCGCCAACGCGGCGAGCAGCAGCAGGACGAGCGCCGCCACCACTCCGAGCACGATCCTGCCCCAACGCCCGTGCGGCCGCACGGAACGCTCGGGCGCCGGTTCGCCGTTCAAAATGCCTGCCCCAGCGAAACGTAGACCGCGACGCGCGCATCGCCCGGCTGCGGGTTGACGGGCGTGCCGACATCGATGCGGATCGGCCCGAAATTGGAATAATAGCGCACGCCCAGCCCGGTGCCGTAGCGCAGGTCCGTCACGGTCGGCAGCGGCGTGGTCGAGATGTTGCCGCCGTCGAAGAACGGCACGATGCCGATCTTGCCGAACACCTTGACCCGCGCCTCGATCGAGAATTCGGCGAGGCTGCGGCCGCCGATCGGATCGTTATTGGGGTCACGCGGGCCGATATCCTGATAGCCATAGCCGCGCACCGACGCGCC
>CAXTJX010000086.1:0-5842 GCA_964244765.1 uncultured Sphingomonas sp. | reverse complement strand
TGATCGTCATCGGCTCGCCGGTGCGCGGGTTGCGGCCGGTCGAGGCCTTGCGCTTGCTGACCGAGAAGGTGCCGAAACCGACTAGGCGAACTTCGTCGCCCTTCTTGAGCGCCGCGGAGACCGCATCGAACACCGCTTCGACCGCCTTGCTCGCATCGCCCTTCGTGAGGCCAGACGTGTCCGCGACCGTCGCGATCAGTTCCTGCTTGTTCATCGTGGCGATACCCCCCGTTACAATCGATTCTCCGGCGCGAAGCCGACGGCGCAGTAACGACAGTCGCGCCGGGGCTGTCAAAGCAAAAAGCGTCGGCCCCGGGGCGATCATCGCAAAAATGGCGTTCGCACAGCGTTAGCCAAGCTTGCCCGTCAGTGATGCAGCTCCCCGCCGATCGCCGGCACCCCAGCCGGCGGTTGCGCGGCGAGATCGTCCGCCTCGGTCCAGTCGATCGGCTCAAGCGGCCCGGTCAGCGCGAGTCGCAGCACTTCGTCGACATGCGCCACCGGCACGATCTTGAGGCCGTTCAGGATGTTCGCCGGAATCTCGGCGAGATCCTTCTCATTCTCCTGCGGGATCAGCACGGTAGTGATCCCGCCGCGCAACGCGGCGAGCAGCTTCTCCTTCAGACCGCCGATCGGCAACACCCGCCCACGCAGCGTCACTTCGCCGGTCATCGCGATGTCGCGCCGCACCGGCACGCCGGTCAGCGTCGAGACGATCGCGGTGACGATGCCGATGCCGGCCGACGGCCCGTCCTTCGGCACCGCGCCTTCGGGCAGATGGATGTGGATGTCCTTGCGCGCGAAGATGCTCGGCTTGATGCCGTAGGATGGCGAGCGCGCCTTGATGAAGCTGAACGCGGTCTCGATCGACTCCTTCATCACGTCGCCGAGCTTGCCGGTGATCTTGGCGACGCCGCGGCCGGGCACGGTAACGCTCTCGATCGTCAGCAACTCGCCGCCGACCTCGGTCCAGGCGAGGCCGGTGACGGCGCCGATCTGGTTCTCCTCCTCGCCCAGCCCGTGGCGATATTTCTTCACGCCGGCGAAATCGGACAGGTTATCGGGCGTGACGGTCACACGCTCCGCCTTGCCTTCGAGGATACGGCGCAGCGCCTTGCGCGCGAGCTTGGCGATTTCGCGTTCCAGCGTGCGCACCCCGGCTTCGCGCGTATAGTATTGGATCAGCGCGCGCAGGCCCTCGGTGGTGAGCGTGAACTCGCCGTCCTTAAGCCCGTGCGCCTCGATCTGCTTGGCGATCAGGTGGCGCTCGGCGATCTCGACCTTCTCGTCCTCGGTATAGCCTTCGAGCCGGATGATCTCCATCCGATCGAGCAGCGCCTGCGGCAAGTTGAGCGTGTTCGCCGTCGTCACGAACATGATGTCGGACAGGTCGACGTCGATCTCGAGATAATGGTCCTGGAACTTGCCGTTCTGCTCCGGGTCGAGCACCTCCAGCAACGCGGACGCCGGATCGCCGCGGAAATCCTGGCCGAGCTTGTCGATTTCGTCGAGCAGGAACAGCGGGTTGCTGGTCCCGGCCTTTTTCAGGTTCGTCACGATCTTGCCCGGCAACGAGCCGATATAGGTGCGCCGGTGGCCGCGTATCTCGGCCTCGTCACGCACGCCGCCGAGCGACTGGCGGATGAACTCGCGCCCCGTCGCCTTGGCGATCGACTTGCCGAGGCTGGTCTTGCCGACACCCGGCGGGCCGACCAGGCACAGGATCGGGCCCTTCAATTTGTTGGTGCGCGCCTGCACCGCGAGATATTCGATGATCCGGTCCTTGACCTTTTCCAGCGCATAATGGTCCTCGTCGAGCACCGCCTGCGCCGCCGAGATATCCTTGCGGATCTTCGACTTCTTGACCCACGGCAAGCCGAGCAGCACGTCGAGATAGTTGCGAACGACGGTCGCCTCGGCGCTCATCGGCGCCATCGTCTTGAGCTTCTTGAGCTCGGCGGTCGCCTTGCTTCGCGCTTCCTTCGATAGCTTGAGCGTCGCGATCTTCTGCGTCAGCTCGGCGATCTCGTCTCCTTCGCCTTCGTCGCCTTCGTTGCCGAGCTCGCGCTGGATCGCCTTCAACTGCTCGTTGAGGTAATATTCGCGCTGGGTCTTTTCCATCTGGCGCTTGACGCGGCTCTTGATCTTCTTCTCGACCTGCAACACGCCGAGTTCGCCCTCCATGAAAGCGAACACCATCTCCAGCCGCTTGGCCGGGTCGCGCTCGATCAGCAGCGACTGCTTGTCGCTGACCTTGACCTGGATGTTGGCGGCGACCGCGTCGGCGAGCTTAGACGGCTCCTCGATCTCGCCCAACTGGACGGCGGTCTCGGCCGGCAGCTTGCGGTTGAGCTTGGCGTAATTCTCGAACTGATCGATTACCGAGCGCATCAGCGCCGACATCTCGGTGCTGGCGGAATCCACCGCTTCCGAACCCTCTTCGCCTTCCAGCATCTCGACATCGGCGGAGAGATACCCGTCCGATTCGGCCAGGCCGGTCAGCCCCGCGCGGCGCTTGCCCTCGACCAGCACGCGTACGGTGCCGTCGGGCAGCTTGAGCAATTGCAACACGACGGCGGTGACGCCGATCTCGTACAGATCGTCGCGATCGGGGTCGTCCTCGGCCGGGTCGAGCTGCGCGACCAGGAAAATCTCCTTGTCGGCGGCCATCGCCGCTTCGAGCGCGGCGACCGACTTGTCGCGGCCGACGAACAGCGGCACGATCATGTTGGGAAACACGACGATGTCGCGCAGCGGCAGAACGGGGTAGGCCTGGGTCGACGGGGACGGGGACGGCGTGGAAGAAGCTTGGGTCATGGATACTCCGGCGCTGCGTGAACCTCGCGCGTGTCCCTTATATGGGGCGGATTGCCATTCCATCAATCGTCGCGCGATTTTGAGTGGGGCCGTGACTTTCGCGGTACTCCCCGCACCCGTGCCGGCGAGGATGCGCCGCGCGGCCGATCCGGTCGCGCGGGCGATCGCGGCGGCGGGTGGACATGATATTCTGTCGCGGGTGCGCGTGCTGTCGTGGGGCGGCACGGCGCATGTCCTGCTTGGCACGACTGCGGTCGATCTTGTGACCGAGTTGCGGATCGAACCGTTCGTGCGGAGCCGTTCGGTGACATGGCTGGCGGGGCAAGGCCGCAGCACCGCGCGCACCGTGATGGTCGAGCGCGACAGCGCTTTCCTGGTGCAGGACGGCGCGCAGACGCCGATGCCGGCAGCACGAGCGCGCTTCGAACGGCAACAGCTCGGCGTCTATGCGTATCTGCTGCTCGCCCCTGCGTTCCTCAGCGCGGCGGGGCCCAAGCGGCTCAATGCCGTCCACGACGGGTATCCGCCGATATCGCTGACGCTGGGCCCGGACGCGCGCATTGCCGCGGCGGACTATGCGCTCGCCGCGCCCGATTACGAGGACAGGGCGGTGCGACAGCATCTGTCCTTCACCGGAACGGTAACGGCGGGCGGCGTGCGCTTCCCGCGCACGACGACGATCGTTCAGGACGGCCGCCCGTTCATGCGCATGACGATCGCCGATTTTTCAGTCGAGCTGGACCCGGCATGAGGCGATCTGTCCTTGTTGCCCCCTGCCCCGTCCTGGCCGCCGCTAGCCTGCCCGGTAAAGGCGAGCCACCGCCTAGTTTGCGACGATGGCGGAGGGCTATGGCCGCGACCGGTTTCGGCCATGCCCCGGTTTTCCGAGTTGCACGTCACCGTACCCAAGGCCTTGAAGGCACTGTCCAGGGGGTGTCATGATTCCGGCACCGCCGGGACCGAGCCGGGCACCCTTGGCGTGACCGGCACCAGTTCGTAGATGTCGAGCGCCGCGCCGCCCCCTGCCCGCGTCAGCACCAGCCGCCAGCGGAACGAGCCGACGCGTTCGACCACGCCCGCCACGTCGCGCGCGGCATCGGTGCCATAGGCCGCCGCGCTCTTGCCGGCGGTGGCGCGGAAGCTGCCGAGGAACACCTGGCGCTTGTCGGTATCGGGGAACAGCCAGCCGCCGGGCAGGATCGATCCGCTCTGCTTGGTGAAGGCAAGGCTGTGCGCGGTGCCGTCGACCGTGCAGAAATCAGGCTTGTAGGTGGCGAGCGCGGCCCGCCCGCCGAGCCGGACGAGGCGGCAATAATAGGGTCCCGGCGGCAACGTCGGCAAGTCGAGCGCGGCGGCGGGGTCGAGCAACGGCCCTTCCTGCGCGAGCTTCGCCGCCAGCCGCGCGGGGATGGCGGCGCGCGCCGTCGCCCAGGTCTGCGCCAGCGCGGCGAGGCGCACGCGGTCGCCCGCCGTAATCAGCGCCTCCCAACGCGGCGGGGTCGCGTCGCCGGTCTCGCCCGACAGCGTGACCGACGGCTTGCGCGCCCGCTCGGTCGCGCACCCGCTCAGCATCGAAGCGGCTGTAACGAAAAGGAGAAACCCGTGACGCATGAGCGCATTCCGATCAAGAGCAGGTGAGGAACACGCTATTACTCGCGTTAACGATCGGTAAATTTCAAAAGTTAACAGATCGTAAATTTGCCGCCAGTGACGCCGTGGCGGGCGACGATCAGCCCCGCAGCATCGACCAGAAGCGCGGCCCGCCCCCGGGCACGATCCATTCGCCCGTCACCGCGAAGCCGAGGCTGCGGTAGAAATCGAGATTCTTCTCGGTCGCGGTTTCGAGATAAGCCGGCACGCCGCTCGCCGCGACCCGCTCCAGCCCCGAGCGCACCGCTGCACCGCCCAGCCCCCCGCCCTGCGCGGCGGGATCGCACCCGGCGATGTGAAGATACCAGAAGTCGCCCGCCGGAAAGTGCGCGGCGATCGCCGCCGACACCGACAGCGCCCGCCCGATCGCACCGCCGAACGCACGCCACATCGGCCAGGCGTGCAGCAGCATCTCGACCGGCCGTACGGATGTCTGGCCAGGCGCGCGCCACAAGGTCGCCGCCCCGCCGCCTTCGGTGACAAGCCGCGTTCCGCTCGACGCATCGCTATCGAACAGCAGGGCGAACAAGCGCGGCAACCGCGTCGCGCGATCGGCCGGGTCGGGAAAGATGAAACGCATCGCCGGATCGTCGGCAAAGGCGCGCGCGAGCATCGCGCCGATGCGGTCGCGGTCGGCATTGCCCGCGACGCGCACGGCGGCGTTGCCACCGTCACCGGCGCGGGCGGGACCGCTCATGCGGCCCCGGCGCCGGCCTTCTCTTTCTTGGCATAGACGCGGATCGGTTCCTTGCGGCCCTCGATCACGTCCTTGTCGATCATCACTTCGTCGACCGAATCCATCCCCGGCAGGTCGAACATCGTGTCGAGCAGGATACCTTCCAAGATCGAGCGCAACCCGCGCGCGCCGGTCTTGCGGTCGATCGCCTTGCGCGCGACCTGCACCAGCGCGTCATCGGTGAAGCCGAGCTTGACCGCCTCCATGTCGAACAGCTTCTGATACTGCTTGACCAGCGCGTTCTTCGGCTCGGTCAGGATCGTCACCAGCGCCGGCACGTCGAGGTCCTCGAGCGTCGCGATCACCGGCAGACGACCGACGAATTCGGGGATCAGGCCGAACTTTAGCAGATCTTCGGGCTCGACCGCCTTCAGCGTCTCGCCGGTGCGGCGTTCCTCGGGGCTGGCGACATAGGCGCCGAAGCCGATCGATTTGCCCTGCAAGCGGTCGCCGATGATCTTTTCGAGGCCGGAAAACGCCCCGCCGCAGATGAACAGGATGTTGGTCGTGTCGACTTGCAGGAATTCCTGCTGCGGATGCTTGCGCCCGCCTTGCGGCGGCACGCTGGCGGTGGTGCCCTCCATCAGCTTGAGCAATGCCTGCTGCACGCCCTCGCCCGACACGTCGCGCGTGATCGAC
>CAXTJX010000085.1:0-5843 GCA_964244765.1 uncultured Sphingomonas sp. | reverse complement strand
GCCTTCTTCCGCGACACGATCGGCTATTCGGTCGGCACGCTCGGCATCCACCGGCTCGGGCTGTTCCTCGCGCTGTCCGCCGGCTTCTGGAGCGCGGTGTGCATCATCATCTCCGGGCCGCTGTGGACGCGCGGCTGGCCCGAATGGTGGACGTGGTGGCTCAATCTGCCGATTTGGTCCTAACGGGGGGTACGCGCGATGGCTCGCTATCAGAACATGTTCACCCAGGTGCAACTGCGCGGCCCGCTCGAGGCGGGGCCACGCCTGCGCGACAGCAGCTTCACCCGCAGCGGCGGTGGCACCTACAATTACTGGCTCGGCAAGTTCGGCGCGGCGCAGATCGGCCCGGTCTATCTCGGCACGCTCGGCATGGCCTCGCTGATCTTCGCGTTCCTCGCGTTCGAGATCATCGGGCTGAACATGTTCGCCAGCGTCAACTGGAACCCGATCCAGTTCGTCCGCCAGCTTCCCTGGCTCGCGCTGGAGCCGCCGGGGCCGCAATGGGGCTTCAAGCTGCTCGTGCCGCTGGCCGAGGGCGGGTGGTGGCAGATCGCCGGCTTCTGCATGACGACGTCGCTGCTGCTGTGGTGGGCGCGCACCTATCGCCGCGCCCGCGCGCTCGGCATGGGCACGCATGTCGCCTGGGCGTTCGCCGCCGGCATCCTCCTGATCATTACGCTCGGCTTCATCCGGCCGATGCTGATGGGAAGCTGGGCCGAGGCGGTGCCGTTCGGCATCTTCCCGCACCTCGACTGGACGGCGGCCTTCTCGATCCGCTACGGCAATCTGTTCTACAACCCGTTCCACTGCCTCTCGATCGCGTTCCTGTACGGATCGACGCTGCTGTTCGCGATGCACGGCGCGACGATCCTCGCGGTCGGGCGCTATGGCGGCGAGCGCGAGATCGAGCAGATCACCGACCGCGGCACCGCGGCCGAGCGCGCCGCGTTGTTCTGGCGCTGGACGATGGGCTTCAACGCGACGATGGAATCGATCCACCGCTGGGCATGGTGGTTCGCGGTGCTGACGCCGCTGACCGGCGCGATCGGCATCCTTCTGACCGGCACCGTCGTCGACAATTGGTATCTGTGGGCGGTGCTGCACGGCTATGCGCCGAGCTATCCGGGAACGGGCGTCGTCGATCCTGCAACCTTGCCGGGAGCGCCGCAATGAGCAGCAGCCTTTTCAACAGGATCGCGGTCCTCGCGGTCGCCGGTCTCGGCATCGCGCTGCTCGGCGGCTGCGAGATCGGCAAGAAGCAGAGCACGCAGACCGGCTATCGCGGCGCGGGGCTCGACCAGATCGTCGACGTCAAGCATATCAAAAAGGCCGCGGCGATCCCCGCCGCGCCCTATCCGCTGCCGCCCGACGGCGGCGCGGCGGCGTCGACGGCGTACCAGAACCTCAAGGTGCTCGGTGGCGTCAGCAAGGACCGTTTCGACCATCTGATGGCGGAGATCACGCAATGGGTCGCGCCGCCGGCCGAGGGGTGCAATTATTGCCACAACCCGCAGAACATGGCCTCGGACGAGAAATACACCAAGGTCGTCGCGCGGCGCATGTTGCAGATGACGCAGAACATCAACTCGAAATGGTCGAGCCACGTCAAGCAGACCGGCGTGACCTGCTATACCTGCCACCGCGGCAATGCCGTGCCCGAGTATAAATGGGCGGAGGCCGCCGGCACGCCGCATCCGGGCTCGATCCTCGGCAACAAGCATGGCCAGAACACGCCCGACGCCAATGTCGGCTACGCGTCGCTGCCGTCCGATCCGTTCGCGGACTATCTCGAGGGCAAGCAGCAGATCCGCGTCGCCGCCAGCACCGCGCTGCCGACGCCCGGCCATGTCGTCTCGATCAAGGATGCCGAAAAGACCTACGGCCTGATGATGCACATCAGCACCGCGCTCGGGGTCAATTGCACCTATTGCCACAACACCCAGTCGTTCCGCGCGTGGGACCTCAGCCGGGCGCAGCGCGCCACCGCTTACTACGGCATCCGCATGGTCCGCGACACCAACGACGCCTATATCGAGTCGCTGCAATCGGTGTTCCCGGCGTATCGCAAGGGGCCGCACGGCGACCCGTACAAGGTCAATTGCACGACCTGCCACCAGGGACTGTCGAAGCCGCTCGGCGGAGTCAGCATGATCGACCAGGCTCCGGTGCTGAAAGGGGCGGCGAAGCCGACCGCGCCGGCGGAGGGCGGACCGGGGGCGGCGACCGCGGTGCCCGCCGCCTTCAACGCGCCGCAAAAGATGACCGGCACGTCACCGTCGGCGGCAACCGTCAAGCAATGACCGGCGCCCGCGCCGCCGGCCCCGGCGGCGCGGGAAAGGCATGTCCGCGGCGGTGCGCCGCATGACCGTCGCCGATCATCCGCTGCGCGCGTCGCTGTCGGAGGAGATGCACGTCCGCCGCTTGCCGCGGCTGTCGGCGCCGTGCCGGCTGATGCAGATCGTCACCTTGCTCGGCGAAGCGGCGGTCGGCGAGGCGCGCGTCCATATCGAACGGCTGATGGCCGATGCCGCGGTAGTGGTGCCGGCATCCGCCAAATATGCCGTGCTGGCGTTCGACGCGACGACCCTGGTGTGGGAACGGCATACCGAATTCGCGACCTACACGCTGCTGCGTCCGGGCGGGTTCGACGAGCCGTTCGATCCGGCGCATTTCGATCCGGTGCTGAGCATCGTGCTGACGGGGATGCCGGGCGATGTCATCCGCGCGACGCAGATCGCGGTGCTGGCCGACGCCGGCGACGATCCGCCGGCCGCCGACCTGAAAGGCTGGTTCGCCGACGAGGCCACGATCGTGTGCGACGTGGCCGAGGGGCGGGCGCGGATCATGTCCGATTTCCGCCTGAATGCCGACGGGTACGGCCGCCTGCTGATCCGCGATCATGACCTCCAGCGCGACGAGCCGGCGCAACTGGTGCTGCGGTTGCAGGAACTGGGCAATTATCGCAACATGGCGCTGCTCGGCCTGCCGCTGGCGCAGCGCCTGACGCCGATGGTCACCGATCTCGAGGGGCGGCTCGCCGAATTGACCGGCGCGGTGTCCGAACGCACCTCCGAAGACGACCGCCTGCTCGACGAGCTGACCTATCTCTCCGCCGAACTGGCGCGGCTCGTCGCCGAGACGCGCTACCGGATGAGCGCGACGCGCGCTTATGCGCAGCTCAGCATCGACCGCCTGGCGAGCCTCAGGATCGGCGCGGTGCGCGGTTACCAGACGCTCGACGATTTCACCGAGCGACGGCTGATGCCGGCGGTGCGCACCTGCGATTCCTTCTCCGCGCGGCTGGAGGATCTGTCGCAGCGCGCCGCCTGGACCAGCGAATTGCTGCGCACCCGGATCGACATCGCGCTGGCGCGGCAGAATCGCGACTTGCTGACCTCGATGGACCGCCGCACGCACCTCCAGTTGCGGCTGCAACAGACGGTGGAGGGGCTCTCGGTCGTCGCGATCAGTTATTATCTCGTCGCGCTGATCGGGTACGTGCTCGGGGCGACGCCGCTGCGGCACGACCTGGCGATGGCGGCGGCAGTGCCGGCGGTGCTGGTGACGGTCGCTTTGGGCTTGCGCTGGGCCAAGCGGCACTTGCGGGAATAGCCGCTCCGGCCGGATCGTTACGCTACGGAACCAACCGCCGGCGCCGGGGTTTGATCGGCGATGCCGCGCTTGCTCTTTCCCGCCCGCCTGACCCAGTGGATCGGCCCGCTCGCGGCGGCGGCGGCGGCGGCGCTGCTGATCGCGATCGTGGTGGTGGTGAGCGGCATCGTCGATCTGTCGGCCGCGAAGCCGCACCCCGAGGGCTGGGCGCGCTTCCTGCATTACACCTTCGATCGCTCGACCGCCTTCCATGCCGGCCCGGCCGCGCCGACCGATCTCGACAGCCCGATCCGCATCGCGGCGGGGGCAGCCTATTACGGCCAGGTCTGCGCGCGCTGCCATGGCGGGCCGGGCTTCGGGCAGAATCCGGTGGTGCTGTCGATGCACCCGCGCCCGCAATATCTGGCGACCGACCTGCCGGTCGCCAAGTTCACCGCGCCCGAGCTGTTCCGCATCGTCAAGGCCGGCGTGAAATACAGCGCGATGCCGTCCTGGCCGGCCGATCGCCGCGACGACGAGATCTGGCAGCTCGTCGCCTTCCTGCGCGCGATACCGACCATGTCGCCCGCGACCTTCCGCAAACTGGCGGTGGTGTCGCACGATACCGGAGCTGGGGCCGGAGCGAGTGCGACAGCCGCACCGTTCGGCGCGGTGCCCGCCCAGCGGCCGTACGCGCTGCGCAACGACGACGAGCCGCCCGCCGTCAGCTACAGTTACCGGACGCCGGTGTTCGGCTTTTCGGGCTATGCGCTCGGCGGCGATCCGACCGCGACCTGCGCGCGTTGTCACGGCGCGGACGGGGCGGGCGGCGGTGCCTTTCCGAACCTGACGCTCCAGACGCGCGACTATCTCGCGCGCACGCTCACCGCCTATGCCGCGGGCAAGCGCCGCAGCGGCTATATGCAGATGGTCGCGACCGAGCTTTCGCCGGCGCAGATCGCCGCGCTGGCGGAACATTACGCCGCGCTGCCGCGCCGCTCGACCGAGACGACGCGCGGCCCGGCGGTGGCGGAGGGGCAGCGACTGGCGCTGGTCGGTCTGCCCAAGGCGGGGCTGGCGCCGTGCGCGTCGTGCCACGGCGTGACGCGCACGGCGGCGAAGGCCTATCCGCTGCTCGAAGGGCAGGGGCGCTGGTATCTCGCCAACCAGTTGCAGGTGTTCCGCAGCGGCGGGCGCGGCGGCATCGACGGCGACCGGACCCCGGACCCGATGGTGGTGATCGCGAAGAAGCTGACCGACCGCCAGATCCACGCGGTCGCCGCTTATTACGCGGAACAGCCGCCGAGCGTGGTGCAGAGCTTCGCAGCGGTGAAACCGGCGCCGTGACCGAGCCGGCGGACGCCGGGCCGGACGGGGCCGCCGCGGAACAGGACATGCCCGCCGATCTCGACGAGAGCGAGCGCGCCGCCGTCGAGAAACGCAAATCGCCCGCCGCGCGGGTGGTGCACGAGGTCATCCGCCAGCAAGGCATCGAGGAACTCGAACGCCCGGTCGAATCGCTGCTCTGGTCGGGTATCGCCGCCGGCGTCGTCATCTGGCTGTCGCTGATCGCGCAGGCGGCGCTGACGCTGCGTCTGCCCGAATCGCCGTGGCGACCGGCGATCGCCGCGCTCGGCTACAGCGTCGGGTTCGTCGTCGTCATCATGGGCCGGCTGCAATTGTTCACGGAGAGCACGATCGTGGCGGTCCTGCCGCTGGCCACCCATCCGAGCTGGTCGAACCTCTGGCGGACGCTGCGCCTTTGGGCCCTTGTGTTCGCGGCGAACATGGCGGGCACGCTGGCGGTGGCGGCGATCCTGCCGCACACCGCGATCGTCACTGCCGAGCAACTGGGCGCGATGCTGGAGATATCGAGCCACCTCAAGGAAATGACCCCTGGCGAGGCGTTCGCGCGGGGCGTGCCCGCCGGTTTCATCCTGGCGACGATCGCCTGGGTCCTGCCGAACGCGCGCGGCCAGGAGATCTGGGTCGTCACGCTGCTGACCTACATCATTTCGCTGGCGGGTTTCAGCCACGTCATCGCCGGATCGGCCGAGGCGTGGCTGCTCGCGACGACGGGCCAGGCGAGCTTCGGTTTCGCGCTGTTCGGCTTCATCCTGCCCGCGCTCGCCGGCAACATCATCGGCGGCAGCGGCCTGTTCGCGGTGCTGGCGCACGCGCAAGTGCGGTCGGAGCTCTAGGTCACATACCCATAGGGGGATTCGCAAATTAGCTGAGGTATGATTCATTTC
>CAXTJX010000084.1:0-6204 GCA_964244765.1 uncultured Sphingomonas sp. | reverse complement strand
GAACGCACCCGCGGGCTGGTGGCGGGCGTCACCTGCGGCGCGGGGATGCCGTACAAACTGAGCGAGATCGCGGCCTCTTACGAAGTCAGCTACCTGCCGATCGTCTCGTCCGGCCGCGCTTTCCGCGCCTTGTGGAAGCGCGCCTATTCCAAGGCGTCGGAATGGCTGTCGGCGGTGGTGTATGAGGATCCGTGGCTCGCCGGCGGGCATAACGGCCTGTCCAATGCCGAGGACCCGCTCAGCCCCCAGGACCCGTATCCGCGCGTGAAGGCGCTGCGCGAGACGATGCGCGAGGGCGGCCTCTCCGACACCGTGCCGATCGTGATGGCAGGCGGCGTCTGGTATCTGCGCGACTGGTCGAACTGGATCGACAATCCCGAATTGGGACAGATCGCCTTCCAGTTCGGCACGCGCCCGCTGCTGACGAAGGAAAGCCCGATCCCGCAGGACTGGAAGGCGCGGCTGACCAGCATCGAGGAAGGCGAGGTGCTGCTGCACCGCTTCTCCCCGACCGGTTTCTATTCGAGCGCGGTGCTCAACCCGTTCCTGCGGCATCTGCAAGCGCGATCGGAGCGGCAGATCGCGTTTTCGACGCAAAGCGCGGGCGACCACGTCTATCAACTCGACGTCGGGGTGAAGGGCAAGAACTTCTGGGTCACGCGGGGCGATCTGCTGCGCGCGCGGCAATGGTTTGGCGAGGGGTTCACCGACGCGCTGAAGACGCCCGACAACACGCTCGTGTTCGTCACGCCCGTGGACAAGGGCGTGATCCGCAAGGACCAAGCGGATTGCATGGGCTGCCTCAGCCAGTGCGCTTTCTCCTCCTGGTCGGATACCGAGACCAATTCGACCGGCCGCCTCGCCGATCCGCGCAGCTTCTGCATCCAGAAAACGTTGCAGGACATCGCGCATGGCGGCGATGTCGAGCGGAATCTGATGTTCGCGGGGCACGGCGCGTATCAGTTCAAGCGCGACCCGTTCTACTCGAACGGCTTCGTGCCGACGGTCAAGCAACTGGTGGACCGCATCCTGACGGGCGATTGAACGTCGACAAAATGCCGTAACAGGCGGAATTGGCAAATTATTCACCCCCTCCGCGCTAATCGGGGGGTGTGACCACGCCCGTCTTCCTCACCGTCGACACCGAAGTGATGTGGCGGCACCACAGTGCCGGGATGACCGGCGCGGAGATCTTCGCGCGATCGCTCGAACCCGCCGGCGTCGGCGTGTCGTACCAGCTCGACATGCTGGCGCGCTACGGTCTCAAGGCCTGCTTCTTCGTCGATCCGATGCCCGCTCTGACCTTCGGTCTCGCGCCGGTGCGGCGGATCGTCGAGACGATCCTCGCCGCCGGTCAGGAGGTGCAATTGCACCTGCACCCCAATTGGACCGGGGCGGTCCCCGGGGACCGCGGGGCGCGTGCGTCGCGGTTCGAGCTGACGGAATATGGCCTGGCCGACCAGGTCGACCTGATCGCGGGCGCGCGCGACCTGCTGGTCGCGGCCGGCGCGCCGTGGCCGGTCGCCTTCCGCGCCGGGTCGTACAGCGCCAATGACGATACGCTGCGGGCGCTGGCGAGACTGGGCTTCAGCTACGATTCGAGCCACAATGCCAGCGAGCAGTCCTCGACCTGTGCGATTTCCCTGCCCGCGTTGCGGATCGCGCCGCTGGAGCATGAAGGGGTGATCGAGGTGCCGGTCACGCTGATCGAGGAGCGCGCCGACGCCTTGCGCAATTTCCAGATTTGCGCGCTGTCGGCGGGCGAGATGCGCGCCGCGCTCGACCATGCCGTGCTGCACCATCATGCCGCGGTGACGATCGTCAGCCACAGCTTCGAACTCGCCAACCGATCCGGCACGCGGCCCAATGCGGTGCACGTCCGCCGCTTCGAAGCGCTGTGCGGCTTGCTCGCCGAGCGCGCCGGAACGATGCCGACCACGCATTTCGCCGACCGGCCCGACTTGCGGCTCGGGCAGGACGACGTGCCGCTCGCCCCCGATCCGATCCGCACGGCGTGGCGCCGGGCCGAGCAGCTCTGGTCGAACATGGTGGCGGAACGCGCTGCGTGACCGCGGGCGCGCGCCAGAGCGAGACCGGCGCGCGCGGGGTGCCGCTGCCGCTGCGCTTCCAGATCGGCGCGCGCACGCTCGCCTCGGTACAGCGGCGGTTGGTGCCGGTGCCGCTGTCGCTCGACATGGTGCTGGAGGGGCGGCTGCCCGCGCTGCCGCCGCTCGACCGCGCGGCGCACGGCTATGCCGTCACCTCGCTGCCCGAGGACCGGCGCGAGGCGATGGCGCTGGCCGGCGGCGGCATGATCGCGCATGTGCGGCAACGCTACACGCGGCACCATGTCGACCTGACGATCGGCTTCGACGCTTACCGCGCGGCACTGTCGGGCAACACGCGCTCGGGGCTCGGGCGCAAGGCGAAGCGCGTGATGGAGGTATCGGGCGGCACGCTCGACATCCGCCGTTTCCGTACCCCCGACGAGCTGACCGAGTTCCACGATATCGCCCGGCGACTGTCGCTGCGCACCTATCAGGAGCGGCTGCTGGGCGGCGGCCTGCCGCATGATCCGGCGTTCCTGCGCGCGATGTACACGCTGGCGGCGGCCGGGGCGGTGCGGGCGTGGCTGCTGTACGTCGCGGGCGAACCGGCCGCCTATCTCTACTGCCCGATCGAGGCGGGGACGGTGCGTTACGATCATGTCGGGCACGACCCGGCGTTCGCCGATCTCTCGCCCGGCGCGGTGCTGATGATGGCGGCAATGCGCGACCTGTTCGCGGAAACCGGCCTGCGCCGCTTCGATTTCACCGAGGGCGACGGCCAGCACAAGGCGAGCATGGCGACGCACGGCGCGAAGTGCCTCGACCTGCTGCTGCTCCGCGCCAGCCTGGCCAATCGCGCGACGACGCTGGCGCTGGGCACCTTCGACCGCGGCGCCGCGCTGGGCAAGAGTGCGGTACGGCGCTGGGGGCTGGAGCGGCTGGCGAAGAAGCTGCGGCGGTAAAGCCGCGCGCGATCCAGCGCGGAAGGTTAGGCGAAGGTTAGGCCAAAAACGTTTGTTTTTGGCGGTTCCGGTGACGCGACGGGGCGGCCGGGGAAGAGGAAGTACGGACAATTGAAAGAGCCGATGTCATATGACAGGGGCGGTGCCTGTAGGAAAGGTGCTCTCCGCTTCACGGCACCCTAGCCAAACCCCCGCCCCACGCTACACCGCCGCCATGCAGCTCCGCGCCTCCGCCCTGATCCTCGCGGTCCGCCATCACGGCGAGCACGGTGCGATCGTCCGGGCGTTGACCGCCGAGCATGGGCTCCAGGCCGGCTATGTGCGCGGCGGCCGATCGAGCCGGATCCGGCCTATCCTGCAACCCGCGAACCTTGTGATCGGCGAATGGCGGGCGCGGACCGAGGATCAGCTTGCCAGCCTGACGGTCGAACTCGTCACCAGCCGCGCGCCGCTTTATGCCGCGCCGCTGCCCGCCGCCGCGCTCGAATGGGTGACGAGCCTTACCGCTGCGGCGCTGCCCGAGGCGCAGCCTTATCCGCAAATTCACGCCGCGCTCGACGGCATGATCGGCGCGATCGAAGCGGCACCGGCCGCGCGCGGCTGGGCGCTGGCCTTGGCGCGCTACGAATTGCTGCTGCTGGCGGACCTCGGTTACGGGCTGGAGCAGGACGATCTGCCCCCGGCGCTGGCCCGAGGCGGTGTGACCGGATGGCCCGATATCCTTGCCGCGTTCGACCTTACCGGCGCGGCGCTGGCGGCACAAATCCTGGTCGATCGCCGCGCCGTCACGCTCGATGCGCGTGCCCGGCTGGTCGACCGGTTGAAAAGGGCGGTTGCGTGACGCACGCTCCCCCGGCATTGCCCCGGGGAAACGAAGGGGATGTACCTTGGCCTTGATCGCGATCCTCGCCGGCGACGGCATCGGACCCGAAGTGACGCGGGAGGCGCGGCGCGTGCTCGACGCGCTGGGGCTGGAGCATGTGTTCGAGGAAGCGCCGGTCGGCGGCGCCGCCTATCGCGCCGCCGGGCATCCGCTGCCGCCGCAGACGCTCGCGCTGGCGAAGCGCGCCGATGCGATCCTGTTCGGCGCGGTGGGCGATCCCGCTTGCGACGGGCTGGACCGCGCGCTGCGGCCCGAACAGGCGATCCTGGGCTTGCGCAAGAGCCTCGGCCTGTTCGCCAATCTGCGTCCCGCGACGATGTTCAAGGGGCTGGAGGACGCCTCCGCGCTGCGCCCGGAAGTCGCCGGCGCGATCGACCTGGTGATCGTGCGCGAGCTGACCGGCGACGTCTATTTCGGCGAGAAGGGCCGGGGCGTCACGCCCGAGGGCCTGCGCGAGGGGCACGACCTGATGCGCTACGACGAGGCCGAGGTCGCGCGCATCGCCCGCGTCGGCTTCGAGCTGGCGCGGCGGCGCAAGCGCATCCTCACCTCGGTCGACAAGGCCAACGTCCTGGAAACGTCGCAAGTGTGGCGCGAAATCGTCATCGAGATCGCGCGCGACTATCCCGACGTGGCGCTGACCCACATGTACGTCGACAATGCGGCGATGCAGCTCGTACGCGATCCCGGCGCGTTCGACGTGCTGGTGACGGGTAATCTGTTCGGGGACATCCTGTCCGACCAGGCGAGCATGTGCGTCGGGTCGATCGGCATGCTGCCCTCGGCCTCGCTCAACCAGTGGCAGGGGACGTGCGGGCTGTACGAGCCGATCCACGGCAGCGCGCCGGATATCGCCGGGCGGGGCAAGGCCAATCCGTGTGCGGCGATCCTGTCGGCGGCGCTGCTGCTGCGCCATTCGCTGGCGGACGAGGCATCGGCACGGCGGATCGAGGCGGCGGTGGCGGCGGCGATCGCCGGCGGGGCGCGGACGCCCGATCTGGGCGGGACGCTCTCGACGAGCGCGATGGGCGATGCGGTGCTGGCCGCGCTGGCATGAGCGAGGCGCCCGACCGCGCGCCCCTGGAGTCGGCGCCCCCGGAACCGGCGCCCCTGGAACCGGCGCCCCTGGAACCGGCGCCCCTGGAACTGGCGCCCCTGGAACTGGCGCCCCTGGAACTGGCGGTCGTCATCCCTACCTTCAACGAGCTGCGCAACGTGCCGTTGCTGATCGGGAAGCTCGACGCGGCGCTGGCCGGGCGCATCTGGGAAGCGATCTTCGTCGACGACGACAGCCCGGACGGGACGGCGCAGGCGGCGCGCGACATCGGCGCCACCGACCGCCGCGTGCGCGTGATCCAGCGGATCGGGCGGCGCGGCCTGTCCTCGGCGTGCATCGAGGGGATGTGCGCGACCGCCGCGCCGGTGGTCGCGGTGATCGACGGCGACATGCAGCATGACGAGACCATCCTGCCGGCGATGCTAGACGCCTTGCAGCGCGACGCAAGCCTCGACGTGGTGATCGGCTCGCGCTTCGTCGCGGGTGGCGGAACGGGCGACTGGGACCGCGACCGTGTCGCAAAATCGGCTTTCGCGACAAGGATTTCGCGGCGTATCCTGAAAGCCGATCTGAGCGATCCGATGAGCGGCTTCTTCATGATCCGCGCCGGGATCGTGCGCCGCATGGTCCCGCATCTCTCGGCGATCGGCTTCAAGATCCTGCTCGACCTGATGACGGCCAGCCCGCGCCCGCTCACGTTCCTGGAACTGCCCTACACCTTCCGGCTGCGGACCGAGGGGGAGAGCAAGCTCGACCATGTCGTCGCGATGGAATTCCTGATCGCGATCTACGACCGCCTGTTCGGGCGGATCGTGCCGGTGCGCTTCGTGATGTTCTCCGCGATCGGCGCGATCGGCGCGGCGGTGCATCTGGCGGTACTATGGACGCTGTTCCGCGAGGGCGGGCTGGATTTCGTGCCGGCGACGATCGTCGCGACGGCGGTGGCGATGACCTTCAACTTCTTCCTCAACAACGCGCTGACCTATCGCGAGCGGCGGCTGAAGGGCGCGCGGCAGTTGCTCGACGGGTGGGTGTCGTTCGTGCTCGTCTGCGCGGTCGGCGCGGCGGCGAACGTCGGCGTGGCGGCGTTCCTGTTCAAGATGCAGCACGGCACCTGGGCCTTCTCCGCGCTGGCCGGGCTGGTGGTGGCGGCGGTGTGGAACTACGCGCTGTCGTCGCGTTTCGTGTGGGGACGGTATTAGGCTGTAGTGACGATTTAGGGATTCTTCTTTTCTTTCAGTTCTGCTTCCACGC
>CAXTJX010000083.1:0-6263 GCA_964244765.1 uncultured Sphingomonas sp. | reverse complement strand
ATTCGCTATTCGCTATTCGCTATTCGCTATTCGCTATTCGCTATTCGCTATTCGCTATTCGCCTTCTCATCTCCATCCGCCAATAAATGCACCAGCGCGCGTTTGATCGCGGCTTGCCGCGTCGGCGCGTTGATCTGCGCGCCCATGAGGTCCGTGACGTAGAACACGTCGCGCGCGCGTTCGCCGAAGGTCGCGACATGCGCCGAGGCGATGTTCAGATTGAGCTTCGAGATCGCGGTGGTGAGCTGGAAAAGCAGGCCGGGTCGATCGAGCCCCGAGACCTCGATCACCGTGAAACGATCCGACCACTGATTGTTGATGACGACTTCGGGCTCGACGAAGAAGGCGCGCAGCTTGGTTCTGTTGGCGTTGCGTTTGGCGACCACGTCCGGCAGCCGCAACTTGCCTTCGAGCGTCTGTTCGATCATGTCGCCGATCCGCGTCGCGCGCCGGCCTTCATCCTCGTCGCGGTCGTACTCGCGCGAGATCGCGATCGTATCCAGCGCCTTGCCGTCGGTCGTCGTGTAGATTTGCGCGTCGACGATGTTGGCGCCGGCCGAGGCGCAGGCGCCGGCGATGATCGACAGCAGCCACGGATGGTCCTGCGCCAGGATCGTCAGCTCGGTGACGGCGCGGGCCTCGTCGAAGCCGACATTGATCGCGAGCTTGTGGCCGGCATCTTCGCTGGCGCGTAAAAACTTTGCGTGGCGCAGCTTGTGGGGCAGATCGACCTTGAGCCAATAGGCCGGATAATGCCTCGAAATATAGGCGTTGAGTTGGGCCTCGGGCCATTCGGTGAAGGCGTTGCGGAATTCGCGCTGCGCCACCGCGATCCGCTGCGCGCGGTTCACTTCCGAGAAGCCGCCGGTCAGCACCGGTTCGGTCTCGTAATAGAGCGTGCGGATCAACTGCGCCTTCCAGCCGTTCCAGACGCCCGGCCCGACGCCGCGAATGTCGGCCGTCGTCAGGATCGTCAGCAGTTTCATCTGCTCGACGGATTGCACGACATTGGCAAAATTCTCGATCGTCTTGCGGTCCGACAGGTCGCGCGACTGCGCCACCGTGGACATCGTCAGATGTTCCTGGATCAGCCAGGCGATCAATTCGGTGTCGGCGGTGTTGAAGCCGAGCCTTGGACACAGACGCCGTGCGACTTTCGCGCCGGCGATCGAGTGATCCTCCGGGCGGCCCTTGGCAATGTCGTGAAGCAACGTCGTGATGTAGATCACCGCGCGATGCTCGGGGCGGATTTTGCGCATGAGGTCGCTGGCGACGACGAACTCGTCATTGCCGCCGCGTTCGATGTCCTGGAGGATGCCGACGCAACGCAGCAGATGCTCGTCCACAGTGTAATGATGATACATGTTGAACTGCATCATCGACACGATCTTGCCGAAGGCACGGATGAAATGGCCGAGCACGCCGGTCTCGTTCATGCGCCGCAGTACGATCTCGGCATCGTCGGAGGTCAGGATCTCCATGAACAGCCGGTTGGCTTCGGGATCGTCGCGGACCTGCGTGTTGATCAGCCCCAGCGAGCGCGTCACTGCCCGCATCGCGTCGGGATGAAACGCGAGTTGGTTCTTCTGCGCCAGCCGAAACAGCCTTATCAGATTGACCGGATCCTGCCTGAACACATCGGGCGCGGCGAGATTGATG
Source organism: uncultured Sphingomonas sp. (assembly GCA_964244765.1). Classification (GTDB taxonomy): domain Bacteria; phylum Pseudomonadota; class Alphaproteobacteria; order Sphingomonadales; family Sphingomonadaceae; genus Sphingomonas. The sequence goes on along the minus strand of CAXTJX010000083.1, from coordinate 4,604 downwards.
CGGTTGTTGTCGACGATGAAATCGTCGCTCTCCGGCACGCGGCGCCGCTGCGGGTTCGGCCGCAGCCGCGACATCATGCGGCTCAGCACCGGCGCGGGCTTGGCCTGCTGGTCTTCCAGCTTCGCACACAGGATCGCGGTAAGGTCGCCGACATTCTTGGCGACCAGAAAATAATGCTTCATGAAGCGTTCGACATCCTGCATTCCCGGATGCGACGTATAGCCAAGCCGCTGCGCGATCTCGCGCTGAAGGTCGAACGATAGTCGTTCCTCCGGGCGGTTCGAGACAAAATGCAGATTGCAGCGCACCGACCAGAGGAAATCCTCGCAGCGCCGGAAGCTGCGATATTCATGTGCGTCGAAGACGCCATGCGCGACCAACTCGCTGGTATCGCGGACGCGGTAGACGTATTTGGCGATCCAGAACAGCGTGTGGAGGTCGCGCAAGCCGCCCTTGCCGTCCTTGACGTTGGGTTCGACCAGATAGCGCGACTGCCCGGCACGGCGATGGCGTTCCTCGCGCTCCGCGAGTTTGGCGGTCACGAATTCCGACGCGGTGCCTTGTACGACCTCACGGTCGAAGCGATCGACGAGTTCGTCGAACAGCGCCTGATCGCCGGTGAGGAATCGCATCTCGAGAATCGCGGTTCGGATCGTCATGTCGCCGCGCGCCTGGCGGATCGATTCATCGACCGAGCGGGTGGCGTGGCCGACCTTCAGGCCCATGTCCCACAGGCAGTACAGAATGGCCTCGGCGACCTGCTCGCCCCAGGCGGTCTGCTTGTAGGGCAGGATGAACAGCAGATCGATGTCGCTCTCCGGGGCCATCAGGCCGCGGCCGTAGCCGCCGGTGGCGACCACCGCCATGCGCTCGCCGCTGGATGGCGTTTGCGAATGATAGAGATGCTTGGTCGCCGCCGCGAACACCATCTGGATGATGTCGTCCTGCACCACACACAGCCGCTCGGCGCAGCGGCGGCCATGGCGGTCCTTCAACAATATCGCCTGCGCCGCGTCGCGGGCGTGGGCCAGTTCGGCCTTGAGCATTTTGGACAAGGCCGATCGAAACAGGTCCCCGCGGCCGGCATGCGCGGCGGCCAGCGCGTCGATCGCGGCGGTGATCCGGGTGGTGTCGAAAGCCAGATACGTGTCCGGCCGGTCCAATGTCGCAGCGCTGTCCATGCCTTAACCCGATATCGGAGCCGGGCGGCGCTGTCACGGGCATTGTGGTCTGACGTCACCCTGAGGTGCGCGGCGGCCTGCGACGTCTTCGTCGTCCGGTCGCCGCGCCTCGAAGGGCGACGGCGCGTTCGTGCCTGCGTCTATCCTTCGAGGCTCGCGACATCGGTCGCGCAATTGCGCGACCTTGGTCGCTCGCGCCTCAGGATGACGGCAGAGCTTGCAGCTACCTCCCCAGCACTTTCTTGAGCGCATAAAGCGCGTCGAGTGCATCGCGGGGCGACATCTCGTCCGGGTGGATCGCATCCAGCGCCGCGACCAGGCGTTCGGCGTCGCTCGGCGGCGCGGCCTCGACCTTGCGCGAAGCCATTGCGAATAACGGCAGATCGTCGGCCAGCGCCCTTGCCGCGCCGCCGCGATCCTGCGCCTCGAGCTTTGCCAGCACCGATTTGGCCCGTGCGATGACACCGGCCGGCAGCCCCGCGAGCTTCGCGACCTGAATGCCGTAGGAGCGATCCGCCGAGCCTGGCAGCACCTCATGCAGGAAGACGACGTCGCCATGCCATTCCTTGACGCGGACGGTGGCGTTGAACAATCGCGGCAGCTTCGCCGACAGCGCCGTCAATTCATGATAATGCGTCGCGAACAGAGCGCGGCATTTGTTGGCCTCGTGCAGATGTTCGATCGCGGCCCATGCGATCGACAGGCCGTCGAAGGTCGCGGTGCCGCGGCCGATCTCGTCGAGGATCACCAGCGCGCGGGAGCCGGCTTGATTCAAGATCACGGCGGTCTCGACCATTTCGACCATGAAGGTCGAACGGCCACGCGCCAGATCGTCGGCCGCGCCGACGCGCGAGAACAATCGATCCACGATACCGATCCGCGCCCGCGTCGCCGGCACGAAGGAGCCGATCTGCGCCAGCAATGCGATCAGCGCGTTCTGGCGCAGGAAGGTCGATTTGCCGGCCATGTTCGGGCCGGTGATGAGCCATATCTGGCCCGTCTTTTGAGCCGGGCCGGGCGACAGATCGCAGGCATTGGCGATGAAGGCGTTGCCGCCGCGCTTCAGCGACTGCTCGACCACAGGATGGCGGCCGCCCTCGATCGCGAAGCCGAGCGAATCGTCGATCTCGGGTCGCACGTAGGAGTCATCCACCGCGAGTTTCGCCAGCGACGTCGCGACATCAAGCATGGCGAACGCATCAGCGGCGGCGCGCAGATCGTCGCCGGCGGTGTTGACCTGGTCCGCAAGGCGCTCGAAAATCTCAAGCTCGAGACCAAGCGCGCGGTCGCCGGCATTGGCGATCCTGGCTTCGATCTCGCCGAGTTCGGATGTCGTGAAACGGGTCTGACCGGCCAGCGTCTGGCGATGGATGAAGGTCGCGTTCAGCGGCGGCTGCATCAGCTTGTCGCCATGCTGCGCAGTGACTTCGACAAAGTAACCCAGCACATTGTTATGCCGGATTTTCAACCCCTTCACGCCGGTGTCGTTGGCGTAGCGCGCCTGCATCGCCGCGACCACGAGCCGCGACGCGTCGCGCAGATTGCGGGTCTCGTCCAATGAACCATCATAGCCCGTGCGGACGAAACCGCCGTCGCGTTTCATCAAGGGCAACTGGTCATCAAGCGCCCGCGCCAGTTCTCGCGCGAGGTCGCGCGAGGGCTTCTGCAGCGACGCCGTCACGCCGGCGATATCATCGGGCGCAGCGACCAACTGCTGCAATCGTGCCAATGCCGCATCGGCGGCGCGAACGCCGTCGCGCAGCGCTGCGAGATCGCGCGGGCCACCGCGCCCGACGGATAAACGCGCCAGCGCACGCGCCATGTCCGGCGCGGATTTCAGGATGGCACGGATGTCGTCGCGCGCCGCATGATCGGCGGCGAAGCAGGCCACCGAATCGAGCCGCCGCGCGATGGCGGCAACATCCGTCAAAGGTGCTGCGAGGCGTTGCGCAAGAAGCCGCGAGCCAGCCGGCGTCATCGTGCCGTCGATGGTGTCCAGCAGCGAGCCTTCGCGATCGCCGGACAGTGTCCGCGTGAGCTCGAGATTGGCCCGCGTCGCGGGATCGATCGCCATCGTGGTGCCAGAGGCTTCGCGCGACGGCGGCGACAGCGGGATGCGCTTGCCGACCTGCGTGCGGTCGATATAAGTGACGGCAGCAGCGGCGGCGGTCGTCTCCGGCCGCGACATGGTGCTCAAGCCGTCCATCGTCGCGACGGCGAAATAATCGCACAGCCGGCGTTCGGCCGTCGCACCGTCGAACACGTCGCGCGTCAAGGGCGTGACGGCGGGCCATTGGCGCAGCAAGTCGCCCAAATCCGGATCGGAATACAGCGCATCGGTGACGATGATCTCTTTGGGATTGATCCGCGCCAGCGTCGCGGCCAATTCAGGCGCGGCACATTCGGTGACGATGAATTCCGCAGTGGAAATGTCGATCCAGGCGAGCCCGATGCGATCGCCTGCAGCGCTGGAGGATTTCGCGCGCGCGATCGCCATCAGATAATTATTGGCGCGAGCGTCGAGCAGATTGTCCTCGGTCAGCGTGCCCGGCGTCACCAGCCGCACGACATCGCGGCGGACGACACTTTTGTTGCCGCGCGCCCGCGCCGCCGCCGGGTCTTCCATTTGCTCGCAGACGGCGACGCGGTGGCCGAGCGCTATCAGCCGATGCAGATAATCGTCGGAGCGCTCGACTGGCACGCCGCACATCGGAATATCCTGATCGGCATGCTTGCCGCGTTTGGTCAACGCAATGCCCAAAGCGCGTGAGGCGGTCTCGGCGTCCTCGAAGAACATCTCGTAGAAATCGCCCATCCGGTAGAACAGCAACAGTCCCGGATTGGCAGCCTTGATTTCCAGATACTGTTCCATCATCGGCGTGACGCGCGCCGGCGGCTCCGCGGCGGGGGCAGGCGAGCGCGATGCGGACGGGATGTCGGGTTGGATCGTCATGGCGACGGACGCTACAAAATTTTGTCCTGCAAGCACAGGGCATCTGCTCTGCTCTTGTGGAGATCGGCTTGTGGAGAGCGCCGCCGCCGCCTAAAACCCGATCTAACAATTTTGACAGAGTTCTAGGGAGCGACCCGATGCGCGACGTTTATATTTGCGATGCTGTGAGAACCCCGATCGGCCGTTTCGGCGGCGCGCTCGCGAAAGTCCGCGCCGACGATCTCGCGGCCGCGCCGATCCGCGCGCTGATGGCCAGGCATCCGACGCTCGATTGGACCGATCTGGACGAAGTGTATTTCGGCTGCGCCAATCAGGCCGGCGAAGACAACCGCAACGTCGCGCGCATGGCGGCACTGTTGGCGGGCCTGCCTGACAACGTGCCGGGCCAGACTCTGAACCGTCTCTGCGCCTCGGGCCTCGATGCGGTCGGCGCGGGCGCCCGCGCGATCCGCGCCGGCGAGATCGATTTC
>CAXTJX010000082.1:0-6781 GCA_964244765.1 uncultured Sphingomonas sp. | reverse complement strand
TAGTTGATCGCGCCGCCGGTCGCGTTCTGGCCGAACAGCGTGCCTTGCGGCCCCTTGAGCACCTCGACCCGCTCCAGATCGAGCTGCGCGCCGCGCGTCTCGATCGAGAAGGGAACGGGCGCCTCATCGTTATAGATGCTGACGGTAGGCCGGCCGCCGATGCTGGTGTCGCTGAAACCGACACCGCGCAGGGTATAGATCGGCGTGCCGTTCTGCGACTCGGTGTAGGTGAAGCCGGCGACCAGCTTGTCGAGATCGCGGACTTCCGTGATGCCCCGCGCCGCCAACTGATCGCCCGTCGCGGCGACGATCGACGCCGGGACGCTGTTGATCGATTCGTTGCGTTTCTGCGCCGTCACGATGATATCGGCCGATGGGTTGTCCGCGGACACCGCCGCCGGCGCAGCGGCGGTCTGTGCGAGGGCCGCGGCGGGCATCATCGTCGCGGCGGCGACTCCGCACATCGCCAGGCGACGTATGCCGCCCTTCCCCGCCCTGGCGCGCTTCGTGTCGCGATCGGCTCGAACCGTGGTGATATCCCTGCTCATGTCTGGCCCCCCATTTTTGTGAAGTTATCTGCTTCCTCGACCTAAAGTTCTCAAATCGTCATCGATTTGTCAACATAATGTTAAAAATAGCAGTTTTACGTATGCACCCTCAGCGCGGGCTGGGCGCATGCCAGTCGAAATCGTCGACATAGGTCTTGATCCCGGCGCCCAGATCGACCTTGCCCTCGCAACGCATGCGCTTGCCGCCGGCGGACACGACGCAATCCTCGCTATAGTTGCCCAGCTTGGGGATCTCCCCCCAATTGTGCAGCCGGCCCGGTCCGTCGGACGTCAGGTGCGCGATCATGCCGGTGCCGATCACTTCCACCGGCTTGCCGTCGTAGCGGCCGTCCCACGAGCTGATCCGGACCATGTTGTGCGGGTCGCGCTCGACCGACACCCACACGACATGGTCGCCGTCGTCCTTGACGATCCACAGCGTCTGGCTGCCCGGATTTAGCTTGTGCGAGCGGGCCTCGTTGAGCACCCACAGCCCCTCACGCAGCAAGGGCGCGGGCGGGGGCGCGGGCGCGGGCGCCGCCGCCGCGCCGCTCGCGGCCAGCAGGACGGCGATACCGGCCATCGCCGTCGCGGCGCGGCCCACGGATCGGGAAAACAACATCATCGTTGGACACTCCTCGGTTGGTGACCGCTCGACCGGGTCACGCGGGTTCGAATGTCGCCGGCCGCGCCGTGTCGACGGGATCGGCGGTGCCGGGCCGACGCGCCGGCGCGAGATGCCGGCGGGCACGCTGGAGCAGGACGACGGCGCAACTTATCGCCACGCCGCCGGTGACGGTCATCGCGGTCGACAGCGAGAAGTGCGCACGGTCGGCGAGCACGCCGACCAGCAGCGGCCCGATGCTGCCGGCGAAGGCCGACATGCAGAAGGACGACAAGGCGATGCCGCGCGCCCGCACCTGCGTCGCCAGGCTGAGCTGGATCGGCACCGCCATCACCGCGATGATCATCGCCGACAGGAAGGCATAGCCGCCGTAAAGCGCCAGCGCGGCCGGCAAGGCGGCGACCTGGGTCATCGTCAGGCTGACCGGGACCAGCAGCAGCGCGATCAGGAAGAGATCGCCGACGATCCCCCGGACCGACGAGTCGGCGCGAAACGTCGCGCGCGCATTGGCGGCGAGCACGCCGAGCACGCCGGCCGCGAGATAGAGCCCCCCCGCATACGCACCCGCCACCGCCGGCGTGAGGCCGTGCGCGCGGACCAGAAACGCCGGAAACCACCCCGATACCGACGCCGACAGCATGTAGAACGCGGTCAGCGCGGCGAAATAATAGCGCAGGAACCGGCTTTCGACGAACACCGTCTTCAGGACCGTCGCGAAGCCGGGCAGTTGTGCCTTGACGACCGCGCGCGGCGGCTCGCGCGCGATGATCGCCAGCAGCGGCGCCAGGATCAATCCCGGCAGACCGACCGCGAGGAAGATCGCCCGCCACGGCGAGGACCAGCCCGGCAGGGCGATGACGCCGCCGGGAATGGCGCCCAGCAGCATGCCACCCAGCAGCCAGACCAGGCCGCCGCCGATGAACGGCGCGAGCATGAACATGCTCGTCATGCGCGCCGCACGCCGGCCGTCGCCGCTCTGGCTGAAGATCGAGAAGGCGGCGGGCGGCAGTCCCGCCTCGGTTACGGCGGTGACGGCGCGCAGCAGCAGCAGCAGCAGGAACGAGTTGGCGAGCCCGCACAACATCGTCGCCAGGCTCCACAGGGCGACGCAGACCGCCACGATGCGGATCCGGTTCCCGCCGTCGAGCAACCGCGCGAGCGGCAGGCCGCCGACCGCATAGGCCATCGAGAAGGCGAACCCCTGCAACAGACCGAGCTGCGAATTGCTCAGCCCGAATTCCTCCTGGATCGGCACGGCAAGCAGGCCCATCACCTGCTGGTCGGCCTGGGCGAGGATAAAGCACAGCATCAGCAGCATGCCGGTCCGTCCCGCGCCGACGAGGTCGGCCGATCGGCCATGCCCGCCTTCGTTTCCGCTCACCCCGCCGGCCGGCGCACCTTCAAGCATGGCCGCGGATCGCGTATCGGATATCTCCGCCTTCGTTTCCGGCTGCATTGCAAGTCCTCCGATACCGAAGGTTGACATAAACGATGACGATTTAAAAGCGAATTGTCGGCATTATGTGTTTTCAACGAGACTAACGCAGCCAGTCCGGAACCGGCCCGGCCGGATCGCGGAACACGTCCCAGCTCGACGAGCGCGGCGCGCCCTGCGCCGCCTTGATCATCGTGCGGGCGAGGTCGTTGCGCGGCAGGCTCATGCTCGCCAATTTGTGTTCGGGGGGGGTCGCGGCAACCGGCACGGTGCCGCCGGGTTCGTCGGTCAGGCGCGGCGCGCGCAGGATGACGTGGGGGACGCCGCTCGCCTTCAGCGCAAGCTCGCGCTCCAGCACGTTGCGCTTGCTGCCGGTCTTGACGATGTCGAGCATCGTCCAGACCAGCGAGCGCTGGTCCACGCCCATCACCGACAGCAGGATGAAGGCCGGGCGGGACGGCGCGGCGGCGATCGCCTCGATCGCGTTGACGCAGCCCTGATAGGTCACTGCGCGGATCGCGCTGCGCGAGCCGAACAACTGGTGATCCCCCATCCCGCCGGTCGCATCGACGGTGAAGAACACCGCATCGAGTTCGCCGGCGAACGCACGGGCGAGCGACGCGCGATCGGTCACGTCGGCCACGACCGGCTCGACGAACTCGCCGGCCGGCGGCGGATTGCGCGAGATCGCGCGGACCTGCTCGCCGGCGGCGGCAAGCTGGCGGGTGATCGCCAGACCGGTGCCGCGGCTGGACCCGATGACGGCATAGCGTGCCACATGAAACTCCCTGTCATAGGCGAGAAATCGCCGCCGCCGGTTATGCGCCGTCGCGGCGGTTCGGCCTACTCGCGTTACCCGCCCGGCCGGGACGCGCCGAACACCGGTGGCGGCCGGACGGTCGGCGGCGGACGCGTCACTTGCCGCTCGCATTTCGGGCGGCGGGCGCTTGGTCGAGGAGGCGGCGCAGCTCGGCGGCATAACGCGCCGGCGGCGCACCGGGCGGCAGCAGCTTCGCGAGGCGGCCGTCGCGGCCGAACAGATAGACCAGGCCGGTATGCGACACCTCGACCTTGCCGTCGGCGGCGCGCGTCACCGAGAAGCCGGCGCGGAACGCCCGCGCGGTCTCGGCCAGCGCGCGTGGCGAGCCGGTGAGCGCGATTACCTTGGGACCGAAGACGCGGGCATAGGCGCGCAGCACGGCCGGCGTGTCGCGCGCCGGATCGACGCTGACGAACAGGATGCGGACGTCCCGGGCCGCGCCGCCGAGCTGCGCCGCGCCCGCCGATGCAGCGGACAGCGTCGTCGGACAGACGTCCGGGCAATAGGTGTACCCGAACAGCACCACCGTGACCTTGCCGGCGAGGCTGCGGTCGGTCACGATCCGGCCGTCCGCCGCCGCCAGCCGGAACGGATGGCCGATCAGGGTCGCACCCGCCGCCTGCTGCGCGCCGGCCGCAGCCGGCGTCAGGCCGAGCAGCGCCGCTATGGCGAGCGCGCGCCAGGATGACGCCGATGCGGCGGCCATCCTATTCCTCGCTGACGACGATGCTGGTCTCGCCGCGCATCGGTACGCTCAGCGCCAGCCGTCGATCGACGATCGCATAACGTCCGTCCTTCGCCGTCTCGCCGATCCTGCGGCCGCCCTGCCAGACGGCATAATGCCGCGCCGGATCGAGATTGTTGATCGTCATCGCGGCCGACGTGGCTACGGGCGACCCGCTGCCCGGCTGTACCGTGACGGCGAGCGCGCGCTTGGCCGGGTCGTAGACCGCGCGAGTCACCGCGACCGCCGGATAAGCGATCCCGCTGACGAACGGCTCGGCGAAATGCTTGGCCTCGAACGGGCTGTTGAACAGCCGGTACAGCCCGTCCTTGCCGTCCATCCGCGCCAGCCCGATCAGCGCGTTGCCGGTCAGCGGCTGGACGCGGCGCCACACGTCCGGCCCGTCGCCGGGAAACTTGAACGCGTCCTGGCGCGGATAGGACAAGGCGCCCGCCGTCCAGCGCGGCGCCCAATAGGTATCGGCATAGGCCAGCATCCGGTCGCGCGTCCGCGCGTCGCCCAGCTCGGCGGCGAGCAGCGCGAAGAAGCCGTGATCGTGGCTGTAATTGCCGTTCCCGTCGACCGACTTGGTCGTCGTCGTCCCGTCCGGCAAGTCGACCAGCAGGCTCGCCTTCTGGATCGGATAGACCTGCTCGACCGCCGGCTTGTACCACGCATGCATGAACGATCCGGCCCAGCCGTCGGCCCATGCCATCGGATGCTGGATCACCACCTTCTGCTTGACCAGATACATCGCCATGAACGACGATGTCTTGGGATCGATATAGTTCAGGTCGTCGAACTGCCGCTTGAACGCGGTCGATATCTTGGGGAAGTAACCGGTGCCGTTGGCGCGGTCGTACAAGGCGAAGCCCAGCAGCGGATGCTGGTTGCATTCGGGGAAGATGGCGTTGGGCTCGCACTCGATGCCCTTCCAGCCATTCTCCTCGAACTGGTCGGCCAGCACCTTGGCGAGACTGGCGGTGTCATAGGCGAACTCCTGCGGGCCGAGGCCCCGCCCTACGGGATTGTAGACGAACTTGATCGCCCCCGGCGCGCTGTAGCGGGTGTCGCCGTAGAGCATCTGGTGCGTCGTGATCATCTGAAACAGATGACCGCTGTACATGATGTTCTGGTCCTTGACCGGATCGATCCAGCCCGCGCCCAGCACGGTCAGGCTGGGATCGAAATTCTTCGCGCCGCGGCTGGTCTGCTCCCAGAAGCCCCAGACGTCGAACAGCAGCATCTTGTGGATCAGTTGCGCGTCGGTTTCCCGGTCGAGCTCGCGATAGGCCGGGGTGTAGCGATAGTGCGCGAGCGCCAGCGTATAGCTCATCATCGCGAGCTGGTAGCGATAGGCGTCGAACCCGCCCTGCCCCGGTTCCAGCGCCCCCATCGACGACCAGTCGCTGTCCGGCTGGCGCGCCAGCCGGACGATGTTGTCGAGATGGCCGAGCTGCTTGGCGTCGAGCTTGGGATAGGCTTCCGGGTCCGGCGGCGCGGCCTGCGCGGGCGCGGCGACCAGCGCAAGGGCGAAGGCGATCGAAGTGGCGAGGACGTTCTTCATGATGGCTTTCTCTTAGTCGGCGGCAGAAGCTTTTCGATCGCGGTGGCGATCGCGGCGGCGCGCCATGCCTTGCCCTCGAACCGCGCGACCTCGCGCCCGGCGGCGTCGAACAGGATCGCGGTCGGCAGGATGCGTGCGTCGAAGCTGGCGGAATTTCCCAGATAGAGCGGCAGGCGCGCGAGGTCGAGCCGCGCATAGGAACGAAGCGCCGCCGGCGCGCCGCCGCGGTCGGTCGACAGCGGCACGATGGCGAGGCCGCGCGGCCCGTAGCGGTCGGCGATGCGCTGCACCTCGACCAGCCCCGGCAGGCAGGGCGCGCACCAGCTTGCCCACACATCGACCAGCACCGGCCGGCCGCGAAACGCGCCGAGCGAAACGGGTTCGCCCGCCGCCGTCCTGAAGCTGGCCGCAGGGGTAGCGCTCGCCACCGGGGCCAGGCTGGCCAGCAGCAGCGTCAGGAAGAGGCGGGCGATCCGCTTCACGCGTCGGCCACCGCCGCGCGGTTGGTGACGATCGTCTGCGCGTTGGTGTATTCGGCGAGGCCGTCGAGCGCGTTCTCGATGCCGATGCCCGATTGCTTGTGCCCGCCGAACGCGACGTGCGGCGAGAAGCTGTGGATTTCGTTTATCCACACCGTCCCCGCCTCGATCCGCCCGGCAATCGCCCGCGCCTGATCGACGTCCTTCGACCAGACCGAGGCGGCGAGCCCGTAATCGGTGTCGTTGGCGCGCGCGACGACATCGTCGATGTCGCTGAACTTCATCAGCGGCAGCACCGGCCCGAACGCCTCCTCGCGCACGACGCGCGCATCCTCGGGCGGGTTGTCGATGATGGTGATCGGCACGAAGAAGCCCGCGCCTTCCGGAATTTCGCCGCCGGCGAGGAAGCGCAGCCCGTTTGCCTTCGCATCGGCCAGCAGGTCCTTAAGCTTGTCGAACTGCATGCGGTTCTGGATCGGTCCCAGATCGGTGCCCTGCTGGGCGCCGTCGCCGACCTTCACCGTCGCGGCGAAATCGACCATCGCCTGCGCCAGCCGATCGTAGATCGCCTCGTGGATGTAGA
>CAXTJX010000081.1:0-7054 GCA_964244765.1 uncultured Sphingomonas sp. | reverse complement strand
CGACAAGGTCGTGTTCGGCGCGACCGTGACGCTGCTCGACGAGGACGACAAGCCGGTCAAATACCAGATCGTCGGCCAGACCGAGGCCGACGCCAAGGGCGGCCGCATCTCGTACAATTCGCCGCTCGGTCGTGGTCTGATCGGCCGCAAGGTGGATGAAGAGGTCGAGGTTACGGTGCCGTCGGGCGACCGTTACTATGTCGTCTCGAAGATCGAGTTCATCTAAGCAGCGGCGAGACGATCGGCGCAAGCTGATCGTAAGCGAACCAGCCGCGCCCGGCCCGGGGCGCTACAGCGCCGCCGGGCCCTCGCCGGGCGTCAGCAAGTCAGGTTCGAGCAGGCGGTGCATGTGCACCACGACATATTTCATCTCGGCGTCGTCTACCGTGCGCTGCGCGGCGGCGCGCCACGCTTTCTCCGCGCTTTTGTAATCGGGAAACATGCCGACGATTTCGATCGAGTCGAGATCGTCGAAGTCGAGCGTGCGCGGGTCGGAAACGCGGCCGCCGAAGACGAGGTGGAGCTTGCTCATGAAGGTAGGTCCCGAATAGCCATGACGGTACGTTGCCTGCCTTAGTGGCGGGGCGACCTTTCGAGAACCTTTCCCGCGACGATTATTGTTCGAGCGTGGCTTTTTTCGCGGCCGGCTTTTTCGGCGTGGAGGGTGTCGGAGCGGCCGGTTCCGGCGCGGCGGCAGGCGATGCCTTCGCCGCGGCCAGCGCGGCGGTGCCTGCGGTTGCCAGCGCCTTCGCGACGTCGCCGAGGAGCTTGCCGATCTGATCGCGCGCGGCGTTGCGCGTCAGGCCGAGCACGTCGAATTCGGACTTCGCCGTATCCCGCGCGGCGTCGACCGCGCCGCGTGCTGTATCGGCCAGCCGTCTGCCGACCGGACGGAGCAGCCTGGCCTCCTGCGCGGTGCGCGGCATGAAGGCGCCCGCCAGCACGCCAAGCGCGACACCGCCGGCGAGGATGGCGACCGGATTGGCGTCGATCCCCTCCGCTGTCCTGCGCGCGAGATCGCGCGCGGTGCCGGTCGTCGCGTCCACTATTTTCGTGGCGGAGCCGCGCACGCCGACGCCGGCGCCGGCGTCGGTAGCGGGGGTCTTGCGGGGCGTCGGGGTTGCGTCGGTCATGGGGCGGAACCTCTCTTGGGCGGTTTGGCAGGCGAAATCGTCCGGGTGGTCGCTTGGCGGACCAGACCGGCCACCCGGTGCCGGGCAAGGAACAGGCCGACCAGCGCCAGCACCGCGCCGGTTCGCGCCGGTCTGGCCTTGGCCGTGTCGACCAGTCCGACGACGACGTCCGTGCCGCGTTCCTTCAACGTCTCGGTGACGTCGTGGACGAGCGAGGTCGGCCGGGCGCGCTCCTGCAACTGCCCGATCGTGCCGGACAGGCGTGCGCGCGCCGCCGCCGCGCGGGCTTGCGCGACGGCAAGGCGACTGACGGGGGCCGGACCGGTCATTTTAGGGTCTCCGGCAGGGTCTCGCTCGGGCCGAACATCAGCTTCAAGTGGCGCAATCCCAGCCATCCGAGCAGCGCCGCCAGGAGCAGCAGAACACCGACGACGATGACCGTCGCCCAGATCGGCCCGATGCTCGCGGTGAGGATCAGCAACACGCCGACGACCAGACCCGTGAGCGCCAGCGACCCGGCCACGATCGCGCCGAGCAGCAGCAGCGCCCCGTCACGGCCCTCGCCGATCCGTGCGACCAGTCTGGCCTTCTGCACCTCGATCTCGGCGCGCGCGACGTGTTCGGCATCAGACACCGCGCGCGACAGCAAGGTGACGATGCTCTCCTCGTCCGTGTGGCGCGCGCGCGGATCGGTCATGGCTACCCCCAACGTCGCGATCAGGCTTTGTCGTCGACCGCGAGACCCGACTGGATCAGCCGCACCAGCACGAAGCCGAGCGCTGCCGCCGTGCCGATCGCGATCGCCGGGCTTTTCTGCACGAAGCCGCGTGCGTCCTCGATCAGATCGTCGAGTTCCTTGGCCTTGAGGCCTTCGGAGAAACCGGCGACCTTGTCGGCGGCGGTGCGCGCATATTGGCCATATTGCTCGCCCAGTTTCTCGTCGACGGTTCCGGCGGCATCGTTGATCAGCTTGACGACCTCGTCGAGCGCGCCGCCGGCGCGCGCCTTGCCGTCCTCGGCATAGGTCTTGGCATGATCGACCGCTTGCTTGCCCAGCTTGGCCGCGCTGTCCTTGAGCAACTGCGTCGCCGTCGCCGCCGGCTTGGCGGTTTCCTCGGGATTGGGTGCCGCGGTCTCGGCTGGGATCGTATCGTCGGGAGTGGTGGCCATGATGTGCGCCCTTCGTTGGATAGTCGAAAACACGTAACCGGCAAGCGCCCGCCCCGGTTCCCTTCCCCCGCCACGAATTGCGGGCGGCAGCGTTAGCCGATAGAGGCTCGCGCGAAACCTGTATCGAACCGTTAGAAGGATCGTTCCGTGACCGCAATCATCGACATTCATGCCCGCACGATCCTCGACAGCCGCGGCAACCCCACGGTCGAGGTCGACGCGATGCTGGAGGATGGCAGTTTCGGGCGCGCGGCGGTGCCGTCGGGCGCGTCGACCGGCGCGCACGAGGCGGTCGAAAAGCGCGATGGCGACAATAGCCGCTGGGGCGGCAAGGGCGTGCAGGCGGCGGTGGACGCGGTCAATGGCGAGATCGCCGACGCGGTGCTCGGCCTGGAGGCGGAGGATCAGCGCGAGATCGACACGACCATGATCGCGCTCGACGGTAGCGACAACAAGAACCGGCTCGGCGCCAACGCGATCCTCGGCGTCAGCCTCGCGGTGGCGAAGGCGGCGGCGGATGCGCGCTCGCTGCCCTTGTACCGCTATGTCGGGGGTGTGTCCGCGCATGTGTTGCCGGTGCCGATGATGAACATCATCAACGGCGGCGAACATGCCGACAACCCGATCGATTTCCAGGAATTCATGATTGTGCCCGTCGGCGCGTCCTCGATCCTCGAGGCGGTGCGCTGCGGGTCGGAGATCTTCCACACGCTCAAGCGGAAGCTGCACGACAAGGGGCTGGCGACGGGTGTGGGCGACGAAGGCGGCTTCGCGCCGAACATCGCCTCCACTACCGAGGCGCTCGATTTCATCATGAGCTCGATCGAGGCGGCGGGCTACAAGGCGGGCGACGACGTGATGCTGGCGCTCGATTGCGCGGCGACCGAATATTACCGCGACGGCGCATACCGGATGGTCGGCGAGGGCAAGACCTTCTCGTCGGCGGAGAATGCCGATTTCCTCGCGGGATTGTGCGCGCGATACCCGATCTTCTCGATCGAGGACGGCATGGCCGAGGACGATTGGGCGGGCTGGAAGGCGTTGACCGACAAGATCGGCGGCGCAGGTCCCGATCGGGTCCAACTGGTCGGCGACGATCTGTTCGTGACCAACCCGAAGCGCCTCAAGCAGGGCATCGAGCAGGGCGTCGGCAATTCGATCCTCATCAAGGTCAACCAGATCGGCACGCTGACCGAGACGCTGGAAGCCGTGTCGATGGCGCACCGCGCGGGCTATACCGCCGTCATGTCGCACCGCTCGGGCGAGACCGAGGACGCGACGATCGCCGATCTGGCGGTCGCGACCAATTGCGGGCAGATCAAGACCGGCAGCCTCGCGCGCTCCGACCGGCTCGCCAAGTATAACCAGTTGATCCGTATCGAGGAGGAACTGGAAGAGGCGGCCGCTTATGCCGGTCGTTCCATCCTGCGCGGGTAAAAAACACGAAGATACAGCTTGATCCGCGAGTCGCGATGCGCAAGAATCGCGTCCATGGTCAAGAAGCCCCCCACCCTCCGCACCATCCTCCGCCGCGCCGCCGCGCCGGCGGCGCTGCTGATCGTCGGCGTGTTCTTCGGCGGCTATGCCATCTTCGGGCCGAACGGCGCGCTGGCGTACGGCGATATCGAGCGCCAACTGGCGGTTAAGCAGCGTGAGTTGGCGTTGCTCGACAAGCACCGGGGCGATCTCAGGAACCGCGTCGGCCTGCTCGATCCGCGCCATGCCGATCCCGACCTGGTCGACGAACTGGCGCGCCGGGATCTCGGCGTCGCGCATCAGGACGAAGTGATCGTCCCGTTACGCTGACCAAGTAGCACGGAGCGAGCGAGAAGCAGGTTGGTCTTGAGATCGTCACCCCGGCCTCGTGCCGGAGTCCACCATGCCGCGCACGAACGCTCATCTCAAGCGCGTTCTTGCCGCGCAGTGGACCCCGGCACGAGGCCGGGGTGACGCCTGGGTTTCTACCGCCCCAGAAACGTCAGCAAATCCTTCGAAAAGCGTTCGCTGTGCGTCGCAGTCAAACCGTGCGGAGCGCCGTCATATTCGACCAGTTGCGCGCTGGCGATGCCCTTGGCCGCGGCACGGCCAGACGCGTCGATCGGCACGGTCTTGTCGGCGGTGCCGTGGACGATCAGCGTCGGCACGCGGAACGCGGGCAGATCGGGGCGGAAGTCGGTCGTGCCGAACGCGTTGGCGCATTCGAGGATCGGCTTGAGCCCCGCCAGGCACTGCGCCGCGAACGCCCAGTCGAGCGTGCCCTGGCTGACGGGATGCTCGATCAGGCCGACGCCGTAGAAGCTCTTGAAGAAGGATTGGAAGAAGCCGTAGCGATCCTTCCTGATCCCCTCGCCGATCTGCTGGAGGTCCTCGGCCGGCGTCCCGTCGGGATTGTCGTCGGTCTTGAGCATGTAGGGCACCACGGACGCGATCAGCCCCGCCGCGACCACGCCCTTGCCGCCATGCCGGCTCATATAGCGCGCGACCTCGCCGCCGCCCATCGAGAAGCCGACCAGCGTCGCGTCGGTGGCACCCGTTGCCTCGATCACGTCGGCAAGATCGTCCGTCAGCGTGTCGTAATCGTACCCGTTCCACGGTTGGCTCGACCGGCCGAAGCCGCGCCGGTCGTACGCGATCGCGCGGAACCCCGCTTGCGCCAGCGCCAGGGCATGATCGTCCCAGCTATCGGCATTGAGCGGCCAGCCGTGGATCAGCACCACCGGGCGGCCTTCGCCCCATTGCTTGACGTAAAGCTCGGTGCCGTCGCGGGTCTTGATGAGGGGCATGCGGTCGCTCCTGTTGTGATCGGTGAGATGATATCCGAACAAGCGAGGGTCGATCGCGTTCCGCGCACTGGCGCTTGCCGACGCAAGCTGCCAGCGTCGCGCGCAGGACGAATCGAGGATGTGGCATGCGTAGGATGGTGTTGGCGGGAATGGCGGCGGTCGCCTTCTCGTCCTGTTCGGCGCAGGCCCCCAAGGCCGGCACGGTCGCGCTGGCGCCGCTGCCGACGACCGACTGGAAGAGTTTCCGCGATACCTTCATCGACGACTGGTTCAGGATCTCGCCCGCCGATGCGGTGTACCAGGGCAAGCACGATTATGACGGCGGGCTGGGCGACTGGTCGCCGGCCGGGTTGAAGCTGCAAGCCGATTTCTTCCGCGACGCGATCGCCAAAGCGAAGGGCTTCGACGCGGCGAAACTGAGCAAGGATGACGCGTTCGAGCGCGATTATCTGGTGATCGTCGCGCAAGGCAAGCTGTTCTGGCTGGAGGATGCCGACGCTCCGTACAACAACCCGGCCTGGTATGTCGGCGGCGGGCTCGACCCCAACGTCTATGTCGCGCGCAACTATGCCGATGCGCCGACGCGGATGCGCGCGATGGTGTCGTTCCTGCGCAAGATCCCGGCCGCGACCGCGCAGATCAAGGCCAACCTCAAGACGCCGATGCCGCTGAGCTTCGTCGACTACGGCGTCTCCGCGTTCAACGGCTTCGCGGCTTATTATACCGGCGACGCCAAGAAAGCCTTCGCCGAGGTGAAAAGCCCGGCGTTGCAGGAGGAATTCGACAAGGCGGCGACCGCTGCTTCGGCGTCGATGAAGGACCTCGCCACATGGACCGAAGCCCAGCGCGGGAGCGCGACGCAGGGCTTCGCGCTCGGCGCCGACAGATTCTCGCGCATGGTCAAGCTGACCGAGGGCGTCGACGTGCCGCTCGCCACGCTGGAGGCAGCGGGCAAGGCCGATCTGCTGCGCAACCAGGCGGCATTGAAGGATGCCTGCGCCAGCTACGCGCCTGGCGCGACGATCGAGGCGTGTACCGCCAGGATGGGCGCGCACAAGGCGGATGGCGACCCGGTCGCGGCGGCGCGGAAGATGATCCCGGACCTGCGCGCTTTCGTCATCGCGCACGATCTGGTGTCGATCCCCGGCACCGAGCAGGCGCTGGTCGAGGAAAGCCCGCCCTATAACCGGCAGAATTCGGCCTATATCGATCCGCCCGGGCCGTTCGATAAGGGCGTGCCGTCGATCTATTACATCTCGCCGCCCGATCCGGCGTGGGACAGGAAGACGCAGGATGCGTTCGTGCCCGGTTACGGCAACCTCCTCTTCACCTCGGTACATGAGGTGATGCCGGGGCATTTCGTCCAGTTCCTCCACGCCAACCGCTCGCCGTCGATCTTCGGGCGGTTGTTCGTCGGCTATGCCTTTGCCGAGGGGTGGGCGCATTATTCGGAGGAGATGATGTGGGAGGCGGGGCTCGGTAACGGCGATGCGGAGACGCACGTCGGGCAATTGTCCGAGGCGCTGCTGCGCGATTGCCGGTATCTGTCGGCGATCGGGATGCACGCGCGCGGCATGACGATGGACCAGTCGCGGCGGATGTTCGTGAAGGAATGCCATCAGGACGAGGGCACCGCACGGCAGCAGGCGGCGCGGGGCACGTACGACCCGGCCTATCTCAACTATACGATGGGTAAATTGCTGATCCGCAAGCTGCGCGAGGACTGGACCGCGACGCATGGCGGGCGGGCAGGGTGGAAGGCGTTTCACGATCAGTTCCTGAGCCATGGCGGGCCACCGATCCCGCTGGTGCGCAAGGCGATGCTGGGCGGCGACGGCAAGGCGGTATTTTAGGGCGGTGTTCCGGGGGCAGTGTTCCAGGGGCGGTATTTCAGGATAGGTCGTGCCTGTGGAAGGTTATGCTCATGACTCATTGATTCAAAAGAGGCAGATGGTTGCGAGTGTTATG
>CAXTJX010000080.1:0-7385 GCA_964244765.1 uncultured Sphingomonas sp. | reverse complement strand
CTGCTGCCTTGGTACTACCGTCCGGCCTAAGCCGACACCCTCACCGGACGCTTACGGCTGTCGTAATGGTAGCGTTTGACGGTCGCGTCCTTGATGGTGCGGTTCATCCGCTCGACTTGGCCGTTGGTCCAGGATGCCTTGGCTTGGTGAGCCGGTGTTCGATGTCGAGCTGAGCGCAGGCGTATTCGAAGGCGTGCGCCCAGAAGCGTTCGCTATTAGCGATAGCCAGTTTGATGTCGGGCACGGCGGAGCCGCCTGCGCCGGGCGTGGTGAAGTGGATGCCGTTGTCGGTGAGCACCGTATGCACCTTGTAGGGCACGGCCTCGATCAAGTTGCGCAGGAAGTCGCCGGACACCCGGGTGGTCGCCTTCTCGTGCAGCTCGACGAACGCGAACTTGGTTGTGCGGTCGATCGCGACGAACAGGTAGAGCTTGCCCTCCTCAGTTCGCACCTCGGCGAGGTCGATGTGGAAGTAGCCGAGCGGGTAGGTCTTGAACTTCCGCTTCGCGGTCTTCTCGCCTTCGACTTCGGGCAAGCGGCTGATGCCATGCCGCTGCAGGCAGCGATGGAGCGAGGAGCGGGTGAGATCCGGGATCGTCGCCTGCAGGGCATAGAGACAGTCGTCCAGCGGCAGCAGTGTATGGCGTCGAAAGGCGACGATAATCGCCTCCTGCTCCACCGTGAGCACGGTCGACCGCGCTTCCTTTGGGCCGGTCGGCAGGTCCGCCGTCGAGGCCCGCCGCTTCCACTTGGCGACGGTCTTCTGGTTGATCCCGTGCCGCCTGGCGAGACCCCTCAGGCTCTCTTGACTATACTGTATCGCTCGACGGACCGCCTCAGTCGTTGTGGCGCTCCCGTGGAGGACCTGGCCCATAACGCATCCTTCCACTCGCTCGTGAATAATGCACCATCAAAGCCCGGGATCAAACATCTAGGGCGGATCGACCTTTAGTTTCGGCAGTCTTGCCCGCGAATTCCTCACAAAAACCGTCACCCCGGACTCTTCGACCAGCTCAGGACAGGCTCGTTCCGGGTCCACCGTGCCGCGAACTCGGCGACCATTACTGCTCGCGTCAAAAGCCGCTTGGTGGACCCCGGCACATGGCCGGGGTGACGGTTCTATGAGAAAAACTGAAGCTCGACCCGCCTTAGCACAACCCACTCGCCCTACGCGCCAACGCCTCGACCGCCGCCATCGATGCGCCCTTCGGCGTTACCCAGCTTCCCCCCACGCACAACACCGGCGCGAACGCCAGCCATTCGGGCGCGCTTGCCTCGGTGATGCCGCCGGTTGGGCAGAAGCGGCATTGATAGAACGGCGCCGCCAGTGCCTTCAGCGCCTTCAAGCCACCATTCGCCTCGGCCGGGAAGAATTTGAAGTGCGTCAGGCCGAGGTCCAGCCCGGTCATCAGGTCCGCCGCATTGGCGATGCCGGGCAGGAACGGCACGCCGCTGGTGATGATCGGGTGCGCGAGCCGCTCGGTTAGGCCGGGCGAGACGATGAATTCCGCGCCGGCGTCCACGGCCTGCGCGAACTGGTCGGGGTTCACCACCGTGCCTGCGCCAACGATCGCACCGGGCACCTGCTTCATCGCGCGGATCGCGTCGAGCGCGGCGGGGGTGCGCAGCGTTACCTCCAGCACCTTCAACCCACCCGCGACCAGCGCCTCGGCGAGTGGCCGTGCCGTCGCGGCATCGTCGATCACCAGCACGGGGATTACCGCGCTGGTGCGCATGACGGTCTCGATATCGTTCATCTGCCATGTTCCTGTGCGAACGCCGCCGCTGCGCCGAACAGGCCGGGCTGCGGGTGCGTGATGATCTTGACGGGGATCGACTTCATCAGCCCTTCCAGCCGCCCCTTGGCGATGAAGCGCTGTTCGAAGCCCGATTGCAGCAACCGGTCCTTGAGCCGCAGCCCGAGCCCGCCGGCGATGACCACGCCCTTCGGCCCGTGCGTGAGCGCGAGGTCGCCCGCCACCGCGCCGAGCGCGAGGCAGAAGCGGTCGAGCGCGGCCAGCGCGAGGCTGTCGCCGCCCTCCCGTGCGCCGTCTCCTAACGCAAGCGTCCAGATCGCCTTGTCGTCGAGCTGCTTGACCGCACGGCCCTCTATCTCGGCGAGCGTCCGGTAGATCGCGACGATCCCCGGCCCGGCGACGACCCGCTCGACCGACACGCGCGTGAAGGTCTTGCGCAGGCGTGTGAGCAGCGCGTCCTCGATGGCGTCGAGCGGGGCGAAATCCTGGTGCCCGCCCTCGGTCTCGATCACATGATAGCCGCCCTTGAGGCGCAGCACCTGCGCGACGCCAAGGCCGGTGCCCGGGCCGCATACGGTGATCGATCCGTGATCGGGCAACGGCACATCGGGGCCGCAGACGTGGTGGAAATGCTCCGGCCCGACTTGCGCGACGGCATGGCCGATCGCGCCGAAATCGTTGATGAGCACGAAGGTATCGACGTCCAGCCGCTCGGGGATCAGCGCGGGGCGGACGATCCACGGATTGTTGGTCAGCTTGATGACGTCGCCGCCGATCGGCGAGGCGATGGCGATCGCGGCGGCGCGGGGCAATGGCGCGCCGATTTGCTCGCCGAACGCCTCCCACGCGGTCTGCAAGCTGGCGAAATCGGCGGTCTTGAGCGTGACCGGCGTGCCCAGCGCCACCACGCGGCCGTCCGCTACCTCGGCAAGGGCGAAGCGCGCGTGCGTGCCGCCCAGATCGACCGAGACTAGGTGCATGCTTTGACCCTAAATCCTTCCCCGGCCAAGGCCGGGGCCCAGTCGCGAGCGATTTGTTGGAGAGGACAGCGCGATTACGGATGGCATTGCGACTGGGCCCCGGCCTTTGCCGGGGAAGGAAACTCGCGCGAACCTCACCACCCCATTCCCGTCAGCAACGGCGACCCCCCGCGCTCGGCCTCGTTGGCATTGCGGCGGAACAGGCCGAAAAGCTCGCGGCCCATGCCGTCGGCCTCGGCCAGTGCCGTCGCAGGAACGCGCGCGGCCCATTCCAGCGGATCGACCAGCGCCGTCAGCACGCCCGCCCCGGCATCGAGCCGGATCACGTCGCCGTCGCGTACGTAGGCGAGCGGCCCGTCGCCGAGCGCCTCGGGCGAACAATGGATCGCGCACGGCACCTTGCCGCTCGCCCCCGACATGCGCCCGTCGGTGACGAGCGCGACGCGGAAGCCGCGGTTCTGGAGCACGCCGAGCGGCGGGGTGAGCTTGTGCAGTTCGGGCATGCCGTTCGCGCGGGGACCCTGGAAACGCACCACCACGACGACATCGCGCTCCAGCTCGCCGCGCCGGAACGCCTCCAGCACGTCGAGCTGATCGTGGAACACGCGTGCCGGCGCCTCGATCGTCCAGCGGTCGCGCTCGACCGCCGACACCTTGATGCACGCCCGCCCGAGATTGCCCGCGAGGATGCGGAAGCCGCCTTCGGCCGCGAACGGCGCGGCGGGGGTACGCAGGATGCCGTCGTCGCCGCTGGTGCCCGGATCGACCCAGGTCAGGGCGTCCCCCGCGAGCATCGGCTTGCGGCCGTATCCGGTCATGTCGTCGCCCGCGACGGTGAGCAGGTCGCGGTGGAGCAGCCCGGCATCGGCCAGTTCGCGGATGACGAAGGCCATGCCGCCTGCCGCTTCGAACCCGTTCACATCGGCCGATCCGTTGGGATAGACGCGCGCGATCAGCGGCACGGCCCTGGACAGCCGGTCGAAATCCTCCCAGTCGATCGCGATCCCCGCGCACGCCGCGATGGCGGGCAAATGCAGCAGATGGTTGGTCGAGCCGCCCGTCGCCAACAGGCCGATCGCGGCGTTGACGATCGCCTTTTCGTCGACGCAAGCCCCAAGCGGGCGATAGTCCTCGCCGTGCCAGCCGATCGCGGCCAGCCGGTGCACCGCCGCGCGCGTCAGTTCCTGGCGCAGCTTGGTGCCCGGGTTGACGAAGGCCGCGCCGGGCAGGTGCAGGCCCATCACCTCCATCATCATCTGGTTGGAATTGGCGGTGCCGTAGAAGGTGCAGGTGCCCTTGCCATGATAGGCGCCGATCTCGGCCTCGAGCAGCGCGTCGCGACCGACCTTGCCCTCGGCATAGGCTTCGCGCACCGCGGCCTTGTCCTTGTTGGGCAGGCCCGACGCCATCGGCCCGGCGGGGATCAGCACCATCGGCAGGTGCCCGAAACGGAGCGCCCCCATCAGTAGCCCCGGCACGATCTTGTCGCAGATGCCGAGCAGCGCCGCGCCCTCGAACACGCCGTGGCTCAGCGCGATCGCGGTGGACAAGGCGATGGTGTCACGGCTGAACAGCGACAGCTCCATGCCGGCATAGCCCTGCGTGACGCCGTCGCACATCGCCGGCACGCCACCCGCGACCTGCGC
This sequence comes from uncultured Sphingomonas sp., assembly GCA_964244765.1. Classification (GTDB taxonomy): domain Bacteria; phylum Pseudomonadota; class Alphaproteobacteria; order Sphingomonadales; family Sphingomonadaceae; genus Sphingomonas. The sequence continues at coordinate 3,002 of CAXTJX010000080.1, read as the reverse complement.
GGTCGCGCCCGCCTCGCGCGCCCAGACCTTCATCTGCTCGGGATAACGGTAATAAGGCGCGTGCGCCGACAGCATGTCGTTATAGGCGGTGACGATGCCGATGTTCATCGCCTTGCCGCCGGTCAGCGCATCGCGGTCCTCCGCCGTCCCGGCATAGGCGTGCGCGGCGTTGGCGCAGCCCATCGCCGGGCGCTCGACATGCGTGTTGCGCGCGCGAGTGATGAGGGCGAGATACGCGTCACGCGTCGTTTTGGACCGGGCGATGACCCGGTCGGTGACGGCGGCGATTTCGGGGTGGAGGGTCACTTACGCTACTTCGTCACCCCGGCCTTGCGCCGGGGTCCACCAGGCAACATCGCTTGCCGCGTGGGGATACGTGGACCCCGGCACGGGGGCCGGGGGTAACGGAAGGAGGCTGTACGTCACGCCGCCGCCCAATGAATATCCACCGGCAGCTCGACATCCGCCAGTACGCGCCCGATCGGGTAGTGCGAGGCCGGGCCTTGCTTGATCGCCGCCTCGATCACCGTCTTCTTCTCCGCCCCCGTCACGGCGATGATCAGCGCGCGCGCGGAGATCATCGCCGCGCGGCTCAGCGTCACGCGCGCGACCGGCGCGTCCGTCGGCAGCGGATCGGGCATGACGCCAAGCGCGCGGCGTTCCTTCGGGCCGGACAGCGCCTCGTCATAATCGGGACCGGGGAAGATCGAGCCGGTATGCCCGTCCGCGCCCACGCCGAGCAGGCACAAATCGAGCGGCCAGTGCAGGTCCTGCATCAGCGCATCGGCCGAGCGCCCCGCCGCCTTGTAATCGGCGGTCGCGTTGGGGACTATCGGGATGACGCGCGCGCCTTTGGGCAGGAACGCCTTGGCGATCATCGTCACGTTCGACAGCGGATCGCCCAGCGGGACGATGCGCTCGTCCACCGGCACGATCGTCACGCGCTTCCAGTCGTGCTTGGCGGCGGCGAGCCTGGCGTAGATCGGGATCGGCGTCTTGCCGCCCGACAGCGCGATCACCGCCGCGCCGCGCGCGTCGATCGCCGAATCGACGATGAAGCCGATGTCGCCCGCGACGGCATCCGCCATCTCCTCGGCATCCTCATAATCCCACCATTCGATTTCTTCGCTCATACCGACCTCATTCGTCATGCCGGACTCTTCCGGCATCCACTCGTCAACTCGACCAACGTCTCTTCGGCGCGGTGGACCCCGGGAACAAGCCCGGAGTGACGATCGTCAATCGTCCTGCCACGTCACGCCGTCGCGCTCGGTCAGCGCGATCGCGGCGCTCGGGCCCCAGCTTCCCGACGCATAGCCCTTCGGCTTCATGTCGTTCGCCACCCAGCCGGCGCGGATTGCGTCGATCCAGGTCCATTGCGCCTCCACTTCGTCGCGCCGCACGAACAAGGTCTGGTCGCCCTCGATCAAGTCGAGCAACAGCCGCTCATAGGCGATGCGGCGGCGCTTGCCGGCGAATTCCGCGTCGAGGCTGAGGTTCAGCGGCACCTCGCGCAGGCGGATGCCGTCGCGGTCGAGGCCGGGTTCCTTCGCCATCACCAGCAACTGGACATATTCCTCGGGCTGGAGGCGGATCACCAGCACGTTGGGGTGGAGCAGCCCGCCCCGGTTCGAGAACATCGAGTGCGGCACCGGCTTGAACTGGATCGCGATCTCGCTGCGCCGCGCGGTCATGCGCTTGCCGGTACGCAGGTAGAAGGGCACGCCTTGCCAGCGCCAATTGTCGACATGCGCCTTGATCGCGACGAAGGTCTCGGTCGTGGACGGCTTGCCGAGTTCGTCGACATAGTCCCTGACGATCTTGCCGCCGCTCGCGCCGGACGCATATTGCCCGGTCACCGTCATCTGTGGCGCTTCGGCCGGCGTGATGGTGCGGAGCGAGCGGAACACCTTCGATTTCTCGTCGCGGATCGCGTCCTTGTCGAAGCGGGCCGGAGGCTCCATCGCGATCAACGCGAGCAGTTGCAGCATGTGGTTCGCCACCATGTCGCGCAAGGCGCCCGCGCCATCATAATAGGCCGCGCGTTCCTCCAGCCCGACCGTCTCCGCAATCGTGATCTGGATGTTGTCGATGCCGCGCGCGTTCCACACCGGCTCGAAGAAGGAATTGCCGAAGCGCAGGGCGAGGATGTTCTGCACCGTCTCCTTGCCGAGATAATGGTCGATGCGGAAGGTGCGCTCCTCGGGAAAGGCGGTCGCTACGGTGTCGTTGATCTCCCGCGACGAGGCGAGATCGTAACCGAGCGGCTTTTCCAGCCCGATCCGCACCGTATCGCCCGCCAGCCCGGCCGATTGCAGGCCGCGAATGACCGGCTCGAACAGCGACGGCGCGGTCGACAGGAAGATGGCGAGGCCCCCCGCCACGTCGCCGACCTTGCCCGCCAGATCCTGGTAATGCGCCATGTCGGTCGCATCGAGCGCCTGATATTGCAGGCGCTCCAGAAAGGTCCTGGCCGCCCCCTCGTCCTTGCGGTCGGCCGGCAGGAACTGGTCCAGCGCCTGTTTCGCGAATTTCCGGTAGCTCGCGTCGCTATGGTCCGACCGCGCCGTCCCGGTGATGGTCAGCCCCTCGGGTAGCAATCCGTCCGCATGCAGGCCGTAGAGCGACGGCAGCAGCATCCGCTGCGCGAGATCGCCGGTCGCGCCGAACAGGAGCAGCTTGCCGACGGGCGTGCGGGTAGCCATGCGGAATCGAACCTCCTGGGGAAGGCGTCACCTACTGGCGTCGGCGCGCCCCGCCAAGACCAAACCGCACCGTAATTCATCCGCGCAGGTGCTGCCTCAATTTCGTCACCCCGGCCTCGTGCCGGGGGCCACCGAGCAGCTTGGCGGTGGACACGAAGATTGAGTATTACGTTGCGGCACGGTGGCCGGGGGTGATGGTCAGAAGAGTCGCGAATTACGCTAACATTCCAATGTCGATCCGCCCTAGCACTACTTCGGCAGGAGTGTGATTTTGGGATTTCCTGTGTGGGAGATGCG
>CAXTJX010000079.1:0-8015 GCA_964244765.1 uncultured Sphingomonas sp. | reverse complement strand
CCCGGTCGCACACATCTGGTTCCTGAAGTCGCTGCCGTCGCGCATCGGCCTGTTGCTCGACATGCAGCTCAAGCAGCTCGAGCGCGTGCTCTATTTCGAGGCGTATATCGTGATCGAGCCGGGCATCACCCCGCTCGAAAAATACCAGTTGATGACCGAGGACGAGCTGCTCGACGCGCAGGACGAATATGGCGAGGACGCCTTCTCCGCCGGGATCGGCGCGGAAGCCGTGCGCATCATGCTCCAGGAACTCGACCTCGAAGGCGAGCGCAAGGAACTGCTCGAAGAGCTGGCGGTCACCAAGTCGGAACTCAAGCCCAAGAAGATCATCAAGCGCTTGAAGGTCGTCGAAAGCTTCATCGATTCGGGCAACAAGCCCGAGTGGATGATCCTCGAAGTCGTGCCGGTCATCCCGCCCGAACTGCGCCCGCTGGTGCCGCTCGACGGCGGCCGCTTCGCTACGTCGGACCTGAACGACCTGTATCGCCGCGTCATCAACCGCAACAATCGTCTGAAAAGATTGATGGAACTGCGCGCGCCGGACATCATCGTCCGCAACGAAAAGCGCATGTTGCAGGAAGCGGTCGATGCGCTGTTCGATAATGGTCGTCGAGGAAGAACGATCACCGGCGCGAACAAGCGTCCGCTCAAGTCGCTGTCCGACATGCTCAAGGGCAAGCAGGGCCGCTTCCGCCAGAATTTGCTCGGCAAGCGCGTCGATTATTCGGGCCGCTCGGTCATCGTCACGGGTCCGGAACTCAAGCTGCACCAGTGCGGCCTGCCCAAGAAGATGGCGCTCGAATTGTTTAAGCCGTTCATCTACGCGCGGCTCGACGCCAAGGGGCTGAGCATGACGCTCAAGCAGGCCAAGAAGTGGGTCGAGAAGGAGCGCAAGGAAGTCTGGGACATCCTGGACGAGGTGATCCGCGAGCATCCCGTGATGCTCAACCGCGCGCCGACGCTCCACCGCCTCGGCATCCAGGCGTTCGAGCCGGTGCTGATCGAGGGCAAGGCGATCCAGCTCCACCCGCTGGTCTGCTCGGCGTTCAACGCCGATTTCGACGGCGACCAGATGGCGGTGCACGTCCCGCTCTCGCTTGAGGCGCAGTTGGAAGCGCGCGTGCTGATGATGTCGACCAACAACATCCTCTCGCCCGCCAACGGCAAGCCGATCATCGTCCCGTCGCAGGACATGGTGCTCGGGCTGTATTATCTGTCGATGCTCAAGGAAGGCGAGCCCGGCGAGGGCATGCTGATCTCTGACATGCAGGAAGTGCATCACGCGCTCGAAGCGGGTGCGGTGACGCTCCACACCAAGATCGTCAGCCGCGTGCCGCAGACCGACGAGGCCGGCAAGCAGTACCTCAAGCGCTACGAGACCACCCCCGGTCGCATGCTGCTCGGCGAGTGCCTGCCGCAATCAAGCAAGGTGCCGTTCGACACCGTCAACCGCCTGCTCACCAAGAAGGACGTGGGCGACGTGATCGACGAGGTCTATCGCCACACCGGCCAGAAGGAGACCGTGCTGTTCGCCGACGCGATCATGTCGCTCGGTTTCCGCCACGCGTTCAAGGCAGGCATCTCGTTCGGCAAGGACGACATGATCATCCCCGACGCCAAGGTTCCGCTGGTCGACGAGACGCGCGGCCTGGTGAAGGATTTCGAGCAGCAATATCAGGACGGCCTGATCACGCAGCAGGAGAAGTACAACAAGGTGATCGACGCGTGGAGCCGCTGCGGCGACCAGGTGGCGAACGCCATGATGGACGAGATCAAGGCGGTGAAGCGCTACACCGACGGCCCCGACAAGGGCCGCGAGAAGCCGATCAACTCGATCTACATGATGGCGCATTCGGGCGCGCGCGGTAGCCAGGCGCAGATCAAGCAGCTTGCCGGCATGCGCGGCCTGATGGCCAAGCCGTCGGGCGAGATCATCGAGACGCCGATCATCTCGAACTTCAAGGAAGGGCTCACCGTCCTCGAATATTTCAACTCCACCCACGGCGCGCGCAAGGGCCTTGCGGATACGGCGTTGAAGACGGCCAACTCGGGCTATCTCACGCGCCGCCTGGTCGACGTGTCGCAAGACTGCGTCATCATCGAGGAGGATTGCGGGACGACCCGCGCGCTGGAAATGCGCGCGATCGTGCAGGGCGGGTCGACCATCGCCTCGCTCGGCGAGCGCATCCTGGGCCGCACCACGGCCGAGGACATCGTCGACAGCAAGACCGGCGAGATCGTCATCGCGTCGGGCACGCTGCTCGACGAGCCGATGGTCGCAAAGATCGAGGCGATCGGCACGCAATCGTGCAAGATCCGCTCGCCACTGGTGTGCGAGACCAAGATCGGCGTGTGCGGCAAATGCTACGGGCGCGATCTCGCGCGCGGCACGCCGGTCAACATCGGCGAGGCGGTCGGCGTAATCGCGGCGCAGTCGATCGGCGAGCCGGGCACGCAGCTCACCATGCGTACCTTCCACATCGGCGGTGCGGCACAGCTCAACGAGCAGTCGAACCTGGAGGCGGTGGCCGACGGCACGATGGAATATCGCGACCTGCGCACGATCACCGACCAGCGCGGCCGCCGCGTCGTGCTGAGCCGTTCGGGCGAAATCGCGATCGTCGATCTCGACGGGCGCGAACGCGCGGTGCATCGCATCCCGTATGGCGCGTACGTGCTGTTCGACGACGGGCATATCGTGTCGAAGGGCGATCGTCTGGCCGAGTGGGACCCGTTCACCATGCCGGTCATCACCGAGAATCCCGGCGTCGTGAAATATGTCGACCTGATCGAGGGCAAGACGCTCACCGAGCAGGCCGACGAGGCGACGGGTATCTCGCAGCGCGTCGTGATCGAATATCGCGCGACCACCAAGACCAAGGAGGATTTGCGTCCGCGCCTGACCCTCACCGGCGAAAGCGCGGAGGAAGCGGGCCGCTACATGCTCGTCCCCGGCGCGACGCTGTCGGTCGAGGACGGCGCGACGGTGTCGGGCGGCGACGTGCTGGCGCGCGTCAGCCGCGAGAGCGCCAAGACGCGCGACATCACCGGCGGCCTGCCGCGCGTCGCCGAGCTGTTCGAGGCACGCAAGCCCAAGGAGAATGCGATCATCGCCAAGGTCTCCGGCCGAGTCGTGTTCGGCAAGGATTACAAGGCGAAGCGCAAGATTGGCATCCAGCCCGAGGATGGCGGCGAGGTCGTCGAGTATCTGGTGCCCAAGTCGAAGGTCATCGACGTGCAGGAAGGCGATTACGTCAAGCGCGGCGACAACCTCATCGGCGGCAGCCCCGATCCGCACGACATTCTGGAGGTGCTCGGCATCGAGCCGCTGGCGGAATATCTCGTCTCGGAAATCCAGGAGGTCTACCGCCTCCAGGGCGTGAAGATCAACGACAAGCACATCGAGACGATCGTCCGTCAGATGCTGCAAAAGGTCGAGATCACCGACGGCGGCGACACCACGCTGCTTGCCGGCGAGCAGGTCGACCGCGACGAGATGGACGAGATCAACGCCAAGCTCGACAAGAAGAGCCGCCCCGCCCAGGGCAAGCCCGTCCTGCTCGGCATCACCAAGGCGTCGCTGCAGACCCGCAGCTTCATCTCGGCGGCGTCGTTCCAGGAGACCACGCGCGTCCTCACCGAGGCGTCGGTGCAGGGCAAGAAGGACACGCTGACCGGCCTCAAGGAGAACGTCATCGTCGGCCGCCTGATCCCGGCGGGCACGGGTGCTGGCATGAACCGCCTGCGCGTCACCGCCTCGTCGCGCGATGCCGCGCTGCGGGTGCAGCAACGGCGCCTGGCCGAAGTGTCGATCGTCGCGCCGGATTCGGCCAAGGAAGAGCATGACGCCGAACTCGCCCGCTCGGCCCGCGACGCCGGCGGCACCGGCGACGATGCGCTGGCGGCGGTCGTGACGAGCGGCACCGGCACGGATGCCGATGCCGGCGAGTATCTGAACCGGGATTGATCCTGCCGGTATCGGGTCTTGGCCCGATGCAAAAGAACCGCCGTCCGGGAGACCGGGCGGCGGTTTTTTTATGGACGTCGCGATGCGCGGGCGGCGTGAGCCAGGATGCTGGAATCCGATGACATCCAACGGAACCGCTTATCTCCATTCCCTCATCTCCGCGCAGGCGGGGATCCATACTGGCTGATGTCACCGCTGCTTTGACGACCCGTGGCGGATTCAGGATATCGTTATGTTTCAAATTGATACAGGATGTTATTAAACAGCCAAATCGCTCTCCGTTTGGCCAGTCCTTACAATAGAATGGCGAGACTGGCGTTTACCTCTCGTTCAGCTTCACCGTTCGGTGAGGGGGCAAATGGGAGAATATCATGACGATCAGGACGTTGTTGTTTGCGGCGGGCTGCGTCGCGGCTGTCGCCGGGTCGCCCGCGCTGGCGGCGGCCACCATCATTCCGGCTACCTATTACGAAGTACACATTGCCGATACGACGACCGGATATGACGTTCCGGGCACCTACAGTTCGACGCACGGGTCCGTGACGACGCAGGCGAGTCCGATGCCCGCGCTCCGTACCCAGGCCGCGGTCGGTGACGCGCGGGAGGATGCCACTGCCTATATGCGCTATTATTACCGCATCAACGGGCCGGACAACGTGCTCGTACCGGTATCGCTTGCGGGCATGATTCATTTGCTCGCGCAGGCCGGCGACACCGCCCAGGCGAATTCCTATGGCCAAGTCGATTTGCCGACGCCCTTCACGTCCGACTCGGCGCATATCGAGATCGACCGGGGCGGCACCAATCGCAGCTCCGTCTCCGACCTCACGTTCGACTTGCACGGGACGGTCTACACCAATGGCTGGAACAGCGTCATCCTGCACGCCGGAACGGTCGCGGGCGGATCGCGATTGGATGGGGCCAGCGGTTCCGCCTATGTCGATCCGATCCTCCGTATCGACCCGTCTTTCTTCACGGCGAGCAATCCGCAATCGCTCTATTCGCTGTCGTTCAGCAACGGGATCGTGAACGGACTGACCGGTGCCGTTCCCGAACCGGCGACATGGGCGATGTTGATCCTGGGCTTCGGAATGGTCGGCGGCGCGATGCGCCGTCGGCGGACCATGGGAATGTCGCCAAGCTTGGCCTGACCGGCGACGGGACGCGCGACGGCAAGGCTTTCGCGCGTCGCTCGCCCCGCACGATCGATCCAAAGCCGATCGCGCCAGGGGGGATCGACCTTCAGTGTCTCCGGGCAGGTGCTGTCCCATTTCCGCCACCCCTGCCCTCGCTGGGCTTCTGCGAAAGTCTGCAAGCACGTCCATCCTGCCGTCATGTCGGACCTGTTCCGGCATTCACCGTCATCCATCGGTGGCCCGGGAGGGTGTGCCATGGTGGATCCCGGAACGAGTCCGGATGACGGCGGGAGTTTGCGGAGGCCTCGCCTCCGCCGGCGTCCACCGAGCGGCTTGGCGATGAGCGAGCCGGTCGACGTACACGTTTGCGGCACGACCCGGCACGGGCCGGGGGGACGGCCGCAAAAGCACGAGTCGCGCCAATATTTCAAGGTCGATCCGTCCTAGGCGGCGCCGTCGATCCGCTATATGCGGAGGGATATCGTCTGCGAACGGGACCGCGCATGAACCGCCGACTATTGCTCGCCGCGCTGTTGACCCTGCTTGGGCCGGGCAGCGCCGTCGCGCAACCGCGCCCGCCCCTCACCGTCTTCGCCGCCGCGTCGCTGACCGATGCGTTGCAGGCGGTGGGCAAGGCCTACACCGCCAGCACCGGGGTGCCGGTGCGGTTCTCGTTCGCCTCGTCCAGTCTGCTCGCCAGGCAGATCGAGAGCGGCGCGACGGCGGATCTGTTCGTGTCGGCGGACCGGCAATGGATGGATCATGTCGAACGGGCCGGGCTGCTCGCGCCGGGCACGCGTCGTAACCTGCTGCGCGGGCGGCTGGTGCTGATCGCGCCGGCGGATGCGCACGTCGCGCTGCGCATCGCGCGGGGCTTCCCGCTCGCGGCGGCGCTCGGGCCGGACGGACGGCTGGCGGTGGGCGATCCGGAGTACGTGCCGGCCGGTATCTACGCCAAGGCGGCGCTGTCCACGCTCGGCGTGTGGCCGGCGGTGCGGAACCGCCTCGCGCGCGCCGACAATGTGCGGGTGGCGTTGTCCTATGTCGCACGGCACGACGCGCCGCTCGGCCTGGTGTACGAGACGGATGCCCGCGCCGAACCGGGCGTGAAGATCGTCGGCACGTTCCCCGAAAACAGCCATCCGCCGATCGACTATCCGGTCGCGACGCTGCGCACCGCCGGACCGGAGGCGCGGGGTTTCTCGGCCTATCTCGGCGGCGCGCAGGCCAAGGCGATCTTCCGGCGCTTCGGCTTCCGGACGTTCTGATGTGGTGAGCCCCGGGGAATGGGGCGTGCTCGCGCTCAGCGTGTCGATCGCGGGGCGCGCGGTGCTGATCGGCTTGCCGCTGGCGGTGGCGGCCGGCTGGGTGATGGCGCGGACGCGCTTTCCCGGGCGGACGCTGCTCGACGCGGTGCTGCATTCCTCGCTGTTTCTGCCGCCGGTGGTGGTGGGCCTGGTGCTGATCCTGCTGTTCGGCGCGGACGGGCCGCTCGGCAAGGCGCTGGCGAGCGTCGGGGTGCGGCTGGTCTTCACCGCCAACGGCGCGGCGCTGGCGGCGGGCGTGATGGCGTTTCCGCTGATGCTGCGCGCCTGCCGCCAGGCGATCGACGCGGTCGACCCCCGGCTGGAGGACGTCGCCGCCAGCCTCGGCGCGGGGTTCTGGGACAGGCTGTTCACGGTCACGCTGCCGCTCGCCGCGCCCGGCCTGATCGCGGCGGCGGTGATCGGCTTCGCCGCGGCGCTGGGCGAGTTCGGCGCGGTCATCACCTTCGCCGCCAACATCCCGGGCGAGACGCAGACGCTCGCGCTCGCCATCTATGCCGCACTCCAGCAGCCGGGCGGCGAGGCGGTCGCGCTGCGGCTGGCCGGGATATCGTTTGCGCTGGCGATCGGGGCGCTGCTGCTGTCGGAAGGCTTGCTCGCCTATGGGCGCGGGCGGGCCGGGCGATGATCTCGGTCGATGTACGGCGGCGGCTGGGGGATTTCACGCTCGATGTGGCGTTCGAGGGGCCGGGGGATGGTGCGGGTGGGGGCGGGGTGACGGTGCTGTTCGGCCCGTCGGGCGCGGGCAAGAGCGCGACGCTCGCCGCGATCGCCGGATCGGGCACGGTCGAGCGCGGGCGCATCGTGCTGGGCGAGCGCGTGCTGACCGACACCGCCGCCGGCCTGCACGTCCCGCCCCGCGCCCGGCGGATCGGCCGGGTGTTCCAGGATGCGCGGCTGTTCCCGCATCTGCGGGTCGCCGGCAATCTGCGCTATGGCTTGACGCGGGCACGGGGGCCGGAGCGCATCGCGTTCGACCATGTCGTGGCGGTGCTCGACATCGGGCATGTGCTGGAGCGCGGCGTGGCCGACCTGTCGGGGGGCGAACGCCAGCGCGTCGCGCTCGGACGCGCGTTGCTGAGCCAGCCGGAACTGTTGCTGCTCGACGAACCGCTGGCGGCGCTGGACGGTGCGCGGAAGGACGAAATCCTGGCCTATATCCAGCGGCTCAAGGCGGATTTCGGGTTGCCGATGGTCTATGTCACGCACGACGCGGCCGAGGTACGCGCGGTGGCGGACCGGGTGGTGATGCTGGAGGCCGGGCGCGTGGTCGCGGCGGGCGGCGTGGAGATCGTACCGGGCGCGCGCGTGGCGACGATTGTATCACGCGATACCGAAGGGGTGTTAGTACGGGTTGCCGGGGACCTGCGGGCGGGGGATCGGATCTATCTGGAGATCCACGGCTAGAGTATGCCGGTATCACGTTGATGCGTATTTCGAGTTGACGAGGTAATTGCGGCATTTTTTTGCGGTGAAGCAGTTGAGGAGTGTGCCGATGCGCTGCGATGTTGCCTCGACAGAGCGCTCATCAGCCTTGCGCAGCAGCGTCTTGAGCTTGGCGAACATCTGCTCGATCGGGTTGAGGTC
>CAXTJX010000078.1:0-8309 GCA_964244765.1 uncultured Sphingomonas sp. | reverse complement strand
ACACCGTGCTGGTGGTCGAGCATGACGAGGACGCGATCCGCACCGCCGATTACGTCATCGACATGGGGCCGGGCGCGGGCGTGCACGGCGGTGCGATCGTCGCGCAAGGCACGGTCGAGGAAGTGCTGGCGAACGAGAACAGCATCACCGCGGATTACCTCTCCGGCCGCCGCCAGGTCGCCGTCCCCAAGACGCGGCGCAAGGGCAACGGCAAGAAGCTGACCGTCCACAACGCCACCGCCAACAACCTCAAGGGCGTCACCGCCAGCCTCCCGCTCGGCACCTTCACTTGCATCACCGGCGTCTCGGGCAGCGGCAAGTCCAGCTTCACCATCGATACGCTCTATGCGTCGGCCGCGCGCGCGCTCAACGGCGCGCGCGTGCTCGCGGGCAAGCACGACAAGATCACCGGGCTCCAGTATCTCGACAAGGTCATCGACATCGACCAGTCGCCGATCGGCCGTACCCCGCGCAGCAACCCCGCCACCTATACCGGCGCCTTCACCCAGATCCGCGACTGGTTCGCGGGGCTCCCCGAAAGTGCCGCGCGCGGCTACAAGCCCGGGCGCTTCAGCTTCAACGTCAAGGGCGGCCGCTGCGAAGCATGCCAGGGCGACGGCCTGCTCAAGATCGAGATGCACTTCCTCCCCGACGTCTATGTCGTGTGCGACGTGTGCCACGGCGCGCGCTACAATCGCGAGACGCTGGAAGTGAAGTTCAAGGGCAAGAGCATCGCCGACGTGCTCGACATGACGGTCGAGGACGCGGTCGAATTCTTCAAGGCCGTCCCCCCGATCCGCGACAAGATGGCGATGCTGGCCGAGGTCGGGCTCGGCTACGTCAAGGTCGGCCAGCAGGCGACGACGCTGTCCGGCGGCGAGGCGCAGCGCGTCAAGCTGGCCAAGGAACTGTCCCGCCGCGCGACGGGGCAGACGCTGTATATCCTCGACGAACCCACTACCGGCCTGCATTTCGAGGATGTGCGCAAGCTGCTCGAAGTGCTCCATCAACTGGTCGAGCAGGGCAATACGGTGGTGGTGATCGAACACAATCTCGACGTCATCAAGACCGCCGACTGGGTGCTCGACCTGGGCCCCGAGGGCGGCGTGAAGGGCGGCGAGGTCGTGGCGGAGGGCGTGCCCGAAAAGGTAGCCGAGGTGGCGGGGAGCTTCACGGGGCGGTATCTCAAGCCGTTGTTGGGGAAGTAGACCGGGGCCACCCTGTCCTGAGCGCTGGCCTTGGCAGGCGGCCGAAGCGGGTCGTACTGCGATACGCCAGCGTCACCGGACCTCTACAAGCCGCTCGTCGTCGGCATCCAACAAAGCCGCTATGTCGTCCCATCGCGCCTCCAGCCACGCCGACAGTGTCGCGTTGGTCGCATTCCCGCACCGCGGCCACGGCAGTGCAAACCGATCCGGCGATCGTAACACGACGAAATCTTCGTCTTGCTTACCGGCACTTCGCCTTCGGCTTCCGCGCGGTCGGCGATGACGGCATCTCTCGCCGCGACCAGCCCGATCGCGCTGGACATGGACCGCCTCATGCCCATGCTCACGCAGCCACCGGCACGACGCTGGCGGTAGCTGCGCGTCGATCAGGAATTTCATTCGGCGGCGATGACTATCGGATGGTCGGCGAGGCCGGCCGCGTAAGCCAGTGCGGCGCACCCGTCATCCTCGCTTACATAAGGAAAATCCCGCGTGATTTCTGCCGATGTCGCGCCGCCTGCCAACATTTCCAGCACGTCGCTCACGCGTATCCGCGTGCCGCGCACGGCCGGGCGGCCACCGCAGACGGCGGGGTCCACCGTGCCGCGAACTCCGCGATCACACTGTTATCCGGGTCGAAAGTCGCTTGGTGGACCCCGGAACAAGCCTGTCCTGAGCTTGCCGAAGGGCCGGGGTGACGCAAGCTCAGGGGACAAGGCCCACCAAGGAGGGTGAAGGTCGATCCGCCCTGGCTTCGCTAAATCCTTCGGCGGGGCTGTCCTACGACCCCCATTCCGGCATACCCTGTCCAGTCCTCTCCCAACGAAAGGACCGACCATGCCGCATCCCACCTTCGCCGCGCAGCAGGTGCTGCTGTCCGGCCCGGCGTTCGGTGCCGACGAGCGTATCCGTCGCATGCAGGTCGAGCATTTCCAGTACTGGCGGGATCTGGTCGACCGGCGCTTGATCGCCACCGTCCGGAACCCTCGCCCGAAGCGCGCCGGAATCGACGCGATGGAGCGGACGCTCGGGGTGGGGAAATATCGCGGGCGGTAGGGAATGGCGGGATTCAGGCGTTTTTGGCCTAACGTTCGCCTGACCTTCCGATGCGCGGATGGCGGCATAGGTGCGGCTTTTGTGACTTTTGCGGGAGACTGACACAGCGGGGCCCGTCGTGGCAAAGCCACGCTATCGGACGCGGCTTCAGGCCGCGCCGGCCGGCTGAGCCTTGAGGCGCGCGGAGCCTCGCTACAGCGTGGCCCGGCTCAGCGGACCCACGCCGTCTCTCTAGGCGCCCACTGCGCCTCGATCGTCCCGACCCGGCGCAGCGCATCGCGCGTCGCCTCGTCGCGGCATGACGAACCGTAGGAAAAGCCGCTGTCGCTCTCGCCCAGCCGGTCGCACAGGTAGCGCGCGGTATTCGAGATGCGGCGGCGCAGTTCGCGCCGGTCCTCGGGGTAATACAAATCGAGATCGGCATAGCGCACCCGGCTCGACGCCGTCTCGGCATCCTCCGGCCGCGGGCCGTAGCGCCCGTATACGACCAGATCGTCGTCATCCTGATAAGCGGGCGGGGGATAAGAGGGAACCGGATCGGAAGGCGCGGGCTCGGCCGGGTAATAAGGCGGCGGCGGGTAGCGATCGTCCTGCGCCAGTGCCGGGTTCGCGCCGGCCAGCGCGACACCGATCGCGAGCGTGGCAGCGGAAAGGGACAAGCGTATCATCCAAGGTCTCCTGCATGGGATCGTTCGTCGGAAACGGCTCCCCTGTTCGTATCGCCCCTGTTTGTATTCATTGCATGCGTATCAACCGCGATCATGCCGTACCGGTTCCGCTCGTCGAGCCCGCCCGCCGGAACCTATCGCCAGCTCCGTGCATTACCCTGCCGTAACGAAAAATGGGAGAAGATCATGCGCACCCTCACGCTCGGCCTGCTGGCGGCATCCGCCGCGCTGGCCGGCTGCACCGATTACGACAACGGCCCGCGCCGCGGCTATTACAGCGATTATGCCCGCTACGATTACGACCGGCCCGATCCTGCCTATAACGGCTATGACGCGTCGCGTTATTATCGCGAGGATCGCCGCCATGACGAACGCCGCCTGTCGTCCAACGACCGCGTCTATCGCGGCAGCGACGGGCGCTATTATTGCCGCCACGACGATGGGTCGACCGGCCTGGTCGTCGGCGCGGCGGTCGGCGGCGTGCTCGGCAACGTCATCGCCCCCAACGGCTCGAAGCTGCTCGGCACGATCCTCGGCGCCGGTGGCGGTGCCGCGGTCGGCGCGGCGGTCGACAGCGACAACAACCGCGACATGCGCTGCCGCTGAGGCCGCGCGGTTACGTGACGATCCGCCAGGAAGAAAGCTGACGATGGCCAAGCCCCCAAAAACCCCGACCATTCCCCCGAGCAAGCCGGCGGCCAAACCCGCCGCGCGTCGTGCGCCGCGCAATGCCGCCGCCAAGCCGACCGCGCGCGCCGCCCCGCCCGCGCCGAAACCTGCCGCCGCGCCACCGGCCGAAGCGCCCAAGGCGGCCGCATCCCCCGCGCCTGCCAAGCCCGCTCGCGCCGCCAAGCCTCGCGCCGCCAAGCCTCGCGCCGCCAAGCCTCGCGCCAGGGCAACGCCGCGCGCTGCCGACCGCCCGAAGACGGCGGCCACCACTGCCAAGGCTGCGCTCAAAAAGGTGCCGGACAGTGCCAGGGCCGCGCTCGACGCGGTGCCCGGCAGCGCCCGGGTCTGGACGATCGGCGCGGTCGTCGCGGCGGCGGGCGCGGGTCTCGTCGCGTTCCTGACGCGCGGCCGCATCGCCAGGCCGGTGTCGCGCGAGGGGCATGTGCCGGTCGACTTGCTCCATCCGGATCGCGATGGCCCGGTGAAGCAGGGCGACGAGCGTGCGCCCGAAGCGTTCCGTCCCGACATTGACGCGCCGATGACGCCGGCCGAGCGCGAGGCGCTGCGGCCTCCCCCCGGCCGGTCCGACTGAGCGGGCCACCGATTGCAGACTCGCACGCGCCCTCCCATATCGCTGCGCATGAGTGGAAACGAAACGGTGTGGCACGGCACCACGATCCTGTCCGTGCGCAAGAACGGCCGCGTCGTCGTCGCCGGTGACGGCCAGGTGACGCAAGGCCAGACGGTGATGAAGCCCAACGCGAAGAAGGTGCGCCGGCTGGGGGATGGATCGGTGATCGGCGGGTTCGCCGGGGCCACCGCCGATGCCTTCACGCTGTTCGAGCGGCTCGAGCGCAAGCTGGAGCAGCATCACGGGCAATTGCTGCGCGCCTCGGTCGAGCTGGCCAAGGACTGGCGCACCGACAAATACCTCCGCAATCTGGAGGCGATGATGATCGTCGCCGACAAGGACGTGACGCTGATCCTCACCGGCAACGGCGACGTGCTGGAACCGGAGGCGGGTATCGCCGCGATCGGCTCCGGCGGCAATTTCGCGCTGTCCGCCGCGCGCGCACTGGTCGACTATGAAGGCGATGCCGAGACGATCTGCCGCAAGGCGATGGCGATCGCGGCGGCGCTGTGCGTCTACACCAACGACCGGCTGACGGTGGAGGCACTGGACGCGGTTGCTTGATTCCCCTCCCGCCGGCCCCTTCCGCGAGCGGGAGGGGAGAAAAAGAGAGAAATGAACGACGCCCTCACCCCCAAAGCCATCGTCCGCGCGCTGGACGCGCATATCATCGGCCAGGCCGACGCCAAGCGCGCGGTCGCGGTCGCTTTGCGCAATCGCTGGCGGCGGCAGCAGCTCGATGCCGATCTGCGCGACGAGGTCAGCCCCAAGAACATCCTGATGATCGGACCGACCGGCTGCGGCAAGACCGAGATCAGCCGGCGGTTGGCCAAGCTCGCCGACGCGCCGTTCATCAAGGTCGAGGCGACCAAGTTCACCGAGGTCGGCTATGTCGGCCGCGATGTCGAGCAGATCGCGCGCGATCTGGTCGAGGAAGCGGTGCGGCTCGAAAAGGACCGCCGCCGCGCCGCCGTCAAGGACAAGGCCGGGGAAGCCGCGATGGCGCGTCTGCTCGACGCGCTGACCGGCAAGGGCGCGAGCGAGGCGACGCGCGAAGCCTTCCGCCAGCGCCTGCACGACGGCCATCTGCGCGATACCGAGATCGAGATCGAGCTGGAGGCGGCGCCGCAAATGCCGTTCGACGTTCCCGGCGGCGGGGCGCAGATGATCA
The DNA here is from genome assembly GCA_964244765.1 of uncultured Sphingomonas sp. GTDB lineage: Bacteria > Pseudomonadota > Alphaproteobacteria > Sphingomonadales > Sphingomonadaceae > Sphingomonas. Next base: position 2,906 of record CAXTJX010000078.1, on the reverse strand, counting down.
ACCTCAGCGAGATGATGGGCAAGGCGTTCGGCCAGGGCCAGCTCAAGCGCCGCAAGCTGACCGTCCCGGCGGCGTGGGACAAGCTGGTCGAGGAGGAAGCCGACAAGCGGCTCGACCAGGACGAGGTCAGCCGCACCGCGCTGGCCGATGCCGAGGCCAACGGCATCGTCTTCCTCGACGAGATCGACAAGATCGCGGTCAGCGACGTGCGCGGCGGATCGGTCAGCCGCGAGGGCGTGCAGCGCGACCTGCTGCCGCTGATCGAGGGCACCACCGTCGCGACCAAATACGGGCCGATGAAGACCGACCATATCCTGTTCATCGCGTCGGGCGCGTTCCATGTCGCCAAGCCGAGCGACCTGCTGCCGGAATTGCAGGGCCGCCTGCCGATCCGCGTCGAGCTGAAAGCGCTGACCGAGGACGATTTCGTCGCGATCCTCGGCGACACCAAGGCATCGCTGACGCAGCAATATGTCGCGCTGATCGCGACCGAGAATGTCGGGGTGGAATTCACCGAGGACGGCATCCGCGCGGTCGCCCGGATCGCGGCGGACGTGAATGGCGAGATCGAAAATATCGGCGCGCGGCGCTTGCAGACGGTGATGGAGAAACTGCTCGAGGACGTCAGCTTCAACGCCGAGGACCGCGGCGGGGAGACGGTCGTGGTCGATGCCGCCTATGTGGAGACGCACCTCGCCGGCATCGCGCGCAACACGGATCTGAGCCGCTTCGTGCTGTAGCGCCGCCGCGTGCGAACGCCGTTCACGGCCGCCAGTACGGCACGAAATCGCCGGACATGCAGCTCCCGGTCTGGATGTGCGTCGTCAGGTCGACGGTCCGGATGATGTCGCCGCGGCACAACTGCCCCGAAACGACTTGGTCACGATCGCGTCGCCGCGCCGCAGGCCGGCGCGTTCGCCGCCGGTGTCGGTGACGAACACGTCGCGCCGCCCCGCGCGGTAAACGATCTTGTCGCCCACCCTTGTCGAATCCCGGTAACGGCGCGGGTCGATGCAGCTTTGCGGCTTGCCCGGCACGAGCCCGGCAAGCGCCTTGCCGAGGTCGATCCGGTCGTCGGCCGCCTGGCGCGCGGCATGGCCCTTATTGTCCGCCGACAGCGCCGTTGCGCGTTGGGGATGGGTCGGTGCAGGGCGGGCGTTACGCTCCTGCGGGGACCGACCCACCTCCGACCCCTCCCTTCCCGGGAGGGGAGGACGCGCGCCCGACGCCCCGCCTCACGCCGGGTCGACCGCCACGCCGTCGGTCTGGCTGCTGCGCCACGCCTGCAACCGCGCGCTCAGCGCTTCGTCCGACAGCGCGAGGATCGCCGCCGCCAGCAGCGCCGCGTTCTTCGCCCCCACCTTGCCGATCGCCAGCGTGCCGACGGGCACGCCGGCGGGCATCTGGACGATCGAGTAGAGGCTGTCGACGCCCTTCAAGGCCTTGCTCTCGACCGGCACGCCCAGCACCGGCAGATGCGTCAGCGCCGCCGCCATGCCCGGCAGATGCGCCGCGCCGCCCGCGCCTGCGATCACGACCTTCAAGCCGCGTTCGGCGGCGCCGCCCGCATAGTCGTACAGTCGCTGCGGCGTGCGGTGCGCCGACACCACCTTCGCCTCGTGCGCGACGCCCAGTTCGGTCAGCAGTTCAGCCGCATGGCGCATCGTCTCCCAATCGGAGGTGCTGCCCATGACGATGCCGACCAAGGGGGGTTGCGGGGCGTCCATCCGGGGTGACTAGCGGGCGATGCGGGGCAGGGCAACCGCGCCGCGCGGGAACCTTGCCGGCGCGATGCGAGTTGAGCGTGCACAATCCACCACAGGAGGTCGCCCGATGACCCGTATGATGACCGCCTTTTCCTGCGCCGCTTTGTCGGCCGCGCTGGCTTGCTCGACCCCCGCCTTAGCCGCCGGCAAGCACGAGCGCGCCCAGGCCGCCATCGCCGAGGCCAAGGCCAAGATCGACGCCTCGGCCAAGGTCGGCGCGACCGCCGAGACGCCGCGCTTGCAGGCCGATGCGCAGGCGGCGCTGCGCACCGCCGAGGAACGCCTCGCGCGCGGCGACAAGGAAGAAGCGATCGCCGCCGCGCACCGCGCGAGCCAGCTCGCCGACACCGCGCTCGGCGAGGCGCAGCGCGCGCATCAGCAGAACGCGCAGGCCGCCACCTCCAGCGCCGAAACTGCCGCCGCCGACGCGCAGGCGCAGGCCGCCGCCGCCAATGCGCGCGCCGATGCCGCCCAGCAAGCCGCCGCGAGTGCGCAGGTCGATGCCGCCGCCGCGCGGGCAGCGCCTCCGGTCGTGATCGCGGCGCCCCCCGCGGCGCCGACACCCACGACCATCACGACCGAGACGGTCAAGACGGCCGCCCCTGCCCCGGTCGCGCCCGCGCGGCGCGTCGTCGCGCGCAAGAAGACCACGGTACGTCATGCCACCAAGCCAGCACCGCGCGTGACCGAAAAGACCACCACCACCGTCACGACCGGCCAATAAGCCTGGACGGGCCGACCTCAATGCCGGCAGTTTTGTTCGGAGATTTCCGACAAGAACCGTCACCCCGAACCCGTTCCGGGGTCCACCGAGCGGCTTTCGACCCGAAAGCGGTCTGATTGCCGAGGTCTCGGCACGGTGGACCCCGGAACACGTCCGGGGTGACCGTCATGGGAAAATCTGTGGGTAAACTAGCGAACTGAATTACGATCCGCCCCGCTGCGCCGCTACCGCTCGCTCAGATAATAGCGATCGGTGGCGGCGAGCGTGTCGTCCAGTTCGTACACGATCGGCTGCCCGGTCGGGATTTCCAGCGTGGTGATCTCGTCGTCGGGAATGCCCGACAGATGCTTGACCAGCGCGCGCAGCGAATTGCCGTGCGCCGAGATCACCACGCGCTTGCCCGCCTTCAGCTCGGG
>CAXTJX010000077.1:0-8472 GCA_964244765.1 uncultured Sphingomonas sp. | reverse complement strand
GGAACGGCTTGGTGATCAGGAAGGTCGGCTCGGGCCGCTCGCCGGTCAGCAGGCGTTCGGGGAAGGCGGTGATGAAGATCACCGGCACCTCGAACTCGGCGAGAATGTCCTTCACCGCGTCGATGCCCGACGAATCGTCGGCGAGCTGGATATCGGCGAGTACCAGTCCGGGACGATCCTCCATCGCCAGCGCGACCGCCTCGTCGCGCGTCACGGCGACACCGGTCACGTCATGGCCCAGATCGCGCACGATCGTCTCGATGTCCATCGCGATGATCGGCTCGTCCTCGATGATCAGCACGCGCGCGCGGGTCTGTTTCTCGATCTCGGCCAGCGCCTCGGCGACCAGCGTCTCGACTTCGCTGCGGTCGACGTCGATCAGATAGGCGGCGTCCTCGGGCGTGAAGCCTTCCATCGCCGTCAGCAGCAACGCCTGGCGCGACAGCGGCGTCATCCGCGCGAGCCGTGCGCGCGCGATCGATTCCTGCCCGTCGCCGTCGCTAGCGCCGGCATTTTCCGGCGTCTCGTCGTAATTGGTCGACGACCAGATCGCCTGGAACATGCGGTACAGACCGAGCCGCGGATCGACCTCGCGCGGGAATTCGTCGGGCGCGGCGACGATCGCCTCCAGCGTGGCGCGCACATAGCGGTCGCCATGCGTCTGGCTCCCCGTCAGCGCGCGGCCGTAGCGGCGCAGGAAAGGAAGATGGGGGGCAAGCTGCTGTCCTAGCGACATGGCTGTCGGGGTCTCCTGAAAGTCGTCCGGTACGATCGTGTTTCCGGGGACCTTGTGGAAGCGGCCCCCCGCCAATGCAACGCGTTTTACCGTTCCGAAGCCTCCGGAACTTTAATTCGCATCGAGCGTGGAACCATCGAACCGCTATTTGGTTTCATCCATCGCCAAGGATCGTTCCATTCCGTCGTGCCTCGGATAAAAGGCGGATTGTTACGGCGGCATTTTCATTCTACCCGATTGTCCGGGTATGTTCAGGGGGTCGGCATTGAGTTCGGGCGACGGGTCTTCGAAAAAGCCGAACTCGGCGCGTGCCGCGGACTCCGGTGCCAAGGTCCAGAGCAAGGACCGCGACATGGGTGCTGCCTTGCGCAACGTCTATCAACGCACCGTGGACGAAGCGATTCCCGACGACCTGCTGGATCTTCTGGGCAAGCTGGACTGACCTTCGCATGACCGACGCCGCCGACGAACCCGTCGCGGTCGCGCGCGCGGTCGGGGTCCTGAACCGGCTACCGACCGGCGCGAAGGTGTTCCTGATCCTCAGCCTGTGCCTGCTGCCGCTGGCGATCATCGCCTTCTTCGCCACCCTGCGCACCGCCCAGCTCGCCGACGAGACGACCCGCGCGCAGATGCGCGTCGCCGCCACCGAAAGCGCGCGCAAGCTGGCGATCGAGCTGATCGGCGACATGACCGCGTTGCGCGTCTCGCTCAACGCGCTGGAGGCCGATCCGGGCGACGCGCCGAGCTGCGCGCGCGCGCAGGGCGTGTTCGCCCCGCAGGCGGCGACCGGCACCCGCTTCGTCATCGCCGACGCGCGCGGCGGCGTCATCTGCGGCGAAAAGCTGCCGGTCGATGCCTGGCCGACGCCCGCTCGCGCGGCCGGGCCGATCGTGGCGCGGATCCATCCCGGCAAGGGCCTGGCGCTCACCACCACCAGCGCCAGCGGCCGCACCCGCGCCGCCGCCTTCTTTCCCGCCGCCGTCCTCGCCGCGACGGCAATGCCCGGCGGCGGCTACGCCCTGCCTTATGAAGCACGGCTGACGCTGGAGGGCGATACGCTGATGCTCAACGACCTGCCGTCGGCGCCGTTCGAGCGTCGCGCCGCGGTCAGCCTGGGGATCGGCGTCGGCGATCTCGTGCTGACGACGCGCGTGCGCAACGCGCCGATCACCTCGCCGGTGCTGGTCGCCTTGCTGCTGCCGTTCCTGATGTGGGCGGCCGCCGCCGGCATTAGCTGGTTCGTGGTCGACCGGCTGCTGATCCGCTCGCTGCGCCAGTTGCGCGCCGATGTCGACAAGTTCGTGCCCGGCGAGGAAATCGACGTCGGGCGGATGAACGCCTTGCCCGCGCAGGAAATCCGCGAGCTGGGCGAGACCTTCCGCGCGATCAGCCGCACCGTCGCGGAGCATGAGGCCGGCCTCGCCGAGGGGCTGGTACGCCAGACCAAGCTGACTCGCGAAGTGCATCACCGCGTGAAGAACAACTTGCAAGTCATTTCCAGCCTGATCAACTTCCACGCCCGCGCCGCGCGCAGCGCCGAGGCGACGCAAGCCTATTCCTCGATCCAGCGGCGGGTCGATGCGCTCGCCGTCGTCCACCGCAACCATTTCGCCGAGCTCGAGGAAAATCGCGGCCTGTCGCTGCGCTCGGTGATCGGCGAGCTGGCATCGAACCTGCGCGCGACCGCGCCGGACGATGCGCCGATCGGCATCGCGCTCGACATCGCGCCCTATCTCGCCAACCAGGACGTAGCGATCGCCATCGCCTTTCTCATCACCGAAATCGTCGAGCTGGCGATGACCGTCAGCCCGATCGCGCAGATTCGCCTGTCGATCGGCCCGGGCGAGAGCGACGACCGCGCGATCCTGCGCGTCAACTCGCCCGCCCTGATCGACGACGACCGCATGCGCGCGCTCGTCGCCGAACGCTATGGCCGCGTGATCGAGGGGCTGTCGCGGCAATTGCGCTCGAAGCTGCATTACGATCCGCTGGTCGGCGCCTATGAAATCGCCATCGCGGTGACCGGTCACGACTGACCTTCGCGCACGTAAAAATATTCACAAAATCAAGATTCGCCGGGAACCGGATTTCGTGAAGGCCGTTCTAGACCTCGGATAGCGAATTTATGCCCCCCCGCTCTCGCTATCCAGAACATGGCCCGGTCGCATCACCCTCCCCCCAGTGGTGCGTCCGGGCCCAATTCTGGAAATGGTATGTTCGCTGTTCGTCACGACCAGTTGGTTTGGCGGAACGAAGCTTGATATGGATCATTGAGCAAAGCGAGGCGCAAACCGGCGCCGATACCTTTCGGGAGACGTCCGATGCGCAAGTTCACCAGCCTCGTCCCTACCGTCGCAATCCTCACAGCGGCGCTACTTGTCGGTGCGTGCAACACGGTCGAAGGCGTCGGCAAGGACGTCCGCTCGGCCGGCGACACCGTCGCCAAGACCGCCGACGGCGCGAAGTAACCAGTTCCAGGTTAAAGCGGCCGCACCCGGACGATCCCGGGCTGGCCTGTTCGTGTCAGCTCTCGACCAGTTCGGTCGACGCATCCTTCACCCGCCGGCGCTCGGTGAACCAGATCGCGACCAGCGCGAGCTCGTACAGGGCGACCAGCGGCACCGCGAGCATGATCATCGATCCGGCATCGGGCGGCGCCAGCACCAGCGCCAGCGCGAAACAGCCGACGATCGCATAGCGCCGCCCGCCGACCAGTTGCTTGCGCGTCACCAGCCCGGCGCGCTCGACCAGCATCAGCAGGATCGGCAGCAGGAACGCCAGCCCGAATGCGAACAGGAACTGCATCACGAAATCGAGATAGCTCGCGACCGAGGTCAGCGCCTCCTGCTCCACCCCGCCGAGATTGCCTTGGAAACTCAGGAAGAAATGCAACGCCGACGGGATTGCTACGACATAGGCCATCGTCGCGCCGACAATGAACAGCACCGGCGTCGCGAACAGGAACGGCAGCAGCGCGCGCTTCTCCTTGCGGTACAGCCCGGGCGAGACGAATCCCCAGAGCTGGTTGGCGATGATCGGGAAGCAGATCATCAGCGCGGCGAACAATGCCACCTTCAACTGGACGAAGAAGCCGTCGAACACGCCGATCGTCACGACCCGCTTCTGCCCCGCCGCGAGCAGGGGGTGGACCAGGAAGGTGAAGATCTCGCGCGAAAAGACGTAGGTGCCGATGAACACCACCAGCACCGAGACGAGGCAGAAGAACAGGCGCCGCCGCAGCTCGATCAGATGGTCGAGCAACGGCGCGCGGCTGGCTTCCAGATCGTCGACGGGGGCGTTCACGGCCTGGCCTTGGCGTCCGGCGCGTGTCCTTCGCCCTCAGTCGGGGTCGGGGTCGGGGCCGGCGACACGACCGGCGCTTCGACCGTCACCGGCGGTGCGTCTTCCGCCGCCGCACCCGGATACGCCTCGGGATAGGCCCCTGAATAGGCGGCGCCGGGCGGGCCGGCCATCGGCAGCATCTCCGCCGGTTCGGGCGGATGTTCGCGCATGATACGCTCATTCTCCGCCGCCCATTTCTTTTCCATCTCCTGCAATTCCGCTTCGCGCACCATCGTGTCGAAGCCGGAGCGGAACTGCGTCGCGACGCCACGCACCTTGCCCATCCAATGCCCGGCGAACCGCATCGCCTTGGGCAAGTCCTTGGGCGGAATGACGAGCAGGGCGACGACGCCCAGCACGATCACTTCGGAGGAGGCGACATCGAACATGGCGACGCGGCGCTATGTCAGATTTCGGTGTCGCGGATGCGATTGCCGTCACGGTCGAACACCGGCTCGGCGACCTTCTGCGCTTCGATCCGGCCCGGTTCACGGACGGCCTCGCGTTTCGGTTCATCCTCCTCGGCCATGCCCTTCTTGAACGATTTGATGCCCTTGGCGACATCGCCCATCATGTTCGAGAAACGGCCGCCGCCCAGCACCAGGATCGCGATCCCGCCGAAGATCAGCCAATGAACAATACTCAAACCACCCATGATCGGTCTCCTGAATGCATTCTATCTAGTCACTCTGCTCGTCGGTTTCCACCTCTGCCTCGGTTTCCAGCGACGCGAAGGCGAGATCGACCGGATCGAGCAGCCCCGCCGCCCTGAGATCGTCGATCCCGGGCAAGTCGCGCCGGCTGGCCAACCCGAACTGCGCCAGGAACGCCGGCGTCGTCGCGTAGAGCAACGGCCGCCCCGGCACCTCGCGTCGCCCGGCCGGGCGAATCCACCCGGCTTCCATCAATACGTCCAGCGTGCCCTTCGAGATGCTCACCCCGCGGATTCCCTCGATTTCGGCGCGCGTCACCGGCTCGTGATAGGCGATGATCGCCAGCGTCTCGATCCCGGCGCGGCTGAGCTTGCGCGATTCCTCGTGGCTACGGCGCAGCAGATGCGCCAGGTCGGCGGCGGTCTGGAAATGCCAGCGCTCGCCGCGCCTGACCAGGTCGATCCCGCGCCCGGCATAATCCGCCTGCAACGTCGCCAGCGCGTCGCGCACGTCCACGCCGCCGAGCTGCGCGCGGATCGCATCGGCGGTCATCGGCTCGGTCGCGGCGAACAGCACCGCCTCGACCGCGCGGACGATCTCGTCGGCAGGATTCATGAGGGCGCCCGCAGATAAAGCGGCGCGAACGCCGATTTCTGGCGCAGTTCGATCCGCCCCTGCCGCGCCAGTTCGAGCGCGGCGACGAAGCTGGAGGCGAGCGCCGACCTGCGGAGCGGGCCGGTCGCTTCCTCGGGGAGGAAACTCTCGATCGTACCCCACTCGATCCGGCTGCCGACCAGCCGCGACACCCGCTCCAATGCCGCCTCCAGCGTCATCACCGCGCGCTGCGTGACGACATGCATCACCGGCCGGGTGCGCGCGGTGACGACGCCATACGCCGCGATCAGGTCATAGATCTCGGCCTGCCACGACGCCTTGCGCTGCGTGCGCAGCCCCTCGGGCGCACCGCGCACGAACACGTCGCGCCCGATCCGGTCGCGCGCGACCAGCCGCGCGCCCGCCTCGCGCATCGCGTTCAGCCGTTCGAGCCGAAGTTGCAGCCGCAGCGCCAGTTCCTCGGGGCTGGGCTCGACCTCGGGGTCGCGCGGCAGCAGCAGGCCGGACTTGAGAAAGGCGAGCCACGCCGCCATCACCAGATAATCCGCCGCCAGCTCCAGCTTGATCGCCCGCGCTTCCTCGACGAAGCGAAGATACTGGTCGACCAGCGCCAGGATCGAGATCGCCTTGAGATCGACCTTCTGGCTGCGCGCCAGCGCGAGCAGCAGATCGAGCGGGCCTTCCCAACCGTCCAGGTCGAGCGTGAGGGTTTCGGGGTCAGTCACCGCGCTACCTAGCCGCATTCGTCTTCCCGGCGAAAGCCAGCTTCCAATCGGCCGATGTTCGCGTCGACCTTCGTACCGCTATACTTTCTTCTCTTCTCTTCGTGTCTTCGTGTGAGCCAAGACTTTTTCTCACACAAAGACACGAAGCCGCGAAGAGAAGAAGAAAAATCAGGTCAACGCCAGGAGCGTGTCCCGTTTCGCGATAAGCTGTTCGACATCGCCCGGCGGGCGGCTTCCCGCCACCGTCGCCATCGCCCGGTCGAGCCGCGCGCGCGACACCGCCGGCATCTCGCCGAGCCGCGCGGCGATATCCTCCATCTCCGCCATCCGCGCCCAGCAATCGAGCACCAGGTCGCATCCCGCCGCGATCGCCCCCGCCGCCTTGTCGCCGGCCGAGCCCGACAGCGCCTTCATGTCGATATCGTCGGTCATCAGCAGCCCGTCGAACCCGATCCGCTGCCGGATGATCCGCTCGATCACCACCGGCGACAGCGTCGCGGGCCGCTGCTTGTCCCATGCCTCGAACACGATGTGCGACGTCATCCCCATCGGCGCGTCCTTGAGGCTGGCGAACGGGCGCAGGTCCACTTCCAGTTCCGCGTCCGACGCGGTGACGGTCGGCAGATGATAATGCGTGTCGACCTTCGCGCGGCCATGCCCCGGCATGTGCTTGACCACGCCGACCACGCCGCCGCGCCGCAACCCGTCGAGGATCGCCCGCCCCATCGCCGCCACCCGCAGCGGCTCGGACCCGAGCGCGCGGGTGGAGATAGCGTCGGTCGTATCGGGTTGCGACACATCGAGCAGCGGCAGGCAATCGACGTTGATCCCGACCTCGGCCAGCATCAGCGCGATCGCCTCGGCATTGGCGCGCGCCGCCTCGATCGCCGAGATCGGCGCGGTCTCGTACAGCGCGTCGAACGCCGGCCCGGCGGGAAAGGCCGGCCATTCCGGCGGCCGCATCCGCGCGACCGGGCCGCCCTCCTGATCGATCAGGATCGGCACGTCGTCGCGCCCGGAAAACGCGCGCAGACTGTCGGTCAGCGCCCGCACTTGCGCACGGTTCTCGATATTGCGCTTGAACAGGATGTAGCCGGCCGGCTCGACAGCGGCGAAGAACGCGCGTTCGTCAGGGGTGATCGCGAGGCCGGACAGGCCGAAGATGACGGGCTTCATGGTGGCGGCTTACTAGGACCCGGGCGGTTCGTCACCCGGGACGATCGATGGAAGAAACGCGCGCAAACGACTGAGTGCTGACCGATCCTAACTCTTGGGCACGAAGCACGCCTGCCCGGCGGCGGACAGCTTGCCGCACAGGCTCGTCGCCGCGCCCGCGCCGCCGGCGTTGACGCGCAGGCGGTACACCGTCCGGCCGTTCACTTGCGCCGCCTGCACCGATTTGCCCATCGGCGCGAGATAGCCGTATTTCCGGGAGATCGCCGTCCAGGTCTCGTTCGCCTCGGCCTCGCTGCCGAACGAGCCGAGCTGAACCAGCGCGCCGCCCGAGGCGGCGGCGGCGGGCGCCGGAACCGCCGGGGCGGGGATCGGCGCGACCGCCCTGCTCGCCCCCGCATCGGCCTTGGCCGCCACCACCTTCCTGCCCGCGATTGGCGCTTCGGCTGCCGCCGCCATGTCGATCGAGGCGTTGCCCGGCGCCGCGCCGTCGCTGGTCGCGATCGCGCTGTCGCCCTCGCCTTCGACCTTGAGGCCGCCGGGATCGTCGGGCTTGACCTTGTAGTCGCCCTCCTGCGCGGTGATCAGCGCGCCATTGCCGTCGGTGCCCCGGTGCTTCTTGTAATATTGGTAGCCGAAGATGGCCGCCGCGACGATCGCCAGTGCGAGCACGACCAGCAGCACGATCCGCAAGACCGACGGGCCGTCCGCATCATCCTCCTCGACCGTTTCCAGCCAGGGAAGGCGCTCCTCGTCGCGCATCTCATACTCGCCGGTCGCCATCAGTTCATCTCCTGGACTGCCTGGACCCCCATGATCCCCAATCCATTACGGATAATCTGCCCGATCGCGTCGGCCAAGAAAAGCCGCGCGCTCGTCATGGCAGGATTGTCGGGCAGCAGGAAGCGACGGTCCGGCCGGTCGTTGCCGACATTCCACAATGCGTGCAAAGATGCCGCCAAGTCATAGAGATAGAACGCAATTCGGTGTGGCTCGCGCGCCGCCGCCGCGGTATCGACGATGCGCGGGAATTGCGCCGCCAACTTAACCAGCGTCAAATCCTCCGTATCAAGCTGGGACAGATCGACCGAATCGGTCCCGATTCCCGCCTCGGCCGCGCGCCGGTGCAGCGACGCGACCCGCGCATGCGCATAATTGACGTAGAATACCGGGTTGTCCTTCGACGCCTCGACCACCTTGGCGAAGTCGAAATCCATCTGCGCGTCCG
>CAXTJX010000076.1:0-8593 GCA_964244765.1 uncultured Sphingomonas sp. | reverse complement strand
AGTTTTGCCCGCAGATTTTCCGACAAAAACCGTCACCCCGGACTCGTTCCGGGGTCCACCGTGCCGCGAACTCGGCGATCATACTATTATTCGGGTCGAAAGCCGCCAGATGGACTTCGGAGCAAGCCTTTCCTGAGCTAGTCGAAAGGTCCGGGGTGACGGAAGCTCCGGGGACAAGACTCACCAAGGAGGATGAAGGTCGATCCGTCCTAAGCGGCCCCGCCCTCGGCGATCCGCTTGATCCTCGCGTCGAACCGTTCGTCCGAGCGGCGCCTGGCGGCGCGCATCGCGCCGCCGACCGCGCCGAAGCCGAGGATCATCATCGCCCAGGTCGCCGGCTCGGGCACCGCCGAGATCGAGACGTCGGCGAGCAGCGCGAACGGCGGGGCGCCGGTGCCGCTGGCGAAAAAGGTGAGCAGTTCCGAGCTGCTGCCGGCGGTGAACGTCAGCGACTGCCGCGTCCACTCGCTCAGGCCGGTGTCCGCGCCGTTGGTCATCTCCGGCGCATCCTGCACCGTCGCGCCGTTCAGGTAGAAATACGGATAGACCGTGCTGACCGTGCCGCCCAGCCCGACATGCCACTGCGCCGTGTCGCCGCCGCCCTGGTACAGGCTGCCGCTCGCCTGCTGGAAGCTGACGCTGTATCTCGCGCCGGCGGTCAGGCCGTCGACGACCTGTTGCAGGAACACGCCGTCGGCATAGCCCGGGGCCGCGTCGAGCAGATAGACGTTGCCGGTATAGCCAGCCGGCCGGTCGGGCGCGAACAGGCCGGCGATCAGCGCGGGATAGGAGGCGATCGCGTTGTTGCAGCCGCAGCCCGTCGCCGACCAGGCGAAGTCGGTCGTATAGGAAGTGCTCCCCAGCCCGAACGGCGTCGGCACCAGATTGCCGATGTTCGGCCCGGTCGCATCGCGCGCGCCGGTGAAATCGCCGTTCAGGATCGCCACCGACGCGGCCGCGGGCGCGGCGGCGGCGCCCGTCGCGCCGAGCGTGAAGAGGATGGCGATGGCAGCATGCTTGAACATAAAACCCCCGATATGGCTCACGATCCGCCGCGACTCGCGCCATCGTCCCCGGGCGCGGTCGTTACGTGTTCCTAACAAAGCCTTAAACGGCGTGCCCTCGTCAACCGTCTAGCGCGCGCCGCCGTCCCGTTTCGTGACGGTCGGCATTTCGGACAGGGTTGGAGCAGATAAGGTCGGGCGGTCGGACCGGAACGGGGCGATCAACTGCCCGATCACACCGTACGGCACCGGCGTGTCGGTGCCGTACGCGCTCGGCCAGTGCCGCGGCAGATAGTGAGTGCCGAACAGCCGGTCGATCACCGGCAGCATCGCGGCGTAATTATGGTCGCGATGGTCGTCGCGGCTGTGGTGCCAGTGATGGAACGCCGGCGTCGCCAGCACCTGCTCCAGCGGCCCGAGCCGCCAGCGCAGATTGGCATGGACGAAATAGCTCCACAGCGATCCGCCGATCAGCACCGTCGCGACGATCAGGCCCGCATCGCGGGCGGCCGGCGCGGCGAGGCCGGTGACGTACAGCAGCGTCAGCCCGCACAGCCGGGTGAAGATCATGTCGATCGGGTGCATCCGCGTGTTGGCGAGATAGGTGAGATGCTCGGCCGAATGGTGCACCGCATGGAACCGCCACAGCCACGCCCATTCATGGCTCCAGCGGTGCCCCCAGTAGAAGCCGATCTCGCCGACGATCATCGCCAGCACCATCCGCACGCCGAGCGGCAGCGTGGCGACCGTGGCGGGGACGGCGTCCGGCACCAGCAGCGCGACGATGCTAGCGACGACCGCGGCGGGCACGGCGAGCAGCGGCAGGGTGATGACGCTGTTGAGCGCGAACCAGCCGAGATTCGCCGCTCGCTCGTGCCGCCCGCGCTTGCCGTCGCGGAGCGGCGTCAGCGCTTCCAGCGGCAGGAACACCGCGGTGGCGAGGACGAACCACAGCGCGGCGCGCAGGACGATGGCGAGTTCGGCGTGCTGCAACAACCAGCTCATGTCGGTCCCGTGTCGCTCCGGTTTGGCGTGTGGCGCGATCCTTGCGCCATTCCGGCGGCGTTGTCAGCCGCGCCGCGCCTGTCCTCGACCGGGGCTGCGTGCCTTTGCGGGATTCGCCGCCTTGCAATGTCGGAGATCGTCCGGAACAGACCATGATCATGCCGTCCCCGCCGACTCGCGCCCAGCAGCTCGAGAACGCTGCCTTTCTCGCCGTCCTGCGGCGCACCGGCAACGTGCGCGCGGCGGCGCGCGAGCTCGGCCGGCACCGCGCCACCTTCACCAGGCGACGCGGCAAGCATCCCGCCTTCGCGCTGGAATGGGACACCGCGCTCGCCATCGCCATGCCGGCCTGAACGAGGCCCCGGCCCTTACCGCCACCCGGCCCGCCGCCGGCGCGGTGGCCCCCGCGCCCCGCATCATCCGCACCCGCACCGGCCGGGTGCAACTGCGCCGGATCAAGCCCGGCCGGCTCGACCGCGCCGCCGAACAGGTCTTTCTCGCGGCGCTTTCCGCCACCGCCAACGTCCGCCTGTCGGCCGCCGCCGCCGCCGGCTTCTTGCATTCCGCCTTCTATGCGCGGCGACGCGACGATCCCGGTTTCGCGCGCGAGATGCGGCTGGCGCTGGCGATCGGTCATGAACGGCTCGAGACGGCGCTGATGGAAAGCTGGCTGCCGCAAGCGCATGCCGACGATGCGTGGCGGCACAACGACCCCCCGCCAATCCCGCGCTTGACCGCCGACCAGGCGCTCAACCTGCTGGCGCTGCACCAGAAGGAGGCGCGCTTCTGGGACGAGCGCCCCGACCGCAAGCGCAGGCGCGGCGAAACCGGCGACCTGTACAGCGCCCGCCTCGCCGCGAAATGGCACGAGGAGCGTCACCGCGAACGCGAGGAGGATCTGGTCGCGGCGGCGATCCGCACCGAAGGCCCGAACCGCTCCCCCCCCCCCGAAACCCCCGCCCCGGCGCTCCCCGCGCTGGACCAGGTGACGGGCTGGTCGCGCGCGGATCAGCAGGCGCACGCGCACGGTACGGTGGCGAAGCGGTACGGGTGGAAGCTGGAGTGAGGACGCGCGCGGACTAGCGCATTGATCGGCTCGCCTGGATCACTCTCACCCTTCCGTCGCTGCGCCCCTTCCCTCTCCCAGGGGAGAGGGAAGGGGCGCAGCCGAGTGGAAGGGTGAGGGCGATCCTGCGACAGCGGGAAATGCTCCAGCGCGGTCGCCCTGCATCTTCCTTGGTGGGCGTTACCCTCGCGTTTCCGTCATCCCGCACCCTTCGACCAGCTCAGACAGGCTCGTTCCGGGGTCCACCAAGCGGTTTTCGACCCGATAGTGGCGTGATCGCCGAGGTCGCGGCGCGGTGGACCCCGGAACGAGTACGGGATGACGATTTTCGTGGGAAAGCCAGGGGCAAACCGCCGACACTGGAGGTCGACCCCGCCCTACACCTTGGGCCGTCGCCGGGGACGCGCGCAAAGCGGTAAGGCCGCTACCCGATCGCCTCCATCACCGCCGCGCGCAATTGCGGAATCCCGAGACCCGTCTCGCTCGACGTTACCAGTACCTCCGGGTGGGCGGCTGGGCGCTTGCGCGCTTCCGCCACCGTCGCCTCGGTCACCGCGGCCAAGTCGGTCGCCTTGATCTTGTCGGCCTTGGTCAGCACCATGCGATAGCTGACCGCCGCCTTGTCGAGCATCTCCAGGATCTCGCGGTCGACATCCTTGATGCCGTGGCGCGAATCGATCAGCACCAGCGCGCGCTTGAGCACGTCGCGGCCGCGCAGGAAGTCGTTGACCAGGAAACGCCATTTGCGGACCATGTCCCTGGGCGCCTTGGCGAAACCGTAGCCGGGCATGTCGACCAGCCGGAACAGCAATGGCTCGCCCACGTCGAAGAAGTTCAATTCCTGCGTGCGCCCCGGCGTGTTCGACGTGCGCGCCAGCGCGCTCCTGCCCGCCAGCGCGTTGAGCAGCGACGATTTGCCGACGTTGGAGCGCCCGGCGAACGCCACCTCCGGCACGGTCGCATCGGGCAGGAATTCCAGCGTCGGCGCGGATTTCAGGAACGCGACCGGGCCGGCGAAGGTCTTCCGCGCGGCCTCGATCGCTTCGGGATCGAACGTCATTTGACCGCCGGTTCCTTCAACGCCGGGTGGCGCGCGTAGAGCAGGCGCTGCTGCGCGACCGTCCACAGGTTCGACGTGATCCAATATACCTGCAAGCCGACCGCGAACGGCGCCATCACGAACATCAGCACCCACGGCATGATCGCGAAGACCTGCTTCTGCGCTTCGTCCATCGGCGCGGGATTGAGCTTGAACTGGAAGTACATCGACACGCCGAGCAGCACCGGCACCACGCCGATCGCCAGGAAGGCGGGCAAGTGAAACGGCAGATAGCCGAACAGGTTGAGGATCGTCGCCGGGTCGGGCGCGGACAGATCGTGGATCCACCCGACGAACGGCTGGTGCCGCATCTCGATCGTCAGCAGCAGCACCTTGTACAGCGAATACATGATCGGGATCTGCAGCAGCGTCGGCAGGCAGCCGGCGAGCGGGTTGACCTTCTCCGCCTTGTACAGCGCCATCACTTCCTGCTGCTGGCGCGGCTTGTCGTCCTTGTATTTCTCCTGGAGCGCCTTCATCTTCGGCTGGATCGCCTTCATCGCCGCCATCGAGGCGAACTGGCGCTGCGCGATCGGGAAGATCAGCGTGCGGATCGTGACGGTCAGCAGGATGATCGCGACGCCGAAATTGCCGATGTTGCGGAACAGCCAGTCGAGATATTTGAAGATCGGCTTTTCGACGATCTCGAACCAGCCCCAGTCGATCGCCTTGCCGAACAAGCGCACGCCGAGCTTGTCCTCATAACGATCGAGCGTGTTCGTCTCCTTGGCGCCGGCAAAGAACTTGGCGGTCGAAACGACCATCCTGCCCGGTGCGACGACGCGCTTGGCGAGCGTGAAATCGCCCTGAAAGGCGTCGCCATTGGCCGCGCGAAAGCCGGAACGAACCTGACTTCCACGATCGGGAATCACCGCGGCAAGGAAATATTTGTCGCCAAAACCGAGCCAGCCGCCGGTCGTGTCGAACATGTTTTCGCCCGCCTTGGCGGTGCTGCCCCAAATCTTGGCCCAGAAGCCGGCTTCGTTTCCTTTCAAATTATCGAAGGTAACGAAATAATCCGCGCCGCTGTCGAACACGCCGATCGGGCCGATATGGTTGGTCCATGTATCGGGCTCGCTGCCGACCCCGCGACGCGAAACGAGCGCATAGGGCTGAACGGCGATCGGCGCGGGGCCGCCATTGGCGACGCTCTGGCGCACCGTGAACATGTATCTGTCGTCGACCGCGAAGGTCAGCCGGAAGACTTGGCCCTTGCCGTTGGCCCAGCTCAGCGTGACGGGCCGGGCGGGGCTCAGCTCGCCGCCGTCCGCGGTGAACAGCGTGTCGCCGTTCGGCACGGTCACGCCGTCGCCGTTCCAGCCGAAGCCCGCGAAATACGCCGCCGCGGTGCCGCGCGGGGAGAGCAGGCGGATCGCGGGCGAATCCTTCGCGATCGTCTCCTTGTATTTGGTCAGCGTCAGGTCGTCGATCCGCGCCCCCTTCAGGTTGATCGAGCCGTGCAGGTCGGCGGTGCGGATCGCGATGCGCGGCGTGTCGCGGATCACCACGTCGAGCGCGCGCACCGCGCCCGGATCGGTCGCGGCGGGGCCGGTGGCGGTGGGCAGGACCTTCGACTTGCCCTCGACGATCCTGGTTGCCGGCGGATTGGCGCGCGGGAAGAAATGCGACGACAGCAGGTTCCCGCCGAGCAGGATGGCCACGGCGATCACTGCGAACAGCACGAAATTCCGGGTATCTTCTTTCACGCGCGCAACATCCGTTCGTCGATTCAGGGCACGGGATCGGGCCCGTACCCACCCCACGGATGGCACCGCGCGATTCGCTTCGCCGCCAGCCACCCGCCTTTCAGCGCGCCATAGCGGCTAAGCGCGGTGATTGCATAGGCGGAACAGCTTGGGTCGTACCGGCACGACGGCGGCAGGATCGCCGAGGGGCCGGCCTGCCACCCGCGAACGAGCAGGATGAGGATACGGGTCAGCATGATGCTGCGCCGTACCCCGAACCGTCGCCCCGGCTGCTTCGGCGAAGTTCGGGACGGGCGTGCGCGACGCCGCTGCAAAATCCCGCCGTCATCCCGAACCTGTTCCGGGATCCACCAAGCGGTTTTCGACCCGAACAGGGGTGTGACGCCGATGTCGCGGCACGGTGGACCCCGGAACGAGTCCGGGGTAACGGTTCTGGTGGGGGAATCCGCGGGCAAATTGCCGAAACCGAAGGTCGAGCCGCGCCGGTAGACCCCGGTACGAGCCTGTCCTGCGCTTTGCCGAAGGGGGTCGGGGTGACGGGTGTCGCGATTCTCACCGCGCGACCTTCGCCAGCGCCTTGGCCAGTTCCGCGCGCAAGACCGCGAAATCGCGCTCGATCCCGCCATTCCGGCCGATCAGCACATGGTCCGCGCCGCGTACGCCGAATTCTGGGAGCAGGTCGCGCGCCAGCGCGCGCAGCCGCCGCTTCATGCGGTTGCGGACCACGGCGTTGCCGATTTTCCTGGTGACGGTGTAGCCGATCCGCATCGTCGGATCGCCGTCGTCGCGCGCGCGCATCAGCAACACGAAGCCCGGCATCGGTGCACGCTTGCCAGCATTCGCCGCGAGGAAATCGCGGCGTTGCGCCAATGTCTTTATGTCGGCGACGCCGCCGGGGAGAATTTTTACGCCGACAGCTTCTTGCGGCCGCGATTGCGGCGGGCGCGGATCACGTTGCGGCCGCCCGGCGTCGCCATGCGGGAGCGGAACCCGTGGCGACGGGCGCGCACCAGATTGCTCGGCTGAAAGGTCCGCTTCATCGTTCATTCCCTAAAAGCACGTCTGAATGGAAAACGGCCGCCACGAGGACGGCCTTGATGCTGCGCCCCTACCGGGAGGGCACGCCAAAGTCAACGCGCCGCGCGGACGGCCCGGTCGCGCGCGCGCCGCCGCGCGGCGCTCTGGCGGCGCAGCCCCATGTCGGCATAATGCCCGACCTTAGGGTAACGCCGCTTGATGTCGACGAACGCCCGTTTCGCGCGGTGCGAGTTGCGGAGGATCAGCGCCAGCCCTGCGGCGAACACGAAGATGCCGCCCGGCCCGGGGATCGCGCCGACGATCGGCGAGAGGATGACGACGCCGACGCCGGTCACCAGCAGGACGGTGCGAATCAACGGGTTGCGCGACGTCATCATCGGCGACCATGTGGGGCCAGTGTATTGCCGGCGCAAGACGGGCGCGCGCAGGCCGGCGCGCGGCGGTTCCCTCGTCCTCGAAACCCGTTATGGTCCAACGGCATCCGGGGGGAATCACGAATGGTGGCGAGCGTATCGACGGTGGCGTATCTCGGGCTCGAGGCGCGCGCGGTCGAGGTCCAGGTGCAGCTCATCCCCGGCCTGCCCGCTTTCCATGTCGTCGGGCTGGGCGACAAGGCGGTCGGCGAAAGCCGCGAGCGGGTGCGCGGCGCGATCGCCGCGATGGGTCTCGCGCTGCCGCCCAAGCGCATCGTGGTGAACCTGTCGCCCGCCGACCTGCCCAAGGAAGGATCGCATTTCGACTTGCCGATCGCGCTTGCCCTGCTGGCGGCGATGGGCGTGGTCGATGCCGAGACGCTCGGCGATTATGTGGTGGTCGGCGAACTCGGGCTCGACGCGCGGATCGCGCCGTCGCCGGGCGTATTGCTGGCGGCGCTGCACGCGTCGGAACTGGGCAAGGGGCTGGTCTGCCCGGCGGCGCAGGGGCCGGAGGCGGCGTGGGCCGGGCCGGGCGTGCTGGCGGCGCCCGATATCCTGTCGCTGATCAACCACTTCAAGGGCCACGGCCTGCTCGGCGCGCCGCTGCCCGGCGAGGCGGACGTTACGCCGCACGGTCCCGACCTGCGCCAGGTGAAAGGGCAGGAGACCGCCAAGCGCGCGCTGGAGATCGCGGCGGCGGGGGGCCACAATCTGCTGATGATCGGGCCGCCCGGCGCGGGCAAGTCGCTGATGGCGTCATGCCTGCCCGGCATCCTCCCGCCGCTCGACGCGGCCGAGGCGCTGGAGGTGTCGATGGTGGCGAGCGTCGCGGGCACGCTGACCGGCGGGCGGCTGACGCGCACGCGGCCGTACCGCGCGCCGCACCACAGCGCGTCGATGGCGGCGCTGGTCGGCGGCGGGCTCAAGGTCAAGCCGGGCGAAGTCAGCCTCGCGCATCTCGGCGTGCTGTTCCTCGACGAACTGCCCGAGTTCCAGCGCGCGGTGCTCGATTCGCTGCGCCAGCCGCTGGAGACCGGCACGGTCAGCGTCGCGCGCGCCAATGCCCACGTCACCTTCCCGGCACGCGTGCAACTCATCGCGGCGATGAACCCGTGCCGCTGCGGCCACCTCGGCGACGCGGCGCTGGCCTGCTCGCGCGCACCGAAATGCGCGGCGGATTATCAGGCGAAGGTGTCTGGGCCGATGCTCGACCGCATCGACCTGCATGTCGAGGTGCAGGCGGTCAGCGCCGCCGACCT
>CAXTJX010000075.1:0-8670 GCA_964244765.1 uncultured Sphingomonas sp. | reverse complement strand
ACTAGCTAATCCTACGCGGGCTCATCCCTCGGCGATAAATCTTTGGACTTACGTCATCATCCGGTATTAGCAGTCGTTTCCAACTGTTATTCCGAACCAAGGGGCAGATTCCCACGCGTTACGCACCCGTGCGCCACTAAGGCCGAAGCCTTCGTTCGACTTGCATGTGTTAGGCATGCCGCCAGCGTTCATTCTGAGCCATGATCAAACTCTCAAGTTTATGTACGACAAGATCGCGGTGGAATTCCACGATCAGGCCGCTCATCTCAAGGAGCTGCTCTGCACATATTCTTCAGGATTGCGACCCGAGCCGAAGCCCGGGCAAAATCCCGTTACGTATGGATACGTGAAGGACATGACGAGCAGCTTGACTTTAACCGAGTGCCAAGCGCCTTGAAAACGCTGGACCCGGAGCCGCCGCCCACATGTCCCTTCATCTAAACCGACAATGTCAAAGAGCGCAAAAGACCGACGCCTTGGTAAACCCTCTTTTTGGAGGGCGACCCGAGCGCCTGGCTATTTGGTGACCATGGAAGCGAACCGTGTGGTCCGTCGCCGCGGTGGAGTGGTCTCTAGAGAGGGTGTTGGACCGGGTCAAACCCTTTTTTGCAATTTTCTTTCACTAGGGCCGCAAACCCACGGAAATCTGCGAGTTTAGGGGTCCTTAAAGGCTTTGCCGGTAGGGCATTGCCCATGGAAGCCGCCGCCGAATCCCCGAAACGGACCGCCGACTCGCTGTCGAATCAAGTGCGCAGCGCGGTAATCTGGCGTTCCGGCAGCCAGGTCCTCGCGCAACTGGTGCAATGGGCGTCCACCTTCCTCGTGATTCGTATCCTCAACCCGCATGACTATGGGTTGTTCGCGATGACCGGGGTGGTGCTGGTCTTCCTCAACATGCTCAACGGCTACGGCCTGGCGAGCGGCCTGATCCAGAAGCCCGAGATCACCCGGCGCGACATCCGCCAGCTGTTCGGCATGCTGCTGCTGCTCAACGGTGCGCTCGCCGCCGCGCAGGTGTTCGTGCTCGCCCCAGCGGCGGCGGCCTATTACCGCCAGCCGATCGTCGCGCACATGCTGCAGGTGCAGGCGTTGCTGTATGTCACGACGCCGTTCATCGCGCTCCCTTATGCACTGCTGTCGCGCACGCTCGACTTCAAGCTGCAGGCGCGCGTCAACATCCTCGCCTCGATGGCGGGCGCGAGCGCGGCGCTGGGGGGCGCGCTGTACGGTCTCGGCGTGTGGACGCTGGTGCTGGCGCCGCTTGTGCTGTTCGGCGTGCGCGCGGTCGGCATGACGATCGCCGCGAAATCGCTGATGTGGCCGAGCTTCGATTTCCGCGGATCGGGCACGCTCGCGCGCTATGGCGGGGTGATGGCGATCGGCCAGATCTTCTGGTTCGGGCAAAGCCAGGCCGACGTGTTCATCGCCGGGCGGCATTTCACCCCGCACGAACTCGGCCTGTATACCGAGAGCCTGTTCCTGACGCAGGTGTTCGTCTCGAAATTCGTGCCGCCGCTCAACGAAGTCGCCTTCTCGGCCTATGCCCGCATCCAGCACGACGCCGCCGCCGTCGCCAATGCCTTCAACCGGTCGGTGCGGATCGTGATGGTCGCCGCTTTGCCCTTCTATTTCGGGCTGGCGGTGACGGCGGAGCCGCTGGTGCAGGCGATGCTCGGCGACAAGTGGATCGACACCGCCCCGGTCGTCCACCTGCTTGCGCTCGCCATGCCGTTCATGACGCTGCAAGTGCTGTTGCAGCCGGCGTGCGACGCGCGCGGCCGGCCCGGCGTGGGCGTGGGCAACGGCGCGTTCGGCGCGCTCGTGCTGTCGGCCGGGTTCCTCGTCGCGGTGCGATGGGGGGCGACCGGCCTCGCCGCGGCGTGGATCGTCACCTATCCGATCTATCTCGGTTTCAGCCTGTGGCGCTCGATGCCGGTGATCGGCACCGATCTGCGTGCGCTCGCCGACGCGATCTCGCCCGCCTTGCTCGCCGCGCTGGCGATGGCGATCGGCGTCGGCCTGCTCGACCGGGCGCTGACGCCGCTGCCGGCGTGGCCGCATCTCGGCATCCTCGTCGCGGCGGGCGGTTTTCTCTATGCCGGCTGGCTCGCTTTGTTCGCGCGCGGCGTCGTGCGCGAGCTGGTCGCGGTGGTCAGGAAACAGCCGATCCTGGCTTAAGCAGACTGGATATACGTACGCATCGCCTCCGCATCAGCCTCGATCCGGTCGATGCGGTACTTCACCAGGTCGCCGATCGAGACCATGCCGACGACGCGTCCGCCCTCGATCACCGGCAAGTGCCGGACGCGCCGCCGCGTCATCAGCGACAGCGCGCCGATCACGGGTTCGCTCGGCGACACGGTGATTGCCGGGGCGGTCATCACCGCGCCGACCTTGAGCGCCAGCGCCGCCGCGCCGTGGGCCTCGATCGCGTGGATCACGTCGCGTTCGGAAAAGATGCCGACGACGCTCGCCCCGTCCATCACCGGCACCGCGCCGATCCGGCGCTGCGCCAGCACCGCGATCGCGTCGCCGACCGATTGATGCGGGGTGATCGAGATCACCTCGCGCCCCTTGGTGCCCAGGATCGCCGCGATCGTCATGTCTGCCTCCCTCGTCCGCCCGGTACAGGCGAGTCTTGAGGCGCTTGAGGATTCCACGAAACGACCCGGATGGGAAGGCGCGCCATCGACCGACGGAAGGTTAGGCTAAAGTTAGGCCAAAACGCTCTTTCTCCCAATGCTTTACCGGGTGCGGCGTAGCGTTTCCCCCGCCACCCCCCGCTTTATCTCGGGCGGTGCCTGTAGGACAGCGGCAGCGTCACGGTCGCTCGGCAAGCCGATAGCCGAAGGTGCTGCTGCCGTTGGCAGGCACGGTCGCCCGCCACAGCATCTTGCCGTCCTTGCGCAGCAGCGTGGCCGACAGCGTCGACATGCGCGGAAAATCTTCCGTCGCGAACTGGCCTTCGAACGCGATCGGGTACGGATTGGCGTTGCGTACGGTCAGCACATGGCGCTCCCACGCCTTGCCGCTCTCCGGGTTGGCGGTCTCGATCGTCACTTGCGTCGCGTCGGCGATGGCCGCCTCGACCTCCTCGCCTACCGCCTTGTCGGCGATCGATCCCTCGCCGAGCAGCAGCCGCGATCCGCCGCGCGGCTGGAACAGCGCCACCGGCCCGGCCGGCAGCGGCACGCCGAGCCCGGCCTCCTTGCGGTTCTGCATCCTGAGCGTGATGCGCGGCGTGTCCGGATCGCCGCCACCGGCGATCCGCGACACATAGACGATCTCGACTGGCACCGCTTGCCGGTCCAGCAAGGCCACCTGCTTCTGCGCCAGCGCCGCGACGGTCGTACGGTCGGGCACGCGGTACAGTTTCAAGTCGCCGAGATCCTCCTGGACGATACGCTTGCTGGCGGTCACGACGATGTCCTGGCTCCTGGCTTCCATCACCGGCGCGGGCACCATCATCGCGACAACCGGCGGCGGCATCACGACCGGCATCGCGGCCTGCGCCACGCCGAAACAATGGAATTCGAGCTCTTGCGCAGCGTCCTTCGCGCCCGGATCGGGTGCCGCATCCGCGCGCTTGACCTTGCCCGCCACCACCATCGTCTCGGCCGCCGGGAAACTGGTCGTGTCGCTGCTGGCGAGCGTCACCCAGGCGATCAGATCGGCGCTCTGCCCGCCGGAGCGCCCCCCCGGCCGAAGCGTCGCGACATAATTGGCCTGCCAGTCGAACCCCCAGGCAAGGTATGACAGGGTCACCGTCACCTCGGCGGCGGCCGGCGCGTCGAGCGCGACCGACAGCGTCGGCCTGGCCGAAAGCCCGGCGGGCACGCGGTCGTAGACCAGCGCATCGCGCTGCGGTCCGCAATCGACCGCCTCGAACCCGGCCCTGGTCTGCACGATCGCCGCGCCGTCCGGCCCCGAGCGGATGATCGCCGGTTCTTCGACCACTTTCCCGGCGATCTCGCGCCGGATCGTCACCGGCCGGCCGAAACCGCGCGCGAACAGGCTGCGCGGCGACAGCAGGTCGGCGTCGAGATTCTTCTCGCGCACGCCCTGCGGCAAGCCCGTCACGATCGCGCTTTCCGGCAGGATGCCCGCTGCGACACCCTCGAAACGCAGCACGCTGTGCCCGGCCGGCACGCGCACGCGGCGCTGCTCGGTGATCAGCGCATAACCTTGCAGCCACGCGCGATCGATCGCGGTGTCGGCGGCGCGCTCGGGCGCGCGGTAGATCGTCACCGCGACCGTGTCGGGCGCGGTCGACACGGTCTGCGCAGCCCCGCGCGCAGGAAGCAGCGCCATCAGGGCGGCGAGCATCATTCCCAGCTTTGTCATGCCGGATTTGTTCCGGCATCCACCGAGCAGCGCGCGCGTCGCACGCGTACCACGGTGGACCCCGGAGCAAGTCCGGGGTGACGACCGAAGGGGCGAAACACCGCCAGAACTCAATACCGCGTTTCGAAGGTCGCGGTCACCGTCGCCGATCCGTTGGCCGGCACGCGCACTTGCCACACCGCCTCGTCGGCATCGGCACGCTCGCTCGACTGGCTTTCGCTGACGATGCGCGTGTCGTGCCACCAGGTGTCGAGCCCGGCCTGCGCCAGCTCGACCGTCACGTCCGCCGCGCGCGCGTTGGTCAGTTGATAGCGCATCGTCGTGCGCCACCGCGACGATGACAGCGCCTCGCGCCGCTCGACCACCGGGAGGATCTTGACGTCGAACGCCGCGCCGGTCTTGAGCGCCAGTTTCGAGCCCATCGGCGTGTGCGGGATCGCGCTTTCGCCGATGAATTGCGGGTTGCCGCGCGCGTCGCGCAGATAGACGCGCACCGTGCCGGCGGGCAGCGCATCGCCCAGCCCGCCCTCTCGCGACGAACTGAACTTCAGCACGGTATCGACGCTCGCCGCCTCGTCGAGCTTGCCTAGCCAGGCGTTGCGATAGAAATACGCCTTTGACGCGGGCGCGCCGCCGACATCGAGGAAGCCGACCTGCTTGGTCTGCGCGTTGGCGATCGTGGTGCGCTCGGCCAGCGGATAGAGATAGAAATCGCCGAGCCGCTCGCGCCCCGCCGTCTCGGTGCCCGGCCGGTTGCCGCGCGGCGTGCCCGACGGACCGTAACGGCGTCGGGGATACATGTTGTTGCCGCCGTCGCCGCCGACCGATCCGGCCACCAGCAAGGTCTTCGCGTTGGCGAAGGTCGTGCCGCTGGTGTTGGTCAGCGTGATCCAGCCCTGCACGTCGAGCTTGCCGAGTTTCTCGTCGAACAAGGCGACGTAATCCGCCTTCCACCCCAGCCCGCGCGACAGATAGTCGAGCGTTGCCGGGCGCGTGCCCGCGGCCGTGCTGTCGACCGTCACCGACAGGGTCGGCCGCGCGCGCAGGGTCGGCGGCAGCGACGGGAAGATCACGCGGCCGCCATAGCGATCAAGGATCTCGATATGCCCGTCCACTTGCACCACCGTGCCATTGTTGTTGGCCAGCACGCGCGCGGCGTCGCGCCGTTCCGCGCCAGTGGCGGGGTTGGTGCGGACCAGCGTGACGGTCTGGCCGACCGCCTTGTCCATCAGCTTTTCGGGCGAGAGCAGATCGTAATCGAAATTCTGCTCGACCACGCGCGCGCCGGACGCGGTCAGCGTCACCGTCTCGGGCCGGATCGCGGCGGAGACGTCCGCGAATTCCTGCGCGCTGCGTCCGCGCGGCAACGACAATTGCCGCGTGTCCTGCACCAGGGCGAGGTCGTCATTGTAGATCGTGACCGCGACGTCGCCCTGCGCGCTTTGCGTCGCCGGCGGTGGCGCGGGGTCGATCGCGGGCAGGTTCTGCGCGCTCCCCACCCCCGGCAGACACAGGACCGTCGTCGCCAGCCAGACTCGCATCCCGTTCGCCATCGCGCCTCTCCCGTGTCGCGACGCCAGGCTATGGATATAACACGATCGTTACAATCCCCTGGCGCCAGCCGCTCGCGCACCGGCGGGCGTGGCGGGATCAGCCGACCGTGCCGGCCTCGCTCGCGGGCGGACGGCCACGGCGGCGGCGCGGCTTTTCGGCCGTCTCCGCGTCGTTGCCGGCGTCGGACGCGGCGACCGCCGAGACGTTGAGCGACGGCGGCAAGCTCGACAGGAAGCCGGTATCGTCCGCCTCCTTCTCGAACCCGGGCGCGGGGGCGGCCGCCGGCGCGGCATCGCGGCGCGGACGCCCGCGTCCGCGCCGCGGCGCTTCCGCCGGTGCCGCGGCGACCGGCTCGGCCTTGACGGGGCTTGGGACGGGGCTGGGGCTTGTGACGGGGCTGGGAACGGGCGCGCTTTCTTCCACGCGCTCGACCGGACGGGCGGAGCGCTCGTTCCGCTCGTTGGCGCGCGGCGGGCGCTCGCCACGCTCGTCGCGCGGTTGCTCGGCCTGGCGGTCATAGCCACCCTGGCCTTCGCCATTCACGCGGCCGCGCGGGCGATCGTCATAGTCCTGGCCGTTGCCGCGCTGGTCGGGGGCGCCGTTCTGCTGCCAATTCTGCTGCCCGTTCTGCTGCCCGTTCTGCTGCCCGTTCTGCTGCCCGTTCTGCTGATTGCCGCCCTGGTTGCGGTTGCCGTCGCGGTCCTGACGACCGTTCTGCCCCTCCTGGCGATAGCCGTTGCGGTCGCCGCGCTGCTGATCGCCCCGATTCTGGTCGCGATTCTGGTCGCCGCGCGCCTGCTCGGCGGCGCGATCCTCTTCCTCGTAATCGGGTTCGTCCTCGTCGAGCGTCGCGCCCTGGATGCGGCGGGCGCTCGGCGCGCCGCCATTTTCCTCGAAGCGCGCGCGTGTCTCGGCCAGCACGCGAAAATAATGGTCGGCGAATTGCAGGTAATATTCGACGTTGACGCGGTCGCCCTGCATCTGCGCGTCGCGCGCCAGCGTCTTGTATTTCTCGAGCAACTGCGCGGCATTGCCGCGCGCGCGATTGTCGATGCGGTTGCCGTTGTCGGGACGTCCCGAACCACCTTGCGGGCGCTGTTGCTGCCCGCCACGACCGCGACGGCGGCCGGCCTGACGATTATTGATCAAGTTCGCTGTGTCCTGTCTTCGCAAAAACCAACCTGGCCGTGCTCCAGAAATATGGATGCAATGCCCCCGGCCCGACACCCGCCGATCGCCGGCGGAGAGAGCCTGCCACGGTCGCCGGACGACAGCGATCGCATGACTTTGGAGGCGGACATCAGTCCGTTTTCAACCTGTTACGATGAAAACGCGTGCCCCTGCGACATGCAATAGCGAGTCGCGCCGCAATCTCCA
Organism: uncultured Sphingomonas sp.; assembly: GCA_964244765.1. Lineage (GTDB taxonomy): Bacteria > Pseudomonadota > Alphaproteobacteria > Sphingomonadales > Sphingomonadaceae > Sphingomonas. Next base: position 1,395 of record CAXTJX010000075.1, on the reverse strand, counting down.
AGCAGAATATTCTGGCGGGCGCGAGCAAGGATCAAGCGCCCCGCGCCGGCGCGCTACGGCTCAACGCGGGACCAGCCGCGCGCTCGCGAGGTGATGCGCATGGCAGATCGCGACGGCGAGCGCGTCGGCGGCGTCCGGCCCGTCGATCTTCACGCCGGGCAGCAGCCGCGCGACCATCGCATGGACCTGCGCCTTTTCGGCGGTGCCCGTGCCGACCACCGCCTTCTTGACCAGCCGCGCGGCATATTCGCCGATCTCCAGCCCGGCGCGCGCCCCCGCGCACAGCACCACGCCGCGCGCCTGGCCGAGCTTGAGCGTCGATCGCGGGTTGGCGTTGACGAACACCTCCTCGACCGCGCACGCCTCCGGCGCATGGTCGATCAGCAGCGCGGAGAGCATCGCGTCGAGATGCGCGAGCCGGCGCGGCAGCGTGGCGGCGGTGTCGGTCCTGAAGCGCCCGTTGGCACGGTGCGAGAGGCGATTGCCCTCCGCCGCGATCAGCCCCCAGCCGGTAGTGCCGAGGCCGGGGTCGAGGCCGAGGATCAGCATCTTTGAAGCGGATAAGATGTTCTCACGCGAAGAAGCCAGGAGTAATTGGTTCGCGCAGGGGCGCAGAGGACGCGGAAAAAGGGAAACGAGCGCGGCAGCGCTCCATCAGTCGGCGTCTGTCGTGTCTCCCGATCGAAAGGTTCGCCTGAAATCTCTCCGCGCCTCCGCGCCTCCGTGTCCTTCGCGCCTCTGCGCGAACCATTACTCTTCGCGTCTTCGCGTCTTCGCGTAAAAACGCCTTCCCGCCTCCCCGCGAAAACCTCCGCGCGCGCCATCATCCAATTTTCTCGAGCACCGCATCGGGCACGTCGTAATTGCCCCAGACCGTCTGCACGTCGTCATCGTCGTCGAGCGTGTCGATCAGCTTGAACAGCGTGGCCGCATCCTCCTCGCCGACCTCGACCATCGTCTGCGGGCGCCAGGCGAGCTTCGCGCCCTCGGGTTCGCCGAGCACGGGGGTGAGCGCGGTGACGACTTCGTGCAGATCGCCCTGGCCGGTCCAGATCTCATGGCCGTCCTCGCTCGACTGCACGTCCTCCGCACCCGCCTCGAGCGCCGCTTCGAACACCGCCTCGGCATCGCCCGCCGCCGCCGGATAGGAGATCAGCCCCATCCGGTCGAACGCATGGCTGACCGAGCCCGAAGCGCCGAGATTGCCGCCGTTCCTGGCGACGGCGGTGCGCACGTTGGTCGCGGTGCGGTTGCGATTGTCGGTCAGCGCCTCGATGATGAGGCTCACGCCGCCGGGGCCGAAGCCCTCGTAGCGGATTTCCTCGTAATTCTCGGTATCTCCCTTGGACGCCTTGTCGATCGCGCGCTGGATATTGTCCTTGGGCATCGACTGCG
>CAXTJX010000074.1:0-9076 GCA_964244765.1 uncultured Sphingomonas sp. | reverse complement strand
CAAAATCACCACCAGCGGAAGCCATCACCATTCAGCTTGGTCGATTTCGACGCTAAGCTAAGGTTAAGGGAAAAACGCCGGAAAATCACGATTGTTTCTGCCAGGAAGGGTAAGGCGGCAGTATCAAAGAGCGGCGAATATTACGATCCGAACGTGCGGCATGGCACGCCGACCGGGCGTAGGACAGTGGTCAGCGCGCGTGATTGAGCGTCGGGACTTCGTCGGCGACTTCCTCGGCCTTGGGATTGCGGATCGCCGGACGGAGCCGCGCGATGCTGCACAGGCCGGCGATCAGCGCGAGGCCGGCCGAGACGAGCGGCGGCACGAAGCCGTCGCCCACGCCGAGCGCGAGCAGCAAGGCGACGACGGTCGCGCCGCTGGTCTGCCCGGCGAGGCGCACGGTCGAGACCAGCCCGCCCGCCGCCGCCGCACGCTCGCGCGGGGCCGATCCGACGATCAGCCGCGCATTGGGCGGCAGGAACAGCCCGAAGCCCGATCCGCATAGCGCCATGCGCCACGCCACGTCGAAATAGGTCGGATCGGCGGGCAGCAGGGCGAGCAGGAGCAGCGCGCAGATCGACACGACCATGCCGATACCGCCGAGGATGCCGGCCGGGATGCGATCCGACAGGAACCCGGCGAGCGGTGCTACGACCATGTTGGTCAGCGGCCACGGCGCGATCGCCGCGCCGATCGCCGCCGCGCTGAATCCCATCGCGTGGAGGCGGAACGGGGTCGAGATGAGCAGCGTCATCGAGGCGGTGAAGGCGGTGAAGCCGCCGACCGCCGACAGCGCGAGCACGGGCCGGGCGAGCAGGTCGATCGGCAGGATCGGCGCGGCTTCGCCTTGCTCGCGGCGGACGAAATAATAGCCGACCACGACCCCGGCGACGACGATCGCGGCGGAGACGACCGGGCTGTCGCCGTGCACCATGCTCTCCAGCCCGCCGATGACGAGGCCGAACATCGCCGCGCACATCACCGCGCCGATCACGTCGAAACTGCCGTGGCGCGGCTTGGGGGCCGGGATCGCGCGGCCGAGCGCCAGGCTGGCGACGGCGAACGGCACCGCGCTTGCGAACACCCACGGCCACGGCGCGACCGACAGGATCAGGCCGCCGATGGTGGGGGCGGCCGCCGCTGAACTCGTCACGACGACCGAATTGATGCCGAGCCCGCGACCGAGCTGGTTGGCCGGATAGATCTGCCGGATCAGCGCCGAGGCAACGGCGAGCACACCCGCCGCGCCGGTCGCCTGCACCGCGCGAACGATGAGCAGGAAGGGCAGGCTCCTGGCGAAGAAGCACAGCAGGGTCGCGATCGTGAAGATCAACTGGCCCCATTGGTAGATGCGCTTGAGCCCGATACGTTCACCGAGGCCGGCGAGCGGCAGCATCAGCATCACCAGCATCACCTGATAGACGGTGACCACCGACACGATTGCGCTTTGGCCGACATTCAGGTCGCGCGCGATGGTCGGCAGCGCGACGTTGGCGACACCGCCGTCGATGATGACCAGCGCCGAGCCGAACGACATCGCGGCGACGGCCGCATACCGGCGGGGAAGGGGTAGCCCGTCTTGCACGCGTCGTGCTTAGGCTTTCGGCTCCGAGAGGCAAGGTGCCTCCCCGCATTTTCGGACGCGGGGAGGCCAAAAGTTCAGGCGAGCGAGACCTCGGCGACCTTGTCCTTGTAATCCTGCTTCGGGTCGATCCCGAGCAGGACCTTGACGCCGGCCAGCAGGCTGGACGCATCGACCCAGATCTGCGCGCGCTCGGTGTCGAGGCGGAGCAGTTGCAGCTTGGGGTCGTCCTTGCCGTGTTCGTACCAGGCGGCGACATGGCTGTTCCACAGCCGGTCGATGACGGCGCGGTCATTGTCGGCGGTCAGCGTGCCGTGGATGGTGGCGAAGATGTCGTTGCCCTTCGACGCGAAGGTCGCGATCGCGCGACTGCCCTGCGACAGTTCGGCCACCAGCTCGGTTTCCTTGGAGGTGAAGAAATAGAGCGGGCCGCGATCCTCGTCGCCGTCGATCTGCGCGGTCATCGGTCGGGTGTGGTCATCGTCCACGCCCGACACGCCAAGCATCACGGTCATGTCGGAGCGCAGCGCCTTCCAGAATTTCTGTTCGATCTCGGCTTGATTTGACATGTATCGTCTCCTTCTGCCTGGCCAACGGGCGGAAGGCGAAGCGGTTCCGTCAGCCCGGTGGGGCAAGCGCGAACCCGGCGAGTTTCGAAGGCGGGCGTGACCACGCGACTGGCCAGCGCCCAGCCGGCGGTTACAATCTGTAGGTCAGTTCCGCACTCACCGTGCGCTGCGGAAAAGGATGGAACAGGAAATATTTGCGGTTGGCGATATTGTCCATGCCGACCGCCATCTGCCAATGTTGCGTCATGCGGAAAGAGGCGCGCACATCGGCGACGACATAGCTGCCGAAACCCTGATAGGTGTTCGACACCGGATCGCTATTGTCGATCGTGCCGTAGCTGCGGCTGGCATAGCGGCCCGCCGCGGTCAGCGCGATGGCGTCGGTCGGGTGCCATGTCGCCACGATCGTCGCCTTGCGCAGCGGTATTTGCGGCGGGCGCTTGCCGATCGCGGCCGGGAAGGCGGCATCGGCCACGATCCGCGGATCGACCAGCGTGACGCTGCCCGACAGATCGAAGCGTGGCAGCAGGTCGCGCTCGGCCAGCGCCAGTTCGATGCCACGCGTGCGGACCCGGTCGACGTTCTGGACGAAGCTGACGCTGGCGCCGCCCGGCAGCAGCCCGGTCTGCGAGAGCAGCGCGTCGGCGATGCTTTCGGTGAACAGCGAGAGGCGGACGTAACGCGCGCCATCGCCATGCTGGATCGCCAGTTCCCCGGACAGCGCGCGCTCGGGCCGCAGGTTGGGGTTCGGCGATTGCTGGTTCGCGCCGACCGTGACCGCCTGATACAGTTCGGTGACGGTCGGGAAGCGGTAAGCCTTGCCGAGCGACAGCGACATCTTCCAGTCCTTCGCCGGCGCCCAGGCCAGCGCCGCCTTGGGGGAGAAGCGGTCGGCCGAAAGCTGCGGCTGAAGGATCGTGGGGGTCGGCAACAAGGCGGGCGAGAAGTTCACGCCGTCATACGCCTTCCACCATTCGTAACGCCCGCCGATGGTGAGCGTGAGCGGCGGCAGGATCGTCCAGGCATCCTGCGCCCAGAGCGCTTCGGTGCGCGTCCTCCCGCTCGACGCGAGGTTGAGCGCGCCCGGCGTGCCGGCGATCCAGTCGGCGGTCGCGTACCGGTCGCTCGCGAGCGTGTAGCGATCGTGATGATAGCCCAGGCCGATCCGGTGTGCGTCGCCGGCTCGCCACGACAGCCTTGCGTCGAGCGTCTGCCAGCCGGTGCCGTCCAGCCGGGTGATCGTCCCCGCGCCGCCGCGCGCCGCGCCGGGCAGGGCGGTGCCGGGGGTGCGCTGCTCGTCGTGCGCGAAATCGTAGAGCGTGCCGATCACTTGCCAGTCGAATCGCCCGGCGGTGCCGCTGGCGGACAGGCTGTGCGACCAGTGGCGCTGGTCGTAGCGGTAGACGTTGCTGGAGAAGGCGCTTGCCGGAACCGTATAGGGGTAGCCGGCGATGTCGAGCGAGCCGGCATAGGCCGGGGCGCCGCCGCTCCGGAGGTAGGTTTCGGCGGTGGCGTCGGTGTCGTTGAGGAACAGGCCGCCGACATAGGTCAGGCGGATGTCGCGCGTGACGTCGAGCGCCAGTTTGAGCTTGGCGAAATCCTGCACCTGATGCTCGAACCCGCCCGCGCCGAGCACGCGGATCGCGGCGCCGGTGCGGTTGATGTCGTCATAGCCGCCGGTCGTGGCCGTGCCGCCCGGCGTAGCGGCGCGAGTCGCGGTGATGTAGGTCAAAGGCTGGCTGTTGCTCGTCACACGGCTGTAGCTGGCGAAGAAGGACAGCGGCCCGACCCGGTCGCCCAGCGTAGCGCCGAGGCTGGTGGCGGGCAGCACGCGGCCGGTGCCGTATTGCGAAAAGCGTTGCAGGCTGGTCGCGACGCTGACCTCGCCTTCCAGTCTGTCCGGCAGGCGCGTCGTGATGTTGACCACCGCGCCGATCGAATTGCCGGCATACGCGGCGGAGAACGGCCCGTACAGCACGTCGATCCGCGCGACTTCCTGTGGCGAGACGAGGTTCCAGCGCGGGCTGGCGCTGGTATTGTTGTTGCCGATCAGCGCCGAGAGCAAGGCGCCGTCGGCGTAGATCAGGCTGCGCGCGCTCGCGCCGACGCCGGAGGTGCGCGTGGCGAGCGGCGCTTGCGTGTCGCCGATATGGCGTTTGCGCACGACGAGGCTGGGCAGATATTTGACCGTGTCCTCGACATTGACGGCGTTGACGGTGTCCTCGACCTGGCGCGCGGTGACGCTGGCCCTGGTGGCGGGGGCGGCGTTGCCGGTCGCGGCTTGCTGGGCGGTGACGACGATGTCGTGCTGGTCGTCGGCGTCGTCGGCACGGGTATGGGCGGCATGGGCGGCGTGGGGCGCGGCGGCGGATGCCAGCAGCGCCGCCGCGCGCCAGACGGCGCGCGAGGAGCGGATGTTCATGGTTGTACTTTCGTCTGACGGGGAAGGGATGGCGTCAGGCGGAAGCGGGCGGTCCGGTCTTGGGCGGCGGCGGGGCGGCAAGGCCGAGCCCGGGGCGGACGAAACGGTGGAGGATGACGGGCGTCGCGACCGCCACGGCCAGCGTCGTGGCGGGATGGACGGCGGCGGCGAGATCGACCGCGGCGCTCGCGGCGGCGAACGCGCAGGGGTGCTCGACGGTCTTGCCGTCATGGTCGCGGCGGTCGCTCTCATGCTGTGCGGCCATCGCGTGCGCGGCGAGCGGGGTGACCAGCGCCGGGGTCGCCATGCCCGAGCAGAACACCATCTCCGGCGATCCGCGCGCGCCGGTCGACCACATATAGCCCTGCGGCACGACCATGCGCACCGCCAGCGCGCCGAGCAGCAGCAAGGCCAGCAGCACCCGTTGCGGGCCGAGGTGGCGCACACGCGACATCGCGCCGCGCTACGCGTTCGTCGCGCCGCGCTCAAGCACCCTGTTGGCCATGCGAACGATCCGCCGTGCGATCGCCGCTTGCTGCACCGCACCATTTTCGATATGCCGATAGCATGGAATATTCCGAGCAACAGGGCGACGATACCATGCCGAACGGCCCCGTACCCACCGTCTTCGAAGCGATCGTCCGCAAACGCTGCCTGCGCGCGACCTACAACCGCACCGACATCACGCTGGCGCCGCACATCATCTATACTCGCCACGACGATCTGTTCGTCGACGGCGTCGTGCTGGAGCGCGACGGCAAGCCGCCCAAGGAATTGAAGCTGGGCACGTTCAAGCTGACCGGCCTCAACGCCGTCGGGCTGACCGAGCGCAATTTCAACGCCAACCCGATGTTCGCGGCGAACGACCCGAAATATGCCGACGCCGCCTTGATGGCGGTCGAAGCCTAGGAGCCTGCCTGAAAACGCGCGGAAGCGCGTTTTGGCGGTGCCGGCCCCTCCTCCGTTCCGCCTCCGTCCGGAGCGGATCGATCTGCATCTTTCCCCCGGAGCTTTCGTCACCCCGGCCTCATGCCGGGGTCCACCGTGCCACGAACTTGGCGGTCACATCAATATCGAGTTGAAAGCTGCCGGGTGGACCCCGGAACGAGTCCGGGGTGACGGTTCTTGTGGGAAAATCCGCGGGCAAACTACCGCAATTGAAAATCGATCCGCCCTAGCGTCCGCGCGCCGCCAGCGTGCGGCGCAGGATGCCGACCAGCACGATCGCGATGATCGCAACGCCTGCCCCGGCGAGCATGTCGGCGAGGTAATGCGTGCCCTCGACCGGAGTCGCCAGCAGCATCGCCGCGTTCAGCACCAGCACCGTCCAGCGCAGCCGCGCGATCGGCCAGGCGGCGGCGATGTACAGCACCGCGCTGGCGGTGTGGAAACTCGGCGCCGAGACGAGCCCGCGCAACGCGCCCAGATCGATCTGATGATAGGTTCCGGCGCGCAGCAGCGGGAACAGGTCCGCTTCCCACAGGGCGCTTTCGGGCATGTACGGGATCGGCCCGTGCCACAGCGTCGCCAGCGGGCCGATCGCGGGAACGAACCGGAACATCGCCAGCGACAGCACCGCCGCCAGCCAGAAGCTCGCGATGAAGCCGCGCGCGTCGGCGCGCTTGTCGTGCCACGCGCAATAGCCGACGATCAGCGCCGGCGTGACGAAAATGCTCTGATACGCCGCCGTGCCGAGCAATTGCAGCGAGCGGTGCGCCGCGACCACCCGATACCAGGCGAGCCAGTCGAAATGCAGCGCCGCGTCGATCTGTTGCAGGATCGGGTCGATGTTGCCGCGCGTGTCCGCGGCGAGCGGATAGGTCGATACCGCGCCGAGCAGCCCCAGCCCCATGAACAGCCCGACCGATTCGGCAAGATCGCGCACCACGCGCTGCGCCTGCGTCGCCGGATCGCGCCACAGCGTGCGCACGCTGATCAACGCCCCAAAGACGGCGAGGAACGCCAGCGTGCTTGGTGCCCAGGGGTCGATCCACATGCCCGCGTCGAACAGCAACGCGGCGACCGCGACCATGCTGAGCAACAGCCCGATGAGCAGCCAGCGCCCCGGCACCAGCCCGCGCTGGACCGCGCGGCCGGGATAGGCCGGCGCGGTGGAGACGAAGGAGGATGCGGTCGGAATGAACACGGGTACGCCTGGTTGCAAGACGATGTTCCCGATCGCCCCTGGTGGATGGTCCAGCGCCGGACCGTTACCCTCCATGCCGTGAAGACTTTGTGACGTCCACATTACATTTGGCGGATCATCTTCGCGCGCGGGCGGAAGGAGCCGCACCGTGCCCCTGCCGCGACGATGCCGGGGGCGGCTCGACTTTCAGTTGCGGCAATTCTGCCTGCGGACCCTCCCATAAAAACCGTCACCCGGACTCGTTCCGGGGCCACCGTGCCGCCAACTCGGCGCTCGCCACCATTCGGGTCGAAAGCTGCTTGGTGGACCCCGGAACCAGTCCGGGGTGACGCAAAACGCCGGGGTAAAAAACTACCGACAAGGATGAAGGTCGATCCGTCCTAGCGGTAGCAGACCGTCACGCGGTGGTGATGGCGATATTCCGCGTGGCACCGGCGATGATGGCGGTTCCACCCTTGGTGACGGCCGCGGTCGTGGCCGTAGTGGCGGCGGTCGTCGCGGTAATCCCGGCGGTCGTCATAGCCGCGATGGTCGCGCCGTTCGTAGCGCCCGTCATGGCGATAATCCTGTGCCGAGGCGGCGGTCGATACGCCGAGCCCCGCGATCATCGTCGCGGCGGCGAGGAAGTGCGTGAGTTTCATGATCCTGTCCTTCCGGCCCGGGGATCGGGCTGGGGTGATGATGCGCGTCGCGACCGGTATCGATGCTGAACGGAGTTGTTCGCTGCGGTACAGGTTCGCCAGCCGGTGTGCATGTGCGACGGAAGAGAGTCCGGCTGTGCGGCTCGCCCGGCTGCACGGTCGACGCCCGCAATCACCCCGCCGTCACGAAGCTGTCCATCACCCGCTTGCGCCCGGCGCTTTCGAAGTCGATCTCCAGCTTGTTGCCTTCGATCTCGGCGATCTCGCCATAGCCGAATTTCTGGTGGAACACGCGCATGCCGACCGCGACGTCCGCACGGCCCTTGTTGCCGAGGCTGATCGCCGGGGCGCTCGATTCGCGGACGCGCGACGGTTCGCGGGTGAAGGTGCGGGTGGTGTAGTCGCCGCCCGGCTTCGACAGATCCACGCCCCCCCCGATGCCGGCCGCGCGCTGCCAGCCCGGGCCTCGCCCCGTCCCGCGCGCCACATCGGCGAAGGGATCGGCGCGTTCGGACCAGTTCGCGCGCCACAGGCTTTCGCCGCCGGCCATGCTGGTTTCCGCCTCGACATGCGCGCCCGGCAATTCGCCGACGAAGCGGCTCGGGATGCTGCTGGTCCACTGGCCGTAGATGCGGCGGTTGGCGGCGTGGAGGATGATCGCGCGGCGGCGGGCGCGGGTGATCGCGACGTATGCCAAACGGCGTTCCTCCTCCAGCGACGCCGTGCCGCCCTCGTCGAGCGCGCGTTGCGAGGGGAACAGGCCTTCCTCCCATCCGACGAGGAAGACGGTGTCGTATTCGAGGCCCTTGGCGGCATGGATCGTCATGATCGTGACCTTGGGTTCCTCCGCCGCCGCCTCATTGTCCATCACCAGCGAGACGTGTTCGAGGAACGCGCCGAGGCTGTCATATTCCTCCATCGCGCGGACGAGCTCGGTGAGATTTTCCAGCCGACCGGCGGCCTCGACCGATTTCTCGGCCTGAAGCACGGCGGTATAGCCGCTTTCGTCGAGGATGATCCGCGCGAGGTCGCCATGCGCGATCTCGCTTGCCTGCGCGCGCCACCGCGCCATGTCGATGACGAGATTGCCGAGCGACTTGCGCGCCGCGCCGGTCAGTTCGTCGGTGTCGAGGATGCGCGCGGCGGCGGTGAGCAGCGGCACGCCCTGCGCGCGGGCGAGCTGGTGGATGCGCGCGACCGCCTTGTCGCCGAGCCCGCGCTTGGGGACGTTGACGATGCGGTCGAACGCCAGATCGTCGGCCGGTTGCGCGACGACGCGGAGATACGCCAGCGCGTCGCGGATCTCGGCGCGCTCGTAGAAGCGGAAACCGCCGACGATGCGGTAGTTGATGCCGGTCGCGATGAAGCGGTCCTCGAACTCGCGTGTCTGGTGCTGCGCGCGGACGAGGATGGCCACGTCGTCGAGGTTCGTGCCGGCTCGCTGGCGGCTATCGATCTCCTCGCCGACGCGGCGGGCTTCCTCGGGGCCATCCCACACGCCGAGCACCTTGACCTTCTCGCCCTCGGCCTCCTCGGTCCACAAGGTCTTGCCAAGGCGGCCGCTATTGTTGGCGATCACGCCGCTGGCGGCGGCGAGGATGTGCGGGGTGGAGCGGTAGTTCTGCTCCAGCCGGATGATCTTCGCGCCCGGGAAATCCTTCTCGAACTTCAGGATGTTCTCGACCTGCGCGCCGCGCCACGAATAGATCGACTGGT
>CAXTJX010000073.1:0-9320 GCA_964244765.1 uncultured Sphingomonas sp. | reverse complement strand
ACCATCTTCCAGGTCGCCGGGCGCGCCATGTCGGCGCAGCTCGTGCGGATGAACACCACCGCGTCGAACCTGGCCAATGCCGGGGCGGTCGCGTCGAGCGAGGCGACCGCCTACCGCACGATCAAGCCGGTGTTCCGCACCGAATATGACAAGGCGTCGGGCCTTTCCACCGTCAACGTCGAGAGCATCGTCCAGGCCGGCGAATCGCCCGGCAAGCATTACGACCCGTCGCACCCGCTCGCCGACAAGGACGGCAATGTGTGGGAATCGGCGGTCGACGAGACACGCGAGCTGGTCGACATGATGGAGACAGCGCGCAGTTACCAGAACAATGTCGAGGTCATGCAGACCGCGAAATCGCTCATTCTCGATACCCTCAAGCTGGGACGTTAAACCATGGCTTCCTCCTTCGATTCGACCCTGACCAGCCTCGGCATCAACCGCACGACCTCGACCGCGGCGACCGCCGCCGCCGGCACGTCGTCGGGCCTCGGCACCTCCGACTTCCTCAAGCTGCTGACCGCGCAGTTGCAGAACCAGGACCCGTTCTCGCCGACCGACAACAGCCAGATGGTGGCCCAGCTCGCGCAGATCACCAGCACCTCGGGCATCGCCGACATGGGCACCACGCTGAAGGCGATCCAGACCAAGCTGGGCGCCACCAGCACCGCCGACGCGCTGGCCTATGTCGGCAAGACCGTGCTGACCGAGGGCGCGACCGCCTATGGCCGCACCGGCGGCGGCCTGGCCGGCGCGGTCGAACTGGACGGCGCTGCGAGCGACGTGTCGGTGTCGATCCGCGACGCCAACGGCCAGATCCTCGACACGCTGCAACTCGGCGCGCAGAAGCAGGGCACCGTGTCCTATGACTGGAACGGCCAGACCGCCGCCGGCGCCGATGCCGGCGCCGGGCCGTTCACGGTCACGGTCAGCGCGGCCGATGCCGGCAGGAACGTCACGTCGCGCGGGCTCGTCTGGGCACCGGTCGCGGCGGTCTCGGTGTCGCCCGGCGGCGAGCCGACGCTCACCGTCCCCGGTCTCGGCACCGTCGCCGTCAGCGCCGTCCGTCAGGTCGGCTGAACCTTTCCCCTTATCGCCAAGGAGCAACCCACATGTCCTTCTACACCTCGCTCAGCGGCCTGCAGGCGGCGCAGACCGAACTGTCGACCGTCTCGCACAACCTCGCCAATGTCGCGACCAACGGCTTCAAGAAGAGTCGCACCGATTTCGCCGACGTCATCGCGTCGAGCATCGCGACCGATCCGACCAAGATCGTCGGGTCGGGCGCGGTGGTGAAGGCCAACCGCCAGCAATTCACCGAGGGCAATCTGAAGACGACCGGGTCCGCGCTCGATCTCACGATCAGCGGCGACGGCTTCTTCGCGGTCAAGACGGCGGGGCTCAACACCTCGATCGCCTACACCCGCAACGGCGCGTTCCAGGTCGATCCCGGCACGCACAACATCGTCGACGCGCAGGGCTCGGCGCTGCTCGGCTATCCGGTCGATGCCAAGGGCAATCCGACCGCGACCGGGGCGGACGGGATGGTCGCGCTGAACTTGCCGGAAACCAGCGGCACGCCGGCCGCCACCGGAAACGTCGCGCTCAAGGTCAACCTCTATGCCGCCGCCAGCGCGCCGACCGCGGCGTTCGCTCCGACCAACGCATCGAGCTACAACAATTCCACCACCACGACGATCTACGATTCGTCGGGCAAGGCGAGCACGCTCACCAACTATTACGTGAAGACGGCCACCAATGCGTGGAACGTTCACAGCTTTGTCGGCGACCAGGAACTGAAGGTCGGCGGATCGACCGCGGGCACGCCGGTCACGTTCGACAGCAGCGGCGCGATCACCGCGCCGACGACGCCGATCACGTATGACGCCTTCACGCCCACCACCGGCGGCGTGTCGCAGACGCTGGCCTTCAGCCTGGCCGGCTCGACCCAGGCGTCCAGCGCCTTCTCGGTCAATGCGCGCACGGCGAACGGCGCGTCGGTCGGCGAACTCGCCGGCGTGACGGTCAACGCGGCGGGCATCGTCGCGGCGAACTATTCGAACGGCGATACCGTCAATCTCGGCAAGGTCGCGCTCGCCAGTTTCGCCAACCCGGTCGGCCTGCGCCAGGACGGCAACAGCTATTGGTCGGCGACCGGCATTTCCGGCCAGGCGACGCTGGGGGCCGCGAACGAGAACGGGTACGGCTCGCTCCTGTCGGGCACGCTCGAGGGATCGAACGTCGACATCACCGAGGAACTGGTCGACCTGATCGCGGCGCAGCGCAATTTCCAGGCCAACGCCAAGGCGCTCGATATCAACAGCCAGATCTCGCAGACCATTTTCAACATCCAGGGCTGATGCGAGCGTAACCGGAGCATAGCATGGACAAACTGGTCTATACCGCGGCCTCGGGCCTCAAGGCGCACCTCGCGTCGCAGGCGGCGATCGCCAACAACATGGCGAACGCGTCGACGATCGGCTTCCGCGCCGACCGCGTGGTGTTCGACCGGCTGTCGCTGAAGGGGTCCGCCTTCGAGACGCGCACGCCGGCCTCGGCCGAAGTGATCGATGCCGACCGCAAGCCCGGCACGATCCAGCAGACCGGGCGCGACCTCGACGTCGCGATCACCGGCGATAGCTGGCTCGCGGTGCAGGCGAGCGACGGCAGCGAAGCCTATACCCGCCGCGGCGATCTCGAAGTCGCGCCTTCGGGCGTGCTGCAGACCGGCGACGGGTTCCCGGTGATCGGGTCCGGGGGCCCGATCACCCTTCCCCCTGCGACCAGCGTCAAGATCTCGGCGGACGGCCAGGTCGCGATCGTGCCGGTCGGCGGCGATGCGCGCAATCCGCAGGTGATCGACCGGCTCAAGCTCGCCAGCCCCACGGGATCGGACACGACCAAGGGCACCGACAACCTGCTGCATGTGAAGGGCGGCGGCGTGCTGCCGGCCGATCTCGACGCGAAGGTCGAAAGCGGCGCGCTGGAGGGTTCCAACGTCAACATGACGCAAGCGCTGGTCGACATGATCGAGAACCAGCGCAGCTACGAGGTGCAGGCCAACCTCATGAAATCGGCCAAGGACATGGATGAAAGCAGTGCATCGCTGATGCGCCTGCCAAGCTGAAGGAAATACGATGGGTAGTGCAGCCATGCAGATCGCGCGGACCGGGATCGATGCCCAGGACATGCGCATGCGCGTCATCTCGAACAACCTCGCCAACGTCAACACCACCGCCTACAAGAAGGACCGCGCGGCGTTCGAGACGCTGGCGTACCAGACGATCACCGCGCCCGGCGCGCCGAGCACGTCCGAATCGAAATATGCGACGGGCCTCAACCTCGGCACCGGCGTCAAGATCCAGGGCACCGCGCGGATCGACACGCAAGGGTCGTTCCAGCAGACCGGCAACAGCCTGGACATGGCGCTCGACGGCGACGGCTATTTCCAGGTGCAGATGCCCGGCGGCACGCTCGGCTACACTCGCGCCGGCAATTTCTCGCGCTCGCCCGAAGGCTTGCTGATCACCAGCGAGGGCTATCAGGTGCAGCCCGGCATCACCGTTCCCGAGGGCGCGTCGGCGATCACGATCGGCACCGACGGCACCGTCTCGGCGACGGTGGCGGGCCAGACCGCCGCGACCGAACTCGGCCAGATCCAGGTGGCGAGCTTCCCGAACAGCGCGGGCCTGCTCAACAAGGGCGACAATTACCTGGTCGAGACGACCGCCAGCGGGGCCGCCAATCTCGGCGTCGCCGGGCAGGACGGGCGCGGCAACATCCGCCAGGGCCAGCTCGAGGGATCGAACGTCAACGTCGTGGAGGAACTGGTCGACATGATCGAGACCCAGCGCGCGTACGAGGTGAATTCGAAAATGATCTCGGCGACCGACGAAATGCTCAAATATGTTAACCAGAATATCTGATGGTCGATGTCATGAAACCATCCACCTTCCGGATCGCCCTGGTCGTGGCCGTCGCGTTCCTCCCGAACGCGGCGGACGCCGGCATTCTCGGCAGGAAGAAGCCCGCGCCCGATTTCTCCGCCGCGCTGCCGCCGCCGCCCGCCCCGCCGGCGGCCGCGCCGACCGGCTCGATCTTCCAGGTCGCGGAAGGCTATGCCGCGCTTTATGAAGGCACGCGCGCGCGCCGCGTCGGCGATCCGCTGACGATCGTGCTGGTCGAGCGCACCGTCGCTTCCAAATCCGCCAGTTCCAAGCTCGATTCGGGCGGGGGCGCGAGCATCACGCCGCCGGCCACCGGACGTCTGGCGCTGTTCGCGAACACCGACGCCACGATCAGCGGCAAGCGTAATTTCGGCGGCACCGGCGCCGCCGACCAGTCGAACACGCTGTCGGGCGAAGTCAGCGTCACCGTCAGCCAGGTGCTGCCCAACGGCACGATGCTGGTCCAGGGGCAGAAGCGCGTCACGCTCAACCGCGGCGACGAATTCGTCCAGATCAAGGGCCTGATCCGCGTCGCCGACATCGATGCCGACAACCGCGTCCCCTCCACCCGCGTGGCCGACGCGCAGATCGCCTATACCGGCAAGGGCGACGTCGCCCGCGCCAGCCGCCAGGGGTGGTTCGGCCGCTTCTTCTCCGTGGTGAGTCCGTTCTGATGCGTCTCCATCATCTCGTCACCCTCGCCCTTCCGCGGCTTCGCCGCTCCCGCCCTCTCCCAACGGGAGAGGGAGGGGGCCCGCGACCGCAGGTCGTGGGAAGGGTGAGGGCGATCGCCATGGCGTTCATTGTGGCCGCCGTTACTGTCGCCACCCCTGCCAATGCCGACCGGATCAAGGATCTCGGCGGCTTCCAGGGCATCCGCTCGAACCAGTTGACCGGCTACGGCATCGTCGTCGGACTGCCCGGCACCGGCGACGACAATCTCGAATATACCATCCAGTCGATGAAGGCGGTCGCCTCGCGCTTCGGGCTGCAATTGCCCGCCAACGTCAATCCCGGGCTGAAGAACGCCGCCGTCGTGCTGATCACCGCCGACCTGCCGCCGTTCGCCAAGCCCGGGCAGAAGCTCGACATCACCGTCGCCTCGATGGGCAAGGCCAAATCTCTTCGCGGAGGCGCGCTGATCCTGACGCCGCTGCTCGGCGCGGACGGCCAGATCTATGCGATGGCGCAGGGCAATCTCGCGGTCGGCGGGCTCGGCGCGGAGGGCAAGGACGGATCGCAGATCGTCGTCAACATCCCCTCGGCCGGGCGCATTCCCGACGGCGCGACGGTCGAGCGCGCGGTCAGGACCGGCTTCGAGAACACGCCGATGCTCACCTACAACCTCACCCGCGCCGACTTCACCACCGCGCAAAACGTGGCCGCCGCGATCAATTCGCGGCTCGGCGCGGGCACGGCCCAGGCGACCGACGCGATCTCGGTCGCGATCCGCGCGCCGGTCGGCGGCGATATCCGCGCGACGTTGATGAGCGAGATCGAGAATCTCGACGTGGTCTCGGCCGAACCGTCGGCCAGGGTGATCGTCAACGCGCGCACCGGCACCGTCGTGATCAACTCGGCGGTCCGCGTCGGCACCGCCGCGATCACCCACGGCAAGCTGACCGTGCGCATCGACGAGACCGAGAAAGCCAGCCAGCCCGCGCCGTTCAGCCAGGGCCAGACGACCAAGGAGCAGAAGTCCGCGGTCGCGGTCGACGAGGAGAAGCACCCGATGTTCCTGATCGAACCCGGCCCGCGTTTGTCCGACGTGGTCAAGGCGATCAATGCGATCGGCGCGTCGCCGGCCGATCTGGTCGCGATCCTCGAGGCGCTGAAGGAAGCCGGCGCGCTCAAGGCGGATCTGATCATCCTGTGACCGACGTATCTTCCTTTGGCCCAAGCCTTCCACCCGTCGCCGATCAAGGCCCGACGACCGGTATCGACCTCGATACCAGCCGCTTGCAGAACCGCGCCAATCTCGAAGCTGCCGGCCAGAAGTTCGAGGCGGTGTTCACCGGCATGATGGTCAAGGCGATGCGCTCGACGCACCTCGCCGAGGACGATCTGTTCGGATCGAAGGGCATGGATACCTTCAAGGAAATGCAGGACACGCAAATGGCGCAGCACATGGCCGAGCATGCGCCGCTCGGCATCGGCAAGGCGATGACCGAGTTCCTCGCGCGCTCGCAAAAGACTTTGCAGGCGGAAGCGGTCCCGCCTGAGGGCAAGACGCCGTGAGCGATCTGCTCGGCATCGGCGCGAGCGGGGTGAAGGCGTATCAAAGCGCGCTAACCACCGTCTCCGAGAACATCGCGAACGCGAGCACGCCGGGCTATGCCCGCCGCGCGACCGACCTGCGCGAGATCGCGCCCGCCAACGGCATCAATACGGGCAGCACCGTCGCCAGCGGGCAGGGCGTGCTGGTCGCGGGGGTCACGCGCTCGGCCGATGCCCTGAAGGCGGCCGACGTCCGCAACGCCAGCGCCGATCTCGCCAGGAGCGAGACCGGCATCGCCTGGCTCGACCGGATCGAAACGGTGCTGACCGGCAACCGGCTCGGCGACCGGCTGACCGGTTTCTTCAACGCCGCCAGGACCGTCGCCGCCGACCCGACCGCGACGGTGCCGCGCAGCGCCATGCTGGAACAGGCGACGGCGGTGGCGGGCAGCTTCACCGCGACCGGCAAGGCGCTCGACAATCTCGACGCCGATCTCGACACCACCGCCGACACCGCGGTGACCACGCTCAACAGCCTCGGCAGCGCGCTCGCCAAGGTCAATGACGGCCTCGCCCGAGCGCGCGCGGCGTCCAGCGGTGCGGCGCAACTCGCCGACCAGCGCGACGCGATTCTCGACCAGATGAGCGCGATCAGCGACGTGTCGGTCACCACCGATGCCGCCGGCCGCGCGACGGTGAAGCTCGCCAATGCCGGCGGGCCGACGCTGGTCGAGGGCAACCAGGCCAACAGCGTGACCTTCGCGCGCGGCAGCGACGGCACCGTGTCGTTCGCGCTGCACACGCCGCAGGCCGTTTCGACCTTCACGCCCGGCGCGGGCGCGCTCGCCGGCGTGGTCGACGGCGCGGCGCGGATCGCCGACGCGCGGATCAAGCTCTACGCGATCGCGACATCCTTCACCGACGGCGTCAACGCGGTGCAGGCGCAGGGCCGCGACCTGAACGGCAATGCCGGTGCGGCGATGTTCGCCACCGGCACCGCGCCGACCGACATCTCGCTGTCGCTGACCGACCCGAACGGCATCGCGGCGGCGGCGGTCGGCGGCGGCCCGCGCGACAACGCCAATCTCGCCAACCTCGATACGCTGCGCAACCATGGCGCGTTCGAGGCCGATACGACGGCGCTCGTCTCGGGCAATGCCGCGACGCTTGCCGGCCGCAAGCAAGTCGCCGATGCGCAGAGCGCGATCCGCGACGGCGCGATCGCCGCGCGCGATGCGGTGTCGGGGGTCAATCTCGACAGCGAAGCGGTCGACCTGCTCCGCTTCCAGCAAGCCTATTCCGCGTCGAGCCGCGTCATCCAGGTGGCGCGCGACACGCTCCAGTCGATCCTCGACATCCGCTAGAGGTCATCATGCACATCGGCACCAGCCAGTTCTACGATACCGGCGCGTCGCAGCTCTCCAGGCTGTCGGCGCAGGCCGACACGCTCAACACGCAGATCGCGACGGGCAAGCGGCTCACCGCCCCGTCGCAGGACGTGGTCGCGTACGATCGCTTGAGCCGCATCAAGCAGGCGACGGCGGACGGCGCCGCCTATGCCGGCAACGTCAGCCTCGCCAAGTCGCTGCTGCAACAGTCCGACAGCACGCTGACCGCGATCACCAACCAGCTCCAGCGCGCGTCGGAATTGACCGTGCAGGCGGCGAACGGCACGTTGAACGACGACGACCGGAGGACCATCGCGGTCGAACTGCAAAGCATCCGCGACGATCTCGTCAACCTCGCCGGCACGACCGACGTGCGCGGCCAGCCGCTGTTCGGCGCGGCGACCGGCGCGACGGCGATCGTGCAAGCGGCGGACGGCACCGTCAGCTTCGGCGGCAGCGGCGAGGTGGCGGCGATCCCGGTCGACGACGGCACCGCCGTGCGCGCCACCGACAGCGCCGCGCGCGTGTTCGGCGGCTTGCCCGCGAGCGGTAGCGGCACCACCGACCTGTTCGCGCTGCTGAACGATTATATCGCCGCGCTCAATGCCGGCGGCGACACGTCGGCCGCCTCGGGCACGGCGGCCGACGGCCTCAAGGCCGCGCTGACCCAGGTGGGCAACGTGCAAGGATCGGTCGGCGCGCGCGCGTCGCGGCTCGACATCGTCTCGAACCAGGCGACCGACGCTGCCGCGGCGCGCGAGACCGACCGCTCGGCGCTCGAGGATACCGACCCGTCCACCGCGATCGTGGCGTTGCAGAAGACCATGACGATCCTGTCGGCGACGCAGGCGAGCTTCACCAGGCTCGGCCAGCTCTCGCTGTTCGATTATCTCAAATAGCGCCGGCCTCTTCTCCCTCCCCTGAAAGACCGGGCTGGGTCGGTATGGGCTGGCCGTCCGCTCGACAACGAGCCGACCCACCCCCGGCCCTTCCCTTCCAGCGAGGGGAGAGGCGAGGAGCGGGAGGAGCGACCGGGAACCGTCGCTCCGGGCCGTTTGGTTAACGGATTAGCTACCAAATCTGCGCTACTCCCGCAGGATAGTCGCAGGTCCGTTCGGATCGTCAGCCAGGGGGCATCAGCCACGCATGTTTCCGATTATCGGCCTCGTCGTCCTGCTGGTGATGATCTTCGGCGGTTTCGCGATCACCGGCGGCGCGCTCGGCCCGGTGATGGAGGCGATCCCGCATGAGATGCTGATCATCGGCGGTGCCGCGGTCGGCGCGCTGATCATCGGCAATTCGATGAAGGAGCTGAAGGCGCTCGGCGGCGGCCTGATGAAGGTGTTCAAGGGGCCGAAATACAAGAAGCAGGACTATCTCGACGTCATCTTTCTCGTCAGCAAGCTGATGAAGATGCTGCGCACCGAAGGGCCGATCGCGCTCGAACCGCATGTCGAGGACCCGAAATCCTCCGCCGTCTTCGCCGAATATCCGCGGCTGCTCGCCGATCATGCGCTGATCAACCTGATCGCCGATACGCTGCGCCTGGTCGTGGTGTCGTCGGGCACGCTCGACGTCCACGCGGTCGAGGACGTGATGGACAACATGATCAAGACCCACCACCACGAGGTCGAGGGGCCGCAGGGCACGATCGCGACGCTGGCCGATGCGCTGCCCGCGCTCGGCATCGTCGCGGCGGTGCTCGGCGTGGTCAAGACGATGGGCTCGATCGACAAGCCGCCGGCGATCCTCGGCGCGATGATCGGCT
>CAXTJX010000072.1:0-9617 GCA_964244765.1 uncultured Sphingomonas sp. | reverse complement strand
GCAGATCAAGGCGGTCAACGCCTGGGCGGAAGGGGTGATGCGCCCGGCGCTGCTGAGTCATTATCCCGACATCGGCTGGAGCGACGCCGACGAGGAGCTGGGCGAGAGCCAGGGACGTCCGGCGTCGGATGCGCCTTATTGGGTCTACGATCCGGTCGATGCGGTGTACCACACCATGCAGGGGCTGCCCTTGTGGTCGGCGTCGCTGGCGCTGGTCAGCGGCAAGCGCACGGTGTTCGGCGCGGTCTACGACCCGACCCGGAACGAGATGTTCCTCGCCAGCGAAGGGCAGGGCGCGACGCTGAACGGCGTGGCGCTGCGTCCCGCCGCCAAGACCAGCCTCCAGACCGCGATCGCCGCGACCTTCCTGACGCCGCCGTTCGCGCATGGCGACCCGAGCCGGCACGAGCTGACGCTCAAGCTGATCTCGGCGGTGTCGAAGAACGTGTTCATCGTCCGCGCCATGGCCTCGGCCTCGCTGCATCTGGCCTATGTCGCAGCGGGGCGGCTCGACGCGCTGTTCGACGTGAGTTCGACCCCGCACGACTGGCTCGCGGGCGGCCTGCTGGTGACCGAGGCGGGACTGGCGATGACCGATCTCCACGGCCGGCCGTGGGACTGGGGCTGGGACGGCATCATCGCCGCGCCCGCCGGCCTGACCGGCCCGCTGAGCGAGATCGTCGTCGCCCAGCTCGACCGCTGACCGGGGAATCCATGATGATAAAGCTGCACCATCTCGATCATTCGCGCTCGCAGAGCATCCTGTGGCTGCTGGAAGAACTCGGCGTCGATTACGCGGTCGACTATTACCGGCGCGATCCGCAGACCCGGCTGGCGCCGCCGGCATTGAAGGCCGTCCACCCGCTCGGCAAGAGCCCGGTGCTGGTCGATGACGGGCTGGTGCTCGCCGAATGCGGACTGATCGCCACCTATCTGTGCGACCGCTATGACGGCGACAACCGGCTCGCGCCCGCCAAATCATATGGGCCGGACAGCGCGGCGCGGCTGCGCTGGCTCTACTGGCTGCATTATGTCGAGGGAAGCGCGATGCCGGCGTTCCTGCTCAAGCTGATATTGAGCGGCATCGCCGCGCCCGCGCTCGATCCCGTCAAGGCGGGGTTCGTCGATCCGCAGGTCAAGCTCAACCTCGATTACTGGATCGCCGAACTCGGCGGAAGCCCCTGGTTCGCCGGCGCCGAGTTCAGCGCGGCCGATATCCTGATGAGCTTCCCGATCGAGGCGCTGGCGCGTTTTCCGGAAATGCCGGTCGACCCGGTGCTCGGCGCCTTCCTCGACAAGGTGAGACAGCGGCCGGCCTATCGGCGCGCGCAGGCACGCGGGCAAGCGGACGGCCGGGGCTAGCAGATCGACTTTCATCCTCCTTGGTAGGCCCTACCCCCGGAGTCTTCCATCACCCCGGACTCGTTCCGGGGTCGACCGAGCAGCTTCGACCCCAATAGTGATGCGATCGCCGAGTTTCGCAGGAAAATCTGCGGGCAAAACTGCGATATCGAAGGTCGATCCGCCCTAGAGATCAAGCACCAGCTCGGCTGTCGCGGGGCGGCCGATGCACAGCAATGCCTCGCCGTCGGGGGCGAGCGCGGTCACGCCCCCTGCGACGATCCGCGTCTTGCAGGTGAGGCAAGCGCCGCTGCGGCAATCGTGCGCGACGCTCAGCCCCGCGCGTTCCGCCAGATCCAGCAGCGTCAAATCCTCCTCCGCATCCCAGTCGAGCGTCACGTCGGAACGCGCGAAGCGGATGCGGGCGTGCTCCACGTCCGAATCCTCGGGCACGACCGCGGCGAACTGCTCGGTGAACAGATGATCGGGATTGGCGCCCAGCGCGATGAAGCCCTCGCGCAGTTCGGTGCAGAACGCGCCCGGCCCGCAGATATAGATATCGGCCTCGAACCACGGCAAGTCGATCCTGCGCCCTTCGAGCACGACATGGAGATCGGCCAGCCCCGCGACCACGGTCGCCGGGGTGATGCGCCCCGCCGGTTGCGCATCGTCCGCCCAGCGGCTGTAGCGATAGGTGGCGTGGAAGTGCGGATGCGCGGCGGCGAGCGCGTCCAGCTCGCCCCGAAACGCCAGCTCGGCCGGGCTGCGCGCGCCGTAGAAGAGATAGGCCGCCGTACCCTTGGGCCGCAGCAGATGCGCCTGGAGCATCGCCAGCAGCGGCGTGATGCCGATCCCCGCGGCGACCAGCACCACCGGCCGGAATCCCTGGTCCAGCACGAAATGTCCGGCCGGGGCGCGCAGCATCAGTGTCGCGCCCGGCGTGGCACGGTGCAGCCAGTTCGATCCCAGACCCGATTGCTTGCGGACCGTCAGCCGGTAGCGGTCCATCGCATGGGCGAAGGACGATACGCTCCACGACCGCAGGATCTGCGACCCGTCGTCGGCATCGATCCGGGCGGTGACGAACTGGCCCGGCCGCGGCTGGCACATCGTTCCGCCATCGGCCGGCCGCAGTCGCACCGAACGGATGTCGCGCGTTTCCTCGCTTATGTCGTCCACGACGAACGGGCGCCAGCCGCGCCAGCGCCCCTCGACCAGCGCAGTGGCGCGCTCCGCCGCATCCATTTTCGCGCCGAGCAGCAGCCGGATCGTCGGGCTGAGCTGCTCGAAGGCGAGCAATCGTCGCAGCGGCTCCAACGGCGGCGGGTCGTGGCTCGCGACGTAATCGCAGAGATCGGCGATGCTCGGCATCGCCGGATCATGCCGGAGCCGCCGGAGCGTCGCGCCCGGCTGGACGGTGCCCGTCTCCAGCACGCCGAGATAGACCCCGGTGTTGCGCGACAAGGCGAACTTGCGCTGAAACGCGCGCGGCTGCCCCAACCGCCAGGCGAGCTTGGCGCACGGCGTGCGCGCGCCTGCGACCACCAGCTTGACCGTATCGCCGATCGCGAACACGTCGCCCACGCGCACGTCGTCTTCGTCCAGCGTGTCGAGCGTCAGGTTCTCGCCGAAGAACCCGTCGGGCCATGTCCCCGGATCGACCCCGAGGCGTTCGGACCAATAGCGGTAGCCGGTGCGCGCATAGGCATAGAGCTTGTCGGGATGCACCGCGCGGCGATCGCCGACCGCGCCGTCCGCGTCGATCGTCCAAGGCTCGGCGACCGGTGTCTTGACGTGCGCGGTCTGCACCGGCGTGCCGTCGATATCGATCGTGCGAATCCGGCCGGTCGAGAAGTTCAGCAGTTTCACGAGATCGGCCTCCCTCAACGGGGCGCGGAATCGCCGGCGCTGGCCGCCACGCCGGCGGCGAAATCGGCGGCGGTCGCGGTGAACCCGAAGCAGAAGCGTACATTGTGCAACGCCGCCTGGTAGCAGAAATCGGGCGAGGTCGTCCCCGTGCAATCTTCCAGCAGGATCGTGTCATAGCCGTGGAAATTGGCGTCCATCAACGTGCCCAATACGCAATGGTCGGTATTCACGCCGGTGAAGAACAGGGTGGTGACGTCGAGGTTTCTGAGGATCGCGTCGAGCGGCGTGTCCCAGAAGCCGCTGATGCGGTGCTTGTCGATCAGGATGTCGTCGGCACCGCGGTCGAGATCGGCGAGAAGCTCCCCTCCCCAGCTATCCGACGCCAGCACCTGATAGCTGCGATCGCCGACGGTCCTGGTGCCGGCGAGGCCGGGGCCGGTTCCGTGCGGATTGAACGGATGCTGCGTCCCCGGCGAAAGATTGAGCCGGTCCGGCCGTACGCCCCAATTGACGAAGATCACCGGCATGCCGGCCGCTCTCGCGGCACCGGTCGCGACATTGATCGGTGTCGCCAGCGCGCGCGCCGGCGCGATATCGACCCCCATCGAGGTGATCCAGCCGTCCGGATGACAAAAATCGTTGATCATGTCGATCACGATGACCGCGGCACGCTGGCTGTCGAACACGAGGTCCTGCGGCGCGGCGGAAAGCTCGACGGAACGCGACGAGGGTGACGGGCGTCGCATGTCCACCAGCGTGGGCGATACCGCGTAGCTGCGGCGTCCCGCTATGCCCAGCATCCGCAGGCCGGTCGTGTCGGCCGTAATCGTCGCGCTCATGTCGTCGGACCCCGTCATAGGATCGTGACACTTCTACAAATCAATAGCATATTGTCAACGAATCGTTTTTCGTTACTACCGTGGCACGGTTGACCCTGTCGTTGCGGATGATAGTTACTCCGCAATGGGGTCGGAGATGGACATGGACGTCAACCCGATCGGTCGCGCTGGTTTCGCGTTCACCGACTTCACCTTTGTCGACACGGACATATGATGGACGACAGGCTGTTCGACACGCCTGCCGGCGTGGCGCTGGGAACCCTCGCCACGATCCCCGATGGCGGCGCGCGCAACTTCGTCCTCCAGATGCGGGCAGGACGGTTTCACGGTTTCGTCGTGCGCGAAAACGAGACGGTCCACGGCTATGTGGATCGGTGCCCGCACATGGGCGTGCCGCTGGCCAAGGCGCTTGACGATTATCTCTCCCCCTGTGGAACGTTCATCGCCTGTAGCTGGCATGGTGCCCTGTTCGAGAAGGCGACGGGGAAATGTGTCGGCGGGCCGTGCGTGGGGCAACATCTGACACGGTGGCCGGTCGGCCTGTCCGATACCGTGCTGGTCACCCTGTAGGCATCGCCTGCGGCCGGTCACTCGTTACGGTCGACGTCCAGCGTGCGGAACGGACGCGCGGGATCGCGGAAGCCGGCCGTGGGGTCCCGGTGCGGCAGGATCGGCGGTCGATGCTCACCCCGCAGGAACAATCTCGCGCTCCCCAACAGCACCGCGAGGAAGAACAGGATGATGACGCCTTCCATTTCAATCTCCCGAAAAACCGTGGAAGAATGGCGAGTCGGTGCGCGTATTATGGGCTGGTGGCGCACTCTGCCGCATCCAGCGTTGCGAAATCCGCACCTTGTCGAAGATGTGTTCGCCGATCGCCGTCAGCGTCCCGCCCACGCTGAAGCAGAAATATGCGACCGCCGCCGCGCAACAGGCGAGAAGACCGCCCGCCTCGTGCGACCGGACCCTTGTTTCGCGCAGAAGCCAGGCGATGAGTAGCCAACAGCAAACGAGCAGGACGAGCCCTGCTCCCCTCAGGATCAAGTCCCGTACCCGTCCCGGACGAAAAGCGACCATGCCGCACTCCACGATGCGACGACCCAGCTAATCGGAACGGCATATACATTCGAGATGGCTGGCGGCGCGAGAGCGTTGTGTTTGCATAGTGTCCGCCCCGCACGGGGGTCAGGGATCGGCGATGAGGCGATAGCCGATGCCGAGCTCGTTGGTCAGGATGCGCGGCCGGGACGGATCGGCCTCCAGTTTCTGCCGCAGGTTGCGGACCACGATCCTGAGATATTCGATCTTGCGGTCATATTCCAACGGCCACGCCGCCGCGAGGATGCGGGAATGGGTCACGACCCGGCCGGGGGCCATCGCGAGCTGGGCGAGTACCTCATATTCCTTGCGCGTCAGATGGACGACGACGCCGTCCCTCGTGACCTGCCTGTTGCCGAGGTCGATGAGAACGTCCCCCGCGACGACCGTCGAGTCGCTTCCGGCGGCATCGACCCGGTGCCGCAGCGCCGCGCGCAACCGCGCCAGCAGTTCCTCGCCGTCGAACGGCTTGGTGACATAGTCGTCGGCGCCCAGGTCGAGCGCGGCTACCTTGTCGTCCGTCCCGTCGCGGGCCGATATGACGAGGATGGGCGTCTTCGATTTCTGCTTGAGGAGCGGGACGAGTTCCAGCCCGTCGCGGTCGGGCAGGCCGAGATCGAGCAGGATCGCATCCAGATCCAGCCTGGCGGCGATGTCGAGCGCCTCGCGGGCGGTCTTGGCTTCGACGACCTCATAGGCCGCGCGCGACAGCGCGCCGTGCAACAGGCGTCGGATGTGGAGATCGTCATCGACCACCAAGATGCGCTGCCCGGTCATTCGTCGGTCTCTCTATAGGGTAGGATGAGGTTTTCGGGAAACGTCAGCGAAAAGCACGCCCCTTGCCGGTCGTGGCGTACCGCGGCGGTGACGGCGAGGCCCATCGCCTCCGCGAACCCCTTGACGATGGCCAGCCCGAGGCCCGTCCCGCTGGCACTCCGATCGGACCCTTCGAGGCGGCGGAACGTCTCGAACACCTCTTTTTCCCGCCCCGGCGGCAAGCCCGGCCCCTCGTCGAGCAGGGACAGCGTCAGCTCCCCATAGCCGCGTTCCGCCTTGATCGTGATCGGCGTCCCCGGGTCGGCGTAGCGACCGGCATTGTCCAGCAGGTTGAGCAGGCAGTGATGGAACAATTGCGGATCGACCGATACCAGCGGCAGGTTAGGCGGGACCTCCAGATTGATGGGATGTCCTTCCAGTGAGCGCTTGGTGTCTGCCACCGCCGAGGCGACCGCGTCGGTCAGATCGACCGGTTCGACCCGCAAGCGCAGCGCACCGGCCTCGACCCGCGCCATGTCCAGCAGGTTCGACACGAACCGGTTCAGCCGCAGCGCTTCGCTCTCGATCGTCAGGACGAGCGGATTGTCGATTTGCTGGCGCAACTGCGCGGCCGCCGCGAGCACGGACGTCAGCGGCGTGCGCAAGTCGTGACTGACCGACGAGAGCAGCGCCGACCGCAGGCGGTCCCGCTCCCGCACCGCATCGACATCGCGCATTTCCGCCTCGAGGCGAAGCCGTTCCAGCGCGAGGCCGGCCTGGTCGAGCAGGCTGGAGAGCAATGCCAGTTGGTCCGCCCGGACGGGATCGCCGCCATCCTCGCGCGCGATGCCGAGCACCGCCAAAGTCCGGCCACCGGTCCCGAGCGGGCGGAACAGCCAGTCGGTCGCGGTCAGCGTGCTCGATCCGCGGCCGGCGGGCTGCCCGGTATCCTGCGCCCATTGCGCCGCCGCCAGTTCCATCACGCCCAGCCGCGTATCGGGCTTGTTCGCCGCCTGCACGGCGAGCCCGGCGCCCTCCTGTTCCAGGACGATCACGCGAAGCTCGAACAGCCGGCCGATTTCCACGCAGATCGCCCGGCTGACCTCGCCCCGGTCGCCGAGCGACGTCAACTGGCGCAGGAAGCCGGCGAGCGCGGCGTTGGACCGGGCGCTCGACGCCGCGATGTCTGCCTGGGCCCGGACGCGCGACGTCAACTGGCTGGTCGCGATCGCGACCCCGAGCAGCACGATGATCGACACCACGTTTTCGGGATTGCTGATCGACAGCGTATGGACCGGCGGCAGGAAAAAGAAATTGTAGGCGAACGACGACACGATCCCCGCGAACAGCCCGGTCCGCAAGCCGAAGAGGCTGGCGGCCGCCATCACCGGCAGGAGATACAGCAACGCGACGTTCCCCAGGTTCAGGACGTGGAGCAGTCCGCTGCCGACCGCCGTGACCGCGCCGACCATCGCCGTCGTCCAGCCATAGCCGGCGCGCGTGCCCCAGTCGCCCCGCACGGGGGGGCGACGCGCCGGCGGTCGTCCCGCGCCTTCCAGCGGCATGACGTGGACCGCGACGCCCGGCGTCTCGCGCACCAGCCGGTCGACGACCGAGCCGTGCCGCAGTTCGAACCAGCGCGACCGCACCGATTTGCCGACCACCAATTGCGTCGCCCGCGCTTCGATGACGTGCGTCTTGAGCCCGTCGAACACGGAGACGGCGGGAACGCTGGTCACGGCGCCGCCAAGCTGGGTCGCCAGGTTGAGCACGGTCGCGAGACGCTGATGATCTTCGCGGCCGAGCTGGCGGCTGCGCGGCGTCTCGACATGCACCGCGGTCCACGGCGCGTGCAGGGCGTCGGCGATCCGCTTGGCCGCGCGCACCAGCCCTTCCGCGCCGGGCAGTTCGGACACCGCGACCGCGATCCGTTCGCTCCCCGCCCAGGTCCCGCCGAGCGCGTTCGCCCGGACGTGTTCGAGCATCTGCGCATCGACCGCCTGCGCCGCGCGGCGCAACGCCAGTTCGCGCAGCGCCGACAGGTTCGATTTCGAGAAGAAATGGCTCAGCGCGCGAGTCGCCTCGTGCGGCAGATAGACCTTGCCGTCCTTCAGCCGCTCGATCAGTTCGTCGGGCGGGATGTCGACGACCTCGATCTCGGCCTTTTCCAGGATGCTGTCGGGAACGGTCTCGCGCACGCGCACGCGCGTGAACGAGGCGACGACGTCGTTCAGGCTCTCGATGTGCTGGATGTTGACGGTCGAATAGACGTGGATGCCGGCGGCGAGCAGTTCCTCGACATCCTGCCAGCGCTTCGGATGGCGGCTTCCGGAGACATTGGTGTGCGCCAGTTCGTCGACCAGCACGAGATCGGGCCGGCGCTCCAGGATGGCGTCGATGTCCATTTCCTGGAGGATGCGGCCTTCGTACGGGATGTCGCGTCGCGGAATGATCTCCTGGTCGCGGGTCAGCGCTTCGGTCTCGATCCGCCCATGCGTCTCGACGATGCCCACCACCACGTCCACGCCCGCGCGGCGCCGCGCCGCACCTTCGGACAGCATCTCGTACGTCTTGCCGACGCCGGGGGCCGCGCCGAGGAAGATCTTCAATTGACCAAGGCCTTCCTGCGCCGCCTGACGCAGAAAGGCCTCGGGCGAGGGCCGTTCGGCCGGTTCGTTCAACGGTTCTTGATACTGCCGGCCAGCGCATCGAGCTGGCGGTTGAGCGTTAGCACGTTGACGCGCTCCTCCCCGATAAAGCCGAGCAGCGGATGCTGCACGTTCTTTTCGACCAGTACACGGACCTGATCGCCGGGCAAGCCGCGCGCCTTCGAAACCCGCGGAATCTGCACGAACGCGGCGGCGGGCGACAGGTCGGGGTCGAGGCCCGACGCGGAGGCGGTGACCAGATCGGCCGGCACCTCGCCGGTGACGCCCTGCGACCGGCGCAGCGCGATGTCGCCCTTCATCCGATCGACCAACGCCTTGGAGGTCGGCCCGAGGTTAGACCCGGACGAGGCGCTCGCGTCATAGCCCTTGCCCGCCGCGGAGGGACGCGAGTTGAAGTACCGGTCGCTGGTGAACGACTGGCCGATCAGTTCCGATCCGGTCACCCGCCCCTGGTCGACGATCAGGCTGCCGTTCGCCTGATGCGGGAAAGCGACCTGGCCGATGCCCATCACGACCAGCGGATAGACTCCGCAAGTCAGCAGCGTCAGCAGCAGCGTCAGAACGAAGGCGGGCCGAAGCCCCGACAGGAAATCCGTGGTCATGCTCGCTATCCTCACGCCAGACCGATGCCGGAGACGGCAAGGTCGATCACTTTGATGCCGATGAACGGCGAGACGAGCCCGCCCAGGCCGTAAATGCCGAGGTTGCGCGCCAGCAATGGCCCGGCCCCGATCGGCCGGTACGTGACGCCCTTCAGCGCGAGCGGCACGAGCAGCGGGATGATGAGCGCGTTGAAGATGATCGCCGACAGGATCGCGCTGGTCGGGGTCGCCAGGTGCATGACGTTGAGGATCGCGAGCCCGGGATAGAGCACGACGAACATCGCTGGCAGGATCGCGAAATATTTGGCCACGTCGTTGGCGATCGAGAAGGTGGTGAGCGCGCCCCGCGTCATCAGCAACTGCTTGCCCAGGCCGACGATCTCGATCAGCTTGGTCGGGTCGCTGTCGAGGTCGACCATGTTGCCGGCCTCGCGCGCGGCCTG
>CAXTJX010000071.1:0-10039 GCA_964244765.1 uncultured Sphingomonas sp. | reverse complement strand
GTGCTGGGCGAGGAAGACCGCGCACGCATGGGCGGCATCTGCGCCAAGGCGATGGCCGACATGGGCTATCGCGGCGCGGGCACGATCGAGTTCCTGTGGGAAGACGGCGAGTTCTACTTCATCGAGATGAACACCCGCCTCCAGGTCGAGCATCCGGTGACCGAGGCGATCACCGGGCTCGACCTGGTGCGCGAGCAGATCCGCATCGCCGAGGGGCACCCGCTGACATTGCGCCAGCAGGACGTCGTGTTCCGCGGCCATGCGATCGAATGCCGCATCAACGCCGAGGACCCGCGCACCTTCGCCCCCTCGCCCGGCCTGGTGAAACAGTTCCACGCGCCGGGCGGCATGAACGTCCGCGTCGATAGCGGCCTGTATGCGGGCTACCGCGTGCCGCCTTATTACGATTCGATGATCGCCAAGCTGATCGTCTACGGCACCACGCGGCAGGGCGCGTTGCGCCGCCTGCGCCGCGCGTTGGAGGAATTCGTGATCGAGGGGATGAAGACCACCATCCCGCTGCACCAGGCGCTGCTCGACGATCCCGATTTCCAGGCCGGGGAGTATACGATCAAGTGGCTGGAGGAGTGGCTGGCGCGGCAGGAGGGGTGAGGCTTCTCCATCGTCACCTCGGCCTTGAGCCGGGGTCCACCGTGCCGCGCGACATCATGTCGAGGCGCCGTGGCACGGCGGATGCCGGCACAAGCCTGTCCCGAGCTTGTCGAAGGGTCCGGTACGACGGGAGCGGGACGGGGTGGCGACCTGCGCGTATCGCCCCTATCTTCCCCAGCGATGACCGACCTGTTCGCCCCCGTCGATCCCCCCGCCGCCGCGGCGCCGGCGGACACCGCGCCGCTCGCCGACCGGCTGCGCCCGGCGCGGCTCGCCGATGTCGTGGGGCAGGATCACATCACCGGGCCCGAGGGTGCGATCGGGCGGATGGTCGCGGCCGGGCGGCTGTCGTCGATGATCCTGTGGGGGCCGCCCGGCACCGGCAAGACGACGATCGCGCGGCTGCTCGCCGATGCGGTGGGCCTGCGCTTCACCGCGATCTCGGCGGTGTTCTCCGGCGTCGCCGACCTGAAAAAGGCCTTTGCCGAGGCGCGCGACCACGCCCGGATAGCCAAGCGCACCGTGCTGTTCGTGGACGAGATCCACCGCTTCAACCGCGCGCAACAGGACGGTTTCCTGCCCTATGTCGAGGACGGCACCGTCACTTTGGTCGGCGCGACCACCGAGAATCCGAGCTTCGAGCTCAACGCCGCCTTGCTGTCGCGCGCGCAGGTGCTGATCCTCCACCGGCTCGACCACGCCGCGCTCGGGGAATTGCTCGCGCGAGCGGAAGTCCTGCTCGACCGCCCCCTCCCGCTTACCCCGCAAGCGCGCGACGCGATGATCGCCAGCGCCGATGGCGACGGCCGCTTCCTGCTCAACCAGGCCGAGACGCTGTTCGCGGTCGACCTGCCCGAACCGCTCGACCCGGCCGGGCTGTCCGCCTTCCTGCAACGCCGCGTGGCGGTGTACGACAAGGACCGCGAGGGGCATTACAACCTCATCTCCGCGCTGCACAAGGCGGTGCGCGGATCGGACCCGCAGGCGGCACTCTATTACCTCGCGCGGATGCTGACGGCTGGCGAGGAACCGCTGTACCTGCTGCGCCGCATGGTCCGCATGGCGAGCGAGGATATCGGCCTCGCCGATCCGGGCGCGCTGGTGCAGTGCCTCGCCGCCAAGGACGCCTACGATTTCCTCGGCAGCCCGGAGGGCGAGCTCGCGCTGGCGCAGGCCTGCCTGTATCTCGCCACCGCACCCAAATCGAACGCCGCCTACACCGCGCAGAAGGCGGCGTGGAAAGCGGCGCGCGAGACCGGATCGCTGATGCCGCCCGAGAACATCCTCAACGCCCCGACCAAGCTGATGAAGGACATCGGCTACGGCAAGGGCTATGCCTATGACCCGGACACCGAGCATGGTTTTTCGGGCGCCAATTACTGGCCCGCCGGGATGGCCCCGCAGACCTTCTACACCCCCACCGACCGCGGCACGGAAAAACGCATCGCCGAGCGCATGGCGTGGTGGGCGAGCTTGAAGGAAGGCGGCAAATGAGGGACTGGCACGACGTCTCGACCTTCGCCTTGACCCTTCCCGACACCGTTGCCGAACCCTATTATGGAGGCCCCGCGGTCAAGGTCGCGTCCAATCGCCGCGCTTTCGTCACGGCGGGGCACGAAGCCGGGTCGTTCGTCCTGATGATCGATCCCGACACCAAGGACCTGCTGCTCGAAACGGACCCCGGCACATTCTGGCAGACGCCGCATTACGAAGGCTGGCCCAGCCTGCTCGTGCGCCACGCCGCCGCCGATGATTCCAATCGCGTCCGCGCGATAATCGAACGCGCGCGCGATCAAGCCGTGGCGCGAAAGCCCGCCAAGCCGCGCAAGAAGGCGTGATCCCCGCACACTTCACCCGCTTCGCCGCGATCGACTGGTCGGGCGCGAAGGGCGCGCGCCACCCCGGCATCGCGCTGGCGCTGTGCGACGCGGGCGACGCCGCGCCGGTGCTGGTCGAGCCGCCGAGCGGAGCGTGGTCGCGCGCCGGCATCCTGCACTGGCTGCGCGACCGCGCCGACGAACCGCTGCTGGTCGGCTTCGACTTCAGCTTCGCGCCGCCGCACCTGCAACGCGGCGCGTACCTCCCAGGCGAGGCCACCCCCGCCGCCGCCCGCGCCTTCTGGGCCTATGTCGACGCCCAGGCGCCGGACGCGGACCTCGGCGCGGCCTCGTTCCTGGAAACGCGGCGCGGCACGCATTTCTATCTCGGCGCGGCGGACGGGACCAAGGCCGACTTCCTGCATTTCCGCGTCTGCGAGGCGCACAACAACGCGCAAGGCTTCGGCAAGCCGTCGACCGTGTACGACGCGATCGGCGCGGCGCAGGTCGCCAAGGCGAGCTTCGCCGGCATGCGCCTGCTCCACCATCTCGGCCCCGCCATCCCGGTATGGCCGTTCGACCCGGCGCCGTCCTCGGGCGCGTGCGTGGTGGAAATCTACACCGCCATCGCCGCGCGCGCCGCCGGCCTGCGCAAGGGCCTGAGCAAGCTGCGCGACGCCGCCGCGCTCGACGCCGCGCTCGCACGGGTCGGCAGCGGGCCGCACGCCCCGCTCGCGCGCTATACCGACCACGCCACCGACGCGATCCTCACCGCCGCGTGGCTGCGCGCCAATGCTTCCCGCGCCGATCTGTGGCACCCGCCGGCGCTTACCGCGCAGGTCGCGCGCACCGAGGGCTGGACCTTCGGCATATCCTGACGCATTTAGCGTGCGCGTGGGCCGGTTTAGCTCAGTCGGTAGAGCGCCAGTTTTGTAAACTGGATGCCGCGGGTTCGAATCCTGCAACCGGCACCACGCCCGCCCGTTTGCGCGGCCGCGCGAAACGAACGATAGGCGGGTGCGTGATCAAGGTCGTCAGCTACAACATGCACAAGGGCGTCGGGCTCGACCGCCGCCGCGACCCGCGCCGTATCCTCGAGGTGCTGCGCGAGATCGACGGCGACGTGATCGCCTTGCAGGAGGCCGACCGCCGCTTCGGCGCGAAGGCGCGCGTCATCCCGCAGCGCCTGCTGGAGGACCATTCGCCGTGGCACGCCGTGCCGATCGCGCATGAGGGCGCGAGCAAGGGGGGGGCGAGCATGGGCTGGCACGGCAACGCGCTGCTGGTGCGCAAGGATGCCGAGATCGCCGCGTGCGCCGCGCTGGCCATTCCCGCGCTCGAGCCGCGCGGCGCGGTGCGCGCGGACGTGGTGGTGGACCAGGCCGCGATCCGGGTGCTGGGCATGCACCTCGACCTGTCGGGCCTGTGGCGCCGGCGGCAGGCGCGCGCGATCCTGGCGCATGTCGATGCGTGCGCCGAGCCGCTGCCGACGGTGCTGATGGGCGACCTCAACGAATGGACGCCGGCGGGCGGATGCCTCCACGATTTCGGGCGCGACTATCCCAGCGTCGCGACCGGCCCGAGCTTCCACGCGCGCCGCCCGGTCGGCCGGCTCGACCGCATCATGACGCGCGGCTTCAGGGTGCGCGACTGCGGCGTGCACGACAGCGTGCTGGCACGGCGCGCGTCCGATCATCTGCCGATCTGGGCGGTGCTGGAGGTGGCATGACGACGCGACGCGCCTCATCCCCGTCACCCCGGCCCCGTGCCGGGGTCCACCGGGCCGGACGCGTCATCCTCGACGGTCTACCGCATCGGCGAGCCGCTCGGTGGCCCCCGGCACGGGGCCGGGGTGACGGGGAGAAGCATGAACGGCGCGGCACCCGCTGATGCGCGAGAAGGAACTCCGCCTCGCGCTCGTCTGCTATGGCGGCATCAGCCTCGCGGTCTACATGCACGGCATCACCAAGGAGATCTGGCGGCTCGCGCGCGCCAGCCGCGCCTTCCATGCCGGCGACGCGTCCACCCCCGGCAGCCAGCACGTCTACCGCGCGCTGTTCGAGGAGATCGCGGCCGAGACCGGGCTCAAGCTGCGCGTCCTGGTCGACATCATCGCCGGCGCGAGCGCGGGCGGCATCAACGGCGTGTTCCTGGCGCAGGCGATCAGCGCCGGGCAGAGCCTGGAGCCGCTCACCGACCTGTGGCTGGACTCGGCCGATATCGAGGCGCTGATCGACCCCGGGCAAGCCCCGTCCAGCCGCTTTTCCAAGGCGTGGGCGCTGCCGCTGGCGTGGATGGCGGCGCGGCGCGGCGGCGACGGCGTGGACGACACGGTCGAACCCGGGGTCGCCGACGAAGTCCATGCCAAGCTGTCGCATTTCGTCCGCTCGCGCTGGTTCGAGCCGCCGTTCGGAGGCGAGCGCTTCTCCGGCCTGATCCTCGACGCGCTCGACGCGATGGCCGCCGCCCCCCGCGCGCCGCGCCTGCTGCCCGACGGCCAGCCGCTCGACCTGTTCGTCACCGTCACCGATTTCCGCGGCCATCCCGAACGTCTGACGCTCAATTCCCCGCCCGAAGTGGTCGAGACCGAGCACCGCCTCGTCGTGCCCTTCACCGATCACGGTTTCGCCGGCGAGACGCTGGCCCACCCGGCCGAACTGACCTTCGCCGCGCGCGCCACCTCGAGCTTTCCCGGCGCCTTCCCGCCGTTCATGGTCGGCGAGCTCGACCGCGTGCTGGAGGGCCGCAAGACCGAATGGACCAGCCGCGCCGCCTTCCTCAAGCGCATCCTGCCGCGCCAGTCCGCCGCCAACGCCGCCGAGGGCGCGGTGCTGATCGACGGATCGGTGCTCAACAACGCGCCGTTCCGCCCCGCGATCGAAGCGTTGCGGGAACGCCCCGCGCGCCGCCAGATCGACCGGCGCTTCGTCTATATCGATCCGCACCCCGGCGGCGTCATCCATTTCGGCAAGACCGCGACCAGCGCGCCCAGCTTCTTCCAGACGATCATCGGCGCGGTGTCGGAGCTGCCGCGCCAGCAGCCGATCCGCGACAATCTCGAGGAGATCGCCGAACGCTCGCGCCGGATCGAGCGGATGCGCGGCATCGTCGCCGGCATCCGCCCGGAAGTGGAGAAGCAGGTCGAAGAATTGTTCGGCTACACGCTGTTCCTCGATTCGCCGACGCCCGCGCGGCTGGCGCATTGGCGGCAGCGCGCGCAGACCGCCGCCGCCAGGAGCGCGGGCTATGGCTATGCCGCGTACGGCCACCTCAAGATCGCCGGCGTGGTCGAGGCGATCGCCGATCTGCTGCACCATGCCGGCGGCGAGCCCGGCCCGGCGCGCTGGCGCGGCATCCGCCGCCGCATCGCCGACGCGGTCGCCGTGCGCGGCTTCGACGACATGAAGCCGGGTTTCGCCGGCGGCGCGAGCGCGACGGCGATCGCCTTCCTGCGCACCTTCGATCTCGGCTTCCGCCTGCGCCGCCTCCGCCTGCTCGCGCGGCGCGTCACCAATCTGGAAGGCGACCATGCCGAGCGCGACCTCGCGCCGCTGCGCGAAGCGATCTATGACAGCCTCGCCGATTATCTGGAATGCAAGCGCACCGACCGCTATCTGTCTTTACGCAAGGACGTGCGGCGGTTGCGCGGCGATGCCGGGCCGTTGCTCGACAAGCTCGGCGACGCGATGGACCTGCGGGCGCTCGACACCCGCACCGAGCAACGCCTCGCCGCCGCCTTCCAGGGCCTGACGCGCGAGGTCAAGCGGCCGATCCTGCTGACGTATCTGGGCTTCCCCTATTTCGACGTCGCGACGCTGCCGCTGCTGCAAGGCGAGGGTCTCGACGAATTCGACCCGATCAAGGTCGACCGCATCGCCCCCGACGACGCCACCAGCATCCGCGGCGGCGGCGCGGCGGCGACGCTCAA
Source organism: uncultured Sphingomonas sp. (assembly GCA_964244765.1). GTDB lineage: Bacteria > Pseudomonadota > Alphaproteobacteria > Sphingomonadales > Sphingomonadaceae > Sphingomonas. The sequence goes on along the minus strand of CAXTJX010000071.1, from coordinate 3,682 downwards.
GGGCATCCAGTTCAACAGTTTCGGCGCGTTCTTCAGCCGGGCGTACCGCGAGAACGACTATCTCTGGGGCAGGCTCCACGGCGCGGAACGGATGATCGACATCGTGCTCTCGGCGCTGGAACCAGGCATGGCGTTGAAACCCGGCCGCACCGCCGCGATCAAGCGCGCCGCCTTCCGCGCGATCCTCGACGAGGAAGAACCCAAGCTGACGACGATCCCGGGCCTGTTCGAAACGCTGCGGCGGGAGGTGGGGTAGCGCTTCCCTCCCTGGAAGGGAGGGGTTGGGTTTGGGCCGGCTCGTCGTCGGGCGATGCGCCCGCCGTCAGGGCGGAGCGGTCTTCTGCTCCCTGGTGGGCCTTACCCCTGAGTTTTCCGTCACCCCGGAACGAGTCTGTCCTGAGCTTGCCGAAGGGTCCGGGGTGACGGTCTTGTTTGGAAGTCTGCGCGCAGAACTGCCGGAACCGAAGGTCGATCCGCCCAACCCAGCCACCCCTGGCCCCTTCCTGAACGGGAGGGAAGCAGCAGGAAGCAGGCTGGCAATCGTGACGCAACCGCACTAACCTCCCGTTCATGCAATTCCTCAAGATCCTGTTCTGGTGCCTGCTCGCCTTCGTCGCCGCGATCTTCACGCTGGGCAACTGGACGAGCGTGCCGATCCAGTTGTGGGGCGGGATGGAGGCGCTGATCAATCTGCCGCTGCTGCTGCTGCTGACCTTCCTCGCCGGGCTGGTGCCGACGCTCGCCTGGCATTCGACGCTGCGGTGGCGGCTGCGCAACCGGCTGGCGACGGCGGAGCGCACGCTCGCCGACCTGCGCATCGCGATGGCCCCGCCGCCGGTCTCGCCGCAATTGCCCGAGCCGGTCGTCGCGCCGGACGTGCCGCCCCCCTCCAACGGCACCCCGGCATGAGCAACCGCTTGTTCGTCGCGCTCGACACGCCGGAGCTGGGCAAGGCGCGCGCCATCGCGACCAGGGTCCGCCACCATATCGGCGGCATCAAGCTCGGCCTGGAATTCTTCATGGCGAACGGCCGCCACGGCGTGCGCGAGATGGCGGAACTCGGCCTGCCGATCTTCCTCGACCTGAAGCTGCACGACATCCCCAACACCGTCGCCAAGGCGATCATGGCGTTGCGCGGGCTCGATCCGGCGATCCTTACGGTCCACGCCGCCGGCGGTCGCGCGATGCTGGAGGACGCCAAGGCCGCCGCCCCGCTCGGCACCAAGGTGGTCGCGGTGACGACGCTGACCAGCCTCGACGCCCGCGATCTGAAATCGATCGGCTGCGCGGGCGACCCGCACGAACAAGTGCTGCGGCTGACCCAATTGGCACGGGAAGCCGGCGTCGACGGCGTCGTCTGTTCCGGCGAGGAAGTCGCCGCCGCGCACAAATTGTGGCCCAAGGGCTTTTTCGTCGTCCCCGGCGTGCGCCTCGCGAACGGTGCGCCGGGGACCTTCGGCGCCGACCAGAAGCGTGTGGTCACTCCCCGCGCCGCCTTGGACGCGGGCGCGTCGATCCTTGTGGTGGGGCGGCCGATCACCCAGGCGGCCGATCCGGATGTCGCGGCGCGCGAGATCGAGGCAACTCTCTAAATCCCTCTCCCGACGGGAAAGGGTGGCCGAGCGAAGCGAAATCGGGTGTGGGCGAAAGCGGTGCCCGAAGATCACCCTCACCCTTCGCCGCTTCGCGGCGGGCCCTTCCCTCTTCCGCCGGGAGAGGTGTAGAGGGATAACGATGTCCATGACCGCCAAGATCTGCGGCCTCTCCACGCCCGAGACGCTCGACACCGCCATTGCCGGCGGGGCGAGCCATGTCGGGTTCGTGTTCTTCGCGCCCTCCCCGCGCAACGTCTCGCCGGCGAGGGTCGCGCAACTCTCCGCGCGCGTGCCGGGGCATGTCCAGCGCGTCGGGGTGTTCGTGAATCCGGACGATGCGCTGGTCGAGCAAGCGGTCGCGGCGGGGCATCTCGACGTGTTGCAACTCCACGACACGCCTCCCGGGCGCGCCGCCGCGATCAAGGCGCGCACCGCCCTGCCCGTCTGGGCCGCGATCGCGGTGCGCAGGCGAGCCGATCTCGACGCGGCGGCACGCTTTACCGGCATGGCCGACCGCATCCTCTACGACGCCAAGACCCCGCCCGGCGCGGCGCTGCCCGGGGGAATGGGCGTGCGCTTCGACTGGCGCCTGCTCGACGGTTTCCGCCACCCGTCGCCCTGGGCGCTGTCGGGCGGGCTCGATCCGTTCAACGTGGCGGAGGCGGTGGCGACGACCGGCGCGACGCTGGTCGACGTGTCCTCCGGCGTGGAAAGCGCGCCGGGGATCAAGGATGCCGGGAAGATCGCGGCGTTTCTGAAGGCGGTCGGCGAGCTGTAGCTTTCCGCCCTTCTCCCCGCCTACCGCTTTCGCGGAAGGAACTGGGGGAAGGTCTTCTTGTCGCAGCGTCGAAGCAAGAAGGCCCTCACCGACTGCGACTTGGGTCGCGTGAAGGACGCAACCCAAGTCTTCATAGCCTCTCCCGCGAAAGCGGGAGAGGGCTTCTCGACACGCCGCCGCCGCCCGCTTAAAGCCCTCGCCATGAACGCCCCCAACAGCTTCCGCACCCAGCCCGACGAAAACGGCCATTTCGGCGCCTTTGGCGGCCGCTATGTCGCCGAGACGCTGATGCCGCTGGTGCTCGATCTCGACCGCGCCTACCGCGCCGCCAAGGCCGACCCGGCGTTCAAGGCGCAATTCGACGATCTGCTCGAACATTATGTCGGCCGCCCCAGCCCGCTTTATCATGCCGAGCGCCTGACCGAGGCGCTGCGCGACTCCGCCCCGGACGGACCCGATGGGAAGAAGGGCGGCGCGGAGATCTGGTTCAAGCGCGACGAACTCAACCATACCGGCGCGCACAAGATCAACAATTGCGTCGGCCAGATCCTGCTGGCGATGCGGATGGGCAAGACGCGCATCATCGCCGAGACGGGCGCGGGGCAGCACGGCGTCGCCACCGCCACCGTCTGCGCGCGCTTCGGCCTGCCGTGCGTCATCTACATGGGCGCGAAGGACGTCGAGCGGCAGGCGCCCAACGTGTTCCGCATGAAGCTGCTCGGCGCGGAGGTGCGCCCGGTGCGGAGCGGCGCGCATACGCTGAAGGACGCGATGAACGAGGCGATGCGCGACTGGGTCGCCAACGTCCACGACACCTTCTACATCATCGGCACCGCCGCCGGGCCGCACCCCTACCCCGAACTGGTCCGCGATTTCCAGAGCGTGATCGGCCGCGAGGCGCGCGCGCAGATGCTCGCCCGCATCGACCGCCTGCCCGACCTGCTGGTCGCGGCGATCGGCGGCGGGTCGAACGCGATCGGTTTGTTCCACCCGTTCCTCGACGATGGCGACGTGATGATGCTCGGCGTCGAGGCTGCCGGGCACGGCCTCGACAAGCAGCACGCCGCGTCGCTGGCCGGCGGCTCCCCCGGCATCCTGCACGGCAACAAGACCTATCTGTTGCAGGACGAGGACGGCCAGATCACCGAGGCGCATTCGATCTCGGCCGGGCTCGATTATCCCGGCATCGGGCCGGAGCATAGCTGGCTGCACTCGATCGGCCGGGTCGAATATACGTCGGTCACCGACGTGGAAGCGCTCGACGCGTTCCAGTTGCTGTGCCGCACCGAGGGCATCATCCCCGCGCTCG
>CAXTJX010000070.1:0-10990 GCA_964244765.1 uncultured Sphingomonas sp. | reverse complement strand
TGCAGCTTGCGCTTCACCGCGACGAACACCTTGACCATCTTGAGCACGCCCGGCGGCAGCTCGTCGCCGCGCTCGAGCTTGTCGCGGCGGTCCTGGAACTTGTCGACGATCACCTTGACGGCATCGTCATACTGCACCTTGACCGCTTCGAGGTCGCTCTGCGTCTTGTCGTCGGCGACGGCGAACTTCCACCATTCGTGACGATCGACCTGGTCGAGTACCTCCTGGTCGACGACCACACCCTTTTTCGGCCCGTTCTTGGGCACGGCGGTGGCGGTCTGGCCGATCAGCATGTCCTTCAGCCGCGACCAGGTCGCGCGGTTGAGGATCGTACGCTCGTCGTCCGAATCCTTCTTCAGGCGCTCGATCTCCTCGCGCTCGATCGCCATCGCGCGCTCGTCCTTGTCGATGCCGTGGCGGTTGAACACCCGGACTTCGACGACCGTACCGGCGACGCCCGGCGGCAGGCGCAGCGAGGTGTCGCGCACGTCCGACGCCTTCTCGCCGAAGATCGCGCGGAGGAGCTTTTCCTCCGGCGTCATCGGCGATTCGCCCTTGGGCGTGATCTTGCCGGCGAGGATGTCGCCCGGCTCGACCTCGGCACCGATATAGACGATGCCGGCTTCGTCCAGATTACGGAGAGCTTCTTCACCCACGTTGGGGATGTCGCGCGTGATGTCCTCCGGCCCGAGCTTGGTGTCGCGGGCCATCACTTCGAACTCTTCGATATGGATCGACGTGAACACGTCGTCCTTCACGATGCGCTCGGAGATGAGGATCGAATCCTCGTAATTATACCCGTTCCACGGCATGAACGCGACGAGCGCGTTGCGGCCTAGCGCCAGCTCGCCGAACTCGGTAGAGGGGCCGTCGGCGATCACGTCGCCGGCCGTCACCATGTCGCCCACCTTCACCAGCGGACGCTGGTTGATGCAGGTGTTCTGGTTCGAGCGCTGGAACTTCATCAGCGTGTAGATATCGACGCCCGATTGCCCGGCATCGATCTCGCCGGTCGCGCGCACGACAATACGCGCCGCGTCGACCTGGTCGACGATGCCGGCGCGCTTGGCCGAGATCGCCGCGCCCGAATCGCGTGCGACGGTCTCCTCCATGCCGGTGCCGACGAACGGCGCTTCGGCCTGGACCAAAGGCACAGCCTGGCGCTGCATGTTCGATCCCATCAGCGCGCGGTTGGCGTCGTCGTTTTCCAGGAACGGAATGAGCGAGGCCGCGACCGAGACGAGCTGCTTGGGGCTGACGTCCATCAGCGTGATGTTGTTGGGGATGGCCATCAGGAATTCGCCCGCCTGACGCGACGAGACCAGTTCCTCGACGAAGCCGTTGTCGGTATCCAGCTCGGCGTTCGCTTGCGCGATCGTGTGCTTGGCCTCTTCCATCGCCGACAGATACACCACGTCGTCGGTGACCTTGTGATCGACGACCTTGCGGTACGGCGTCTCGATGAAGCCGTATTTGTTGACGCGGCTGAACGAGGCGAGCGAGTTGATAAGCCCGATGTTCGGGCCTTCCGGCGTCTCGATCGGGCAGATCCGGCCGTAATGCGTCGGATGCACGTCGCGCACTTCGAAGCCCGCACGTTCGCGCGTCAGGCCGCCCGGCCCGAGTGCCGACACGCGGCGCTTGTGCGTCACTTCCGACAGCGGGTTGGTCTGGTCCATGAACTGCGAGAGTTGCGACGAGCCGAAGAATTCGCGCACTGCGGCGACCGCGGGCTTGGCGTTGATCAGGTCGTTCGGCATCACGGTCGAGACATCGACCGAGGACATCCGCTCCTTGACCGCACGCTCCATGCGCAGCAGTCCGACGCGGTACTGGTTCTCCAGCAACTCGCCGACCGAGCGCACGCGGCGGTTGCCGAGATTGTCGATATCGTCGATGTCGCCCTTGCCGTCCTTGAGGTCGACCAGCGTCTTGATCACCGCGAGGATGTCTTCCGTCCGCAGCGTCGTGACGGTGTCTTCCGCGTCGAGGTCGAGGCGCATGTTCAATTTCACGCGGCCGACCGCCGACAGATCGTAGCGGTCGGGATCGAAGAACAGGCCGCTGAACAGCGATTCCGCCGTTTCCAGCGTCGGCGGCTCGCCGGGGCGCATCACGCGGTAGATGTCGCTGAGCGCCTGCTCGCGCTCCTCGGCCTTGTCCACTTTGAGCGTGTTGCGGATCCACGCGCCGGTCGCGACGTGATCGATGTCGAGCAGTTCGATCCGGTCGATCCCGGCCTGGTCGAGCAATTCGAGATTCTCGGCCGACACTTCGTCGCCCGCCTCGATATAGATCTGGCCGGTTGTCTCGTTGATGAGGTCATAGGCCGAATAGCGGCCGAAGATCTCCTCGGTCGGGATGAGCAGGTCGGTCAGGCCGTCCTTGGCCGACTTGTTGGCGGCGCGCGGGGAAATCTTCTGGCCGTTGGCAAACACGACTTCGCCGGTCTTGGCGTCGATGATGTCGTACATCGGCTTCTGCCCGCGCCAGTTCTCGGCCTGGAACGGGATGATCCAGCCGCCCTGGCCGCGCAGATAGGTCTGCGTCTTGTAGAAGTGGTTGAGAATATCCTCGCCGTTGAAGCCCAGCGCATAGAGCAGCGTCGTCACCGGCAGCTTGCGCTTCCGGTCGATGCGGACGTTGACGATGTCCTTGGCGTCGAACTCGAAATCGAGCCACGACCCGCGATACGGGATCACGCGCGCGGCGAAGAGGTACTTGCCCGAGGCATGCGTCTTGCCGCGGTCATGGTCGAACAGCACACCCGGTGAACGGTGCATCTGGCTGACGATCACGCGCTCGGTGCCGTTGATGATGAAGGTGCCGTTGCCCGTCATCAGCGGCATGTCGCCCATATAGACGTCCTGCTCCTTGATATCGAGCACCGAGCGCGAATCGGTGTCGGCGTCCACTTCGAACACGATGAGGCGCAGCGTGACGCGCATCGGCGCGGCGTACGTGATGCCGCGCTGGCGGCATTCGTCGGTGTCGAACTTGGGCGGCTCCAGCTCGTAATTGACGAAATCGAGCTCGGCGGTGCCGGCGAAATCACGGATCGGGAAGACCGAGCGCAGCGTCTTTTCGAGACCGGAAACATAGCCGATCGACGGATCGGAGCGCAGGAACTGCTCGTAGGATTCGCGCTGCACCTCGATCAGGTTCGGCATCTGCACCACTTCGTGGATGTTGCCGAACACCTTGCGGATGCGGCGCTTGGCCGTGCCGCTCTCGCGCCGCGCAGCCTTGCTGCTGCCGTCGATTGCTTTTGTCGCCATGAGATTATTTGCCCTCAAGCCAGAATGTCGTGCCCGGAAAACCACCAGGCGGGGGCACGCCGAAAACGCAAAAAGCCGCATGTCATCCGGTAAGGAAAACAGCAGCTTTCAAGCGTCTCGTGAAACCACAATCCCAATACGATCGACATGCTGCGCGACGGCACGTCATTTCCCGAAGATTGCGGCGGAGCAAACCCTATAGAAGCCCGGCCAAGGACTGTCAATCGCGTGCTGCATGTGCGAAAACATTCGTTTCGTCGGCGGACGTGAACATCTCACCGCAATTCGAGCCGTTTCCGGGGTCGAATCCAGCCGGGCGCTTGTTGTATCCCCGTTATGAAAATCAACCAGACCCGCTCGCCCCGCGCGTTCGTCGCGCTCCTGCCAACCCTGTTGCTGGCCGCTCCGGCGCTGGCGCAAGAAGCGACTTCGACTGCGCCCCCTGTGGTGCAAAGCGCCCCCGATCCGGCGGTGCAGGCCGCGCCTGCCGCCGCCGATCCGATCGCGACCACCACCGTCGCACCGCCGACGGTCGTGCCGACGATTGCCGATGCGCCCGCGCAGCAAGCCGCTCCGGTCGCTCGCCGCGCGACACCGCGCGCGGCATTGGCGCCGCGCGCCGCTGCCCCGGCGCCGCGTGCTGCCGCACCGGTCGCCACCGCTCCTGCGCCGGTCGAAGCGCCGGTCCCCGCTGCCGTGGCGCCGGTCGATGCAACGCCCCCGGCGCCCGCCGCGCAGGCTCCTGTCGCCGCTGCCCCGGCGAGCGAGGCCGCGACTACGACGCAGACCACGCAGTCGACGAGTGCGGTCTGGCCGTGGATCGTCGGCGGTCTCGTCGTTCTGGCCGGTCTTGCCGCGCTCCTGCTGCGCCGCCGTCGCCGTACCGATGATGAAGTCTATGACGAAGCGTATCGCGAACCCGCGTTCGTCGAGCCTGCGCCGATCCTTGCCGAGCCGTCGCCGGTGATCGTCCCGCTCGCCGACATGCCGGTGTTCGCGCCCGAGCCGCAGGTCCTGCGCCCGGCCCCGATCGCCACGCCGACCGCGACCGATCCGATCGAGGTGCCCGCGCCGGTCCCGGCCGAGGAAAGCGTCATCGCCGATGCCGACCGAGCCGATGTCGATGCGCTCACCGATGCCGCCCCGCCGGTCGCCGATCGCCCGTGGCTCGAATTCGGCATGCGTCCGGTGCGCGCCGGCACGACGTCCGACGAAGCCCTGGTGGAGATCGAGCTGACCGTCGGCAATGCCGGCACGGTCGCCGCCGACGACGTGCGGATCTCGACCTTCCTGTTCGCGTCGGAACCCGCCGATGCCGCCGAGGTCGAACGCTTGCTGCTCGAACATGGCAGCGACGGCAGTGCCGAACCGGTCAGCATCGCGGCGGGCGAGGGGACGCGCGTCGACGCGACGCTCGCTTTGCCCAAGCATGACCTGGCCGCATTGTTCAAACCGGTCGTGGTCGCCGACGCCCGCTACCGCCTGCCCGACGGCAGCGAGGGCCGGACCTTCGCTTCCTTCGCGATCGGCATGACGCAGGAGGATGGCGAGCTCGGCGCGATGGAAAATCATCGCCCGTCGATGCACGAGGATATCGAGGCACGCCTCCACGGCACGCCCGAACACGTCTGAATCCCGTCGTCACGCGAGCGGCCCGTCTTCCCATCGGGAGGCGGGCCGCTTTCGTGTCGGGCCCCGTGTTGCGGGCGATCTCTTCACCGCTTGCTTGGCAGCGCCGGATTAGGCGCTATGCCCCAAGCGTGACCAACAAGACCTTCCTCGCCGCGATGGCGGTAGCGCTGGTGTCCGCCTCCGCCGCGCTCGCCCAGACCGGCGGGCAGAACGGCTCCACCCAAACGCTGCCGGACCTCGACAATTTCTCCCTGCCGTCGTCGCGTCCCACGCCGCGGCGCGCGCCCGACCCTGAACCGACCGTCCGGCCCTCCACGGCCGCAACCCCGCGCGTGGCCGTGCCCGCCGCCGTGCCGACCGTTCGTACGATGCCGGCGCCGCGTGCCGCGCCGAGCGTTCGTCCGGCCCCGGTGCCGCGCGGTACACCGTCCCCCGCGCGGCCATCGGTGCCACGCCCGTTCGCCAGCCCCGCTCTCGCCCGGCCAGTGCCGCTTCCGCAGCCAGTGCCGTCGCCGACCGTCGCGCCGACACCGGCGGCATCCCCGCTTCCCGAAGCCGTCGTCCCGACGCCCGAATCAGTGTCCCCGCAACCCGTCGCGCCCACTACGCCGCAACCGGCAGCCGCCTCCGCCGGCGTGCCGCTGTGGATCTGGCTGACGCTCGCCTGCATGCTGCTGGCGCTGGCGATCGGCAGTTCCGGCTGGTGGCGGCCGCGCATCGCCCGGCGTCGTGGGGAGGATCGCCGTGACGCGCCGGACCGCGAGATCTTCGTGTCGACCGAGGCCGAGGCCCCGCCGCCGACAACCCTGCCGCCGACAGCCCCGCCGGCGGGCCCTGCGACAGCACCGCGAACGATATCGCCCGCGCCCTGGCTCACCGGCGACCGCGCCATGCTCGACCTGGAATTGATCCCCAACCGCGCGGGCACCGATCCGGCCGGGCTGACCGTGGAGTATCTCCTCGTCCTCCGCAACACCGGCAAGGCGCCGGCATCGGGCATTCGGCTGGACGTGCGGCTGCTCTGCGCCGGGCCGCGCCAGGACGCGCTGATCGCGGCGCTGTTCGACATGCCGGTCGCCGCGCCGATCGCGCCGCCGTTCGACCTGGCCGCCGGGTCGGTCGTCGAGTTCGGCGGCACCGCCACGCACCCGCGCGACACGCTGGCGGCGATGACGCTGGCGGGTTTCGAGGCGGGCAGGGCGGTGGTCGTGCCGGTGCTGGCGGTGAACGTACATTATGACTGGCCTGGCGGCCGCGGCCAGACCGCGCAATCCTACGTCATCGGCATCGCGCGCGGCGCGGAGGCGAAGCTCCAGCCCTTTCCGCTCGACGGCCCGGCGCGGAGGCACGAGAGCGTCAGCGCGCTGGATTATCCGGTGCGGGTGGTGTCGTAAGGGACCTGCGCGGCGCTCCCGACCTGTCCGGCGGACGAAGATTCGCACGCGAAAAGGGCGACCCCATCGCTGGGGCCGCCCTTTCTTCGGGAGCAAGCCGACATGGCAAAGCCATGTCGTCGGACGCGACAAGCCGCGCCGGCCGGCCTTGCGGGGGTGCGATTTAGCGTCGCTAAATCGCACCCCCGCTGCGGCTCACTTGATCTCCACCGTCGCGCCGGCTTCTTCAAGCTGCTTCTTGACCTTCTCGGCTTCGTCCTTCGACACGCCTTCCTTGACCGCCTTGGGCGCCGATTCGACCAGCGTCTTGGCTTCGGTCAGGCCGAGCGCGGTGATCGCACGGACTTCCTTGATGACGTTGATCTTCTTGCCGCCGTCGCCGGTCAGGATGACGTCGAATTCGGTCTGCTCCTCGGCTGCCGGCGCGGCCGCGCCGCCGCCTGCCGCCGGGCCGGCGACGGCAACCGCCGCCGCGGCCGAGACGCCCCATTTCTCTTCAAGCAGCTTCGACAGATCGGCTGCTTCGATGACGGTGAGGGCGGAAAGCTGGTCAACCAGCGCGTTCAGGTCTGCCATGTGTATTCTCCAATATATTTGGGGTCAGTTGAAATCTCGAAGCGCCCGATTATCAGGCGTCCGCCTTGTCCTTCTCCGCATAAGCGGCAAGCACGCGGGCGAGCTGGGCCGCCGGCGCCTGGGCGATCGTCGCGAGCTTGGTCGCGGGTGCGACCAGGAGGCCCACGATCTTCGCGCGCAGTTCATCCAGCGACGGCATCGTCGCAAGTGCCTTCACGCCTTCCACGTCGAGGACGGTCGCGCCCATCGCCCCGCCGACGATTTCGAACTTGTCGTTCGTCTTCGCGAAATCGACGGCCACCTTGGCGGCCGCGACGGGATCGATGGAAGTGGCCAGCCCGACCGGCCCGGTGAGCAGATCGCCCAGCGAGAGATAGTCGGTGCCGTCCAGCGCGATCCTGGCGAGCTTGTTCTTCGAGACCTTGTAGGTCGCCCCCGCGTCGCGCATCGCGTTGCGCAGCTTGGTCGACTGCGCCACCGTCATGCCGAGGTTGCGGGTGACGACCACCACGCCGACCTGGGCAAACGTCTGGTTCAGCTCGGCGACGAGCTCGGTCTTTTGAGCACGATCCATGCCATTCTCCACGTTAGGGAACCCATCAAAGCAAGGCTTTGATGGGACCCGGTTTGACCGTACCGCGAACGGCACGACCGGTTACGAACCCGCGCACGAAGGAGCACGGGCATGTCCAGCGATGGGGAAGGGGAGCGACGCCCCGGTCGAGGAGGCGGCAGACCGATCGCGGCGAACCGCTCCGGCCAGGAATCCTGTCCCCGTCTCGGCGAGAAATCAAGACCGGCACATCCCGGTCACTCGCTGTCTCGGACGGTCCCGCCACGCCGAAGCCTGACGGGAGAGCGCGGGCCAATAACGGACGGGTCGGGAAAGTCAACCTCGCTCGAAGTCCCGGGCCGAATGAACCATCGTCCGGCTATGTGGTTATCCCCGCGTGACACCCCCCGACATCCCGCTCGCGACCCCGGTGCGCCCGCAGCGCCGGCGCATCGTCCTGCCGCGCGTTGCGCTTGCGATCGCCGCGTTGCTCGCCCTTCTGTTCATCGCGCTCGGCGCCTTCCCCGTCGGCATGTTGCGGGGCTTGATCGAGGATCGCCTATCGCACGAACTCAGGACGCGGGTAACGATCGGCGCGATCACGCGCAACGGCGCTTTCTCCTATGCCCCGCTCGTTTCCGTCCGCGACGTGCGCATCGCGCAGCCGAGTTGGGCGGGGCAGGGCGATTTCGTCCGCGTGCGCGCCGCCAGCGTGCGCGTGCCGGTGTTCGCGCTGCTGCTCGGGCGCTTCCGGCCCGATCATGTGGCGCTCGACGGCGCGCGCGTCGCGCTCGTCCGCGACGCGACCGGCCGCGCCAACTGGAAGCCCGACGGCCCCAAGCGCAGCGACGGCGCGGGCGAAGGGCCGCGCCTTTCCGACCTCACCGTCACCGATACGCGGATCGTGCTGCGCGATGCCAGGCGCGGCCTCGTTGTCGCCGGGCCGCTCACCGTCGATGCCGCGCACGGCCTGCGGCTGACCGCGACCGGCACGTTCCGCAACACCCCCGCGACACTCGATCTGACCGGCGGCCGCATCACCGGCATCGATCCGCACGCGCCGTACGCCTTTGCCGCGACGTTCGCCTCGACTGCGCTGAACCTCAGCGCCAGGGGCGTGATGGACGGCATGCTCGACACGCGCCACTTCACGGCCGACGTCACCGTGCAGGCCCCCACGCTCAAGAACCTGGATTATGCGATCGAGGCCGGACTGTTCGGGTCGCAGCCGATCGACCTGACCGGCAAGATCCGTCACGACGGGCGCGACTGGTATGTCGACCGCGTCGCCGGGCGGATGGGCCGCTCGCTATTCTCCGGCAGCGCCAGCGTCAGGAAACACGACATCCGCACCGCGATCGACGCGCGCATCCATGCGACGCAGTTCGATTTCGACGATCTCGCCGACACGCAGGGGCGCGCGGCCTTCGCGCAGCGCCGCGCGGCGACGGGGGCACGCGTCATCCCGCCGACGCGGATCGACTTGCACAAAGTGGGGAAGACCGACGGCACGCTCCGCTTCTCGACCGACCGGCTGCTGGCGAGCGGCGGCACGGTGTTCCGCACCCTGTCGGGTACGCTGACGCTCGATCACCGCGTGGTGACCGTCACCGATATCGTCGCCACGCTTGCCGCCGGCCGCCTGACCGGGACGGTCACGGTCGATCATCGCGCGGGCCTGCCCCGGCTCTCGACCGACCTGCGGCTGTCGGGCCTGACGCTCGAGACGCTGGTGCAAAGGCCCGACATGATATCCGGCCAGGTACGGGGACGTATCGTGCTGGCGGGGCAGGGCGAGACCGTGCGCGAGGCGCTGTCGCATGCCAGCGGCAAGGCCGCGATCGTCGCGACGCAGGGCCAGGTGCGGCGCATGGCCGCCGACGTGCTCGGGCAGAATCTCGGCGGGGCGATCGGCGACGCGATCGGCGGGCCGAGCCGGACCGTGCCGCTGCGCTGCCTAGTCGCGAATTTCCGAGCATCGAACGGCGTGCTGGTGCCGCGCCCGCTGGCGATCGACACCGGCGCCTCGATCGGGCGCGGCTCGGGCCGGATCTTGCTCGATGGCGAGCGCATCGATTTGACGCTGGCCGGCGCGAGCAAGAGCCGCGCCGTGCTGCGCATCGCCGATCCGATCCGCATCGGCGGCACGCTCGGCAGCCCGAGCGTCTCGGTCGCGGGCCTCGGCACCGCGGACCGGCCCGGCACCGGCGGCGTACTGCGCGTGTTCGGCCGCTCGCTCGGCCAGGCGCTGGGGCTGACCAGGACGCCGGAATCCGCCGACGGCCGCCCGCCCGTGACGATGGACTGTTCGGGCGCTGTCGCCGCGGCGTTGCGCTGAGGGCGCGAAAAAGGCCGGGGATCGCGCCCCGGCCCTTTGATTTCTTCGCGATGGCGACGGGCGGAAGTGCATTCTGCCCGTCGGTCATGGCAGGCCATGCCGGCCGGCCGTTCGCGTGCTGTCGCACCGGCGAGCAACGGGGTTGCCCGCCTCGCTCCGGCTTTACGCGGCCGAGAGGTTCACGGCGCTCATCTTGCCGCGCTTGTCCTGCTCCAGCTCGTACTGGACGCGCTGGTCCTTGTCGAGCGTGTGCATCCCGGCGCGTTCCACGGCGGTGATGTGCACGAACGCGTCGTCGCCGCCGCCTTCCGGTGCGATGAAGCCATAGCCCTTGTCGGCGTTGAAGAACTTTACGGTGCCGATGGTCATAACGATATTCCTTCTCGTGAAGCGCCGCGAACAGCCGCGACGCCGGTGCCTAGATCAGCAGTGAAAGAAGGAAGGTGGGGCCGCAAAGCGCCAAGAACCGTCGATTTGCGACTGTAGCGGCACCGCTATACGCGCATTCGGGCGAAACACCTAATCGTACGGCACGGCGTCGCCCTAATCCTCCCACGACCGTTCGTGCCGAGTGGGGACCGGGTTGGTCGAAGGCCCGTATCGAAGCACCGTTGCGCGCAACTCGTCCTTCGCTACGCGTTCCTTCGACTGCCTGCCAAGGCAGGCTCAGGACAGGCTCCGACTTCGCTCGGCCGCTACTCAGGACGAACGAGGGCGAGAGGATGAGCAAAGGGCCGGGAATCGCTTCCCGGCCCCTTCGACTGGCATAACGCCAGAGCGGATCGACCTTCGGTTTCGGCAGTTTTGCTACAATACCGTCACCCCGGACTCGTTCCGGAGTCCACCGAACCGCAAACTCGGCGATTACCTTATTATTCGGGTCGAAAGCCGCTTGGTGGACCCCGGCACAAAGCCGGGGCGACGGAAACTCCGGGGATAAGGTCCACCACCGAAACTGAAGGTCGATCCGCCTTAAGCTTACGCCGCCGAAACCTCGGTCGTGTCGACCTTGATCCCGGCACCCATGGTGCTCGAGACCGCGACCTTCTTGACGTACTTGCCCTTGGCGCCCGACGGCTTGGCCTTGACGATCGCGTCGACCAGCGCGTCGAAGTTCGCGCGCAGGTCTTCCGCCGGGAACGACGCCTTGCCGATACCCGAATGGATGATGCCGGCCTTTTCGACGCGGTATTCGATCTGGCCGCCCTTGGCCGCCTTT
>CAXTJX010000069.1:0-11848 GCA_964244765.1 uncultured Sphingomonas sp. | reverse complement strand
GCTTCAACGTCGTCATCTCGGGCGGCACCGGCTCGGGCAAGACGACGATGCTCAACGCGCTGTCGAAGATGATCGACCCGGGCGAGCGCGTGCTGACGATCGAGGACGCGGCGGAATTGCGGCTCCAGCAGCCGCACTGGCTGCCGCTCGAAACGCGGCCCGCCAACCTCGAGGGCCAGGGCGAGATCAGCATCCGCGATCTCGTCAAGAACGCGCTGCGCATGCGTCCGGATCGCATCATCCTGGGCGAAATCCGCGGCAGCGAGTGTTTCGATATGCTCTCCGCGATGAACACGGGTCACGACGGATCGATGTGTACGCTCCACGCCAACTCCCCGCGCGAGGCGCTGGCGCGCATGGAGAACATGGTGATGATGTCCGACATCAAGGTGCCGAAGGAAGCGATCAGCCGCCAGATCGCCGATTCGGTCGAGATGATCATCCAAGTGAAGCGCCTGCGCGACGGTTCCCGCCGCGTCACCAACGTTACCGAGGTGATCGGCATGGAAGGCGCGGTGATCGTCACACAGGAATTGTTCAAGTTCGAGTATCTCGACGAAAGCGCCGACGGCAAGATCATCGGCGAATATCGCTCGCTCGGGCTTCGCCCGTACACGCTGGAAAAGGCGCGCACGTTCGGGTTCGATCAAGCGTATCTCGAGGCCTGCCTGTAAGGATTGGTGTTGCGTCAGGTCGCTTGACGATGCCGTATCGCTCGACGGGAGCACCCAGCAGGCGATAGGGACGGATCATGCCACCGCTGCTTTCCGTCGCCGACGCCCAGACGCGCCTGTTCGCGCTCGCCGCGCCCGTCCCGCCGGAAACGGTGCCGTTGCGCGCGGCGATCGGATGCTGGGCGGCGGCCGACGTGGCGGCGCTGCGCACCCAGCCGGCGACCGACCTCTCAGCGATGGACGGCTATGCGGTGCGCGTCGACGATCTGGCCGGGCCGCTCGCGCTGATCGGCGAGAGCGCGGCGGGGCGGCCCTTCGCCGGCACGCTGCGCGCGGGGCAGACCGTGCGCATCTTCACCGGCGCCGCCTTGCCCGACGGCGCCGATGCCGTGATGGTGCAGGAGGAAGCGGCGCGCGACGGCGACACGGTGCGGCGCGACGGGTCCGGCCCGGCGCGCGGCGGCAATATCCGCCGAGCCGGTCTCGATTTTTGCGAAGGCAACCTCCTTGTCGCCAAAGGCGAGCGCCTGACGCCCGCACGGATCGCGCTTGCGGCGACCGCCGGGCACGGCGCGCTCGCGGTCGGGCGGCGCGTGCGCGTCGCGGTCGTCGCGACCGGCGACGAACTGGTCGCGCCCGGCGGCGTGCTCGGCGTGGATACCCTGCCCGAATCGAACGGCGTGATGCTGGCGGCGTTGCTGGCCGATTTGCCGGTCGACCTGATCGAACTCGGCATCCTGCCCGACCGGCTGGACGTCATCACCGACGCCTTCGCCACGGTCTCGGCCGACATCCTCGTCACCACCGGCGGGGCGTCGGTCGGCGATCACGACCTGGTGCGCCCCGCCCTGCTGGCGGCCGGCGGGCGCCTCGATTTCTGGCGGATCGCGCTCCGGCCGGGCAAGCCCATGCTCGCCGGGCGTCTCGGCGATACGGTCGTGCTCGGCCTGCCCGGCAACCCGGTATCGGCGTTCGTCACCGCGATCCTGTTCCTGCGGCCGCTGATCGCGCACATGGCGGGCGCTGCCGATCCACAGCCGCGCACCCGGCCAGCGATCCTCGGCGAGGCGCTGCCCGCCAACGACCACCGCAAGGATTATCTGCGCGCCGAGACGCGCGGCGGCCGGGTCCATTCGGCGGCGCGGCAGGATTCGTCGATGCTGCGCACGTTGGCGCGCGCCGACTGCCTGATCGTGCGCGAACCGCACGCATCCGCCGCCGTGCCGGGCGACTTGGTGGAGATCCTGGCGCTGGATTGAGCGGCGCGCTTGACGGCGCTTTTTTCGTTCCGTATAGGTTCGTCGTCTGTTCCGACGAAAGGGCCGCGCGATGCTTACCCGCAAGCAGCATGAGCTGATCTGCTTCATCAACGATCGCCTTGAGGAGACGGGCGTGTCGCCGTCGTTCGAGGAAATGAAGGAAGCGCTCGACCTCAAGTCGAAATCCGGCGTGCATCGCCTCATCAGCGCGCTGGAGGAACGCCAGTTCATCCGCCGCCTGCCCAATCGCGCGCGCGCGCTGGAAGTGCTCAAGATGCCCGAACGCGGGATCAAGCTGCCGTCCAAATCCGTGGTGGCGCCGACCGTGCGGCATCTGCCCGAGCCGGCCAACGACGTGATCGAGATCCCGCTGCACGGGCGGATCGCGGCGGGCGTGCCGATCGAGGCGTTCGAGGGCGCGTCGATGCTGGCGGTGCCGGCGGCCTTGCTCGGCGGCGGCGAGCATTATGCGCTCGAAGTGTCGGGCGATTCGATGGTCGAGGCCGGCATCCTCGACGGCGACTATGCGCTGATCAAGCGGCAGGACGTCGCGCGCGACGGCGAGATCGTCGTGGCGCTGATCGAGGATAGCGAGGCGACGCTCAAATATTTCCGTCGCGAGGGCGCGATGATCCGGCTCGACCCCGCCAACCGCGCCTACGACCCGCAGCGCTATGCCCCGGCGCAGGTACGCGTGCAGGGCAAGTTGGCGGGGCTGCTGCGCCGTTACGACTGAGGGGTAGGATTTGACCCTGCCGTCACCCTCGCGAAGGCGAGGGTCCCGCTGCTTACCGCGCGGGGAGAAGCGGAATCACCATATTTCGCGGGGATGACGGCGGTTCGGTCGAACCTTAATCCGTTCGTCTCGAGCGCAGTCGAGAGATCCGCAACCAGCGCAGTGTCAGGTTCTCGACTGCGCTCGACACGAACGAGAAATAGAGTGCGTCGAACCAACGTCATGATGGTCGACAGCTTCGTGTCGAGCGCGGTCGAGAAACTGCAAGGCGACGCCCGGTCTCGATTTTTCCACTGTGCCGGAAACAAAGGGATCACGGTACGTCACCAGACTTCCAGCGCACCTGCGCGACACCGTCGATGTCACGCGGATAGCGGCGTCTGCGGGGGCGCTCGGGCAGATCGGAGGGCGGCACGATCCAGGGATGGGCGTCGCCGTCGTGGCGCACCGTGCGCACCGACGCGGTGGCCAGCGTGATCGCCACGCCGCCGGTCTTGGCCAGCGTCGCGCGGTCGAGCCGCAGCCAGCGCGGAGTGCAGCGGCGCGGGAGCATCCGCTCGCTGACCACGATATCGGCCGCGGCACAGGCGGCGGCGAGATCGGCGACGGGCACGAGATAGGCGCTGCGCGTCGCGAGCACGCGCCACTGCCGCCCGCCGGCAGTGCGCGTCATCAGGCACAGGTCGCGGCTGCACCGCGCATCGGGCTGTTCCGACAGCAGGATCGGCAAACCGTCGATCCCGCCATTCTCGGCGAGCATGTCGGCGGTGTAATCGCCGACGCGGTCGCGCAGCAGCGCGAGGCCGCCGCTCGCGGTGCGGATCGCGACGTGCCGTCCGTCGCCGGTCACCAGCAGGTCGGGCGCGGGCGTGGTCAGCGCCCAGAGCGCACCCGCCGCCAGCGGCAGCAGGCCGAGCCGCCGCCACCGCGTTCTCCACAAGGTTATCCACAGCCCGCCCGCGACCATCAGCCCGTAGGCCCCGCCCGGCATCGCCGGCAGCGGCGCGACCGAACCGGGGATCGCCGCGGTCGAATGCGCGATCCATAGCAGCAGGTCGAGCGAGCGCGCGGTCGCCCACCAGAACGGCGCGCTCAGGCCGACCGTGTCGAACAGCAGGGCGAGCGCCTCCAGCGGCATCGTCACGAAGGTCGTCAGCGGGATCGCGACGATGTTGGCGACCGCGCCATAGACGCCCGCCTTCTGGAAATGGAACAAAGAGATCGGGATCAGCGCCAGCTCGACGACGATGCCGGTGAGCAGCAGCGACGCCAGCCCGCGCGCGGTGCCCGCCAGCCGCGACTGCTCGCGCGGGCCGAACCACGCGCGGACCTTGGGATGTTCGTTGAGCGCGATGATCGAGGCGACCGCGGCGAACGACAGTTGAAAGCTCGGCCCGGCCAGCGCCTCGGGATAGAGCAGCAGCACGACCACCGCGCCGGCCGCGACCAGCCGCAGCGTCAGCGCCTCGCGCCCCAGTGCCAGCGCGACCAGCACCAGCAACGCCGCGACGCACGAGCGGATCGTCGGCACCTCGGAGCCGGTGAGCAAGGTATAGCCGATCGCCGCCAGCGCCCCTGCCCCCGCCGCGATCAGCGGAATCCGCCAGCGCAGCGCCAGCCAAGGCGACAGCGCGAGCAGCCGGCCGACCAGCAACATCACCGCGCCGACCGCCGCCGTGATGTGCAGGCCGCTGACCGACAGCAGATGCGCGAGGCCCGAGCGGCGCATCGCGTCGTTATCCGCCAGCGGGATGCCGCCCTGGTCGCCGGTCGCCAGCGCGGCCGCGATACCGCCCGCCCCGCCGCCGCCGGCGCTCGCCTGGATATGCCGGGACAGCCGCACGCGCAGCCCGGTATCGCTCGATCCGGCGCCGGCGACGATGGCGACCGGCGCGAAGCCGTGCCCGGTCGCGCCGATGCCGTCGAACCAGGCGGTGCGGGCGTAATCATAGGCGCCGGGCACTGCCGGTTCGGGTGGCGGCATCAGCCGGGCGGAGAGCTTCAGCGTCGCGCCGGGGACGAGCCCCGCCGGCAGGTCGGCGGTGGTGAGGTTGACGCGTAGATGCGGCGGCAGGAGCGGAAGCGGTCGCGGCGCCCCCTTCGCGTCCCGGCCGGTCGCGGGCACGGCCAGCACCCGCACCGGCGCGAGCCGCAGCCGCACCAGATCGCGGGCGGGCAGTGGCTCGATCCGCTCGACGCGCGCGGTGAACGTCACGATCGTCGGCCTGGTCAGCACGCTTTGCGCGACCCGCTCGGCGCGCCACCAGATCAGCCCGAGACCGAGCGCGACGGCGAACCCGCCGATCGCGACCACGCGCGCCGCGCGTCCGTGGCGTGCCAGGGCCGCGCCGCCCAGCGCGACCGCCAGCGCCAGCAGCGCCGCCGCTTCCCACGCACCCGCGTCGGGCAGCACGAACCACAGGGCGATACCCGCGCCGAGCGCGACCGGCAGCCACAAGGCGAGTTGGTCGCGCTCGGCCTCCAGCCATTCCTCCAGCCGCAGACCGAGCGCGGCCAAGCCCCGGAACACGCCGATTTGAAGCGCGAGGAGGTGCGTGCTAGGGGCGCTGCTGGCTGATCCGGCCATCCACCTTCAAGTCTGGGAGCATGCGCGGTTGAGCGCAATATCTGATCCCGCCGCGGCCCCCGCCGCCGGCGATACGGCCACAACGGTCGTCACCCGGTTCGCGCCCTCGCCGACCGGGTTCCTGCACATCGGCGGCGCGCGCACCGCCTTGTTCAACTGGTTGTTCGCGCGGGCTCATGGCGGCAAGTTCCTGCTGCGGATCGAGGATACCGACCGGGCGCGCTCGACTCAGCCGGCGATCGACGCGATCCTCGATGCGATGCGCTGGCTCGCGCTCGATTGGGACGGGCCGGAGGTGTTCCAGTTCGCCCGCGCGGCACGCCATGCCGAGGTCGCCAACCAGTTGCTCGCAGCGGGCCAGGCGTACAAATGCTACGCGACGCCCGCGGAGCTGACCGCGATG
This sequence comes from uncultured Sphingomonas sp., assembly GCA_964244765.1. Taxonomy (GTDB): domain Bacteria; phylum Pseudomonadota; class Alphaproteobacteria; order Sphingomonadales; family Sphingomonadaceae; genus Sphingomonas. Next base: position 6,189 of record CAXTJX010000069.1, on the reverse strand, counting down.
CGCGAGGCACAGAAGGCGACCGGCAAGCCGATGCGCTATGACGGGCGCTGGCGCGACCGCGCGCCGGACGAGGCGCCGGCGGACGCGCCGTTCGTGGTGCGGATCAAGGCGCCCAGGGAGGGCGCGACGACGATCGACGACCAGGTGCAGGGCCCGGTGACGGTGCAGAATACCGAGCTCGACGATGTCGTGCTGCTGCGCTCGGACGGGACGCCGACCTACATGCTCGCGGTGGTGGTCGACGACCACGACATGGGCGTGACCCACGTCATCCGCGGCGACGACCATCTCAACAACGCCTTCCGCCAGCTTCCCATCTTGCGCGCGATGGACGCCATGGAAGCCGGCTGGCCCGACCCGGTCTATGCCCATATCCCGCTGATCCACGGATCGGACGGTGCGAAGATGTCGAAGCGCCACGGCGCGGTCGGCGTCGATTATTACCGCGACGAACTGGGCGTGCTGCCCGAGGCGCTGGAGAATTACCTGTTGCGGCTCGGCTGGGGGCATGGCGACGACGAGGTCATCAGCCGCGCGCAGGCGACCGGATGGTTCGATCTGGCCGGCGTCGGCAAGTCACCATCGCGGTTCGATCTGAAGAAGCTCGAGAACCTGAACGGTCACTATATCCGCCAGGCGGACGACGCGCGCCTGGCCGGGCTCGTGGCCGCGCGGTTGCCCTTCACGCCGACGGCGGCACAGGTGGACCTGCTGCGCCGCGCCATGGCCTCGCTCAAGCCGCGCGCGGCGAACCTCAACGAGCTGGCCGACGGCGCGGGTTTCCTGTTCCGCACCCGCCCGCTCGCGCTGGACCATGACGCCGCGGCCCTGCTGACCCCGGATACGGCGGCGTTGCTCGCGCGGTTGCACGTCGCGCTTGACGCGCTCGACGGTTGGAATACGGAGGCGCTCGAAACGGCGGTCCGGTCGGTCGCGGAAGGATCGGGGGTCAAGCTCGGGCACGTCGCGCAGCCGCTGCGCGCGGCACTGACCGGACGCAAGACCTCGCCCGGGATCTTCGATGTGCTCGACCTGCTCGGGCGCGACGAGAGCCTGGGGCGGATCGCCGACCAGATGGCCGCGTGAAGACTCGTGAAAGGACGATCCCGATGACCGATTCCGTCAAGCTTGCCGCCGCCGGCAAGGACCTCGACTTGAAGGTCATGTCGGGCAGCGTCGGTCCGGACGTGATCGATATCCGCAAGCTGTACGCGCAGACGGGCATGTTCACCTACGACCCCGGCTTCACCTCGACCGCGAGCTGCGACAGCGCGATCACCTATATCGACGGCGACGAGGGCGTGCTGCTGCACCGCGGCTACCCGATCGGCCAGCTTGCCGAGCAGTCGAGCTTCATGGAAGTGTCGTATTTGCTGCTCAACGGCGAGTTGCCGTCGAAAGCGGAGCTCGACCGGTTCAGCTACACGATCAGCCGCCACACCATGCTGCACGAACAGCTCGCGACCTTCTACCGGGGCTTCCGCCGCGATGCGCATCCGATGGCGATCATGTGCGGCGTGGTCGGCGCGCTGTCGGCCTTCTATCACGACAGCGCGGACATCACCGATCCGCAGCAGCGCATGATCGCGAGCCATCGCCTCCTCGCGAAGATGCCGACGATCGCGGCGATGGCGTACAAATACAGCGTCGGGCAGCCGTTCCTCTACCCCGACAATTCGTTGAGCTACACCGGCAATTTCCTGCGCATGACGTTCGGCGTGCCGGCCGAGGACTATGTCGTCAACCCGATCGTCGAGCGGGCGATGGACCGGATCTTCATTCTCCACGCCGACCATGAGCAGAACGCCTCGACCTCGACCGTGCGCCTCGCCGGATCGTCGGGCGCGAACCCGTTCGCGTGCATCGCGGCGGGCATCGCCTGCCTGTGGGGCCCGGCGCATGGCGGCGCGAACGAGGCCGCGCTCAACATGTTGCGCGAGATCGGTACGGTCGACCGCATCCCCGAATATATCGCGCGCGCCAAGGACAAGAACGACCCGTTCCGCCTGATGGGCTTCGGCCACCGCGTGTACAAGAATTACGATCCGCGCGCGACGGTGATGCAGCAGACCGTGCGCGAGGTGCTGGGCGAACTGGGCGTGACCGATCCGGTGTTTGACGTCGCGCTGAAGCTCGAGGAAATGGCGCTGAACGACCCGTATTTCGTCGAGAAGAAGCTGTTTCCCAACGTCGATTTCTATTCGGGCGTGATCCTCTCGGCGATCGGCTTTCCCACGACGATGTTCACCGCCTTGTTCGCGCTCGCCCGCACGGTCGGCTGGGTCGCGCAGTGGAACGAGATGATCGGCGACCCGGAACAAAGGATCGGCCGCCCGCGCCAGCTCTACACCGGGCCGACGCAGCGCGATTATGTGGATTTGGAACAACGATGATCGCGCTGCTGCGCCTCGTCGCCCTGATCGGTGGCGCGCTGCTGTCGTTTTCCGGCCTGTTCTTCGCCGGACAGGGTTCCGGCCTCATCATGTGGCCGGCGTCGAGCTTCATGCTCGCAAAGGGCGTGTGGGTGCTCTACGGCGCGCTGATCGCGGCACTCGGCGCGGGGCTGATCTGGTGGTCGCGGCGGTAACAGGCCGTCACCCCGGCCTCGTGCCGGGGCGCGGTCCACGCCGCGGCTTGCGCGCCCTTCATGATCGAGCCGAACGCCCGCCGCACGCTGGACCCCGGCATCAGGCCGGGTGACGAAGGAAGAGCAATGACCGACAGACCCTTCGCCAATCGCATCGCCCTGGTCACCGGCGCCAGCCGCGGCATCGGCGCGGCGACCGCGCGCGCGCTGGCGGCGGCGGGCGCGCATGTCGTGCTCACCGCCCGCACCGCGAAGGACCTGGAAGAGGTCGAGAACGCGATCTTCGACGCCGGCGGCTCGGCCACGATCGCGCCGCTCGACCTGACCCAGGCCGACGGCATCGCCCGCCTGGGCAGCGCGATCGGCGAGCGCTGGCCCACACTCGACATCATGATCCTGAACGCCGCCACACTCGGGCATCTTGCCGCCGTGCCCGCGATCGACGCCAAGGAAATGGCGCAGGTTCTGACGCTCAACGTCAGCGCGCAGGCGGCTCTGATCGCCGCGTTCGACCCGATGCTGCGCAAATCGGCGCAGGCGCGCGTGATCGGCATCACCTCCAGCGTGGCGCGCAATCCGCGCGCGTACTGGGGCCTGTACGGCGCGTCCAAGGCGGCGTTCGAGACGCTGATCGCGGCCTATGGCGACGAGATGGAGCAGATCAGCAAGGTCCGCACCGCGATCCTCGACCCCGGCGCGACCCGCACCGCGATGCGCCACACGGCCTATCCTGGCGAGGACCCCAATTCGGTCAAGGAGCCATCGGCGGTGGCGGACCGCATCGTCGCGTTGCTGATCGAGGATTTCGCGACCGGTCATTTCGAGCGGTTGGACTAAGGTCCAGACCCATAAATGGATTTCCTTGGGAGGCGCGATGTGACTCAAGCTCTTTGAGGAGAGCGGGAATGGCAGTGAGTTCCGGCTGAGCGAGGAGCAGTCTGGGTGCTTGGCGCCGTTGTTACCAAGGAAGACACGCGGAGCATAGCGCGGGTCGATGACCGGCGGGTGATCTCGGCTATCGTGCAGGTGCTGATGAGCGGCGGTCGCTGGGTCGATGCGCCCGCCTGTTATGGCCCCAAGAAGACGCTGTACAATCGTTGGGTGCGATGGGCGAAGAAGGGCGTGTGGCAGGATGCTTTCGAGACACTAGCGACCGCTGGAGGTCCGTCTGCCGAACTGATGCTCGACAGCATCTGGGCCAAGGCGCACCGTTCGGCCACCGGTGGAAAGGGGGGCACAAGCCAACGCCATAGGCCGCTCGCGGCGCGGTCCGACGACCAGGCTGCACGCGCTGGTCGAGGGATCGGGACCGCTGGTCGCCTTCACCATCACGCTTGGTCAGCGCGGCGATGCGCCTGTCGCAGCGGACTTGGTCGGCCTGCTGCCCGCTTCCGCCACACTCGCCGCCGATCGCGCGCTTACGACCGCAATGCGCTCAGGCGCATGATGATCGAGCGGGGTATGCGCCTGGCGGGCCGATCCACATCGATTGATCCAGTTGCAACGACACAGACGGTCGACGTTAATCCTGCATTCTTGGCCAACAAAGAGTTTTTTTCGAGGCGTGGGGCGGATATGGTGCCCTTTTCGACGGGAGAGTGCGACATGATGGATCGTCTTTGCCGAGGATCAGGCGATGATCGAGGCGCAGCGGACGATGATGGACACCGACCCATCGTTAGGATGATGCCGTTCACCCGACATGACTGGGCGCCGGTGATGATGCGCACCGTTATCGCGGGCTGCCGACCGGAAACGATCCGAGGAGATATAACCGCTTCGCGGCGCAATACCTCTATTGCCTCTCCGTCGGCTGAGTAAGCGTTGTTGTTATTTCGACGAGTGAACCGACCCTTGGGCCGGTCAGGAGCAGCTAGATGGCCAACACGGTAGAATTTGCAGTCCCTAAGAGCTTTCGCCCCGATGATCTCGACATTCAGAAGAACCCCTATCTGTTCTATCCGCATCTTCGACACGAGCAGCCGGTTCTGAAGACCAGCATGTTTGGTCGGCCGTGTTTCGTGCTCAGCCGGCGCGCGGACATCTCGCGGGTGCTGATGGATCCTAAAACTTTTTCGAGCAATACGACGCCGCTGCCCGCGCTGCTCTTCGCCGACCCGCCGGAGCATGAGCGCCTGCGCAAGATGGTCGCTGCGCGTTTTTCGCGAACCGCCGTTCAACCGCTCCTGCCCAGCGTCAACGCGCTGGCGAAGGAACTGCTGGATGCGGGGCTCGCCGCCGGCGGCTGCGACGTCGTGGGGGAACTCGGCGCGCCGCTCACCATCACGCTGATCAGCCGGCTGCTCGGCATCCTGCCGACATATGTGGAGCAGCTGCGCGACCTTACCACGCTACAGTCAAGCTATATCATGTCGATCCGCCTGGGCATCGAACCGTCGGAAGAAGAACGAGCCGCGTTCGATCTGGCCGATACGCTCCTGAACGGCATCATGGCGCGACACGAGTATGACGCCTACGGCATTGTCGCGCTGGTTGTCGAACTGGTTGCTTCCAACGATATGACGCTCCAGCAGGGCATCGTGCTGATCAGCCTGCTGTTCATCGCCGGTCATACGACCACGACCAACCTGATCAGCAATTCATGCTACATCCTGTCGCAGCATACGGAGTATCTCGAACGCATTTTCAAGGATCCGGAATTCATCAACCCGTTTCTCGAAGAGGTGTTGCGAACGCGCCCCTCATTTCAGCGTATCCAGCGGATCACGACCCGCGAGGTCGAGATCGACGGAACGACCATCCCGGCGAACATGCTCGTGCTGCTGCTGCTCGGATCGGCCAATCGTGACGAGGAGACGTTCGCCGATGCCGAACGCTTCAATCCGGACGCGGGTCACCGTGCCCATTTCGCGTTCGGTCAGGGAATCCACACCTGTCTCGGGGCCTGGCTTTCGCGATTGGAGGCCTCGGCGATGCTCCGCCTCCTTGCTCAACGGGTGTGCAAGATCGAACTCGATCCGTCGGAACCGCCCGTGCCTTCGGCAGGCGGCACTCTTGCGGAATTTGGCTTTGACCGGCTGGTGATGCGGTTCACGCCGCGACCGGATAGGCCACCCGCGGCCTAGGTTGGGAACCTGTACAAGTTACTGGGATGTTGTGCTGAATGGATGCTCCTTGCGTAACTGGTTGGTTGACCGATGCATCAAGGGCGTCATCCCTTCAAGCGCTTCACGCCGAACGCCGTATCCACTCGATCGACGCGCATACCGGCGGAGAAACGTTGTCGAACGGTCGTCCGGTCGGCTGAAAATTGGCGCCGCATCGCTACCCGCTACGATCGCCATGCAAGCAACTATCTTGCGGCGATCGCTCGCGTCGCTACCCTCGCCGAGTGGGCCAAATGAGTCTCCAACCTAGCACTACTTTGGCAGGAGTGTGATTTTGGGATTTCCTGTGTGGGAGATGCGTGGTTCATCGGGATCCGGCTTTGATGGAGGCCGGCGATGGACGAGGATTGGCGGAGCGATCTCGAACACTGGCTCGAGCCGTATCTGCGGGATCCGGGCAACAAGACGCGGCGCCGGGCGTGCCCTGCCTGTATCGCCGGCTTGATCGGCCCGGGGATCGCAAGAGCATCCAGC
>CAXTJX010000068.1:0-11876 GCA_964244765.1 uncultured Sphingomonas sp. | reverse complement strand
GCCATGCCGGCATCACCGTGTTCGACGACCGCGTCGACATGGCGCGCATGGCGCGCTTCGCGATGGAGTTCTGCGCGGTCGAAAGCTGCGGCAAGTGCACCCCGTGCCGGATCGGCTCGACCCGCGGGATCGAGACGATCGACCGCATCGTCGCGGGCGGGCGGCGCGGCGACGCGGTCGAGGCGCTGCCGCAGATCCGCAACGCGCGCGCCGCCGGGCGCAGCGCCGCGCAGGAGATCGCCTTGCTGCGCGATCTGTGCGATACGATGAAATACGGCTCGCTATGCGCGCTGGGCGGGTTCACGCCCTATCCCGTGCTGAGCGCGCTCGACCATTTTCCCGAGGATTTCGGCATCCCGCCCATGGCGCAGGCGGCGGAGTAGACGACATGGCATGGATCGGCGAACTCGACCTGGGCACCAAGCCGGCGCCCGCCGCTGCGCAAACCATGGTGCAGATGACGATCGACGGGCAGCGCGTCACGGTGCCCGAGGGCACCTCGGTGATGCGCGCCGCCGCGCTCGCCGGCACCGCCATCCCCAAATTGTGCGCCACCGACACGCTGGAGGCGTTCGGATCGTGCCGGCTGTGCCTGGTCGAGGTCGAGGGGCGCGGCGGCTATCCCGCGTCGTGCACCACGCCGGTCGCCCCCGGCATGGTGGTGCGCACCCAGACCGAGAAACTGAAGGCGCTGCGCAAGGGCGTGATGGAGCTGTACATCTCCGATCACCCGCTCGACTGCCTGACCTGCCCGGCCAATGGCGATTGCGAATTGCAGGAGCAGGCCGGGGCGGTGGGCTTGCGCGACGTGCGCTACGGCTATGCCGGCGAGAACCATCTCGACGGGTGCAAGGACGAGAGCAACCCGTATTTCACCTTCGATCCGACCAAGTGCATCGTCTGCTCGCGCTGCGTGCGCGCCTGCGACGAGGTGCAGGGCACGTTCGCGCTGACGATCGACGGGCGCGGTTTCGCCTCGGCGGTCAGCGCCGGGCAGCAGGAGGATTTCCTGTCGTCCGAATGCGTGTCGTGCGGCGCGTGCGTCCAGGCCTGCCCGACCTCCGCGCTCCAGGAGAACAAGGTGATCGAGATCGGCACGCCCGACCGCGCGCTGGTCACCACCTGCGCCTATTGCGGGGTGGGGTGCACCTTCCGCGCCGAGCTGCGCGGCGACGAGCTGGTGCGGATGGTGCCGTGGAAGGAAGGCAAGGCCAATCGCGGGCATAGCTGCGTCAAGGGGCGCTTCGCCTGGGGCTATGCCAACCACAAGGAACGCATCCTCTCGCCCATGATCCGCGCGTCGATCGCCGAGCCGTGGCGCGAGGTGTCGTGGGACGAGGTGTTCGCGCATACCGCCGCCGAATTCCGCCGCATCCAGGCGACATACGGCAAGCGCTCGGTCGGCGGGATCACCTCGTCGCGCTGCACCAACGAGGAGACGTTCCTCGTCCAGAAGCTGATCCGCGCCGGCTTCGGCAACAACAATGTCGATACCTGCGCGCGCGTCTGCCATTCGCCGACCGGCTACGGCCTGAAGACCGCGTTCGGCACCTCCGCCGGCACGCAGGATTTCGACAGCGTGATGGCGAGCGACGTGATCGTCATCATCGGCGCCAACCCTACCGATGGCCACCCGGTCTTCGCCAGCCGGATGAAGCGGCGCCTGCGGCAGGGCGCGCAGTTGATCGTGATCGATCCGCGCCGCACCGACATCGTCCGCTCGCCGCATATCGAGGCGGCCGAGCATCTCGCGCTGCGCCCCGGCACCAACGTCGCGGTGCTGACGTCGATGGCGCACGTCATCGTCACCGAGGGGCTGATCGACGAGGCGTTCGTCCGCGACCGCTGCGACTGGTCCGAATTCGAGGACTGGGCCGGCTTCGTCGCCGATCCGCGCCACAGCCCGGAGGCGACCGAGGCGATGACGACGGTGCCCGCCGCCGCCTTGCGCAACGCCGCGCGGCTCTTTGCCACCGGCGGCAACGGCGCGATCTATTACGGGCTCGGCGTCACCGAGCACAGCCAGGGCTCGACCACGGTGCTCGCCATCGCCAACCTCGCGATGGCGACGGGCAATCTCGGCCGCGACGGGGTGGGGGTGAACCCGTTGCGCGGGCAGAACAACGTCCAGGGCGCGTGCGACATGGGCAGCTTCCCGCACGAGCTGTCGGGCTATCGCCACGTCTCCGACGACGCGGCGCGCGACATGTTCCGGGAATTGTGGGGCGTCGAGCTCGATCACGAACCGGGCCTGCGCATCCCCAACATGCTCGACGCGGCGGTCGACGGCGAGTTCAAGGGCCTGTACATCCAGGGCGAGGACATCCTCCAGTCCGATCCCGACACGCGCCACGTCGCGGCGGGGCTGGCGGCGATGGAATGCGTCGTCGTGCAGGACCTGTTCCTCAACGAAACCGCCAATTACGCGCACGTCTTCCTGCCCGGATCGACCTTCCTCGAAAAGAACGGCACCTTCACCAATGCCGAGCGCCGCATCCAGCGCGTGCGCAAGGTGATGCAACCGCTCAATGGGCTGGAGGATTGGGAGATCACGCAGCGCCTGGCGCAGGCGATGGGCTATGCCATGGCCTATGCCCACCCGTCCGAGATCATGGACGAGATCGCCGGCGTCACGCCGACCTTCGCTGGCGTGTCCTACGACCGGCTCGACGCGCTCGGATCGATCCAGTGGCCGTGCAACGCCGCCGCGCCCGAGGGTACGCCGATCATGCACCTCGACGGCTTCGTGCGCGGGCGCGGCAAGTTCGTGCGCACCGAATATGTCGCGACCGAGGAGCGCGCCGGCCCGCGCTTCCCGCTGCTGCTCACCACCGGCCGCATCCTCAGCCATTACAATGTCGGCGCGCAGACCAGGCGTACCGCGAACACCGCGTGGCACCAGGAGGACCGCTTGGAAATCCACCCGCACGACGCCGAACAGCGCGGCATCGTCGACGGCGACTGGGTAACGGTCGCCAGCCGCGCCGGCGATACGTCGCTGCGCGCGCTGATCACCGATCGCGTCGCGGCGGGCGTGGTCTACACCACCTTCCACCACCCCACGACCCAGGCCAATGTCGTCACCACCGACAATAGCGACTGGGCGACCAACTGCCCGGAATACAAGGTGACGGCGGTGCAGGTCGCGCGCTCGAACGGGCCGACCGACTGGCAGGAACGCTACGCCGCGCAGGCCCTGCAATCGCGCCGGATCGAAGCGATCCCCGCCGAATGAGCGGGACGCTCGACAAGCTCGTCCGCATGGTCAACCAGATCGCCGCCGAGTTGGAGCACCAGCAGGGCGCGAATGCCGCTGCGGCGACGTGGGACCATCTCTGGCATTTCTGGGACCCCAGGATGCGCGCGCAGATCGTCGCGCATCTCGACGCGGGCGGCGCCGGGCTGAGCCGGACGGGGCGCGATGCGGTGGTGCTGCTGCGCACCGGCGCCGAGCCGCGTTCGCAGACCCCGGCGACCGAATTCGCCGTCGGCGCGGCGGGCAATACGCAGGGCGATGCGGGATGAGCCCCGCGCGCACGGGGCGATCCGATCTGTCACGCACCGAATGCCCCCGCGATCGTGGCGCCGAACTGCCGGATGGTTCGTCGCGGCGTTGACTCGAATCCACGCGCCCGCGCCCGAGCGGCAGGCACGCGAACCCGGGGAACTGCGCCGCTAGTGTGCTGCCGAGCGCGACCGAGACGCCGAACTGCTTGGTCAGCCCCTCGATCCGCGAGGCGAGGTTCACCGTATCGCCGATCAGCGAACAGGACAGGCGCCGCGCCGACCCCATATTGCCGACGCAGCACGGCGCGGCGCGCTGATAGCCGTCGAACAGCAGCAGGCCGAACCGGTCGGTGGCGGCGAATCCCGCGATCCGTGCCGCGAGCACGATCGGCAGTGCCGCCAGCCCGACCAGGATGGCGGCGCCCTTGCCGTGCAGATAGTGCCGTGCCCCCGGCGCGGCCTGCTTCCTCGTCCGCAACGCCGCCGCCCCCGCGCGCGGCCGCATCGAAAGATAACGCGGATGCGAGCCGGACCAAGCTTCATCGCGTGGTGCCGCCGCCGTGCGCCTTGGCCGCCGTCACGGATGGCCCGGCGGGCGCGCGGCCAGTGCGGCCTCCACGTAAGGGGAGCGGACTCTAGCCCAGCGCGGCGCGCAGCGTCGCGCGGACGCCGGTGCGCGCGCCGGAACCGGCGGTGTCGTATTCGACGATCGTCTGCAGGCTCTGCGCCATCGCGCGGATCAGCTTGGTGCCGACGCCGGTGCCGCGCGGCGCGGCGTCGGTGACCATGCCGATGCCGTCATCCTCGACCGCGAGCCGGAAATGCGCGTCGCCCTCGCCGGTCAGCGAGACGCGCACTTCGCCGCCGGCATTCGGGCCGCTCGACGGATAGGCGTATTTGCAGGCGTTGCTGACCAGTTCCGTCACGATCACGCCCAGCGACACCGCGCGATCGGTCGACAGATGGATCGGCTCGGCCGCGAGCGACAGGGTGCGCGGCGCGGCTGGCGTCGACCAGGTCTCGCCCAGTTCCCCGACCAGCGCGCCGAGATATTCGCGCATGTCGACCTGCGCGACATCGTCGCTGGTATAGAGCCGCCGGTGGACCTGCGCGATCGCGGTGATGCGGCGCTGCGTATCCTCCAGCGCGAGCCGCGCGCCATCGTCGTCGAGCGCGGCGGATTGCAGGCGCACCATCGCCGAGACGATCTGCAAGCTGTTGGCGACGCGGTGGTTGACCTCGCGCAGCAACGCTTCGAGCCGGGCGTTGCTGGTGCGCAATTGCTCCTCGGCGGCGTGCTTGTCGCGTTCCAGCGCGGCGCGGTCGAGCACTTGCGCGAAGGCGCTGGCGAGCAGATCGAAGAAATCCACGCCGACGGTCTTGACGACATAGTCCGCCGCGCCCGCCTTCAGCGCCGCGACCGCGATGCGACCTTCCTCCGAGCCAGTGACATAGACCACCGGCGGCATGCCGGGCAGCGCGCGCAAGCGCTCGAGCGTTTCGAGCCCGTCCATCCCGGGCATGTAATGGTCGACCGCGATCAGGTCGAACGGCCGTGCCTGCGCCAGCGCGATGCCGTCCGCGCCGCCCTCCGCCACCGTCACGGCATAGCCGTGGCGCGCCAGCGTCCGCGCGGCGAGCCGGCGCAGACCGGCATCGTCGTCGATATAGAGGATCGCGGGGCGCGTGCCTGCCGTCATCCCTGCTCCGCGAGATCGGGCACCTGGATGACCGAGAGGAACAGGCCGAGCTGGCGGATCGCCTGGGCGAAGCTTTCGTAATTGACCGGCTTGGTGATGTAGACGTTGCAGCCGAGATCGTAGCAGCGCTGGATCTCGACCTTGTCGTCGGTGGTGGTCAGCACGACGACGGGCGTGCGGCGCAGCGGTCCGTCGGTCGCCTTGATCTTCGCCAGGATATCGGTGCCGCTCATGTCGGGCAGGTTGAGGTCGAGCAGCACCAGCGCCGGGCCGTTGCGCTGCGGGCCCTTCTCGCTGTTGAACAGATAGTCGAGCGCGGTCGTCCCGTCGGTGAAATGGGTGATCTCGTTGAGGATGCCGGCGCGGCGGATGTTCTTCTCGATCAGGCGGGCATGGCCCTCGTCATCCTCGATCATCACGATGCTGACGCTTTGATGGTCGCTCATGGCGTGGTCCCTTGCGTCGCTGCCGGGGCGACGTCGGTCGGATTTGCCGGCAAGGTCAGGCGGAAGGTCGCGCCCTTGTCCAGTTCGGACGACAGGTCGATAACGCCGCCGAGGCGATACGCCAAGGCGCGGACATGCGCGAGGCCGATGCCCTCGCCCGGCTGGTCCTGATTGCCCGCGCGGCGGAACAGGTCGAACACGCGCGCATGGTCGGTGGCGGCGATGCCGCGGCCATTGTCCTCCACCTCGACCACGACGCGCTGGCCGTGGCCGGCGCCACGCACGACGATGCGCCCGGGCCGCGCGGGGCTCAGATACTTGAGCGCATTCTCGATCAGGTTGGACAGGATCTGCTCGACCGCGAGCCGGTCGCTGACGATCGCGGGCAGCGGGCGCTCGACCGTCAGCGTCGCGCCGCGCTGCTCGATCTGCTGCGTCAGCGTCGCGCCGATCGTGTCGACCATCGCCGCCACGTCGAGCGCTTCGGGCGCGATCACGCGGCGCCCCTCGCGCGACAGTTTCAGGATCGCGTTGATCAGCCGGTCCATCTTCTGGGTCGAGGTGCGGATGAAGCCGATCGCCTCGGGCAGGTCCTCGCGCGCCGCTGCCCGCGCTTCCTCGGTCACGATCGCGGGCGCGGCCTGTTCGGCGCGGTCGACCAGGTCGCCCAGCACGGTCGTCGCGCCCTCCAGCTCGGCGGTGAAGCCCATCACGTTGACCAAGGGGCTGCGCAGGTCGTGGCTGACGATATAGGCGAAGCGCTGGATTTCCTCGTTCGCGCGGCTCAGGTCGGCGGTGCGCTCCCTGACCTGGTCCTCCAGCGTATCGGCGAAATCGCGCAGCACGTCGCGCGACGCGCCGAGTTCGTCGGTATAACGCAGGATCGTCAGCAGCGAGACGAGCGCGACGATCACGACCAGTACGCCCGCCACACCGAGCGACCGGTAGAAGGCGCGCACGCTCGCCCGTTGCGCATCGTCGCGCAGCACCAGCAGGCGCGCTTCCTCCGCCGACATCGCCTTGGCCAAGTCGCGAATCCCGCGCCTCCGGCGCGCGCTGGTCTCCGCCTCGAAACTGCGCCGCGCCTCCTCGATCCTGCCGGCCCGCGCCAGCGCGATGGTCGCATCGCGGCGCCGGACGATATCGTCGAGCAACGCCGTCCAGCGCGCGATATGGCGCTGCTGCACCGGATTGTCGCGCGTCAGCGTCGCGATCCGCCGCAGTGCCGCCGGCAAGCTCGTGCCGAGCGCGCGATACGTCTCGAGAAAGGCGGGCTGCCGGGTCAGCAGATAACCGCGCCGCGCCGTCTCGCCTTGCTCGATCAGGATGCTCGCCTGGTCGATCGCGAGTTCGACCTCATAGGTGTGGTCGACCCAGCGCGTATGATCCTCGTTGCGCAGCGTGCTCCACACCGCCGCGCCGCCCGCCAGCAGCAGGGCGACGAACCCGGCGATCATGCAGGCGACGAGGAAACGGCCCATGCGCCCCTCGGCCACGCCGAATCCCAGGGAGATCCGCTCGAACATCGCGCGAGTCCTTACGCAGCGGCAACGAAGAACGCCAGCGACGCCATATTGACGTGGATCAACCGCCGGATCGCCGCGCGCGCTCGGTCTCGGCGGTGAAGCGCACGTCCTCGTCGCGGTCGCCCAGCATGACGGCGAGCGACTCGTCGCCGATCTCGTGCCATTCCTTGCCGCGATCCGGCCCGGGGCGGATCACGCGCGGCAGCAGGCCGGGCACGCTCGACCAGGCGAGCAATTGCTCGTGCCCGACCGCGTTCAGCATGTCGCGCAGATGGAACGCGGTGACATAGGCGTCGGGAAAGGCGCGGTGCGCGGGCAGGCCGCGTTCGTGGTCCAGCCCTTCCGGCTTGCGCCAGTAGCGCAGCATCTGGTTGGAGAAGCTCGGCGTGTCGGGCCACAGCCGCAGCGCGCATTTCCAGGTGCAGATCCACCGCGCGTCGCGCGTCAGCGCGGGGGTGCAGAACTTCTCTTCGTAAGCCGAACGGTGCGCCGCGAGCGCGACGCGCTTCGGGTAGGGATCGAGCACGGCGCGCGCGACATCGTGCCACAGCGGCGCGTCGGCGACGTGTTCGTCGAGGATGTGGTGGATCGTCTGCGTCAGCGGCGGGATCGGCCGGCCCGGATTGACCAGCCGCGACCCGCCGTCGCCCTGCAACGCCCATCGCCCGTCCGGCCCCGGCGCCACATCCTGCCAGCCGATCTCGCACACCCCGTGGACCGGCGGCGCTTCGCCGGTGGTTTCGAGATCGATGACGCGGATGATCCGGGGGGGCGGGGGCATTGGTCGGAGATGGCGGCTTGCGACGGGAATAGCGAGGGGGAAGAAGAGTCGATCGCGTTAGGGCGGACCGACCTTCATCCTCCTTGTCGGGCCTTACCCCCGCGTTTCCAGGATGACGGTTCTCGTGAAAAATATGGGGACAAACTGCCGAGACTGAAGATCGATCTGCGCTTTGCGTCTTCGCGTGATCAACCCTTACTTCTTCTCCACGCTTCCGCGCGAACCAATGCTCAATGCCCCGCCTGCGGCCCGCGCTGCAGCCCGCTCTTGGCCAGTTGCTCGTCGATCTGCCGGAGCAAGCGGTCGAGCCCGGCCTGGTCCTTCGCCTCGGCGCGCGCGACCAGCACGTCCTGCGTGTTCGACGCGCGCAGCAGCCACCAGCCGTCGGGCGTGGAGACGCGCGCGCCGTCGGTGCGGTCGACGTCGGCGCCCTCCGCCTCGAGCCGGTCGAGCACTTCGTCGACCACCGCGAACTTGCGGCTCTCGTCGACCTGGAAACGCATTTCCGGCGTGTTGACGAAATCGGGCATGCTCCCGCGCAGGTCGGTGATCGATCTACCGATCATATGCGCCGCGCGGATCAGCCGGACGGCGGCGTATTGCGCGTCGTCGAACCCGTAATACTCATGCGCGAAGAAGATGTGCCCGCTCATCTCGCCGGCGAGCGGCGAGTGCGTCTCCTTCATCTTCATCTTGATCAGGCTGTGCCCGGTCTTCCACATCACCGGCTCGCCGCCCAGTTCTCTGACGCGGTCGAACAGCATCTGGCTCGCCTTCACATCGGCGATGATCGTCGCGCCGGGCAGTTCCTTGAGCACAGGTTCCGCCAATATGGACAGGATCTGGTCGCCCCAGATCACGCGGCCCGCGCCGTCGATCGCGCCGATGCGGTCGCCGTCGCCGTCGAAAGCCAGTCCGAAATCGAGCTTCTTGTCCGCGACGAGCGCCTTTAGATCGACCAGATTGTGTTCGTCGGTGGGGTCGGGATGATGGTTGGGAAAATTGCCGTCCACATCGGTGTAGAGCAGATGATGCTCACCCGGCAGCAGCTTGACCAGCTTCTCGATGATCGGGCCGGACACGCCGTTGCCCGCGTCCCAGCCGATACGGTAGCTGCCCCCGGCATAGCCCGCCACCAGTCGCCCGACATATTCGTCCTCGATATCGGCGGTCGAGACGATCCCTTCGCCAGCCTCCCAGTCGCCCTCCGCCGCCATGCGGCCAAGGTCCTGGATATCGGCGCCGAAAAACGGCTTGTGCTGCAATACCATCTTGAAGCCGTTATAATCGGCGGGATTATGGCTGCCGGTTATCTCGATGCCGCCATCCACCTCCAGCGTGGCCTCGGCATAATATAGCATCGGCGTGGGACCCATGCCGATCCGCACGACGTCCACGCCCGCGCCGGTCAGCCCGCCGACCAGCGCCGCCTCCAGCTCCGGCGAGGACAGCCGCCCGTCATAGCCGACCGCGACGCGCGTTCCCCCCGCGCGCCGCACGCGCGTGCCGAAGCCACGCCCGATCGCGTCGGCATCGGCGACGCCCAGCGTCTTGCCGACGATTCCGCGGATATCGTATTCGCGCAGGGACGTGGGGTCGAAACGATGCGTCATGACAGGCTCCCAATAGGCTCGGTGTTCGCTTAATCGGCGAACGGGATGAAAGGTCAACGATTACCGCAGCAACACGTCCCGCGCCGCGTTGATCCGCCGCGTAAGGTCGGCCGAGCCGCCTTTGTCGGGGTGGACCGCGCTGACGAGGCGGCGATGCGCAGCGCGGATTTCCTCGGCATCGGCGCGGACGCCCACGCCGAGCACCGCGCGCGCCTCGGCCTCGTCGAGCCGCATCGCCGGCCTGGGCCGCGGCCGCAGCAGGAGCCAGCAGCCGACCAGCACGGCCGCGATCAGCAGGAATTTGGCCATCAGCCGCGCGCCCTCATGCGGACATCCTCATGCGAAAAGCGGCAGGACGTGTTCGGGCAAGGCCAGGGCGGCCATCATCTCGCGCAATTCCTGGCGCGCCGCGACATGCGCCAGGCCCATCGACCCGAATTCGCCCGAATCGAGCATGGTCAGCCCGGCGGGGAACAGCTCGCGGTAGATGACGCGTTCGCCCAGGCCCGGCACGATGCGGAACCCCACGCGCTTGGCCAGTTGGTCGAGCGCTTCGGAAACACGCCGCATGTTGCGCGCCTCGATATGCTGGACGCGGTTGCGCAGCACCACCCAGTCGATGGTCGAACCGTCGGCCTTGGCGCGGGCTTTCCGCGCGTCCCAGATCAGCTCGGCATAGAAGCTCGGGCGCGTGACCTTGTACGTCTCGGGATCGACCTGGCCGATCAAGTCGAAATCGACGAAGCTGTCGTTCATCGGCGTGACCAGCGTGTCGGCGCGGCTCGCCGCCATGCGCGCGAAGCGGTCGTCGCGGCCGGGCGTGTCGATCACCATGAAATCGGCGTCGGCCGCGAGGCTGTCGAACGTCTCGGTGAACCGCGCCAGGCTCTCCCCGTCATGCGTCGCGTGGCGCGGGATCGGCAAGTCGCGCCCGGTGCGCTTCACCGTCGCCGTGCGATTGTCGAAATAGCGCCCCATCGTGCGCTGCCGATGGTCGAGGTCGAGCGCGGAAACCCGCGCCCCGCGCGCCGCCAGCGCGATCGCGACGTGCACCGCCGTGGTCGATTTGCCGGTGCCGCCCTTTTCGTTGGCGAAGACGATGATATGCGGCTTTCGCGCAGCGATGGTTGCCAACGTGGTCGCTTCCTAAAATCTCTGGCCGGCTTGTCCGATGATGGCGTGCCTCATAGAAGGCGCGCCCATCCTTGTCCAAGGCGTTTCCCGCGTGCAGACCATCCGTACCCTCGATTCGCTCCGTTCCGGGATTGCCGGGTTGCGCGCGGGCGGCGCGACCGTCGCGCTGGTGCCGACGATGGGCGCGCTCCACGCCGGGCATCTCGCGCTGGTCGAGGCGGCGAAACGGCCGGGGCGCAAGGTCGTCGCCTCGATCTTCGTCAATCCCACACAGTTCGGGCCGAACGAGGATCTGTCGCGCTATCCGCGCAGGGAGACCGCCGACGCGCGGATGCTTACCGAGGCGGGGTGCGACCTGCTGTGGATGCCGCCGGTCGAGGTGATGTATCCCGACGGCTTCGCCACGGGCATCTCCGTAGCGGGCGTCGGCGACGGGCTGGACGGCGCGGCGCGGCCCGGGCATTTCGACGGCGTCGCGACCGTCGTCGCCAAATTGTTCAACCAGGTGCGGCCCGATATCGCCTTGTTCGGCGAAAAGGATTTCCAGCAGCTCGCGGTGATCCGGCGGATGGTCGCCGACCTGGATTTCGCCGTCGAGATCCAGGGCGTGCCGACGCAGCGCGACGATGACGGTTTGGCGTTGTCCTCGCGCAACGTCTATCTCGACGAGGAACAGCGCGCGGCGGCGGTCGCGCTGCCGCGCGCGCTCGGCGTGGCGGCCAGGGCGATCGCGCGCGGCGACGACCCGGACGCCGCGCTGGCGGCCGCGCGCGACGCGCTGGTCGCGGCGGGCTTCGTGGTCGATTATGTCGAGCTGGTCGATGCCGCGACGCTGACGCCGGGCATCGATTCGACGCGAGCGCGCCGGCTGGTCGCCGCCGCGACGCTGGGCGCGACGCGGCTGATCGACAATCTCGCCGTGCCGGTCGCTTGATTCGGCAAGCGGAAGGAGCGGGCCGGAACCGCCTTTGCCGACGCGAAAGTCCATGCCTAACCGGCGTTAACCCTTTGTTGATTCCTACCCGGCAAAGTCTTGCCGATAGCGGTGTTAACGGGGATCACGAGCCATGGGCACCAGCCTGAAGAACGCACAATTCCTGATCGACAGCCGCCTGGCCGACGCCGCGCGCGGCGATGCCGATGCCTGTTACGATCTCGGCATGGTCTAT
>CAXTJX010000067.1:0-12344 GCA_964244765.1 uncultured Sphingomonas sp. | reverse complement strand
ACCCTTCCACACCGCGGAAAATCCTGAAACCTTCAGGTGCGGTCACGCGCTAGGGAGCGAGTTTCAGGCGGTGCCGGCCCGCTCCCCGCCCGGCCATCCATCCAGGATACGCTGTGGGTGGCCGGTACTGGCCAGCACCGCTAGAAATGTACCCTCGGCACATTTCCAAACGGGCTCTTACACCCGCCGGTACGCCACTCGCCACATCGTCCAGCCGATCAGCGCGGCGACCAGCGCCAGGATCATGCTCGTCGCCACCGCGCTGATCCAGCGGAACAGCAGCGTCCGCGCGTCGCTCACCGGCATCTCGAACAGGCCGAAGCCGTAGGTCTGCCCGCCAAGGAACAAGGCGACCCGGCGAGCGCGCCGACCAGCACCGCCATGCGCGGGCCGCGCCGGCCGGTCGCATGGCACACCAGCCACACCGGGCCGCCGATCGCGACCGCCGCCGCCAGGGTGACGATCATGCCGACGACAAAGCCGACCAGGATCGAAAAGGGCGCGAGGCCGGTGCCGACCGTCACCAGGACACCGGCGAACACCCCGCCGACCATCCCGCCCGCGGCCAGCGCCAGCCCGGCGCGATCGAGCGATGCTTCATAGCGACTGAGCGACATCCCCCGACCCCAAGCCCGATTCCCTCGATCCCGATTAGCATCTCCGGCGCGACGGCCCAAGGGTGCGCGCACGGCGCCGTGCGGGATCGGGACGGCGGGCCGATCCACAATTCGGCGACCGAAGCGGGGCCTGCTCCCCTGTCGTCATCCCGGCCTTGCGCAAGGCTTCTGCACACGCCCGCCGTCATCCCGGACTCGTTCCGGGATCCACCGTGCCGCACCCTCCCGGCCGCGGTTTTTTGCACGACGGTGGATGCCGGAACGTGCCTGTCCTGAGCTTGTCGAAGGGGCCGGCATGACGATAGGATGGAGCCTTACCTTTGCCGGGGTGACGACGGACAGGACAATTTGCCGACCGAAGGACGGTCGCCCCTCACGGCAGCGCCAGCGCCGCCTTGGGCAAGCGCCGGATCATGTCGTCGCGGTCGATCGGCGCCGGCCGGGCGCGCGCGACATAGGGGGCGATGGCGGTCGGCACGCCCAGCGGCACCGTGCCGTAACCGGTCAGCCCGGCCTGCTTCGTCACCGCCGCGAGCAGGCGCGGCGGCGTGTCGTACCCCTCATAGGATTGGCGGAACGTGCCCCAGTGAATGCCGATCCCGGTCGACGCGCCGAGCCGGCGATATACTTCGGCGGCATCGACCGGCCCGATATGGCTGCCGATCGCCATTTGCCCGGGCGCGAAGCGGAACGCGCCGATCGGGATCAGCGCGAGCCGCACCGCGCCATAGCTCGCCGCCTGATCCGCCCAGGCGAGATCGCCCGCCCCGGTGTCGCCGGCGAAGAACACATTGCCGCCGGGCAAGCGCACGACGAAGCTCGACCACAAGGTGCGGTTGCGGTCGGCGGCGTAGCGCGTGCCCCAGTGATGGTTGCGCGTGACGACGACCTCGACTCCGGGCCTGAGCGCGATGCGCTGGCCCCAGTCGAGCGCCCTGGCCGGCACGCCCGCCTGGCCGATCACGCTGTCATTGCCCAGGCTGGTGACGATCAGCGGCCGGTCGCGCGCCCATAGCCGCTTGAGCGTGGCGAGGTCCAGATGGTCGTAATGGTCGTGGCTGACGAGGATCAGGTCGATCCTGGGAAGCCGGTCGAAGGCAATGCCCGGCGGCGCGACGCGGCGCGGCCCGATCAGGTTGAACGGCCCCGCGACGTCGCTCCACACCGGATCGGTCAGGATGTTGAGCCCCTGCGTCTGCACCAGCACGGTGGCATGCCCGACCCAGGTCGCGAGCATCGCCTGTCCGGCGACGCGCGGCGGCGGCGCGACCGGGTGGATCGCGACATGATCGGGCCAGGCGGGGCGGCCGTCATGGCCGAGCAGATAGCGCAGCAGGAACGTCGCGCGCGGCGCGGCGCCCGCCTTGCCCCCGGAGCCCGGTGCGACGAGATCGTCGTCGCCGTCGGGGTTGAAGAAGCGTTCGCCATCGAAATGCCCGCTCACCGGCCCGCGATAATAGCGCGCGTCGAGGAAGCGCGGGACGATCGTGACGGCGAGGGACAGGACGACGACCAGCCACAGGATCGCCTTGCCCGATCCGGATGCCACGCGTTTGACGATCAACAGCCTGCCTCTCTCTGATGGCGAAACGCGAGGACATCGACCGCGTCGTCAAGTGCTTCATGGCGATCCGGCACGGACATGACCGGCGCTGCCGAAGGGAAGGACGAGTTCGCGCCCGTTATGTTCCGCGTCGGACGGCAACGGATGGCGCGCGGTCGACCGGGCCTTACGCCAGCAACTGCTCCCGCGCGATCTTCTCCTTCCACACCAGCGGCGCGAGCTGGTGGACGTTGGCGCCGGTCGCATCGACCGCGACCGTCACCGGGAAATCCGTCACCTCGAATTCGTAGATCGCCTCCATGCCGAGATCGGCGAACCCGACCACCTTCGACCCCTTGATCGCGCGCGCGACGAGGTACGCCGCGCCGCCGACCGCCATCAGATAGGCCGATTTGCCTTCCGCGATCGCCCTCGTCGCATCCGGCCCGCGTTCGGCCTTGCCGACCATCGCGAGCAGCCCCTGGCCGAGCATCATCCGCGTGAAGCCGTCCATCCGCGTCGCGGTCGTGGGACCAGCCGGGCCGACCACTTCGTCGCCGACCGGATCGACCGGGCCGACATAATAGATCACGCGGCCGGCGAAATCGACCGGCAGCGGCTCGCCCGCCTCCAGCATCGTCTTGATGCGCTGGTGCGCGGCGTCGCGGCCGGTCAGCATCCGGCCGTTGAGCAGCAGCCGGTCGCCCTGCTTCCACCCCTGCACGATGTCGGGCGTCAGCGTGTCGAGATCGACGCGGATCGCGGCCCGGTCGGGCGTCCAGTTCACCTCGGGCCATTCGTCCAGCTTCGGCGCGTCGAGGAAGCTCGGGCCCGATCCGTCGAGCGTGAAATGCGCGTGGCGCGTCGCGGCGCAATTCGGGATCATGGCGACCGGCTTGCCGGCCGCGTGGCACGGCGCATCCCTGATCTTGACGTCGAGGATGGTCGACAGGCCGCCCAGCCCCTGCGCGCCGATGCCCAGCGCGTTGACGCGCTCGAAGATCTCGATCCGCAAGCGTTCGAGATCGGTTCGCGGCCCCCGCGCGCGGAGCGGCCCCATGTCGATCGGCTCCATCAGCGCTTGCTTCGCCAGCAGCACGCAATGCTCCGCCGTCCCGCCGATGCCGATGCCGAGCATGCCGGGCGGGCACCACCCCGCGCCCATCTGCGGCAGCATCTCGACCACCCAGTCGACGATCGACTCGCTCGGGTTCATCATCTTGACCTTGGACTTGTTCTCCGAGCCGCCGCCCTTGGCCGCGACGTCGATCGAGACCGTGCTCCCCGGCACCAGCTCGACGTGCAGCACGCACGGCGTATTGTCCTTCGTGTTGCGCCGCGTGAAGGCGGGGTCGGCCAGCACCGAGGCGCGCAGCTTGTTCGCGGGGTCGAGATAGGCGCGCCGCACGCCCTCGTCGACGACCGCCTGCAACGATCGCGAGGTGTCGTCGAGCCGGCACTCCATGCCCCAGCGCACGAACACGTTGACGATGCCGGTATCCTGGCAGATCGGCCGGTGCCCCTCGGCGCACATCCGCGAATTGGTCAGGATCTGCGCGATCGCGTCCTTCGCCGCCGGGCCCTGCTCGGCCTCGTACGCCGCGCCCAGCGCGCGGATATAATCCATCGGATGGTAGAAACTGATGAATTGCAGCGCGTCGGCGACGCTTTCGATCAAATCGGCTTCGCGGATGATAACGGTCACGGCTCACTCCTCGGGAGCGCGCCTTAAGCCGATGTCGCCGTTCCGCCAAGCCGGCCGCAACCGAAACCACCAATCGAAACCGCCAACCGAATGGGGCCGCACGGTAAATTCGGTCGTGCAAGGATTTTGGAAAGGATCGGTCGGCTAATCGCGTCGCATGATGTTCGCCAATCTACCGCTGATCGCGAGCCTGGCCCTGGCGACGGGCGGTCTCGTGGCGACGCATCATGCCGCGATCCGGATGGACCGGCGCAAGACCGCGCACCTGCGCGCGACCGAGGCGCGCGACCGGCTGGCGCATGTGCTGGTCGCCGAATTCGAGGCGCACTCCAACGGCTGGTTCTGGCAGACCGATCCCGAAGGGCGCATCCTCTATCTGACCGCGAAGGTCGCGGGCGAACTCGACGCGCCCGACGCGCCCGCGGTCGGGCAAACGCTCGGCGGCCTGTTCCGGATGGACAGCGCCTTGCCCGAGAGCGAGCGCACGCTCGCCTTCCATCTCGCCTCGCGCACCGCCTTCACCAATTATTCGGTGCGCCCGGCGAGCATGGTCAAGCTCGACCGCTGGTGGTCGATTTCGGGCCGCCCGGTCACCGACGACGACGGCACGTTCATCGGCTTCGTCGGCAGCGGCAGCGACTTGACCGAACGCCGCCGCGCGGATGCCGAGATCACGCGCCTCGCCTTGTTCGACGGCCTCACCGGCCTGGCCAACCGCCAGCGCCTGCGCCTGTCGCTCGACCAGACGCTCGCCCAGCCCGGGACACAACGCACCACCGCGCTGCTGCTGCTCGATCTCGACCGGTTCAAGGCGGTCAACGACACGCTCGGCCACCAGACCGGCGACGCGCTGCTGAAGCAGGTCGCGCAGCGCCTGACCCGCACGATCGGCGAGACGGGATTGATCGGACGTCTCGGCGGCGACGAATTCCAGGTGATCCTGCCGGCCATGGCCGACCGCGACAAGCTCGGCGAGCTCGCGCGCCGCATCATCTTCGACCTGTCGCAACCCTACAGCATCGACGGCTCGACGATCACGATCGGCTGCTCGATCGGCATCGCCATCGCGCCGGAAGACGGCGACGCGTCGGAAACCCTCATCCGCAACGCCGATCTCGCGCTGTACGCCGCGAAAGGGGATGGCCGCGGCATCCACCGCTTCTTCCGCGGCGAATTGCTGGCCGGGGCGCAAAGCCGCAAGCAATTGGAGGACGATCTGCGCCACGCGCTGGCGGGGGACCAGTTCTACATCGCGTATCAGCCCGTGGTCGGCGCCCGGTCCGAGCGGATCGTCGGATACGAGGCGTTGCTGCGCTGGGAACATCCGACGCGCGGGCAGATCAGCCCGGCCGACTTCATCCCCGTCGCCGAGGATTGCGGGCTGATCGAGGCGATCGGCGAATGGGTATTGCGCACCGCCTGCATGGAGGCGGCGGGCTGGCCGCACGACGTGCGCGTCGCGGTCAACGTCTCGCCGATCCAGTTCGCCAATCCCGCGCTGCCGACGATCGTCACCTCGGCGCTGGCCAAGTCCGGCATCGCGCCGCACCGGCTGGAACTGGAGATCACCGAGGGCGTGTTCGTCGACGAGACGGCGGCGACCGAACAGATGTTCAAGACGCTGAAAGGGTGCGGCGTGCGCCTCGCGCTCGACGATTTCGGCACCGGCTATTCCTCGCTCGGCTATCTCAGGAAGGCGCCGTTCGACAAGATCAAGATCGACCAGAGTTTCGTGCGCGGGGCCGCCATCGCCGGCAACCGCAACGCCGCGATCATCAAGGCGATCGTCACGCTGGCCGACACGCTGGGCATGGAGACGACCGCCGAGGGCGTGGAGAATCACGACGAGATCGCGCTGATCCGCGCGTTGGGGTGCAGCCACATCCAGGGCTATGTCTATGGCAAGGCCATGCGCGCGCGCGACGTGCTCGCGCAGCTCGACGCGGCGGACGGCATGGCGACCGCCGACGGCTACCGCGTCAGCCGCTCGCCGCGCACCACGATGCTGCGCACCGCGCGCATCCAGTCGGGCGATGTCGGCGGCGAAGTCCGCATCCGCAACATCTCCTCGACCGGCGCGATGATCGACGGCATCGACATCGAGGACGGCACCGCCGATCTCGACGTGCTGATCGAACTGCTCGAGGACCAGATGTTCCCGGCCAAATTGCGCTGGGCGGCGGACGGCAAGGCCGGGCTGGAATTCGCCGAGGTCTTCAACCTCGAGCGTCTCGCCGCACCGGCGGCGACGCTGCCGGCGCGCAAGGTCGGGTGATTGCGCACTTCCCGCCCTGAAAGGGAGGAGGTTCAGGGCGGCCATGCCCCCGGCATGACCCGGGGCGCCATCCATCTGGATCAGGGCGGACCGACCTTCCGTACCGGCAGTGTTGCCCGCAGATTTGCCACAAGAACCGTCACCCCGGACTCGTTCCGGGGTCCACCAGGCGGCTTTCGACGCGAATAGCAAGGTGGTCGCCGAGGTGGCGGCACGGTGGACCCCGGAACGAGTCCGGGGTGACGGAAAACGCCGGGGTAACGCCTACCAGGGAGGATGAAGGTCGATCCGCGCTAAGGAATGGGCTGGCCGGCGAGGGAGCGTGACGCCCGCCCCACACCGACCCACCGCTCACTCTCCTCCCTGCCAAGGAGGGGAGGCGCCTTCACCCCGCGCCATTCCCCGTCGCTGGCGGAACCGCAGGCGCAGGTGCGGCGGCAGGCGGCGCTGCATCATCCGGCTCGAAGCCCGGCCCACCCTCCGGCCCCCGATCCGGCCCCCGATCCGGCCCACGCCCTTCCGGCCCATGCGGCCCGCCGCGGCGGAAGCCGCCCGGCCCGCCGCGCGGCGGGCCCATCGGGCGCAGCGCGGTCACCTTGCCGTCGGCGCCGACCAGGAACGACGCGTGGATCGCGCCGTCGCGGAAATGCCCTTGCACGCTCACCGTCTGGCCAATGGCGACGAGCGGCGTTTCACCACTAAAGGCACCACCGTGCCGCCCCGCCTCGACCAGCGCGCGGCCGCTGCCGTCGGCGAGGATGAACGCCGGGCCGTACACCTCGGCGACCTTGCCGCGCACGGTGACGACGCCGTCGCCCTGCGCCAGCGACTTGATCGCGACCGGGCTGGCCGGCGCCATCTCGACGGTCGGGCCGCCGATATGCGCGATCGTCGCGCCGCCGCCGACCCCCACCGCGAGCAACGCGGCGGCAATGATCCCGGTGCGGACGGACAGTTTGCGGGTCGGGGTGCGGGCCGGGCGGGGATCGGTCGTCGCACTGGAATCGGGCTGGTCGTCATGGTCGGTCATGGGAGATACTCCTGCGGGGTTGGTATTGCCTTTCTACATAAGCCCGCCACCGCTACGCTGAACCGCGCGGTTCAGCCCCGGTTTAGCGAACGGGCCTAGCCAACGGCCTCGGCGAGCGGAGCAAAGGACGGAACGCATGCGCATCCTGCTGGTCGAGGACGACACCGCGCTCGCCGACGGCATCGCCAGGGCGCTGCGCGCGGAACACTTCGCGGTCGATGTCGCCGCGAACGGCGAGGACGGCGCGCATCTCGGCGATACCGGCCGCTACGACGCCGCCGTGCTCGACCTGGGCCTGCCGGTCAAATCGGGCATCGCGGTGCTGGAGGAATGGCGCGTTGCCGGGCGCGCGCTACCGGTGCTGATCCTGACCGCGCGCGACGGCTGGTCGGAAAAGGTCGCGGGTTTCCGCGCCGGCGCCGACGATTATCTGACCAAGCCGTTCCGCGTCGAGGAACTGGTCATGCGGCTGCGCGCGCTGGTGCGCCGCGCCGCCGGCCACGCCGCCGCGCGCATCGTCTGCGGCCCGGTCTCGTTCGACGCGCAGACCGGCCAGGTCGATCTCGACGGTCTCCCCTTGCGCCTCACCGCGCTCGAATGGCGCGTGCTGTCGACGCTGATGCTGCGCAAGGGCGTGGTGATCGACCGGCTCGATCTGCTCGACCATGTCTATGAAGGCGATGCCGATCCCGATTCGAATTCGCTGGAAGTGATCGTCGGGCGGCTGCGCAAGAAGATCGGCGCGGACCTGATCGAGACGGTGCGCGGGCGCGGCTATCGCGTGGTGGCGGGGTGACGAAGCGCTTGCTCGCATCCTTGTTCTCCCGCGAAAGCGTGAGTCCAGGGCCACGGGCGGCGTGCTCGCAACCCTGGACTCGCGCTTTCGCGGGAGAACGAGCGCCCGCGCACGCCCACCGGAAGAGACGGCCATGACCGTCCTCCCCCGCTCGCTCTACGGCCGCCTGCTCGCCACCGCATTGCTCGCGACGCTCGCCGCGCTCGCCTTCGCCGCCGTCACGATCGGCGCGGTGCTCGACCGGTTCGTGACGCGCGGGCTCGACGACCGGCTCGACGCGCAGATCGCGGTGCTGGCGCAGGCCGTGCGCCCCGACGGGACGATCGACCGCAACCGCATGGTGCTCGCCGCGCCCTATGACGATCCCGCCGGCGGCTGGGGCTGGCGAATCGACGCGCCGGGGCGGACGATCGCCTCCCCCGCCCCGCCCGATCTCGATGCGATGGCGCACCCCGCCGGCCCGGCGCCACCGCCCTTCGTCCGCCATCGGCGCGGCGACCGGGCCGAGGCGCTCGACTGGCACGGCCGCGACGGGCCGCGCCACGCGCGCAGCCTGACGCTCGCCACGCCCGCCGGCGCGGTGCGCATCACCGCGTCGGCACCGCGCGAGATCGTCGATCGGCCGATGCGCGCGGCGATGCTGCCGCTGCTCGGCTCGCTGCTGCTGCTCGGGCTGGCGCTCGCCGCCGCGACCTTGGTCCAGTTGCGCATCGGCCTGCGTCCGCTCGCGCGGATGCGCGGCGACCTCACCGCGATCCGCGCCGGCACGGCCGAGGCGCTGCCCGCGGACCAGCCGACCGAACTTGCCCCGCTCGCCGCCGAGATCAACGCGCTGCTCGCCGACAATGCCGCCGCGCTCGCCAATGCGCGCAGCCATGTCGCCAATCTCGCGCATGGCCTCAAGACCCCGCTCGCGACGCTCGCGCTGGCGCTCCCCGCGCACGATCCCGACGGGTCGCTGCGAGCGCAGGTCGCGCGGATCGACCGGGCGGTGCGCCACCATCTCGGCCGCGCGCGGGCCGCGACGCCGGGCGGCGCCGTGCGCGTCGCGACGCCGCTCGCCGCCGCCGTCGCCGATCTCGCCGACGCGCTCGCCCGCATCCATGCCGATCGTGCCGTTACTGCCGGAGTCGACATCGACCCCGCCCTCACCGTCGCGGTCGACCGGCAGGACCTGGACGAGCTGATCGGCAATCTGCTCGACAATGGCTGGCGCCACGCCGCGTCCCGCCTGAGCGTCACCGCGCGGCCCGCCGCCGACGCGCGCTTCGTCCGGCTGACGATCGCGGACGACGGCCACGGCATCCCGCCCGACGCCCGCGCCGACGCGCTTGCCGCCGGGCAGCGACTCGACGAACGCGGCGACGGCCACGGCTTCGGCCTGTCGATCGCCTATGAGCTGGCGACGCTCTATGGCGGCACGCTGACGCTGGAGACGGCGACGCCGGGGGGCCTGGCGGCAGTGGTCGCGCTGCCCCGCTCGATGGCGGCGTCGCTTTCGTCCAACGGCTGAAAAATGTGGCGTTATTATAGTTCACGTACCCAAATGCTCTTGCGCTGGTCCCACTGCTGTGAAAGACAGTTCCCACAGCGGCCCCGAGTCGCGCAATCCGGGACACTATGGGCGTGGGACGCTCGACCCGATCTCGACATTTCGAAATGAATGTGGGGCCGGTGAGTCTGGTGACCGGGAACGAATTGCAGCGTCTCCTCCGGGGTTCAATTCCCCCCGGCTCCACCCATTTTCCTTAGGAAATCCTAAGGTTTCTGTCCAGCACAAACGTGTCTCGCTGCGATCGTTTCGCAAGCGGTGGACTTGCCGCGTCAACCTGAATAATCTGATCGCACCGTTACGGGTCTAGACAGCCTGTCGCGGTGCACGATGCGTGCTGACCAAGGGTCTGCCTGTCCGGGCGGCTCACTGAATAAAACACCCTCACGGGGAATACGTGGGGCATGCTCACCCTTGGTCGCATGTGTCTAACCACCCGGCTCGTGCCGGGCAGACCGGGGAATGCGTATGGAACGGAAATGGCTGATCGGTGTCGTCGTGCTGCAAGCGGCGAGCGTCGCAACCATCGTAGAAATGTCCTACCGCCTGCACACTCTGAATATCGAGCAAGCGGACAATATGCGAGATGCAGCGGCATTGGGCTGCGACATGCAGACCCAAGACACAATCAAGAAACTAGCCAGTGAACAACGGTTCGAGTTCGATGATCTGCGCAGGCGCGTCATAGCCACCAATGAAGCGGCGCGGGCCAGCAATGATACTGCTCATTCCATCAATCGAACGATGCTTGTCGAGGGCCTGACCCATCGCTGAATAGGTCTAGCTGCTCAGCTTCTTGCTCAACTTGACGATGCGGTCGAGCCGCTCGGCGGCTTCGATGGGGTTTAGTTCGCCAGCGGCGGTCATGTCGCGAACGCGACGCTCGAACGCCAGCCTCTGTTCGTCGGGCGTCATAGACGAGCTGTCCTTGGGCATCAGCCGATCGCCCCGACACAAGTTCTTGCATAGGTCAGACGTCTGCCGACCACGCCGGTCAGCAGGCGCTCCGATCGATCGGCATCGTTGCAACCGAGCGCCTGGCGGTTGGTATAGCGGAAGTCGAACTCCGCCAGGTAGCGGTGCAGATGCTTCTTCTGGCAGTGCTGGTACACGCCCTTCATGCCGCGCTTGAAGATGCTGAAATAGCCTTCGACCGTGTTGGTGTGGACCTCGCCACGGCCATATTCCAACCGACTATGATTGACCGTCTCATGCGCGGCAAAGGCCGGGCCGAACGCGCGATAGATCATCGCTTCGTCGGTAAACAGGCGAGCCTCCCGTGACATGTTGTGCGCGATGATCGGGCGTATTTCCTTGATCGTCACGTTGTCCACCACGATCGCGCGGCTGCGACCCGTGCTGCGATCGACCAGCGCCAGCACCTTCATCTTATGCGACCCGCTGGCACCCTTGTTCACCTTGCCCGGCTCGGTGCCGATATAGGTTTCGTCCACTTCCACGATACCGCCGCCCTCGCCGAAGAAGCCAGGATCGTCCGACCGCATCGCCTCGCGGATGCGATGCGACATGAACCACGCCGTCTTGAGCGTCACGCCCAACGTGCGGTGGAGCTGGTTGCTGGAAATGCCCTTCTTCGATCCGGCGATCAGGTACATCGCCTGAAGCCACAGATGCATCGCGACGTGCGACGCTTCGAAGATGGTCCCGACCTTGACCGTGAAGGGCTTGCGGCACTGGTAGCATTTGTACGTGCCGACGCGGGTGGACTTGCCCTTCAGCTTGCCCAGCTTCTCCACACCCCCGCAATGCGGACACACGGGACCATCGGGCCATATGCGCGCCTCGACATAGGCGTAAGCGGCCTCTTCGTCGTGGAAGTGCTTGGCGGATAGGGCGCTGGTCATGAGCCTATCCTACTAACACTTTTGGGTACGTCAAGTATAATAATGCCAAAAATGTTTCATGTTCCCGGTTCGGTCTCTTGCCTTTCGTACATCCCAGCTTTGACCGCGCGTCGCTGCGGGGCGGCATTTTCCGTGTGCCGTGAACCGAGTCAAAATAGCGACGAACCGAGTCGTTAATCTGTCATTTACCGTCTTGCGTGTCGCCGCGATCCGGCACAATCTGTTGGGGTTGAGTTCGGGGGCGGACCCAATCTCTGGTGGATACGGCGTGCAACCGAATGGCGTGCAGGCAGATGCGCCTGCGTTCTTTCGCGCGGGGAGAACACTTTTTGTTCTCGCAACGGTCGCCCTCGGAATGATAGCATGGGGGTTCGCCCCCGATTCGAACGGACCGGGAACGCCACGATCAAGCAGGCGTGTTTCGGTCGGGTGTGTTTGAGACGGAGTGATAGCGTGATGATGGACTTTCGGGATACCGGGGAAGCGAGTACGGACATGGTCAGCGATGCGATCGAAGCGCTTGCGACAAGCGTGATCCTGCCCCCCCCCGATGGCGCGGGCGCGGCCAGGCGCACGCTGGCCGTGCGCGGCGATTCGAAGGAAGTGAAGCCGCAGCTCTATCCGGTCGATGTCGACCATTCGCGCGACGCGCTGCTCACCGGTTTCGGCAAGGACACGCTCAAGGACCGCTATCTGCTGCCCGGCGAGACCTTCCAGGATTTGTTCGTGCGCGTCGCCTCGGCCTATGCCGACGATGCCGGCCATGCGCAGCGGCTCTATTCCTATATCTCGCGGCTGTGGTTCATGCCGGCGACGCCGGTGCTGTCGAACGGCGGCACCGGGCGCGGCTTGCCGATCTCGTGCTTCCTCAATTCCGTGCCCGACAGCCTGGGCGGCATCGTCGACACCTGGAACGAGAATGTCTGGCTGGCGTCGCGCGGCGGCGGCATCGGCACCTATT
>CAXTJX010000066.1:0-13648 GCA_964244765.1 uncultured Sphingomonas sp. | reverse complement strand
GCGTCGTCGGCTGCGGCGACATGTCGGGCGACGTGTTCGGCAACGGCATGCTGCTGTCGAAGACGCTCAAGATCGTCGCGGCGTTCGACCACCGCCACATCTTTCTCGATCCCGACCCCGATCCGGCGGCGAGCTGGGAGGAGCGCGCGCGCATGTTCGCCCTGCCGCGCTCGAGCTGGGCGGATTACGACCCGAAGCTGATCTCCAGGGGCGGCGGGGTGTTCGCGCGCACCGACAAGAGCATCAAGCTGTCGAAGCAGGCGCGCGCGGCACTCGGCGTGGACGCGGCCGAGATCGAACCCGGCGCGCTGATCTCGGCGATCCTCAAGGCCCCGGTCGATCTGCTGTGGTTCGGCGGCATCGGCACTTATGTGAAGGCGCGCGCCGAGAACAACATCGCGGTCGGCGATCCGGCCAACGATCGCCTGCGCGTCGATGCCGAGGACTTGCGCGTCACCGCGATCGGCGAGGGCGCGAACCTCGGCGTCACGCAAGCCGCGCGCATCGCCTTTTCCGCAAAGGGCGGGCGCATCAACACCGATTTCATCGACAATTCGGCGGGCGTCGATTGCTCGGACAACGAGGTCAACATCAAGATCGCGCTCAACCGCGAGATGATCGAGGGGCGGCTCGGCTACGACAAGCGCAATACCTTCCTCGCCGGCATGACCGACGACGTCGCGCATCTCGTGCTGGAGGACAACCGCCTCCAGACGCTCGCGCTTTCGATCGCCGAGGGGGCGATCGCCGAGGGGCCGATCGCGGAGGGGGCGATCGCCGCAGGTAACGGCGCGCGCGACGTGCCGAGCTATGTCCGGCTGATCGAGATCTTCGAGGCGGGCGGGTCGCTCGACCGCGCCGTGGAAGGTTTGGCGGGCAATGACGACCTGCTGCGCCGCGCGGCCGAGGGGCGCGGGCTGACCCGGCCCGAACTAGCGGTACTGCTGGCGACCGCCAAGCTCGCCTTGCAGGCGTCGATCGAGCATTCCGGGCTGGGCCTCGATCCCGATCTGGCGCCCGACCTGCGCGCCGCCTTCCCGCGCGCGATGCAGAAGAAGTTCGGCGCCGCGATCGAGCAGCATCGGCTCCGCGGCGAGATCGTCGCGACCAAGCTCGCCAACCGCATCGTCAACCGCATGGGCGTGCTCTACCCGTTCGAACTGGCCGATGAGGAAGGCGCCGCGATGAGCGACATCGCGGCGATGTTCGTCGTCGCGGAACGCCTGTTCGACTTGCCGTCGCTGTGGCGCGACATCGAAACGACGCCGATGCCCGAGGCGGCACGGATCGCCCTGTTCGACGAAGTCGCGGTCGCCACCCGCTCGCAGATCGCCGATCTGCTGCGCGTGACCCGGAGCGGCACCGGGCCGGGCGCGGCGCTGGCGCGGCTCGGCACGGGCATCGCGCGGCTCGACAAGCAGACCAAGATGCTGTTGCTCGACGAAGCGAACGCGCAGAGCGCGCGCATCGCCGGCACGCTGGAGGCGGTCGGCGCACCCCGCAAGCTGGTGCACAAGGTCGTGCGGCTGTTCGAGCTGGACGGCGCGGTGGGCCTGGCCGATCTCGGCGCGCAACGCGGGCTGGACGAGACGGTGCTGACGCGCGCCTTCACCCGGCTGGGGCAGTCGCTCGGGCTCGACTGGGCGCAGGCCAATGCCGCGCGCATCTCGTCGGGCGACCCGTGGGAACGGTTGCTGATCGCCGGCCTCGCCCGCGATTTCCAGCGATTGCGGCTGGAGTTCCTCAGCCGCGGCGAAGGCGACCCGCAAGCGTTGGTCGAGGCGTGGCTGACCGCGAATGCCGGCCGCGTCGCGCAGTTCAAGGCGGTGGTGGAACGCGCCAAGCTCGCCCCCGCTCCCAACGCCGCGATGCTCGCGCAGATCGCCGGGCAAGCACGCGTGCTGCTGGAGCGGTAGCGGGTTCGATTTTCGCGCGGAAAGGCGAAGGAAAAGCATTTATTACGCAAAGACACGAAGGCACAAAAACCACGGGCATTGTCGCTCTTGCCGGCCGGTGTAAAAAGCTTGCTGCCGCTGGCATTTATTTTTCGTTTTTTCTTCGTATCTTCGTGTCTTTATATGAGTCCGCTTCTCACTTCTTTCCGCTCCTCCGCGCGAACCAATCCTCACCGCGCATAAGGGTCGCCGCCAATATCCAGCTACGCAACGCACTCGCAAGATTCGGCGGATTGCGCTCGACGATGCGCAATGTATCGATCTGGGCGATCAGCGCATTCAGCGGCAAGCCATGCGCCACCGCGCGCGCCTCCAGCACGCGCCAGAACAGGGGCTCCAGGCTGATCGACGTCTGGTGCCCGGCGATCGTCACCGACCGCTTGACCGGGCCGATGAAGCCGCCGGGCGGCGTTTCGATCACGGCGTGTCGAACAGCGCCGCAAGCTGCTCGATGATCGTCCCGCCCAATTGTTCGGCATCCATGATCGTCACCGCGCGCGCATAATAGCGCGTCACGTCATGGCCGATCCCGATCGCCGCCAATTCGACCGGCGACTTCGCTTCGATCCAGCCGATCACCTGGCGCAGATGCCGTTCGAGATAGCTGCCCGAATTGACCGACAAGGTGGAATCGTCGACCGGCGCGCCGTCGGAGATGACCATCATGATCTTGCGCTCCTCGGGCCGCGCGATCAGCCGGCTATGCGCCCATAACAGCGCCTCGCCGTCGATATTCTCCTTGAGCAGCCCTTCGCGCATCATCAGGCCGAGCGAATTACGCGCGCGCCGCCACGGTTCGTCGGCCTTCTTGTAGACGATGTGCCGTACGTCGTTGAGCCGCCCCGGCTGCGGCGGGCGCCCCGCCGCCAGCCATGTCTCGCGGCTTTGCCCACCCTTCCACGCGCGCGTGGTGAAGCCGAGGATCTCGGTCTTGACCCCGCACCGCTCCAGCGTGCGCGCGAGGATGTCGGCGGAAATCGCCGCGATCGAGATCGGCCGCCCGCGCATCGATCCGCTATTGTCGATCAGCAGCGTCACCACCGTATCGCGGAAATCGGTCTCGCGCTCGACCTTGTAGCTGAGCGACAGCGTCGGATTGACCACGATCCGCGCCAGCCGCGCGGCGTCGAGAATGCCTTCCTCCTGGTCGAAATCCCACGACCGGTTCTGCTGCGCCATCAGCCGGCGTTGCAGCCGGTTGGCGAGCTTGGTCACCGCTCCCTGCAAATGCACCAGTTGCTGGTCGAGATACGAGCGCAGTCGCACCAGTTCGTCGGCGTCGCACAGGTCGGTCGCGGCGATCACTTCGTCATGGGACGTGGTCCACGCCTTGTAATCGAACGCCGGCGAGAAATCGGCGAACGGGCGGTTGGGGCGGACGGGGAGCATCCCCTCCTCGCCTTCGTCGCCGGGCTCGCCGTCCATGTCGTCGAACGAATCCTCGCCTTGCTTGGCGCCCTCGCCTTCTTCGCCATCGGATTCCTGCTCGGACCCGCGCGCCTCGATCTCGCCTTGGCCTTGCTCGCCTTCGTCCTCGCCGTTGTCGCCTTGCTCGTCCTGCTGTTCCTCGGTGCCTTCGTCCTCGCTGCCGCCCTCGTCCGAATCGTCGGGCAGCATGTCGCCTTCGATCAGGTCGAGATCTTCGAGCAACCGCGTGACCAGCCCGGCAAAGGCGCGCTGGTCGTCGATCGCGAGACCCAGCGCATCGAGATCGCCGCCCGCTTTCTCCTCGATCCAGTCGCGCACCAGTTCCAGCCCCGGCGTCGCGGCGGCGGGGGGCAGCGCGCCGGTCAGCCGCTCGCGCACCACCAGGCCGAGCGCGGTCGACAGCGGCACTTCGTCGCGGGCGCGGGCGCGGGTGATCGGGTCGGCGCGCAGCCGCGTCTCCAGCGCCGCATCGAGATTGGCGGTAATCCCGGCATAGCCGCGCGCGCCGAGCGCCTCCACGCGGGCGCCCTCGACCGCATCGAACACCGCCCGCGCGACCGCCTCGCCCGGCGCGGACTTCGCGTGCAACGCGGTGTCGTGGTGCCGCAACCTGAGTGCGAAGCCGTCGGCGAACCCCCGCGCCTCCGCTACCTGTTCGGGCGGCAGCGTGCGGGCGGGCATCGGCACCTTGATATGCTTGCCCGACTGGGCTGGCGCATCGGCGGTGTAGGCAAGCTCGATCTCCGGCTCGTCCGCCAACGCGCGCGCGGCGCCAGCGAGCACGGCCTTGAATCGATCGAGAGGGGTTTCAGTAGCCACGGTTCAACTCCGGCACCACGATATGCCCGGGGGCGAGGCCGTGGTCCATCCGGATCGTCGCGATCCGCGTCTGCTTGTCATAAGCCAAGACCGTTACCACCGCCGTTCCGACCAGGCCATAAGCGGGCAGTCTGGCGATCGACACGACGGTGCGCGGCTGCGGCACCGCGCTTTTCCAGCCATGGACATACGCCTCCAGCTCGAAGGCGAGGTCGCCGGTCGCCTGGACCGGGCCGAGATAGCGCAGGTGCGCGACGCTGGTGGCGCCGAGCGGACGGCCGTCGATCCGGCCGAAATCGGTGGCTGCGACGACGAACGGCGCGCGCGCCTTGCCCGCCGCGTCGATCAGGAAGGCGTGGTCGAACTTATGGTCGGCGTTCGCGTCGAACAGGCAGGCGCGCGGGTCGGGCGGCGGCTGGCGCGCGGCGCCGCTCGCGACCGGCACGGGCGGCAGCGTGCCCGCCGGGCGAGCGCGCGGCGGCTCGCAGAACACCGGCACGCTCACGCCGGCGATGCCGGTTTCCGCCTCCGCCCGCACCACCGTGCCGCGCAGGAGCGTGCGTTTCGGGCCGAGCGCGATCTCGTGCGCGAGAATCGCCGCTTCGGGCCTGGCGAGTGCGGCCTTGGCGACGACCGTGCCCGGCAGCACTTTCTGCTCGCCCTCCGGCGTGGCCGTCTCGACAAGCTGCAACGTCTGCAACGGCGGCGCGACGTCGGGCACGGCGGCGGTGAGGAGAAGCACGAGGGCAAGGGTCGGAAGGCGAAGCGTCACCCCGCCCTGCTACCAGATTGACGCGCGCCGGGAAGCCCGATGTGCGCCTGCGCTACCGGCTTTCGGGCGGCACCAGACCTCCCAAAGGCACGCCGCGTTTCGTGACGACAATCTCTTCGCCGCCATGCACCCGGCATAATATCCTTTCGAAATCGCGCTTGATCGCCGAGACCGTCATCGTTGTCGTAGCGCCGACGGGTAACGACGGCTCACCGGCTCGCGTCACCCCTCGATCCTGGGCACGCCCGGCGCCGCCGCGCTTTCGCTGCGGTCGCGCAGGGCGATGTGCGTCTCGGCGAGGTGGGTCAGCCGTCACCCTGGCTGCGTACGGCGTCCTTTAGTGCCCGGACATCCTCGTGCATAAGCAGGACCGTGCAAGGCCTGGAGCGCGTCACCGATCGCACTCATTGGCGGGCATCTCCAGCAGCCAAGATCAGGTCGATTGCAAGGTTCGATCGCTTGATCGCCGCAATCGCCTCCTGCATGTCACTGCGCATCTGTGGAAGCGCCTCATTCACCTGGCGGACTAAAAGCGCCAGCACCTCTTCGTCCTCCGCTTCAACCTCCGCAAGATACTGCGTCGAGGCCTCACGCAGGACATGCCCGACCGATTTGCCATTGCTCGCCGCGAACGCATCGAGCGCGGCCTTGTGATCGGAGGTGGTGAGGAAGGTCACACGTTCGGTCTGCATCGCGAGGCTCCTTATCATGTGATGATAAGGATCATCTTGAGGAAGGCGAGCTCACAACGGTATGTTGTCATGCTTCTTCCACGGATTCTCCAGCGCCTTCCCGCGCAGCTTGCGTAACCCCAGCGCGATCCGCCGGCGCGTCGAGTGCGGCTGGATCACCTCGTCGATGAAACCCTTGCTCGCCGCCACGAACGGATTGGCGAAGCGCGCCTCGTACTGCGCGGTCTGCTCGGCGATTTCCGCTGGCGAGCGGCCGCGGAAGATGATCTCGACTGCGCCCTTCGCGCCCATCACCGCGATCTCGGCGGTCGGCCAGGCATAGTTCAGGTCGCCGCGCAGATGCTTCGAGGCCATCACGTCGTACGCGCCGCCATAGGCCTTGCGCGTGATGACGGTGATCTTCGGCACGGTCGCCTCGGCATAGGCGAACAGCAATTTCGCGCCGTGCTTGATGATGCCGTTCAATTCCTGCGACGTGCCCGGCAGGAACCCCGGCACGTCGACGAAGGTCACGATCGGAATGTCGAACGCGTCGCAGAACCGCACGAAGCGCGCCGCCTTCTTCGACGAATTGATGTCGAGACACCCGGCCAGCACCATCGGCTGGTTGGCGACGAACCCGACCGTGCGGCCCTCGATGCGCCCGAACCCGATCAGGATGTTGCCTGCATGCGTCGGTTGCACCTCGAAGAAATCGCCCTCGTCGACGGTCTTCCGGATCAGCTCGTGCATGTCGTACGGCTGGTTGGCCGATGCCGGCACCAGCGTGTCGAGCGACTCCTCGACGCGGTCCCACGGGTCCGATGATGGCCGCTCGGGCACCGCCTCGCGGTTCGACGCGGGAAGGAAATCCACGAAGTCGCGGGCCGCGAGCAGCGCCTCGATATCGTTCTCGAAGGCCACGTCCGCGACCCCCGACTTCGTGGTGTGCGTCACCGCACCGCCCAGTTCCTCCTGCGTGACGATCTCGTTGGTAACGGTCTTCACTACATCCGGGCCGGTGACGAACATATACGAACTGTCCTTCACCATGAAGATGAAGTCGGTCATCGCGGGAGAATATACCGCGCCGCCCGCGCATGGCCCCATGATGAGGCTGATCTGTGGCACGACGCCGCTTGCCAGAACGTTGCGCTGGAACACTTCGGCATAGCCGCCGAGCGACGCGACGCCCTCCTGGATGCGCGCGCCGCCTGAGTCGTTCAGGCCGATCACGGGTGCGCCGACCTTCAGCGCCATGCCCATGATCTTGCAGATCTTCTGCGCGTGGCGTTCGCTGAGTGAGCCGCCGAACACGGTGAAATCCTGGCTGAAGACGAACACCAGCCGCCCGTTGATCGTGCCCGATCCGGTGACGACGCCGTCGCCCGGCACCTTCTGCTCGGCCATGCCGAAATCGACGCAATTATGCTCGACATACATGTCGAGTTCCTCGAACGATCCCTCGTCGAGCAGGACGTCGAGCCGCTCGCGCGCGGTCAATTTGCCCTTGGCATGCTGTGCGGCGATGCGCTGCTCGCCGCCGCCCAGACGGGCCGCGTCGCGTTTGCGTTCCAGTTCGGCGATGGTCGAGGACATGGGCGCTCCTTCAGGGACGCGCCCCCTTTCCAGCGAATCGCGCCGTAACGCAACGTCGCACGTACACATTACGGGCCTGACGCCTTGCCGAATCGGGGGCACAGCCGCCATCATGGCGCCGCAGGAGAGCTCACGCATGGCCGATCAGGATCGTTACCCCGTCCCGCCCGAATGGGCCGCGCGCGCGCGCGTCGACGCGGCGGGCTATGACAAGTTGTATGGCCGCTCGCTCGCCGATCCGGGAACGTTCTGGCTGGAACAGGCGCGGCGGCTCGACTGGATCAAGCGGCCGGAGATCGCCGGCGACTGGTCGTTCGACAAGGCGGATTTCCATATCAACTGGTTCTCCGACGGCAAATTGAACGTCGCGGCCAATTGCCTCGACCGGCATCTCGCCAGGCGTGCCGGCGACATGGCGCTGATCTGGGAACCGGATGAGCCAGGCGAGGAACCGCGCCGCTTCACCTACCGCGACTTGCACGCCGAGGTCTGCACATTCGCCAACGTGCTCAAGGCGCGCGGGGTAGCCAAGGGCGACCGCGTCACGATCTACCTGCCGATGATCCCGGAAGCGGCGTTCGCGGTGCTGGCCTGCGCGCGGATCGGCGCGGTGCATTCGGTGGTGTTCGGCGGCTTCTCGCCCGAGGCGCTCGCAGGACGGATCGAGGATTGCGGCTCGACCATCGTCGTCACCGCCGATGAAGGGCGGCGCGGCGGCAAGCGCGTGCCGCTCAAGGCCAATGTCGACGCCGCCAACGCGCCCGGCCTAGCGACCGTCATCGTCGTCAAGGCGACCGGCGGCGAGGTGACGATGCGGGACGGCCGCGACCTATGGTATCACGAGGCGGCAGCGGACGTGCCCGCCGCCTGCCCGCCCGAACCGATGGGCGCGGAGGACCCGCTGTTCATCCTCTACACCAGCGGATCGACCGGCAAGCCCAAGGGCGTGATGCATACCAGCGGCGGCTATCTGCTATGGGCGAGCCTGACGCATGAACTCGCCTTCGACTATCGACCCGGCCAAGTGTGGTGGTGCGCCGCCGATATCGGCTGGGTGACGGGCCACACCTACATCCTCTACGGCCCGCTCGCCAACGGCGCGACGACGCTGATGTACGAAGGCCTTCCCAACTGGCCCGACGCCAGCCGCATCTGGCAAGTGGTGGACCGGCACAAGGTCCACACCGTCTTTACCGCGCCGACCGCGCTGCGCGCGTTGATGAAGGACGGCGACGATTTCGTTGCCAGAACCGATCGCTCGTCGCTGAAACTGCTCGGCACGGTCGGCGAGCCGATCAACCCCGAGGCGTGGCGCTGGTATCACGAGGTGGTCGGCGAGGGGCGCTGCCCGATCATCGATACGTGGTGGCAGACCGAGACCGGCGGCGCGATGATTGCCCCCCTGCCCGGCGCGACCGATTTGAAGCCCGGCAGCGCGACCAAGCCGATGCCCGGCGTCGACCCGCAACTGGTCGATGCCGAGGGCAAGGTGCTGACCGGCCCGGCCGAGGGCAACCTCGTCATCGCGCGTAGCTGGCCCGGCCAGATGCGCGGCGTATGGGGCGACCGCGACCGCTTCTTCCAGACCTATTTCACCACCTATCCCGGCAAATACACGACCGGCGACGGCGCGCGCCGCGATGCCGACGGATATTGGTGGATCACCGGCCGGGTGGACGACGTCATCAACGTCAGCGGCCACCGCATGGGCACCGCCGAGGTGGAGAGCGCGCTGGTGCTGCACCCGTCGGTGGCGGAGGCGGCGGTGGTCGGCATGCCGCACGATATCAAGGGCCAGGGAATCTACGCGTACGTCACGCTCAACGCCGGCGTCGATCCGCATCCGGAACTGCACAAGGAATTGATCGGCTGGGTCCGCAAGGAGATCGGCCCGATCGCCGCCCCCGACAAGCTGCAATTCGCCCCCGGCCTGCCCAAGACCCGCAGCGGCAAGATCATGCGCCGCATCCTCCGCAAGATCGCCGAAGGCGACGTATCGGCGCTGGGGGATACCTCGACACTGGCCGACCCGGCGGTGGTGGACGATCTGGTGGCGAACCGGATGGGGTGACCCTAGCGCAACAGCACCAGTTCCTCCGCCATCGAGGGATGCAGCGCCACGGTCTGGTCGAACGCGTCCTTCGTCAGCCCCGCTTTCACCGCGATCGCCGCCGCTTGCAGGATTTCGGGCGCGTCGGGGCCGATCATGTGCAGGCCGACCACCACATCGGTGTCGCCGTTGCACACCATCTTGTAGAGCGCGCGTTCGTTGCGGCCGGCCAGCACGTTCTTCATCGGGCGGAAATCGGACGTATAGACCTTGACCGAGCCGAGCTTCGTCTTCGCCTGCGCCTCGGTCATGCCGACTCCGGCCATCGGCGGATGGCTGAACACCGCGCTGGGGATATTGTCATAATCGACCCGGGTCGGCTTGCCGCCGAACACGCTGTCGGCGAACGCCTGTCCCTCGCGGATCGCGACTGGGGTCAATTGCACGCGGTCGGTGACGTCGCCGACCGCATAGATGCTGTCGCAGCTCGACTTGTTGTCGGCATCGACGACGATCGCGCCCTTGTCGTCGAGCGTCACGCCGGCGGTCTCCAGACCCAGTCCGGCGGTATTGGGCGCGCGACCGGTGGCGAACATCACGCAATCTACGTCGATCGGCTCGTGATTGGTCATCGCCACGCGCAGGCACCCGTCCTTCTGCTTCTCGATCCCCTGGAACGCCGCGTTGAAGCGAAAATCGAGGCCCTTCATCATCGAGATCTGCAGCAGCCGGTCGCGGATCGATTCGTCGTATCCGCGCAGGATAACGTCGGTACGGTTGATCAGCGTCACCTTCGCGCCGAATTCGTTGAAGATGCCGGCAAATTCGTTGGCGATATAACCCGCACCCGCGATCAGGATGCGCCTGGGCACCGCGTCGAGATGGAACGCCTCGTTCGAGGTGATGCCATGTTCGTGGCCAGGGCATTCGGGCACGACCGGCGTCGCGCCGACCGCGATCAGGATGATCCGGGCGGTCACGTCGCGTCCGTTGCCGAGCGTCAGGTCATGCGGCCCGGTAACGGTCGCGCGGTCGAGGATGATCTCGACGCCGTTATTGGTCAGCGTGTCGGTATAGGCGCCGTTGATCCGGTCGACTTCCTCCAGCACGTTGTCGCGCAGCCGGCCCCAGTCGAATTCGCACCGGTCGGGCACGTTCCAGCCGAAGCGCTTGGCATCCTTCAGATCCTCGGCGAAATGCGCGCCGTAGACGAGCAGCTTCTTCGGCACGCAGCCGCGGATGACGCAAGTGCCGCCGACGCGATATTCCTCGGCCACCGCAACCTTCGCCCCGTGCGCCGCCGCGACACGCGACGCCCGCGTCCCGCCCGAGCCGGCGCCGATGACGAACAGGTCGTAGTCGTAGGTCGCGGTCATCGAAAAGCTCCTTGAAACATCAGCAGGCCGGAAAACATCAGCGCAGGCCGGCGCGGCGCATCGGCATCGCGTCGATCGCCTCAAGAATAGTTCGACCAAGGACCGGCTTCGGACTCCGCAACGCGACGTGACCGTCCTTACCAATCAGCAGAACCGCGAAGGCGTCGCGGCCGATCTGCCAACGACGGCGAAGAGAAACTGCATCATCGGTCACACCGCGCACATCGGTGCCCGTCACGTTGACAAGAGTTACGTCCCGATCATCGAGCTGTCGAACGACATCGGTCACGCCGTCCTGCTGTTCCATGCGACGTACATCTCGATCATTCGGGGCAATCACGACCAGCACGCGCCGATGGTCGCGCAACTCCGCCACCGATTGCGTCGCCATTGCAAGCGCCGCCGCCACCAGGATCATGCCAGCCCGGCCCGCGCGATCAGGTCGGTCGTCGACACGTCGAACGCCTCCCCGCCCTTGTCCGCCGCCTTGGCCATTTCCTTGCCGAGTTCCACGCCGAACTGGTCGAACGAATTGATGTCGAGCAGCACGCCGTTCACGAACACGCGCTGTTCGTAAAACGCGATCAGCGCGCCGAGCGTGCGCGCGTCGAGCACCTCCAGCAGGATCGTGGACGAAGGCCGGTCGCCCGAATAGCTGCGCGCGAGATCGTCGTTCGGCCGGCCCTTCATCAGCGCCGCGCCTTGCGCGAAGGCGTTGAGCAGCAATTGCCGGTGATGCTCCTCGGCCAGCGTATCGCCCGGCTCGATCACCGCGACGAATTCGACCGGCACGAGGTGCGTGCCTTGGTGCAGCAACTGGAACACCGCATGCTGCGCGTCCGTCCCGACGCCGCCCCAGGTGATCGCCGCGCTCGGCCGGTCGAGCTTTTCGCCCGCCAGCGTCGTGCCCTTGCCGTTCGACTCCATCTCGAGCTGCTGGAGATAGGACGGCAGCAGCCGCAGCCGCTCGTCATAGGCGAAAGTGGCGCGCGTCTCGGCGTGGCGGACTTGCGTGTAATAGAGGTCGGCGAACGCGGCGAGCGCGGGGGCGTTCTGGCTCAGCGAGGTCTGGCGGAAGTGGCGGTCCATCTCGCCCGCGCCCTCCAGCATTTCCTCGAAACAATCCCAGCCGAGCGCCAGCGCCGCCGGAAAGCCGATCGACGACCACAAGGAATAGCGCCCGCCGACCGACTCCGCGAACGGCAGCACGCGCGTCTCGTCCAC
This sequence comes from uncultured Sphingomonas sp., assembly GCA_964244765.1. Classification (GTDB taxonomy): domain Bacteria; phylum Pseudomonadota; class Alphaproteobacteria; order Sphingomonadales; family Sphingomonadaceae; genus Sphingomonas. Next base: position 1,754 of record CAXTJX010000066.1, on the reverse strand, counting down.
GCCCCATTCGACCGCCTTGTCGGGATCGGCGGTCAGCGCGACGACGCGGCCATAGGTGTCCTCGACGCCGTGCTCGGCCATCCATTGCAGCACGCTGTCGGCGTTGGTCAGCGTCTCCTTGGTGGTGAAGGTCTTCGACGCGACGACCAGCAGGGTCGCGGTCGGATCGAACTTGGCGAACACTTCCTCCAGCGCCGCGCCGTCGATGTTGGAGACGATCGCGACTTCGTAACGCGTGTCCTCGCGACCCAGCGCATCGACCAGCAGATGCGGCCCGAGCGCGGAGCCGCCGATACCGATGTGCAGGACGTGACGGATCTCGCCGAGCGCCCCGCTCTCGATCGCGTCGATCAGCGCGCGCATCCGGGCATGCAGCGCTCTAGCCTGCGCTACATCGTCGTGCGCACCCTCGCCGCGTTCGGCGACGTGCGTCACCTTGCGGTCCTCGGTCGTGTTGATGACCGCGCCGGCGAACAGCGCCTCGCGCTTGCCGGCCAGATCGCGCGCCTTGGCCAACGCCTCGAACGCCGCGACCGCGTCCGGCGTCAGGTGCGTCTTGGAGAAATCGAAATGCAGGCCCGCGACATCGACGGTCAGCTTCGCCAGCCGGTCGGTATCCTGCTCGAACAGCGTTTCCAGGCGGGGCGAGGGCAAGGCCTCGATTGCGGTCCAGTCGGCAGGCATGTGACACCTCGTCAAAAGTCGAACGGTATTTAGATCGCCCTAGTCCTACCCGCGTGCAACCGCCAGCTTGACGACGCCGCACCGCGGCACCAAACCGCGCCGATGGCCGATCCCGATATCCCCGCTCCGAAACCGACCCCGCCAAATCCCGGGAAACCACGCTCGGAAACGCGCGAGACGCTCGTCTTCTTCCTGAAGCTAGCGATCGTCGTGTTCGTGTTCCGCAGCTTCATCCTCGCGCCGTTCAGCATCCCCTCGCAATCGATGCTGCCGCGCCTCTATATCGGCGACTATCTGTTCGTGTCGAAATGGAATTACGGCTATTCGCGCTGGTCGCTGCCATGGGGCGTGCCGCTGCTGCCCGGGCGGATCCTCGGGCGCGATCCGGCACGCGGCGATGTCGTCGTGTTTCGCGGCCCGCCGGGCGACGATGTCGACGTCATCAAGCGCGTGATCGGCCTGCCGGGCGACACGGTCCAGATGCGGAACGGCCAGGTCATCCTCAACGGCACGCCGGTGCCAAAGGTCAAGATCGCCGATTTCACCATCCCGCTCACCCCTAATTACCCCGGCGGCACCGAATGCCCGGGCGAGTTCGAGGACAATCTCGCCGGCAAGCCGATCTGCCGCTACCGACAGTTCCGCGAGACGCTGCCGAACGGCAAGAGCTACGCCGTGCTCGACCGCGGCGAGCAGCCCAGCGCCGACGACACCGGCGTCTATGCCGTTCCGGCGGGCCACGTCTTCGTAATGGGCGACAATCGCGACGACAGCGGCGACAGCCGGTTCGATCCGCCGCAGGGCATGGGCATGGTGCCGATGGAGCGGATCGAGGGCAAGGCGGTGGTGTCCTTCTTCTCGACCGACGGATCGGCGGCGTGGCTGTTGCCGTGGACGTGGTTCACGGCCGCCCGGTGGAACCGCATCGGGGCGGGTTTTTGAGTCGCCGCCGGTGAGCGCCGACCTGCCGGCGTGGTTGCGGGCGACGTTCGGCCACGCGCCCGCCGACCTCGCCCCGTTCGAGCGCGCGCTGACCCATGGCAGCCAGGCGGCGGCGAATTACGAGCGGC
>CAXTJX010000065.1:0-13995 GCA_964244765.1 uncultured Sphingomonas sp. | reverse complement strand
TGCAGACAAAAGCTGGAAAACGCGATCTCCACACTGCTGCCAAAGTAGTGATAGGCGGCACGCGACCCTAGCGCCGCGCTGCTCCTGCATTCGTAGGAAAGCGGCAAGTGCGCTACCCCCGTTTCACCAGCGTCACCTGCGCGACATCGATCCCGCCGCCGCGAAAGCCGCCCTCGCAATACATCAGATAATAGCGCCACAAGTCGATGAAATACCGATTGAACTTTGCCGGCAACCGACCATCCGTCACCGCCGCGTCGAACGCCTCGCGCCAGCGCCGTAACGTCTCGGCGTAATGCAGGCCGAAGGTGCGATTATCGCACCATTCCAGCCCCGCCGCCTCGGCCAGTGCGCGAAAGCGGCTTTCCGACAGCAGCGTACCGCCAGGAAAGACGAAGCGCTGGATGAAATCCACGCCGCCGGCATAATCCTCGAAGATCGCGTCATCGATCGCGATGTACTGGATCGCGGCGCGGCCGCCCGGTTTCAGCGCGCGCGCGATCGCGGCGAGATAGGCCGGCCAATATTCCTGCCCGACCGCCTCGACCATTTCGATGCTGGCGACGGCGTCATAGGTGTCGGTGACGTCGCGATAGTCGGTGCGCGAGACGGTGACGCCGCCAAGGCCGGCCGCCGCGATCCGCCCGGCGGCCGCGTTTTCCTGCCCGGCCGACAGCGTGATGGCGTGCACGCGCAGGCCACGCCCCGCCGCCGCCTCGGCAAAGGCGCCCCAGCCGCACCCGATCTCGAGGATCGTCTCGCCGGGCGAGACGGCGAGCCGGTCGAGGATCGCGTCGATCTTGGTCCGCTGCGCCGCTTCCAGGTTCTGTTTCGGCGATATCGGCTCGTCGAACAGCGCGCTCGAATAGGTCAGGGTCGGGTCGAGCCACAGGGCGTAGAAATCGTTGCCAAGATCGTAATGGAACTCGATGTTGCGCCGCGCCCCGCTGCGCGAATTGCGCCGCAAGCGGTTGCGCAGCCGCGACAGTCCGCGCAGCACGCCCCCCGCCCGCGCCGCGCCGCCGAGCGTCAGCCGGTTCCGCATGAACAAGTCGAACAGGACGACCGGATCGGGGCTCGCCCATTCGCCGTTCGCCCAGGCGACATACCAGCCGGCCGAGCCGCCCGTCGCCAGCCGCAACAGCGCGCGCCAGCGATGCAGGTCGACCACCGCCGCCGGCCCCGGCGCATGCCCGCCGAGCAGCCGCTCGCGCCCGTCCGGCAAGCGCGCGGCAAGCGACCCGGCGACCAGACCGCGGTCGATCCGGTCGAGCATCCGGTGAAAGATCGTCGCGAAGGCCCCAAGCATCGCGCGTTCCCTCGCACCCTCCCCGCCCTGCCGCAACGCCGGATTTCACCGAGCCTTGCGCGCCGCCTCCAGCGCGCGTTCGCGCCCCTCGCGGTGGCCGACGATCCTGGGCGGATAGGCGGCCGGGCGGCACCCCGTCCCCTCGGGATCGTGGATCGCGTCGCCCTTCACCCCGGCAAGCTCCGGCACCCATTGCCGGATATAGTCGCCGGCATCGAATTTCGGCGATTGCACCAAAGGCGCCATGATACGGACGAACATGTTGGAATCGATGCCCGTCCCGGACGTCCACTGCCAGTTGACCGCGTTCGAGCCGTAATCGGCATCGACCAGGCAATCCCAGAACCAGCGTTCGCCCTCGCGCCAATCGATCAGCAGGTGCTTGATGAGGAAGCTCGCCGTGATCATCCGCACGCGGTTGTGCATCCAGCCCATCGTCCAGAGCTGGCGCATCCCGGCATCGACGATCGGATAGCCGGTGCGCCCGCGCTGCCACGCCGTCAAATCCTCGCGCGCCGCCTTGCCCGTCCGCCACGGCAGCGCGTCGAGCGTATCGCGCGCGTTCTTCGAGCCGTATTCGGGATATTGCAGGATGATGGTCTGCGCATAATCGCGCCAGCCCAGTTCGCCGAGGAAGACATCGACCGATCCGCCCGCCTCCGCCACCGCATGCCACGCCTGCGCCGCCGAGAGCTCGCCGAAATGCAGATGCGGCGACAAGCGCGAACTGCCCTCGACCGAGGGCAGATTGCGGGTTTGTCCGTACGTGGCGGCATGACGCTTGAACGCGGTCAGCCGGGCGTGCGCGCCATCCTCGCCGGGCGTCCATTCCTTGGCGAAACCGTTCGACCAGTCGGGCTTGGTCGGCAGCAGGCCCCAATCGGCAAGCCTGTCGCTTTTCGGCCAGTGCGACGGCGCGGGGATATGCGTCGGCGCGCGCTGCGGCGCGGGCGGCGGCAGCGTCGCCTTCAGCGCGCGCCAGAACGGCGTGTAGATCTTGTACTGCCCGCCGGCGCCGGTGGTGATCGACCCGGGCGGCGCGAGATAATTGCCGTCATGGCAGACCAGGTCGAGCTGCTTCGCCACCCCCCGCTCGGCGTTGCGCCACCACGGTTCGTGGTGGCGGATCGCATGGACGCGCGTCGCGCCGGTCTCCTCGGCCAGCGCGGCGAGCACCGCGTCGCTCTTGCCCCGTCGCAGGATCAGCCGCGACCCCTTGGCGCGCAACGCCGTGTCGAGGCTGGCGAGGCTGCGATGCAGCCACCAGCGCGACGCGCCGCCCATCGCGTAATGCTTGGGCGTGTCGTCGTCGAGGACATAGACCGGCACCACCGCCCCCTCCCCGAGCGCCGCGAGCAGCGCCGGCTGATCGGCCAGACGCAAATCGCGGCGGAGCCAGAGGAGGGTTGGGGTCAGGGTCATGCTCCACACCAGGAAAAAGGAGAAGAGTTTTCACACAAAGCCACAAAGGCACGAAGGAGGAAGGGGAAAAGACATCATGCCTGCGGCGCGAAGTAATTGCTGGCGATGCGGCGAACGCCGTCCCTGAACGTCGCCGCACCGAAATTCATCAACAGGCCCAGCCGCAGATCCATCAGCCGCAGGTAGGTCATCACCTGCCTGCCATGAACCGGCAGGAAACCTTCGATCGATTTCAACTCGATCAGCAACGACCGCTCGACGAGCAGATCCACACGAAAACCTTCCTCCAGGACGATGCCACCGTAGCGGATAGGAACGGGCGATTGCCGTTCGACAGCCAGACCGCGTCGCACCAGGCTATCGAAAAGACACGCTTCGTAAACCGATTCGAGCAAGCCCGGCCCGAGTACAATGTGACGGCGCCCGTCATGCAATTTGAAACCGCAATCCACGGCCGTTTTCGCAAGAATCTCCAGCGCCGCGCTCAACGCCTTCCCGTCTTCTCTTCGTGCCCTTGTGTCTTCGTGCGAGCCACCCTTCTTCCGCCTTACAAGGAATGCGCTTCCTTCTCCACCTGCCACGTCTGCCCCTGCGACAGCAGCTTTTGCAGGTCGGGGCTCTTGCCCTTCGCCGCCTCGGCATTCTGCGTCACGACCGCGCTTTCGAAGGTCGGCGCGGGATCGTCGAACAGCACGCCGAGCGCCATCGGGAACGCGCCGAACGGCATCTCGACCAGCATGTGCGCGAGGCCGCGATTGGTCCGGTCGTGGACGATCACGCCCGCCGACTGCCAGTCGCCGTCCGCCACGTCGACGACCTTGAGCACCAGCCGCGCGGTGTCCAGCGCCAGGCCCCTGGTGCCGGCGTCGAACAGCAACGGCTTGCCGTGCTCGACCCACATCTGCTGGCCCGCCGCGTTCTTCTTCTCGGTGAACGGCGCGAACACGTCGTCATTGTAGACGATGCAGTTCTGGAAGATCTCGACGAAGCCGGTGCCCTTGTGGGCGTACGCCGCCTTGAGCACGGCGGGGAGGTTCCTGTTCACGTCGATCGCGCGCGCGACGAAGCGCCCGCCCGCGCCCAGCGCGAAGGCGCACGGGTTGGCCGGGCGGTCGACCGAGCCGAACGGGGTCGACGGCGTGCGCGTGCCGACGCGGCTGGTCGGGGAATATTGCCCTTTGGTCAGGCCGTAGATCTCGTTGTTGAACAGCAGCACCTGGCAATCGAGATTGCGGCGAATGAGGTGCATGGTGTGGTTGCCGCCGATCGACAGCGCATCGCCGTCGCCGGTGATGATCCACACGTCGAGCGCGGGATTGGCGAGCTTCACCCCCGTCGCCACCGCCGGCGCGCGGCCGTGGATGGTGTGGAAGCCGTACGTCTCCATGTAATAGGGAAAGCGCGACGAGCAGCCGATGCCGGAGACGAACACGGTGTTCTCCGGCCGCGCGCCGATCTCGGGCATGGTACGCTGTACCGCCTTCAGGATCGCGTAATCGCCGCAGCCGGGGCACCAGCGCACTTCCTGATCGGTTTCCCAATCCTTGGGGGTGGACGGGCGGACGGGAGTCATGTCGTTCATGCGAGGAGCCCGATCTGGAAGGTTAGGCTAAGGTTAGGCCAAAAACGGCCGGAACGCGTCGATCTCATCATCGGTTCGACGCCAGTTCCGCTTCGATCGCCGCCTCGATCTCCGAGATCAGGAACGGCTGGCCCGACACCTTGTTGAGCGGCTTCGCATCGACCAGAAACTGGTCGCGCAAGACGGTCTTGAGCTGCCCGGTATTCATCTCGGGGACGAGGATACGCTGATAGCCCCGGAGTAGGACACCCAGATTTGCCGGCATCGGCCAGATGTGGCGAATATGGATATGATGCACGTCCGCCCCGCGCGCGCGCGCGCGGCGCACCGCCTGGTGGATCGGCCCGAAGGTCGAGCCCCAGCCGACGATGGCGAGCTTGCCGGACGTCTCGCCGAGTTCCACGGCCTGATCCGGCACCGCGATTCCCGCCACCTTGTCGCGGCGAAGCTCGGTCATCTCCTGGTGGTTGGCCGCCCCGTAATCGATGTTGCCGGTGCCGACCGCCTTCTCGATCCCGCCGATGCGGTGGAGCAGGCCGGGCGTACCGGGCTTGACCCACGGGCGCTTGAGCTTCGCGTCGCGCGCGTAGGGCAGGAAGCCGCCCTCGGGCACCTCGTCCAGATACTCGACCGGGAACGGCGCGTAGGTCGACATGTCGGGCACCAGCCACGGTTCGGCGGCGTTGGCGATGTAGCCGTCGGTGAGCAGCATCACCGGCGTCATGTACTGCACCGCGATCCGCACCGCCGCGATCGCCACGTCGAAGCAATCGGCGGCCGATCGCGCGGCGAGCACGGGCATCGGCGCGTCGCCGTTTCTGCCGTATACCGCTTGATACAGGTCGGATTGCTCGGTCTTGGTGGGAAGTCCGGTCGAGGGGCCGCCGCGCTGCGAATTGACGATCACCAGCGGCAATTCGGTCATGATCGCCAGGCCCATCGCCTCGCCCTTGAGCGCGATGCCGGGGCCGGAGGACGAAGTGACGCCGAGCTGCCCGGCATAGGACGCGCCGATCGCCGACGCGATCGCGGCGATCTCGTCCTCCGCCTGGAACGTCGTCACGCCATATTCCTTGAGGCGCGACAGGAAATGCAGGATCGCCGAGGCCGGCGTGATCGGATAGCCGCCGAAGAACATCGGCACGCCCGCGAGCTGCACGCCCGCGACGAGGCCGAGCGAGATCGACTCCGCGCCCGTCACGGTGCGGTACAGGCCCGGCGCGACGGGCGCGACGCCGATGTGGTGCTGCTTCATCGGCCCGGCCAGCTCGGCGGTCTCGCCGTATGCGTGGCCGGCGTTGAGCGCGGCGACGTTGGCCTCGGCCAGGACGGGCGCCTTGGCGAACTTGGTCTTGAGCCAGTCGACCAGGGGTGCGCGGTCGCGGTCGAACATCCACAGCGCGAGGCCGAGCGTCCACATGTTCTTGCAGCGCAGCGCCTCCTTGTTGCCGAGGCCGAACGGCTTGACCGCGTCGAGCGTCAGTTGCGAGATGTCGAACGACAGCAATTGCCATTTGGCGAGGCTGCCGTCGGTCAGCGGGTTGGCGGCGTATTTCGCCTTGGCGAGGTTGCGCTCGCCGAATTCGCCCGCGTCGGCGATGATCAGGCCGCCCGCCTTGAGCGACCCGACATTCACCTTCAGCGCCGCCGGGTTCATCGCCACCAGCACGTCGGGCGCGTCGCCCGCCGTCTCGATCTGGGTCGAGCCGAAATTGATCTGGAACGCCGAAACGCCGAACAGCGTGCCTTGCGGCGCGCGGATCTCGGCGGGAAAATCTGGAAACGTCGCGAGATCGTTGCCCGACAGTGCGGTCGACAGCGTGAACTGGCCGCCGGTCAATTGCATGCCGTCGCCCGAATCCCCGGCGAAGCGGACCACCACCGATTCCGGCGCGGGATGGGCCGATGCCTCGGCGGGGGTCACTTCATGCACGGCTGTCGCCATTACGTCTTGTCCTGCGCGCTATCGTCGCCACGCCCTTATGCGCCGCAGCCGCGCGGGCCAAGCTAGTTTGCGTTTGGGCGCGGGCAACCGTTGCTTGGGACGGGAGGGTGTTCGGCGGCGCGGTTCTCCCCTCCTTGGCAGGGAGGGGAGTGCCGAAGCGAATGGCAGGTTCGCCCCAAGGTCAGCACCGCCGCGACATGCGCCTCGGCCAGCGCCATGACGTCGCGACCGTAACCGCCGCCCACCGTGCTGGCGAGCGCGATGCCGCGCGTGGCGGCCGCCGTCGCGACCAGCGTATCGCGCGCGACCAGCCCGTCGCGCGTCAGCGCCAGCCGGCCGAGCCGGTCGTCGGCGAGCGGGTCGATCCCCGCCTGGTACAGGATCAGCCCCGGCCGGACATCGTCGAGGAACGGCAGCAGGGTTGCGGCGAGCGTGTCCAGATAGGCCGCATCCTCCGTCCCGTCCGCCAGCGCCACGTCCAGCGTCGAGCGGGCCTTGCGCGCCGGGAAGTTCTTCTCCGCATGGATCGAATAGGTCGCGAGGCCGGGCCGCCCGGCGGTCAGCGCGGCGGTGCCGTCGCCCTGATGCACGTCGCAATCGACGATCGCCACGCGCGCGACCGTCCCCTCCTCCACCAGCCGCACGGCGGCGATGGCGAGATCGTTGAACACGCAATAGCCCGCGCCGGTCGCGGCGAGCGCATGGTGGCTCCCCCCTGCGCTGTTGGCGGCGAACCCGTGTTCGAGCGCGAGCATGCCCGCGAGCCACGTCCCGCCCGGCACCATCTGCGCGCGGACGGCGACCGACGGCGTCACCGCGAAGCCGATCCGCCGCTCCTTCTCCGGCGGCACGCGCGCCTCCAGCACTTCGGCGACATAGTCGGGGTCGTGTACCGCCTCCAGCCAGCGGCGCGGCATCGGCGCGGGCTGGTGCCACGCGACCGCGTCGCCCTGCGCGCGCAACAGGTCGCGGATCGCGCCGTTCTTGCTCGACTGGCTGGGATTGCGCGCGTGGCCCGCGGCGACATAGGCTGGATGATGGACGACCGCGATCATCGCCTTTAGGTAGGCGCGACGATCGCCGACACCAATGGAGAGACGCGTTTGACCGAACCCTATGTCCGTCCGGATGTCGCGGGCTTCCTCGCGTTGCTCGACACGATCCCCGGTCCCAGGATGCACGAACTCGACGCGGCGACCGCGCGGGCGGGCTATGTCGCGATGAAGGACATGGCCGATGCGCCGCCGGGGGCGCTGGCGACGCTCGCCGACGTGACGATCCCCGGTCCCGCGGGCGACATTCCCGCGCGGCTGTTCGACGCGCGATCCGGCCGCGAGCCCGGGCCGCTCGTCCTGTTCTTCCACGGCGGCGGCTTCGTGATCGGCGATCTCGAGACGCATGCGAGCTTCTGCGCGGAGGTGGCGCGCCTGCTCGATCTGCCGGTGCTGGCGGTCGATTACCGGCTCGCGCCAGAACACGCCTGGCCCGCCGCGCCCGACGATTGCGAGGCGGCGGCGCGCTGGGCGGCGGACAGCCCGGCGGCGCTCGGCCGCGCGGTGACAAGCCTGGTGGTGTGTGGCGACAGCGCGGGCGGCAATTTGTCGATCGTCACCGCCATGGCGCTGCGCGACACCCCCGCCGCCGTGCCGGTGATCGCGCAGGTTCCGTTCTACCCGGCGACCGACATGACGAGGAAATATCCTTCCTACGCGGACTTCTCAGAAGGATTCCTGCTGACGCGTGACAGCTTGAAATGGTTCGACGAGGCCTATCGCGCAGAGGCCTCGCACATCCGCACCTCGCCCCTGACCGGCGACCTGGGCGGCATGCCGCCCGCTGTCGTCGTCACCGCCGGCCTCGACCCGATCCGCGACCAGGGCCGCGCCTATGCCGCCGCGCTGGCGCAGGCCGGCGTCGCGGTGGTGTTCCGCGAGGCGGCCGGCAACGTCCACGGCTTCGTCACCCTCCGCAGGGCGATTCCATCGTCGGCCGGCGATGTCGCGGGCGCGCTGGCGGCGGCAAAGGTGCTGATCGCCGAGGCCGAAGGGCAGCGCGTGATGGCGCAGGCTGCCGGGGCGCCGGCGGCATGACCGACCCCGCCGCCCTGCCCTACCGTCCCTGCGCCGGGCTGATGATCCTCGATCGCGCGGGCAAGGTGTTCGTCGGCCAGCGCATCGACGCCGAGGTCGAGGCGTGGCAGATGCCGCAGGGCGGGATCGACGAGGGCGAGGATGCCGAGACCGCCGCGCTCCGCGAACTGGGCGAGGAAACCGGCATCGCGCCGGACAAGGTCGCGCTGATCGCAGTCGCGCCGGAGGAGCTGTATTACGATCTGCCCGAGGACATGATCGGCAGGATATGGAAGGGTAGGTATCGCGGCCAGCGGCAGCGCTGGTTCCTGTACCGCTTCCTGGGCACCGATGCGGACATCGACATCGCCACCGCGCATCCCGAGTTCAAGGCGTTCGCCTGGGTCGCGCCGGAAACGCTGCCGGACGTCATCGTGCCGTTCAAGCGCCAGCTCTACCGCGACATTCTGGGGATATTCGCTCCTTACCTCGCATGATCGAGCGGTTTCCGGTGGAACTGGGTGGAGCGTTCGTGCCGGACGGGCTAGAGCACCGAGATGCCGGGAATGAACGATATCGAGCGGGCGGCGGTCGTCCGGGTGGCGACGCAGCCGATGCTCGCGCAGGTCGAGCGCTGGTCCGCCGTGAACAGCGGCACGCGCAACCTTGCCGGGCTGGCGGAGGTCGCGGCGCTGCTGGTCGAGGCGTTCGGCGCGCTGCCGGGCGAGATCGGCCTGGTGGCGGGCGACACGGCGGAAAGCGTCGGCACGGACGGGGTGGTGACCACGCTCGATCACGGCAGGCATCTGCATCTGGTCGTGCGGCCCGCGGCGCCGGTGCAATTGCTGCTGACCGGGCACATGGACACGGTCTATCCGGTCGATCACGCGTTCCAGACGCTGACGATGCGCGACGACGGCACGCTGAACGGTCCCGGCGTCGCCGACATGAAGGCCGGCCTGGCGGTGATGCTCGCCGCGCTGAGGGCGGTCGAGGCGAGCCCGCTGGCGGCGCGGATCGGTTATGAAGTGGTCATCAACTCGGACGAGGAGACGGGGTCGTTCTCCTCCTCCGCGCTGATCCGGGCGGCGGCACGCGGCAAGGTCGCGGCGCTGACCTACGAGCCGGCGCTGCCCGACGGCACGCTGGCGGGTGCGCGCGGGGGGACCGGCAATTTCTCGATCGTCGTCACCGGCCGCAGCGCGCATGCCGGGCGCAACCCCGGGGAAGGCCGCAACGCGATCGTCGCGGCGTCGGATCTGGCGGTGCGGCTGTTCGCGATCCGCTCGCCCGCGCTGGCGGTGAACCCGGCGCGGATCGAGGGCGGCGGGCCGAACAACGTCGTGCCGGACCATGCCGTGCTGCGCCTCAACTTCCGCCCCGCCGACCACGCCGAGATCGCGCGCGCGCAGGCCGCGCTGGATGCGATCGTCGCCGAGGTGGCGCGGCACCATGACGTCGCCATCCATGTCCACGGCAGCTTCAACCGCCCGCCCAAGCCGATCGACCCCGGCGCGGCGAAGCTGTTCGCGCTGGTCAAGGAATGCGGCACCGATCTCGGCCTCGACATCGCGTGGCGCGCGACCGGCGGCGTGTGCGACGGCAACACCATCGCGGCGTGCGGCGTGCCGGTGGTCGACACGATGGGCGCGCGCGGCGGGGCGATCCACTCGCCGGACGAATATCTCATCGTCGAGTCGCTGCCGGAACGCGCCGCGCTCTCCGCCCTCACCATCCTGCGCCTGGCCGAGAAGGGCAGCCTGTGACGCCCGCCGCCATCCATGTGATCCGCGCCGCGCGCGACGCGGACCTGCAACCGCTCTACGAAATGGCCAAGCTGACCGGCGGCGGCTTCACCAACCTGCCGCCCGACCGCGCCGCGCTGAAGACGAAGCTCGACCGCAGCGCCACCGCCTTCGCGCGGACGGCGGACGAAAAGGCCGACGACCTGTTCGTCCTGGTGCTGGAAAACACCGCGACCGGCGAGGTGCGCGGGACGTGCCAGATCTTCACCCATGTCGGGCAGAGCTACCCGTTCTACAGCTACCGGCTGGGTACGCTGGCGCAGTACAGCAAGGAACTGAATCGCACCTTCCGCGCCGACATGATCGGGCTGACCACCGATCTGGAAGGGTGCAGCGAGGTCGGCGGCCTGTTCCTCCACCCGGGCGAGCGCGCCGGCGGGCTCGGCATGCTGCTCGCCCGCGCGCGCTATCTGTTCATCGCGCAGCACCGCGCGCGCTTCGCCGACCGCGTCCTCGCGGAATTGCGCGGCATCATCGACGAGGCCGGCGGGTCGCCTTTCTGGGACGGGCTGGCCGGGCGCTTCTTCGGCATGAATTTCCAGGATGCCGACCAGTTCAACGCGGTGCGCGGGCACCAGTTCATCGCCGATCTGTTCCCGAAGCACCCCATCTACGTCGCGATGCTGCCGGAAAGCGCGCGCGCCGCGATCGGCCTGCCCCACCCTTCCGGCCGCGCGGCGATGCGGATGCTGGAGAATGAGGGTTTTGCCTATGAGAATTACGTCGATATCTTCGACGGCGGCCCGACGATGCTGGCCAGGACCGACGCCATCCGTACGATCCGCAAGGCCAAGCGCGCACGCGTGGCGGCGATCGACCAGGACGGCGGCGAGGCCGCGCTGATCGCGCACGGGCGGCTCGCCGATTTCCGCTGCGCGTACGGTACGGTGCGGGAGAGTGCGGGCGGCGTGGTGCTGTCGCGCGACGCCGCGGGATTGCTGGGTATCGACGAGGACGCCACGGTCAGCCACGTCGCACGGACTTGACGCTCTCGTCGCTGCGGCGCGCGGCGCGCTAGAGCGCCCAGATACCGAGCAATCGCCGCGGATTATGGCCATTGCCGTCGGCGATCGTGCGGACCGGATCGCCCAGGTCGAATGGCTTTTTCGCCAGGTTCAATTCGCGAAAGTCGCCGGAAAAGATGTCGGTATTGGGATCGTGGTCCGGATCGGTCGTCGCGAGCAGATAACGCGCGCCGGATGCACGGATGTTCGCGATCAATCGCGCGCAATCGGCGAACGACAGATGAAAGATCACTTCCCGGCACAAGGCCGCATCGCTTGGCGGAAGCGGATCGCGCGTACCGTCGACCAAGCGAAATTCCCGATCCTCGCGGGCGAATGCGGCGCGGTTGTCCGCTACGACAGAGGGTGCGACGTCGATGCCGGTATAGCGGCACGGAAGATCGACATGTCGCAGCCAGTTGAAATCTCCGCAACCGATGTCGAGCAACGACCGGACGCCAAGATCGCGAAGGAGTTCGGGCAATCGCTCCCGGATGCCGACGGTCGCCGCCATCGTCGATCCTGGGCCGGACAGCGATTCCGACCCGAGCGGCGCCCATTCGCCTCGTTTGTAGATGAGATCGAACTTTTCCCGCAGCGTCCGGGCTTCGAGCATCGCGGTATCGCGACCGCGCAGCTTCTGCTCCAGGATCACGATCCTGGTCATTCCGGACTTGAGGAGAAGTTTCTTAACGTAAGCGCGAAACCGGGTTATCGGCGGAGTCTGTGTCACGTAAACCTGCCCCTGCGAAGATACCCGTTTTCCATCAGGCGTCGATAGGCGAAGCGCCTTGCCAGTTCAAGCAGATGCCCGGCAATCGCAAGACAGGCGGCACCTGTCGGGTTAATTGACAAGTAACCAAGTTCTTCAAGGCGAAACGACGCGAATCCGCGCTTGGCCCGCCGCTTGCTTAACGCATCTGCATGTGGACCAGATTTTCCCGCCTGTTCGTCATCAAGAACAAGTTCGAGGCCTTTGCGGTCATCTACGCGCTCGCGGTCGGCGCGGTCGAGCGAGGCGTGCATTATATGCAGCAATATCCAGGCTATGGTGGCTGGCTGCTGTTCGCGGTGTGCCCGATCGCGGTGTTCATGGCCGGCGCGCGCATTCTGGATTCGGTCGAACGCACCGCGGAGCATTGAGCGGGGCGAGCCTGCCACGGACGATCCCAACGTGGGAAAACCGCGTAAGATCGCCAGATTGTCGCTATTCTCGATCCCGGTTAAGCGCGAAGGGCGGCGTGCGGCGCCGGGGGCGGCTTGTCCAGGGGCGGTGTCTCGCGTGCGCCTGTTTCGGGATCGTTGCCGCTGTTGGCGAGCCAGGCGCTGCTGATCGCGGTGCCGGCGAAATGGACGGCGTGCGGATCGAGAACAGCCTGCGCTACACGCCCGCGGGCGGACGCCTCGCGCTGGGGCGGGAGGGGCAGCGCAACGCGTGGCGGCTGACCGTCGACGACAGCGCACCCGGGGGTCGATGTGCAACTGGCGCGGCAATTGTTCGAGCCGTTCTACCGCACGACCAGGGCGCCGGGCGAATCGATGACCATCTCGGACCTCGGCCTGGCGACCGCGCAGGCGATCGTCGCGGCGCATCACGGGCGGATCGAGGCGGGACGCTCGCCGCTCGTCGGCCTGCGCGTGACGGTCGTCCTCCCCGCCGCGCGCGCCACGGCCCGATCCGCGGCAAGCCGGCGCGGGCGTACCGCTCCGATCGGCCGCCCCGCCGTCGGGAGCCTGCACGAGCGGCGAAAGAACGATCAGGCACGGGGGGCATCGTTCGACCGAAGGGAGAATGGTGCACCCCAGTGGAGCGCAATCGAACCTTTTTCAGATACTAGAAGACTGGTCCAGCGTTCTCCGCACCACATCGCTAGGTGGTCCACCCCCCGCAAACGATCCTGCTCCGGCTCTATCGGCTGCTAGCCCAGTTCGCATGACCCGCAAAGCCCGTCGTATGGCAATTCGGGGGTGACGAGATGGACCGATCCCCCGTTCCAGATCTGAACCGCGTTTTCAACGTCGCCAGCGGCAAACTCAAAGTTCCGCCATGCCGCGCCTACACTTTGCCCATCTCCCTCCGAATGACATTCGAGGAAAAGGCCCGCCTTGAGCGGGATGCCGCCGGCATGTCGGTCGCGGCATATATAAGGTGGCGGCTGTTTGACCCCGAGAACCCTCCCCCGAAATCGCGGGGCAAGTTTCCGGTGAAGGACCATCAGGCTCTTACCCAGCTTCTCGGTCTGCTTGGGCAATCGCGGATAGCGAACAACCTCAACCAGCTTGCCCGATCAGCAAACACGGGAAGCCTTCTCTTCGACGAAGCGACGGAGCGCGAAATCCACGAAGCCGCAAGCGAGGTTGCGGAGATGCGTCGCCTCCTCCTTCAAGCCCTGAGTCTGGATGCGTGATGATCCTGAAGGGTTCCCAACGCAGCGGCGGAACTCAGCTCGGCGCACATCTCTTGAAGACCGAAGAAAACGAGCACGTCGAGATTCACGAGGTCAGCGGTTTCGTGTCTGAAACCGTGACCGGTGCGATGAAGGAAGCCGACGCTCTGACGCGGGGCACGAAGTGCAAACAGCACCTCTTCTCCGTTTCGCTCAACCCGCCTGCCGGCGAAGTCGTCGAGATCGAGGCCTTCGAGAAAGCCCTCCGGATGATCGAAGAAAAAACCGGACTGACAGGCCAGCCGAGGATCGTAGTCTTCCACGAGAAGGAAGGCCGCCGTCACTGCCATGCCGTATGGTCCCGCATCGACGCGGAAACGATGACAGCGAAGCAGCTCTCGTTCTTCAAAACGAAACAGTGACGTGACCCCCGCCTTTCATCCAGCGGCAACCAGAGACCGACCGGTGTTGT
>CAXTJX010000064.1:0-14963 GCA_964244765.1 uncultured Sphingomonas sp. | reverse complement strand
TCCATCGTCGCGGTGCCTTCATGCACTTCGCCGATCTTGTAGGACTTGCCGGTGTAATAGAGGATGCGCTCGGTCGTCGTCGTCTTGCCGGCGTCGATATGCGCCATGATGCCGATGTTGCGGTACATGCTGAGCGGATGGCTGCGGGCCATGATCGTGCTTCCTTACAGAATAAAATGTGAGCTGAACGCACCCACGCTCAGGGAAAGAAAACCTTGGCAAGCGCAGCACCGGCACCCAAAAGAGCAGCGGTCGCAAGCATCGCCTGAAAGATTGTCGACCACGGCATGATCTTGGTTTCCGCCTGCGTCTTGATCATGTCTGCAACCACCTTACGCGTTTCCGCCGCAAACTTGTCGACCTCTTCCTGGGTCTTGCGAATGCGTGCAATTTGCTCCTGAAAATCAAGATCGCCCGGTGGTATCTGCGTCGCCATGCCGCACCTCCTGCCCCCATATAGCGCCTTACCAGCGATAATGCGAGAAGGCGCGGTTGGCTTCGGCCATGCGGTGCGTGTCTTCACGCTTCTTCACCGCGTTGCCGCGGTTGTTGGCGGCGTCCATCAGCTCGCCCGACAGGCGCGCGGCCATGGTGTTCTCCGACCGCGACCGCGCCGCCGTGATCAGCCAGCGGATCGCCAGCGCCTGGGCGCGCTCCGGGCGCACCTCGACCGGGACCTGATAGGTCGCACCGCCGACGCGGCGGCTGCGCACTTCGATGCCGGGCTTCACGTTGGTCAGCGCGTCGTGGAACACCGCGACGGGGTCCTTCTTCGCGCGCGCCTCGACGGTCTCCATCGCGCCGTACACGATCAGTTCGGCGACGGACTTCTTGCCGTCGAGCATGACCGAGTTCATGAACTTCGAGAGGACCTCGTCCCCGTATTTGGGGTCGGGGAGGATGATGCGCTTTTCCGGGCGGCGACGACGTGCCATGTCAAATTCCTTGTTGTTCTTCAGCCGGGTCCGAAACGCGTCCGGGGCTTACTCTGGCTATTATTCGGGGCTATTATTCGGTGCTGTTACTTGGGACGCTTGGCGCCGTACTTCGACCGCGACTGGCGGCGATCCTTCACGCCCTGCGTGTCGAGCACGCCGCGCAGCACATGGTAGCGCACGCCGGGAAGATCGCGCACGCGCCCACCACGGATCAGCACCACGCTGTGCTCCTGGAGGTTATGCCCCTCGCCGGGGATGTAGCTGATGACCTCGCGCTGGTTGGTCAGGCGCACCTTGGCCACCTTGCGCAGCGCCGAATTCGGCTTTTTCGGGGTCGTCGTATAGACGCGGGTGCAGACGCCGCGCTTCTGCGGGTTCTGCTCCATCGCAGGGACCTTCGACTTGGCCTTCTGCGGATCGCGGCCCTTGCGGACTAGCTGGTTGATCGTCGGCATGAATCTCTTCACCTTGAGAAATTTGGTTACTTTGCTGGAGCCATCAAGCTCGGAATACAAAAAGGACCAGCGGAAGGCGCATCGGCTTCCTTGGCCCTGGAATGCATCCAGCAATGTTCAAGCACCGTCACGGAGCGAACTCCGGTCGAGCGGAGGTGCGCATACCGCGCGACTCGGTCGGGGTCAATGGCGCTGGCTACGATCCTTCCCCGTTTCGAGCGACGTCGAGAAACCGATGCGAGCGCGTCGCCCGGTGTCTCGACTTCGCTCGACACGAACGGTTAGGGAGGATCGTGACCTCGACGCATCAAACTCGCTACGACCTGCTCATCATCGGCGGCGGCATCAACGGTTGCGCGATCGCGCGCGAAGCGAGCCTGCTCGGCCTGACGGTCATGCTGGTCGAGCGCGACGATCTCGCCGCGCATACCTCGTCCGCCTCGACCAAGCTGATCCATGGCGGCTTGCGCTACCTCGAATATTACGAATTCAAGCTGGTCGCGGAGGCCCTGCGCGAGCGCGAGCGGCTGGTGAAGGCCGCGCCGCACGTCATCCACCCCTTGCGCTTCGTGCTGCCGCACGAAAACGCGGTGCGGCCGTGGTGGATAGTGCGGCTCGGCCTGTATCTCTACGACGTCCTCGGCGGCAGGACGTCGCTGCCCCGCTCGCGCGGGCTGCGCAAGAGCGACACCGCGTTCAGCACGCCGCTCAAGGGCGGCCGCAATCGAGCGGCGCGCGGCTTCGTCTATTCCGACGCGTTCGTCGACGATGCGCGGCTGACCGTGCTCAACGCCATGGATGCCGCCGCCAACGGCGCGGAGATCGTGGTCGGCACCGCGGTGGCATCGGCGCGGCGTGACGGCGACGTCTGGCGCGCGCGCCTGTCCGACGACCGCGAGGTGACCGCCCGCGGCATGGTCAACGCCGCCGGCCCGTGGGTGCACGAGACGCTCGGCAAGCTCGGCGTCGACGCCGCCGCGGGCGTGCGCTTGGTCAAGGGCAGCCACATCGTCGTGCCCAGGCTCTACGATGGCGACCACGCCTATATCCTGCAACAGCCCGACCGCCGCATCGTCTTCGCCATTCCGTATCAGGGCGACTTCACCGCGATCGGCACCACCGACATTCCCGTCGATGCCCCCGAAGACGCAACGATCGACGATGCCGAGATCGCCTATCTGTGCGCGGCGGCGAACGGCCATTTCGTGAAACAGATCGCCCCCGCCGACGTCACGTCGAGCTGGTCCGGCATCCGCCCGCTCTATGACGACGGCGCGCGCGAGGCCAGGGCGGTGACGCGCGATTACGTGCTGGAACTCGACAGCGACGGCCCAGCCCTCCTCTCGGTGTTCGGCGGCAAGATCACCACCGCGCGTCACCTTGCCGAGGAAGCGCTCGGCAAGCTCGCCGCCCCGATGGGGTTCACGGCGTATCCGGCGACACGCGCGCGCATCTTCCCCGGCGGGGCGATCACCGACTTCGCGGCCTTCCTGACGCAAGTGCGCACGACCTGGCCGTTCCTCGGCGAGGCCCGTTCGGAACGGATGGCGCACGCCTATGGATCGACGCTCGCCGAGATGCTGGCGGGGGTAAGCGACGAAGCAGGGCTCGGCGCGGACCTGGGCGGCGGGATGACCGCGGTCGAGGCGCGCTGGCTGCGCGACCGTGAATGGGCGCGCACCGCCGACGACGTGCTCGAGCGCCGCAGCAAGCTCGGGCTGCACTTGAACGCGGCCGACCGCGCGACCTTCGCCGCGCGCTGGGCGGCGCTGACATGATCCACGTCGCCGCGCTGTATCGCTTCGCGCGTTTCCCCGATCCCGCCGCGATCCGCGCGCCGTTGCTGGCGCTATGCGCGGCGCACGGCGTCAAGGGCACGCTGCTGATCGCGCGCGAAGGCATCAACGGCACCATCGCCGGCACCGCGGCGGGTATCGCCGCCGTCATCGCGCACATCCGCACCCTGCCCGACTGCGCCGACATCGCCGTCAAGCGCGGCAGCGCCGGGACGATGCCGTTCCACCGCCTCAAGGTCCGCCTCAAGCGCGAGATCGTGACGATGGGCGAGCCCGACATCGATCCGCTCCGGGGCGTCGGCCAGTACGTCGGGCCGGCCGCGTGGAACGCGCTGATCGACGACCCCGGCACGATCGTGATCGACACGCGCAACGCCTATGAAGTGAAGCTCGGCAGCTTCGCCGGCGCGGTCGACCCCGGCACCGCGCGCTTCGGCGACTTTCCCGCCTGGGCCCGCGCGCACCGGAGCGATCTGGAGGGCAGGAAGATCGCGATGTTCTGCACCGGCGGCATCCGCTGCGAAAAGGCCACCGCCTTCCTCAAGGCGGAAGGGCTGACCGAGGTGTTCCACCTCGAAGGCGGCATCCTGAACTATCTGGAGGAAGTACCCGCCGCCGACAGCCGCTGGCACGGCGAATGCTTCGTGTTCGACGAACGCGTAGCGGTGACGCACGCGGCGGTCGGCCACGGCCTCGCGCCGGGGACGCACGATCTGTGCCGCGGGTGCCGCATGCCGGTCGGCCCGGAAGACCGCGCGTCGCCGCTGTTTGAAGAAGGCATCGCCTGCCCGGCCTGCGCCGACACCCGCGACGCGGGGAAGCGCGCGGGCTATGCGGAACGGCACCGGCAAGTGAAGCTGGCGCAGGATCGCGGCGCGGCGCATGTCGGGGCGGTCGCGGGGAAGCGGTAGGTCGCGTCGGATAGCGGAGCTCGACTCCCCTCCCTGAAAGGGAGGGGTTGGGGGTGGGTCGGCCCGAGGCGAAGCGAGACGGCGGCCACGATCGCTTCGGCACCGTTGGGGTTCTCGCGAACCTCGCTGTTCCAGAAGCGCGGGACGGACCAGCCGAATTCCTCTAGAAACGCCGAGCGTCGTTCGTCATGGGCGACCGCATCGAGGTGCCGACCGCCATCGACCTCCACGGCGATGCGCAAGCTGCGGCACGCAAAATCGATACGATGATGTCCGACCGGCAATTGTCGCGTGAAGCGCGGCCGCAACACCCGTAGGGCGGATCGACCTTCACCCTCCTCGGTGAGCCTTGTCTCCGGAGCTTTCCGTCACCCCGGACTCGTTCCGGGTATACCAAGCGACTTTCGACCCGGATAATGTTGTGATCGCCGAGTTCGCGGCCCGGTGGGCCCGGGGTAACGGTTTGGTGGGAAAATCTGCGGGTAAACTGCCGAAACTGAAGGTCGATCCGCCCCAGACGTGCCCATAGCGCGCGTTCTTCAGCCGTCGCTGCGCGGCGCAAGGACCGGGCGTTGTTCGTCAGGCGAGCGGCGACGCGAGCTATCGTGCGAAACTGCCGTTGCCCGATCCGGAGAGCGACCCACCCCCGACCCCTCCCTTCCAGGGAAGGGAGACAGGGCTGCAACCGGGGCAAAAGCAGACGCGCGCGCTGTCCTACAACTCCACGCCGCGCTATGCCGCGCCACGCTCTTTGACAGCTTCATTCCCTGCTCCTCGCGTGTATGAAACGACGCGTTTCCGGCGTTTTTGCCCTAACCTTAGCCTAACCTTCCGCGTTCAGTACGATCGCCCGATCAGCACTCGCTCCACCGCCGCGTCGCCGGTGAACACGCAGGCGCCGTCGGCCGCCGCTTGCCCGATCGGCGCATTGCGGATGGTGAGCTTCAGCGCCTTCAACCGCTCGACCACCTGATCGAGCGCCGCGCCGATCGGTTTCGACCATTGCACTTCGAGCCAGCCGGGGTTCTTCCGCCCTTCCGCGAAATACGTCTCGATCGCGGCGAAATCGGCTGCGGGCGCGATCCCCCTCACCAGCCGCTCACGCGCCTCGGCGTGCAGCGACTGCTGAATATCCTCCAGCATCGCCGCCGCGCCCGCCACGAAATCGCCCCGCGCGACGATGGCGCCGTCGAGCTTGCCGTCCGCGCGGTACAGCCGGTCGCGGCGGATGACCGAGACGTTGCCGCCCGCCACGTCGCGCCCGCCGACCTCGACCACCACCGGCGTGCCCTTCTTGACCCAGCCCCAGCGCTTGGCCGCGACCTTGCCGAACTTGAGATCGAGCAGCGCGCGCACCGGCTCGCCCAGCGCCGACAGCCCGGCCAGCTCCGCCCGCAACGCCGTGCAATACGCCACGATCTCCGCATCCTCCGGCGCCTCGCGCAGCATCGGTACGATCACGATCTGCCACGGGGCGATCGCCGGCGGCACGCGCAGCCCGTCATCGTCGCCGTGCACCATGATGACCCCACCGATCATCCGCGTCGACATGCCCCAGCTCGTCGTGTTGGCGAGCACGAATTCGCCCTCCCTGTTCTGGAAGCGGATATGCTGCGCGCTCGAGAAATTGGTGCCGAGGAAATGCGAGGTGCCCGCCTGGAGCGCCTTGCCGTCCTGCATCATCGCCTCGATCGAATAGGTCGCGACGGCGCCCGGGAAGCGCTCGTTCTCGGGCTTCTCGCCCGCCACCACCGGCAGCGCGACGCATTCCTCGGCGAAGGCGCGGTATACCTCCAGCATCCTGAGCGTCTCCTCGCGCGCCTCCTCGGCCGAGGCGTGCGCGGTATGGCCCTCCTGCCACAGGAACTCGCTGGTGCGGAGGAACATCCGCGTGCGCATTTCCCAGCGCACGACATTGGCCCATTGGTTGATCAGCACCGGCAGGTCGCGCCACGACTGCACCCAGCGCGAGAACGCCGCGCCGATCACCGTCTCCGACGTCGGCCGCACGACCAGCGGCTCCTCCAGCTTCGCTTGCGGGTCGGGGATCAGCCCGCCCTTGCCGTCCGCCTTCAGCCGGTGGTGCGTGACGACCGCCATCTCCTTGGCGAAGCCCTCGACATGGCTTGCCTCCTTCTCGAAATAGGAAAGCGGGATGAACAGCGGGAAATAGCAGTTCTCGTGGCCACTCGCCTTGATCCGGTCGTCGAGCAGCCGCTGGATCCGCTCCCAGATGCCATAGCCCCACGGCCGGATCACCATGCACCCGCGCACGCCCGATTCCTCGGCCAGATCGGCCTCGGTGATGACGGATTGATACCAGGCGGAGAAATCCGCCTCGCGGGTGACGGGAAGGGCGCGCTTTATCATGGCCGGGCGGATAGCGCGCGGCAAGCGCCGCGTCACCCCCATCGCTGCTGTACGACAGGCGGCCATCGCGGACGGACCCGCCTGTCGTCCCCTTATTCCGCGGCTTGCGCCAGTTGCGGGTCCTGCCATACCAGCACCGGCCTGCGCGCCGCCAATGTCTCGTCGAGCCGGCTGCGCGGCGCGAAATGCGGCGCGGACTTGAGGCTGGCGTCGCCGGCCTTGGCGCGCTCGGCGACCGAGCGCAGCGCGGCGATGAACTGGTCGAGCGCCGCCTTCGATTCGGTCTCGGTCGGCTCGATCAGCATCGCGCCGTGGACGACCAGCGGGAAATACATCGTCATCGGGTGGAAACCCTCGTCGATCAGCCCCTTCGCCACGTCGATGGTCGAGAAGCCGTCCGCCAGATTGTCGTCCGAGAACAGCGCCTCGTGCATGCACGGACCGGACGCGCCAAACGGCGCCTCCAGCGTGCGGTCGAGGCTGCGCAGGATGTAATTGGCGTTGAGCACGGCATCCCCGGACACTTGCCGTAACCCGTCCGCGCCGTGGCTGAGGATATAGGTCAGCGCGCGGGTGAACATGCCCATCTGCCCGTGGAACGCGCACATCCGGCCGAAGGTTTGGGGATACCCGCCGCCCGCCAGCCCGTGCTCCTCCTCGATCAGCGCGAGACGGCCGTCGGTCATCCGCGCGACGAACGGCAGCGGCGCGAACGGCGCCAGCGCCTGCGACAGCACCACCGGCCCCGACCCCGGCCCGCCGCCGCCATGCGGGGTCGAGAAGGTCTTGTGCAAGTTGATGTGCATCGCATCCACGCCGAGATCGCCCGGCCGTACCCGGCCGACGATCGCGTTGAAGTTCGCGCCGTCGCAATAGACATAGCCGCCCGCCGCGTGCACCGCGTCGGAAATCGCCTTCATGTCGCGCTCGAACAGTCCGCACGTATTGGGGTTGGTGATCATCACCGCCGCCACGTCCGGCCCGAGCCGTGCCGTCAGCGCGGCGAGATCGACGCGGCCTTCGACGGTCGCCGGGATATCCTCGACCGTGAAGCCGGCGAACGCCGCCGTCGCGGGATTGGTGCCGTGGGCGCTTTCCGGCACCAGCACGACCGTGCGGTGCCCCTCGCCGCGCGCCGCCAGCGCCGCCTTGATGCACAGCATGCCGCACAGCTCGCCATGCGCCCCGGCCTTGGGCGACATCGCCACGCCGGACATGCCGGTCAGCGCGACCAGCCAGGCGGCAAGCTCGTCGATCACGCCGAGCGCGCCCTGCACGGTCTCGATCGGCTGGAGCGGGTGGACGTCGGCGAACCCGGGCAGCCGCGCGATCTTCTCGTTGAGGCGCGGATTGTGCTTCATCGTGCAACTGCCGAGCGGGAAGAAGCCGAGATCGATCCCGTAATTCTGCCGGCTGAGGCGGGTATAGTGGCGCACCGTCTCGGGCTCGGACAGGCCGGGGAGGCCGATCGGATGGGACCGCTGCAACCCACCCAATCTGTTTTCCTGCGAAAGCGGGGATCCAGGGCCGCGGCCGCCGTTCCCGAAACCTTCGGCTCCTGCCTGCGCGGGAGCATGCGTGTCGAAATCCACACCCGTCATATGCGTATCCCCGATCTCGAAGATCAGCGCTTCCTCCAGCATCAGCGCCCGGTTGCCGGTAACGGTAGGCGCGGGCTTGCCGCCGGAAACGGGCGCTTCGGGGCGCCATCCGCTCGCGTTGATGCTCATGCGCCTTGCTCCAAAACCATATCGTCGCCGCGGGCTCGTTCCGGGGTCCACCGTGCCGCCCTGTATCCGGCCGGTGCCTGCGGGCCACGGCGGATGCCGGAACAGGTCCGGCATGACGGATCATCGGTACGAGTCACGCCAGGACCTCCGTCAACGCCGTCGCCAGCGCCTCGACATCCGCCGCCGTCGTCGTCTCGGTCACCGCGACGACGAGGCCGCGGGCGAGCGCGTCCTCGCCCGGATACAGCCGCCCCAGCGACACGCCCGCCAGGATGCCCCGCTCCGCGAGCGTGCGCACGACCGGCCGCGCCTCGACCGGCAGGATCAGCGTGAATTCGTTGAAGAAAACATCGTTCATCAGCGTGACGCCGGGCACTTGCGCCAGCCGCGCCGCCGCCGCCGCCGCGGCTTCATGGTTGATCGCCGCCAGTTGCCGCAGCCCCGCCTCGCCCAGCAGCGTCAGGTGGATCGAGAAAGCGAGCGCGCACAGGCCGCTGTTGGTGCAGATGTTCGACGTCGCCTTTTCGCGCCGGATATGCTGCTCGCGCGTCGACAGCGTCAGCACGAAGCCGCGCCGCCCGTCGGCATCGAGCGTCTCGCCGCACAGCCGGCCCGGCATCTGGCGGACATATTTCGCCTTGCAACCGAACAGGCCGACATACGGCCCGCCGAATTGCAGCCCGACGCCGATCGACTGCCCCTCGCCGACGACGATATCGGCGTCCATCTCGCCCGGCGACCGGATCGCGCCGAGCGCGACGGGTTCGGTGACGACCGCGACCAGCAGCGCCTTGCGGGCATGGCACGCATCGGCGAGCGGCTTCAGGTCGACGATGCGGCCGAGGATGTCGGGATATTGCACGACGACGCACGAGGTGTCGCCGTCGATCGCGGCGATCAGCGCGTCGATATCGGTCTCCGCATCCAGCGTCGGCAGCGACGTCTCCAGCACGTCGCCGGTGAACTTGGCCATCGTCCTGGCGACCGAGACGTAGTGCGGGTGCAGCCCCGCCGACAGGATCGCCGTGCCGCGCCGGGTGATGCGCCGCGCCATGCCGATCGCCTCCCAGCACGCGGTCGAGCCGTCGTACATCGAGGCGTTGGCGACGTCGGTGCCGAGCAGCCGCGCGACTTGCGTCTGGAACTCGAACAGCATCTGCAAGGTCCCTTGCGCGATCTCCGGCTGATACGGGGTGTAGGCGGTGAGGAACTCGCCGCGCTGGATCAGATGATCGACCGAGGCCGGGACATGATGCCGGTACGCGCCGCAGCCGAGGAAGAACGGCGCGTCGCCGGCGGTGAGATTCTTGCGCGCCAAGGCAGTCATATGCCGCTCGACCGCCATTTCGCTGGCGTGCGGCGGCAAGCCGTGGATCGGCCCGTCGAGCCGTGCTTCTTCGGGCACGTCGACGAACAGATCGTCGATCGAGGCCGCGCCGATGACGGCGAGCATCGCCGCGCGGTCGGGCTGGGTCAGGGGCAGATAGCGCATCGATCGATCCTCTCCCTCCCGCTTGCGGGAGGGACTGGGGGGAGGGAAATCACGGAGGGCGGCGCATCATGAAGAAGCCCCCCAACTCCTCCCGCGAGCGGGAGGGGAGCAAGAAGGCTAGGGCGGATCGACCTTCACCCTCCTCGGGTGGGCCTTGCCCCCGAAGCTTTCCGTCACCCCGGACCCTTCGATCAGCTCAGGACAGGCTCGTTCCGGGGTCCACCAAGCGGCTTTTGATTCGAATAGTAAGATGATCGCCGAGTTTGCGGCACGGTGGACCCCGGAACGAGTCCGGGGTGACGGTTCTTGTCGGAAATCTCCGAACAAAACTGCCGGCATTGAAGGTCGATCCGCCCTAGAGCTTCGCGACGAACGCCTGATAGGCGACCTCGTCCATCAGCTCGTTCAGTTCGTCCGGGTCGGCCAGCGTCAGCTTGTAGAACCAGCCGTCGCCTTCCGGGTCCTCGTTGACCAGCCCGGGCGTATCGGCGAGCGCGGCATTGCCGTCGATCACCGTGCCCGACACCGGCGAATAGACGTCGGACGCAGCCTTGACCGATTCGACCACGGCGGCCTCGTCGCCCCTGGTCAGCTCCTTGCCCTCCTCGGGCACGTCGACGAACACGATATCGCCGAGTTGCTCCTGCGCGTGGTCGGAAATGCCGACCGTGCCGATATCGCCATCGACATCGACCCATTCGTGATCTTCGGTGAAGTAGCGGCTCATGTCATTTGCCTCCCGGAGTCTTTGGCTGTCGGACATAGCGGTGGGGGATGAAGGGCATCGCGGTGACGGTCGCCCGGTGAACCTTGCCGCGCTGCGATAGCTGGATGACGGTGCCGGACGCGGCCAGCGCGGTCGGCACATAGGCCATCGCGATCGCCGCGCCGACGCTGGGCGCGAAACCGCCCGAGGTGACGCGGCCGACTTCCGAACCCTCGGCGTCGAGCACCGCGGCGCCCTCGCGCACCGGCTGGCGTCCCTCGACCAGCAGCCCGACGCGCTTGACGATCGCGCCCGTCTCGCGCTCGGCGAGGATGCGCGCCGCACCCATGAAGTCACCCGCCGCGCGCCGCCGCTTCGACAGCGCGAAACCGAGATCGGCCTGTACCGGCGTCGTCGTGGGATCGAGATCGTGCCCGTACAGCGGCAACCCCGCCTCCAGCCGCAGCGAATCGCGCGCGCCGAGGCCGATCGGCTTGACTTCGGGCTGCGCGGTCAGCGCATCGGCCAGCGCCTCGACCCGGCTTGCCGCGACCGAAATCTCGAACCCGTCCTCGCCGGTATAGCCCGATCGGCCGATCCACAGCGGCACGCCGTTCCACGCGAACGCGGCGGCCGTCATGAACACCAGGCCCGCCACCTCCGGCACCAGCCGCGCCAGGGCATCGACCGCCTTCGGGCCTTGCACCGCGAGCAGCGCCTGGTCCTCGAGATGGTTGATCGCGATGCCGTCGGGGAGATGTTCGAGCAGATGCGCGATGTCGTCGATCTTGGTCGCGCCGTTGACGACCATGTAGAAACCGGACGCCACCCTCTCCCCGTTCGTCCCGGGCGACGTCGAGGGATCGTATCCGAGCGCAGGTATCTCGACGTCGCCCGACACGAACGGCGGGGGGTTGTCGAACGGGTTGTCCACCGGCAACCGCGTCACCATCAGGTCGTCGAGGATGCCGCCATCCTCGGCCAGCAGCAGCGAATAGCGCTGCCTGCCCTCGCCCAGCGCGGCGATGTCGGCCGGCAGCAGCGCTTCGAGCGCCGCGACCAGATCGCCGCCCTGCTCGGCGCGGAACAGCAACTGCCCCATGTGCGACACGTCGAACAGCCCAGCCGATTCGCGCACCCACAGATGCTCGGCCATGATGCCGTCATACTGGACCGGCATGTGATAGCCGGCGAACTCGACCATCCGCCCACCCCGCGCGCGATGCCACGCGTCGAGCGGCAAGGTCGCGGTCCCCATCGTGTCGATGGCATCCTCGTCGAGGGTGTCGGTATCGCTCATGGCCGGCCTTCCGCGTGAGGTTCACGGCGCGGCGCGCGGCGCCATCCGGCACCGTGCGTTACGCCGCCCCCTCTGTCACGGGAACCTGAGAGCTTTGACCTGCCGCATGCGAGCGACCGGCTTACCCCTTCGGTGGCCGCCGCTTGCAAAGCGGCCGCGCTTTCCAGAGTGTCGTTTAGCCCGCGCGGTCCGGTTGCCTGAGAGATTCCGGGGCGGTTGCTCCTTCGGCGGCCGTGGTTGCCCACGACACTCTCCCGCGCGTGCCTGTCACGGTTGCCCGTGGTCGACGGGTCGAGGTGTGGCGCGGTGCAGCACGCGAGTCAACGCACGTTTACCGCGTGGCGTTATATTTCAGTTGATCGTCGGTGAGCTGGAAGCCGACCAGTGCCTCGAAGGTCGCGCGCAGCACCGCCTGGCGGATCTCCGGGCGCGTCAGCGGATCGACCGCGGCGTCGTCGCCGCCGGCCTTGCGCTTCTCCGTCAGGCGCTTGCGAATCTCCGGCGACAGGCTGGCGGCGTCGCGCGAGACGGTCGCGACACCGGTTCCTTGCGCGACGGCGCGCGCCTGGCCGGCGTCGAAATGCAGCGTCGCATGGCCGATCCGCTTGGCAACGATAGCGGAGCCGCCCTGCACCACGGTGACGAAATAGGGCAGCGTCACGTCGCGCGCCGCGTCGGTGCGGGTGCGGCGCCCTTCGATCAGGAAGGTCACGTTGGTCGGCACGTCCACGTCGCCCGCGGAATCGCAGGTCGAGCGCACGTTGGTCAGCACCGCCGTCACGTCGATCGCGCTGGCATCGCGGCTGGCCGCCGGGTCGAACAGCGTGACGTCGCCGGTATGCGCGGCGACGGCGACCGCCGGGCACACGCCGCGCACCGCGGTGATGCCGCCGGTCTCGTCGAGGTCGCCGGTATGCGCGCAAGCGCCGAGCAGGGAAGCCGCCGACAACAGGAGCGCGGCGGTGGTGGCTGATTTCCGGACTGTCACGAGGTCACGCACCTTATCATGCAAAAAGGGATCGCCTGCCGGAAGATTTGTGGCGCAGGCAGGCCGCTACCATAGGAAGCGGCTTTCGCGCGTGCAAGCAATCGCGTAGGCAGCGGGCGTGACGTCCGTCCCTTCCGCTTCCGGCGCAAAGCCACCCCTTGACGTGGTGATCGCCGCCGCGCGCGGCTTTCGCGCGGGCGTCGATCGCGCGCTCTTGATCGTCGAGCCGGCAATCGGGAAATACGGCACGCCGCTCTATCCGCGGCACGAGATCGTCCACGATCGCTACATCGTCGACATGCTGCGCGAGAAGGGCGCGGCGAAGCCGGACCGGACGTTCCGGGACCGCCTGCGGACGCTCGGCATCACGGCGGGTGGCTGGGCGCCCGGGGTGCCGGTCCGCGAACGGGTCGACCGGCTCGCCGAGCGCTTCACCGCGCGCAAGGTCGGGACCGGGCGCGAGACGGTCGCGTTCAAGCTGCCCCGCGGGCTCGAAGTCGCAGCCTGACGGGTGGCGGTCTACACGCACGTCTCGGCCGAAGCATTGGCCCGCTTCCTGAGCGGTTTCGACTGCGGCGCGCTGGTGTCCGCCAAGGGCATCGCCGAGGGGGTGGAGAACACCAACTATCTGGTCGACACCACGACCGGCCGTTTCATCCTCACGCTCTACGAAAAGCGCGTCGACGGCGGCGACCTGCCCTATTTCATGGCGCTGCTCGATCATCTCGACGCCAAGGGATTGCCCGTGCCACCCGCGATCAAGGACCGTTCGGGCGTCGC
Organism: uncultured Sphingomonas sp.; assembly: GCA_964244765.1. GTDB lineage: Bacteria > Pseudomonadota > Alphaproteobacteria > Sphingomonadales > Sphingomonadaceae > Sphingomonas. Next base: position 1,497 of record CAXTJX010000064.1, on the reverse strand, counting down.
GATCCGGGAGCTGGAAGGGCGTCCTGCGTGCCTGATCCGTTTCCTGCCGGGCGTGTCGCTCAGCCATCCGACCCCGGCCCAGGCGCTGGCGGCGGGCGATGCGCTCGGACGATTGCACCGCGCCGCCGCCGATTTCCCGGGCCACCGCGAGAACTCGATGGGTTTCGATAGCTGGCATCCCCTGCTCGACAAATGCGGCGCGAGCCTCGATGACATTGCTCCCGGATTGTACGAGGACATGCGCTTCGCGCTCCACGCTATCGGGGCGACATGGCCCCAGGATATCGACCGCTGCGCGATCCATGCCGACCTCTTCCCCGACAACATGCTGATGCTTGGCGATCAGGTGACGGGTTTGATCGACTTCTATTTCGCCTGCACCGATTTCCGGCTGTACGATCTAGCGGTCATGCACACGGCTTGGAGCTTTGATGCCAGCGGCGACGAGTATGACGTCGCAGTCGGCGACGCGTTGCTCGCGGGCTATGGGCGGCACTTCGCGCTGGAAGAGGCTCCCCGTCATTTTCACCATCACTTCAGCCACTTGGCCGTCGGCGCTTGCATTCGCTTCACCTTGTCGCGCGCTTGGGACTGGCTCAACACACCGGCCGACGCGCTCGTCACGCGCAAGGACCCGCTGGCCTATTGGCGACGCCTCAAGGCGTACGACCCGAACCTTGCCACGCTTTTGAAAACCTTCGCATGATTGACCCCGTCCCGAACCTGACGAAAGTGGACATCGCCACCGACGGCGCGTGCAAGGGCAATCCCGGCCCGGGCGGCTGGGGCGCGCTGATCCGCAGCGGGGCGACCGAGCGGGAAGTATCGGGCGGCGCGGCGCTGACCACCAACAACCGCATGGAACTGACCGCCGCGATCGAGGGGCTGAACGCGCTCACGCGGCCGTGCCACGTCACGCTGTCCACCGACAGCCGCTACGTGATGGACGGCCTCACCAAATGGATCAAGGGCTGGCAGCGCAACGGCTGGAAGACCGCCGCGAAGCAGCCGGTCAAGAATGCCGACTTGTGGCAGAGACTGATCGACGCGGCGAAACCGCACCGGATCGACTGGACATGGGTCAAGGGCCATGCCGGCCACCCCGACAACGAACGCGCCGACCGCCTGGCGAGCGACGCGGCGGTGGCGGCGGGGCGGCGTTCCGCATCGTGACCCCCGCCCCCTTGGCGAAGCTTGGGACAGGCCTTCTTACTGTCATGCCGGACTTGTTCCGGCCTCCACCGCCCGTGCAAAGCCAGCGGCCGGTAAGGGGCGGCACGGTGGATCCCGGCACAAGCCCGGGACGACGGTGGAAGTTTTGCGGAAGCTCGCCTTGCGCCAGAGTCGACGCGCACCGCACGCGCTTACCGATCGCTCACCGCGTTGCCGGCACGTTAAGTCCTGGATCAACACCGTCCTGACGAAGCGTGAGCGTCACTAGGGCGTGACCGCACCTGAAGGTTTCAGGATTTTCCGCGGTGTGGAAGGGTGATTGAA
>CAXTJX010000063.1:0-15410 GCA_964244765.1 uncultured Sphingomonas sp. | reverse complement strand
CAGACAAAAGCTGGAAAAACGCGATCTCCACACTGCTGCCAAAATAGTGCTAGGCTAAGGTTAGGGCAAAAACGCCGGAAAACCGAGGTTCCCGTTTCGTGGTTGGTCGGCATCGGCAATATCAAAGAACGTCATTGGCGGTAGCCCCGATTTGGCCTGTAGGACAGCGGCTGTCCGAATATCGGCCATGTCTCGGAGTCGGTTTGGAAATGTGCCGAGGGCACATTTCGAGCGGTGCCGGCCCGCCCCCCTCTTGGCCACCCATTCAGGATATGCCGTGGGTGGCCGATGAGGGGGAGTACCGGGTGAACAGCGCGGCGCGCTGTTCACCCGGTACTGGCCGCACCGCTCGAAACGCGCTCCTTGGCGCTTTTCCAAACGGACGCTCAGGCGTAGCGCGCCGCCGTCTCGCGGATCAGCGCGATCATGTTGGGGATGCCTTGCGTGCGGTTGCTGCTGAGCTGGTTCCCGAGATCGAACGGGGCGAGCGCTGCGGGGATGTCGATGGCGAGGATGTCGCTCGCGCCGCGATCCTGCACCGTCAGCAGGACGAGCGCGATGATGCCCTTGGTGATCGCCGCGTTCGAATCCGCGAGGAAGTGGAGCGCGCCGTCGTCGCGCGTCGTCGGATAGACCCATACCGAGGCGGAGCAGCCGCGCACCAGCGTCGCATCGGTCTTGAGCGCATCCGGCATCGGCTCGAGCTCGCGGCCCAGGTCGATCAGCAGGCGGTAGCGATCGTCGGGGTCGAGGAAGCTGTATTCGGATTGCAGGTCGGCGAGGGTTTGCATTGGGGGGCTATAGCGGCGCTGTTTCCATTCCGTCACCCCGGACTCGTTCCGGGGTCCACCGTGCCGCGAACTCTGCGATCACCACTACTCCGGTCGAAAGCCGCTTGATAGACCCCGGAACGGGTCCGGGGTAACGGAAAGCTCCGGGGACAAGGCCCATCCGAGGAGGATGAAGGTCGATCCCTCTAGAGATCCACCCCGGCCGCGATCGCCTCCAGCTTGCGGATGCGTTCCTTGAGGTCGGCGATCTCGATGCGGGCGCCGGCGTTGGGCAGGGTCGGCCCGGCCGACCGCCCCGGATCGGGTTCGCCGAACGCGCGCAGTTCCTGCTGCTTGAAGGCGAGCCAGCCGCGCCAGCCGGTGAGCGTGGCGAAGGTCAGCATCGACAGACCGGCGAGGCCGGCGGCGGCCATGGTCATGTAGAAGGTCGGGTCGGTGGTCATCACCCCTGCTCCTGTGGAAAGGACGTTACGGACGGTCGCGGAGCTTCTCGATCTCGCGATCGAGGCGGGCGCCGCTGTCTTCCTTGTCGGTGGCGATGCGTTCGAGCACGGCGAGCCGTTCCTTCATCGCGCGCAGTTCATCGCGCAGCCGGTCGTTCTCGGCCGTGGCGGCGGCATCGTCGCGGATGCCGTACCGCGCGCCATGCCTGTTGCGGACGACGCCGTAGCGTGCCTGGAGGACGCGGCCGACGGTGATTACCACGATGATCGCGACGACCATTTCGAACGGGTTCATTTCACAACTCCTTGAAATCCGAAGGGTTTGATCAGGCCGCGTCGGCGGTCTGGCGACGGTTGCGGCGAAGCGCGAAACGTCGGGGACGCTCGACGCTTTCGGTCGCCCGGATACCCCCCGCCGTGATGACGGCAAGACTTGCGAAACATACGATCATGATCCCCTCGGTGTGGAAAGTGGCGGTGCGCTTCGGCGAAACGCGTCGATGTCGCGACCGACACGCGCCCGGATCGGTGGCGACCCGGTCAGCGCAGGCTGTCGATCTCGTCGGCGAGGCGGGTGTTGCGGCTGGTGTACATCGTCTCGATGTCGGCCAGGCGGCGGTCGATGTCGCGGAACGTCGAGCGGACCTCGGCGGTCGAGCGCGTCGGGTTGGTGCGCACGCCCTGCCAGAACTTCGCGTCCTCGGCGCTGCCGTAGAGGCCGAGCGGCTTCTTTTCGGCGACGCAGGCGACGACGATATAAGCGAGGACCGACCATCCGCTGGTGGCGAAGGCGAGCAGGACGCTGCCGGCGCGGACCCAAGTGACATCGATGCCGGTATAGTCGGCGATCCCGGCGCAGACGCCGAGCCATCTGGCGTTCTGCTTGTCGAGGTAGAATTTGGTGCGGCTGGCGGACATTTCAGTTCCTCCGTGAAAGATCGTAATCGGTGGTGGCGGCGGGCTCGGCGAGCGGCATGCTCGCGCGCCATTCGGGATGATCGGCGGCGACGATCCGCTCGATCGTGCCGAGCCGGTCTTCGAGCCGGCGGGCGAGGGAGTAGAGTTCGTCGAGCAGCTTTTCATCCTCGTTGGTGATCCTGGGTGCCGTCTTCCACCGCGTGACGTAGTGGAGGACGATCCAGGGCAAGCCGACGAACAGGATGCCGCAGACGAAGATGGGGACGAGGATATCTTCCATCTCAGGCTTCCTTTCCGGCACTCGGGCCGGCACTGGGGCCGGCACTGGGGCCAGCACTGGGGCCGACGCGCGCCTTCATCGCGGCCAGTTCGGTCTCGACCTTCTCGGCGGCCTTCAGTTCGGCCAGTTCTTCCTCCAGCGTCCTGGGGGGGAGGCCGAAGCCGGCTGCTTCGGCGCGGCCCTCGGCCATGTCGACGCGGCGTTCCATGATCTCGAAGCGCGAGAACGCATCCTGCATCCGGGGGCCGGCATAGAGGTCGCGCAGCTTGAACCTGTGCTCGGCGGTCTCCAGCCGGGTCGCGATCGAATTCTGCCGGGTGCGCGCCTCGCGCAGCTTGCCGGTGAGCTTGGCGATGTCTTCTTCCGAGGACTTGAGCGACTCGTCGAGCAGGGCGATCTCGGCGCCGAGCCGGCCGGCCATGTCGGCGGCCTTCTGCTTTTCGACGAGTGCCGCCTTGGCGAGGTCCTCGCGGCCCTTCGACAGTGCCAGCTCGGCCTTTTCGGTCCAGCTTTCCTGCAAGCCGCCGAGCTTGCCGATGTGGCGGCGCATTTCCTTCTGGTCGGCGATGGTGCGCGCGGCGGAGGCACGGACCTCGACCAGGGTCTCCTCCATCTCGAGGATGATCATGCGGATCATCTTGGCGGGATCCTCCGCCTTGTCGAGCAGATCGGTGAAGTTGGCCGCGACGATGTCGCGCGTTCGGCTGAAGATGCCCATTGGTCTACTCCTTGGTACGCTGGGGGCGATGCCGGCAGCATCGCAAAGACCGTGCCAGTTGCAGGAATGGCGGATTTCCGCGCTTTTCCAGCAGACGAATGAAATTACGCATTGCCAAGGCTTGGGATTTTACGCCAAGCCTTGGCAATGGTGATGGAACGGGCGACACAGGTCATCGGCCGATCGGGCGCGTTCCTCGATGCGCTGGAACTCGCCAGCCGCGCGGCGGCGCTCGACCGGCCGGTGCTGGTGATCGGCGAGCGCGGGACGGGCAAGGAACTGGTCGCCGAGCGCCTTCACCGCCTGAGCCCGCGCTGGGACCAGCCGCTAGTGATCATGAACTGCGCGGCCTTGCCCGAAACGCTGATCGAGGCCGAACTGTTCGGGCACGAGGCGGGCGCGTTCACCGGCGCGACCAAGGCGCGGGCGGGGCGCTTCGAGGAGGCGCATCGCGGCACGCTGTTCCTCGACGAACTCGGCACGCTGTCGATGGCGGCGCAGGACCGGCTGCTGCGCGCGGTCGAATATGGCGAGGTGACACGGATCGGATCGTCGCGGCCGATGCGCGTCGACGTGCGTATCGTCGCGGCGACCAACGAGCATTTGCCCGACAAGGTCGCGCGGCATCAATTCCGCGCCGATCTGCTCGACCGGCTGAGTTTCGAGGTGGTGACGCTGCCCCCGTTGCGCGCGCGCGGCGGCGACGTGCCGGTGCTGGCCGAGCATTTCGGGCGGCGCATGGCGTCGGAACTGGGGCGCGACGACTGGCCGGGGTTCAGCGAGGCGTCGCAAGCGGCGCTGATCGCGTACCCATGGCCGGGCAACGTGCGCGAGCTGCGCAACGTGGTCGAACGCGCGGTATATCGCTGGGAACTGGACGGCCCGATCGACGCGCTCCAGTTCGATCCGTTCCACTCCCCGCACCGGCCCGCGACGACGGCACCGCTCGCCATGCTCGCGCCGCCGCCCGCCGCGCCAGCGACGACCATGTCCGACGTCGACGCGCCGATGGACTACAAGTCCCGCCTCGCGCGCTTCGAAGGCGATCTGCTGCGAACCGCGATGGCGGAAAACCGCTTCAACCAGCGCGCGACGGCGCAGGCGCTGGGCCTCAGCTACGACCAGTTGCGCCACGCGCTCAAGCGGCATCATCTGATTTCGGCGGCAAGCGCCGAGGGGGCCTGATTTCGGTGCCGCTGCGGAATCGGTTGCGTAACGAACGCGGCGGACCCATTTGGCGGGCCTGACGTTAGCGTCCCCGAGTGTTTATCCCTAAGCGATTACCAAGGAGAATACCAATGGCTTTCGAACTTCCCCCTTTGCCGTATGCCTATGACGCGCTGGAGCCGACGATCTCCAAGGAGACGATGACGTTCCACCACGACAAGCATCATGCGGCCTATACCGCTAAGCTCAACGAAGGCGTCGCGGCGGACCCGAAGCTGGAAGGAAAGTCGATCGAGGACATCCTCGCGGTGATCTCGACCCAGCCGCCGCTGGTGCGCAACAATGGCGGCGGGTTCTGGAACCACGATTTCTTCTGGAAGATCATGGCGCCGACCGGCACCACGCAAGCATCCAAGAAGCTGGCCGAGGCGATCGACGCTTACGGCGGGCTCGACACGTTGAAGGAAGATTTCAACACCAAGGGTGCGGGGCAGTTCGGCTCGGGCTGGGCGTGGGTGATCGCCGATTCGTCGGGGGCGCTGAAGGTCGTCTCGACCCCCAATCAGGACAATCCGCTGATGGACGACGCCAAGGACAAGGGCACGCCGATCTTGGGCAACGACGTGTGGGAACACGCTTACTATCTGACCTATATGAACGACCGCCCGGGATATCTCAAGGCGTGGTGGAACGTTGTGAACTGGGACGAGGCAAGCAAGCGTTATGCGGCGGCGACGGCCTGACGCCGCTCGCCTTGTGCCGGGGATAAGGCGGTTGCGCGAAACGCATTCCATGGTGCGGTATTTGCACTTGCTAGGGTTTGTGTTGCACTGCACAAAGAGTGTGCCTTTCAGGCATCCTCTCCTAAAACTTTCACGGCCGGTCTTTGACCGGCCCTTTTTTTGGGGGTGTCGACGCTGTCATGGCGCGATCGCTGTCGTTGCATCGGATCAGACTATAGGCGGTGGAGACAGGCCGCCGGAAAACAGACCGCCGGAAAGACCGGCAACGGTGAAGATCGTGCGGGGAATGAAGCGGGCCGCTTTCCCCGCGACTCCCGGTTAGAGTTGAGAGTGCTTCTCGCAACCTGAGGATCACCCTTACCTTTCCGTCGCTTCCTTTCCCGGAGGGAGAGGAATTTATCTCAATCGCTCACCGGCACGCACGGCTTGACCGCGCCGCACGCCGCCGCCGCCGCCGCTTTCGAGCCGTACGGCCCGACCAGCACGCGGGTCAGCGCTCCGCCTTTCACGTATGCGACCGTCGCGCCGGGGAAGCGCCCGCCGACCTGCGCCCACACCTTGCGCGCATTACCCGGGTCGCCGAACGCGCCGAGCTGCACGCGCCAGCCGCCACGTTCCGTCGCGAGCGGCGCGGGACCGTCGCCGTGCGCGGCAACGACCACCGGCGGCGCGGGCCGCTGTCGCAGCGGCGGCGACTTGACCGGCCGCAGCGGCGCGATCTCGGGCTTGTGGCCGACGCTCGGGTCGTAACTGGACGGCGGCAGGTCGGTGCCGCGCATCGCGGTAGCGGTGCCTTGCCCGGCAATCTCGGGCGGCAATTGCGGGCGCTGCGCCTCGGCTTCGTAGCGCCGCGCGAGGACGAGCCCCTGCTGGCGCTGGTCGACCGGGATCAGCGTGTCCATCTGCGCCTGCACCTCCGACGCGCGCGGCGTGCCCGCCGCCGCCGAGCGCACCAGCAAGGCGTAAGCGCGCGGCCAGTCGCGCTCGACCCCGTCGCCGTTGAACAGCATCGTGCCAAGCACGAGCTGCGCGCGCGGTTCGCCGCGTGTCACCGCCTTTTCGAGCCACGGCGCGGCCTCCGTCCGCTTGCCCTCGTCGAACAGCACCAGCCCGTATTTGGTTTCGGCCTGGATATGCCCTTGCAGCGCGGCCTTGCGGAACCAGCTTTCGGCCATCGCGATGTCGGCGGGCACGCCGCGCCCGAGCGTATAGGCCTGCCCCATGTTGAATTGCGCATCGCCGTCGCCGGCGATGGCGGCCGGCCGCCATTCGTCGACCGCCTTCTTGTAGTCGCCGCGCGTCCACGCATCGACGCCTTCGCGTACGTCCGCCGCCGCCATACCCGACGCGAAGGCAAGCAACGCGCCCGCCAGCCCAGTCATCAACGCCTTGCGCATGGTGCTCTTCCCGTCTCCGCCCCGGATCATGCCGCGTAGCGCAAGTTTGGCAAAGAAATCGTTAGCCATCGCGCGACGCAGGCCGTCCGGGCCCGAAACGTTAACCTTTTCTTGACCCCTGACATGGCATTCAAGCGTCTCGAACAGCGGGAGTTCAAGGGGCAACATGCGCGTTCTCGCCATGGCATCGCAAAAGGGCGGATCGGGCAAGACGACCTTGTCCGGCCATCTCGCCGTCCAGGCACAGCTCTCCGGGGCCGGGCCGGTCGTACTGATCGACATCGATCCGCAAGGTTCGCTGTCCGATTGGTGGAACGAGCGGCAAAGCGAATTCCCCGCCTTCGCGCAGACCACGGTGGCGCGGCTCGCCGCCGATCTCGAGGTGCTGCGCCAGCAGGGCTTTCGCCTGGCGATGATCGACACGCCGCCGGCCATCACCATGGCGATCCAGAGCGTGATCGCGGTCGCCGAGCTGATCGTTATTCCGACGCGTCCCTCGCCGCACGACCTGCGCGCCGTCGGCGCCACGGTCGATCTGTGCGAGCGCGCGGGCAAGCCGCTGCTATTCGTCGTCAACGGCGCCACGCCCAAGGCCAGGATCACCTCGGAGGCAGCCGTCGCGCTGTCGCAGCACGGCACCGTCGCGCCGATCACGGTCCATCACCGCACCGATTTCGCGGCCTCGATGATCGACGGGCGCACCGTTATGGAAGTCGACGGCAATGGCCGCTCCGCGCAGGAAATGCGCGACTTGTGGGCCTATATCTCCGACCGGCTGGAAAAGAATTTCCGGCGCACGGTGTTCGCGGCACCCGCCGCCGTCACCGGCTTCGGCGCGGCACGCCCGGCCGCCGGCGGTGGCTTCGGCCGCCGGGTGGTGAGCTGACATGAGCATGTTCGGCCAGTCCAGGATGGGCCCGAAGCCGACCGCGTCGCTCTCGTCGACGCTGCTCGCGCGCAAGGGCCAGGCCAAGCCGGCGATGCGCCCGCAGGGATTCGGCGGGTTCGGCGCGCTGCCGGGCGCGGAAGGCCCCGGCGCGCAGGACGATCTCGGCTGGAACGACATGGGGTATGAGGGGGGGTACGACCCGGGCCATGAGCGGGGCCTCGATGCGGGTCATGCAGCGCCGGCACCCGTGGCGCCGGTGCCGCCGGTCCTGGTGCAGCGCGAAGTGCTGCGCGAGGAATTCGCCCAGCCGGCGCCGGTAGCGGCGCCTGCGCCCGTCGCCGACGCGCCGCATCCGGTCGATCTCACGCCGGTCTCGCTCGCCACGGCGACGCGGATCGGGCGCGAGACGCGCAAGAAGCACGGCAAGCGCCATCCCAAGGCCGCGTTCACGCTGCGGCTGGACCAGGACCGTCACCTCCGGCTGCGGCTCGCCAGCGCGCTGCATCATGCCTCGGCGCAGGCGCTCGTCACCGAGGCACTTGACCAGTTCCTGCACTCGCTGCCCGAAGTCGACGACCTGCTCCGCCAGCTTCCGACACGCGTCGCCGGCCGATAGTCCCAGAAGGGAAGTACGATGAACACCCGTTCCGCCATCACCTTCGGCCCCGTGACGCTGGGTCTGTCCGTCCTGCTGCTTGGCAGCGTCGCGGGCGGGCTGGCGGTCGCCAGCGACCGCGCCGTGTCGCGCGCCGAAAAGCAGGGCGCGGTCGAAGCCGGCGTGGCGCAACGGGCGCTCGCCACCGGCCAGCTTGCCGTGGCGATCCGCCATGCCGAAGCGGCGGTGCGTTTCCAGCCGCAGGTCGCGTCGTACCGCATGACGCTCGGCCAGTCCTATCTCAAGGCCGGGCGCTTCGCCTCGGCGCGCGCTGCCTTTGCCGATGCGCTGACGCTCGACGACGGCAACGGCAAGGCGGCGCTCAACGTCGCGCTGACGCAGATCGCCACCGGCGACTGGGCCGGCGCGCGTAGCACGCTGGATGCACATGCGACGACCATCCCGGTCGGCGATCGCGGCCTCGCCATCGGGCTGGCGGGCGATCCCGCGACGGCGGTCGAGCTGCTCGGTGCCGCCGCGCGCATGCCGGATGCCGATGCCAAGATCCGCCAGAATTACGCGCTGAGCCTCGCGCTCGCCGGGCGCTGGCGCGAGGCGCAGACGGTCGTCGCGATCGATCTCGCGCCTGCCGACGTGCCCGGGCGGATCCTGCAATGGTCGACCTTCTCGCGCCCGACATCGGCGTCGGACCAGGTCGCGAAGCTGCTCGGCGTGACGCCGGCGGTGGACCCGGGCCTGCCCGCCGCGCTGGCGCTCAACGCCACGGTTCGCCCTGGCGTCGCGCTGGCCGAGGCGGCGCCGATCGACCGCTACATGCCGGGCAAGGTTGCCGAAAGGCCCGAGCTCGCGGCACAGCCAGCGCCGGTCGCGCCCGCGCCTGTCGCCGTCGCCGAGGCTGCGCCCGCCGCCGCGCCGGTCGGCCCGACGATCGCCGGCGTCGTGTTCGCCGAACGCAAGGAAGTCGTGCAGGCGATTCCAATCCCAATCCCGGTCTCGGTCTCGGTCGCGCAGGCGCCGGCCGAGCGTGGCGTTGCCGCGCGCAAGGCCGCCGCCGCGGCGCCGCGGCTGGCCGCCAAGGGCAATTTCTACGTCCAGGTCGGCGCCTATCGGAATGCCGGCGTCGCGCACGATGCGTGGGGCCGCGTCTCGCGCCGCTATGCCGCGTTCGCGGGCCATATGCCGCAGGGGATGAGCGTCACCACCGGCGGCACGAGCTTCTACCGCCTGTCGGTCGGCGGCTTTACGCGCCCCGATGCCGTGTCGATGTGCGAGGCGTACCGCGTGCGCGGCGGCAAATGCTTCGTCCGGGCAGGGGCGGGCGACCAGGTCGCGATGTGGGCCAAGGGCCGCGAACTGGCGTCGCGCTGATGCTGGAAGGTTAGGCGAAAGTCAGGGCAAAAACGCTCGTTTTCCGCCGTTCGCCGGGTGCACCGACGACGAGGATCGTGGCCGACGATAGCAAAGAGCGGATGCGTCAGGGGCTGTTTTGCAAATGTGCTCCGTAACGAGTTTCCAAACGCACTTTTAGGGCGGATCGACCTCAATGTCGGCAGTTTTGTCCGGAGATTTCCGACAAGAACCGTCACCCCGGACCCTTCGACAAGCTCAGGACAGGCTCGTTCCGGGGTCCACCGTGCCGCAAACTCGGCGATCATCTTACTATTCGAATCGAAAGCCGCTTGGTGGACCCCGGAACGAGTCCGGGGTGACGGAAAGCTTCGGGGTCGAGGCCAACCGGGGAGGATGAAGGTCGATCCGCCCTAGATCGCATGGAATTGTCCTGTAGGACAGATCGCGTCGAGCATGACGATTGCGGCCTTGTTGCGCGTCACCCCGGGCCGACCCGGCGTTCCGCTTCACGCCGGGAGCGGGAGCGCGTTTCCGCCCTTGAACAGCCGCAGCACCTTGCCCTGGACCGGCAGCCCGTCGAACGGCGTGTTGCCCGCCTTGGCGCGCAGCCGGTCGGCCTCGACTTGCCATGGCGCGTCGCGGTCGAGCAGCAGCAGGTCGGCGGGCGCGCCGGGCGTCAGCGTCCCGGCTTCCACGCCCAGCACCGTGGCCGGGTTGGCGGCGAGCAGGGCGAACAGCCGCTCCAGCGTGATCGTCTCGTCGCGCACCAGCCCCAGCCCGAGCGCCAGCAACGTCTCCGCCCCCGCCATGCCTGCGGTCGAATCGGCGAACGGCAAGCGCTTTTCCTCCGGGCCGCGCGGGTCGTGCGCGGAGCACAGCACGTCGATCGTCCCGTCCGCCAGCGCCGCGACCGCCGCCTGCCGGTCGCTTTCCGCGCGCAGCGGCGGCGAGAGGTGCGCGAAGGTGCGGAAATCGCTCATCGCGATGTCGGACAGCAGCAAGTGCGCCGGGGTGATGCCGCACGTCACGCGCACGCCGCGCCGCTTGGCCGCGCGGACGAGATCGAAGCCCGCCGCCGTCGTCACCGTGCGGATGTGCAACGCCGCTCCGGTCTCCTCCGCCAGCAGCAGGTCGCGCGCGATGGCGAGCGCCTCGGCGATGGCGGGGGCCGAGGGCAGGCCCATCCGCGTCGCCGTCTCGCCCGCCGTGGCGACCGCGCCCGCCGTCACGCCATCATCCTCGCCATGCGCGACGACGGTGAGGCCGAGGTCGCCGGCATAGGCCAGCACCTTCCGCATCACGCCCGAATCGGCGATCCAGTGCCCGCCCGTGCCGACCGCGCGCGCGCCGGCATCGCGGTTGATCGCCATTTCCGCGAGATCCTCGCCCGCGAGCCCGCGCGTCGCGGCGGCGATCGGGTGGATCCACAGGCCGGGCCGGCCGATCAGCGCGGCGCGCTGGACGATGCCGGGGTCGTCGAGCACCGGCGACTGGTCGGGCATCAGCCCGACACGTACGATGCCCCCGGCGTGGAAGGCGGGCACGTCGATCGCGAACACGCCGAGATCGACGATCGCGGGGGCGAGCACATGCCCGCCACAGTCGATCGTCTCCGCGCCGTCCGGCACCTCGATCAAGCCGGTCGCGGCGATGCGGCCGCCCTCGACCAGCACGCCGCCGGTCGACACGCCCGCGACCGGGCACACCAGCGTCGCGTTCAGCAAGGCGAGCGTGCGGGTCATGCCCAACTCCTCACGACCATCCCGCCACGCCGCGCGGCCGGCGCGTCAGCACGTCGAGGCACGCCATGCGCACGGCGACGCCCATCTCGACTTGCTCGGTAATGGCGGACTGCGCGTGGTCGGCGACGCTCGAATCGATCTCGACCCCGCGGTTCATCGGCCCCGGGTGCATCACCAGCGCCCCCGGCACGGCGCGCGCGAGCCGGGCGGGGGTGAGGCCGTAGCGCAAGTGGAACTCGCGGTTGGAGGGGACGAAGCCGCCGCTCATCCGCTCGTTCTGCAAGCGCAGCATCATCACCACGTCCGCGCCCTCCAGCGCCGTGTCGAAATCGGTGAAGGCGCGCACGCCCATGCGCTCGATCCCGGCGGGCATCAGCGTGGTCGGCGCGCACACCCGCACCTCGGCGGCGAGCGCGGTCAGCGCGAGTATGTTGGAGCGCGCGACGCGGCTATGCAGCAGATCGCCGCAGATCACCACGCGCTGCCCGGCGACCGCACCGCGCCGCCGCCGGATCGTCAGCGCGTCGAGCAGCGCCTGCGTGGGGTGCTCGTGCTGCCCGTCGCCGGCGTTGAGCACCGGGCAATCGACCTTGTCGGCGATCAGCCGCACCGCGCCCGAACTCATGTGGCGGATGACGATCATGTCGGCGCGCATCGCGTTCAGCGTCATCGCGGTATCGATCAGCGTCTCGCCCTTCTTCACCGAGCTTTGCGCCGCATGCATGTTGACGACATCCGCGCCGAGCCGCTTTCCCGCGATCTCGAACGACAGCAGCGTGCGGGTGGAGTTTTCGAAGAACGCGTTGATGAGCGTCAGCCCGCCCAGCCGTTTGTCGGCGATCGCGCGCGTGCGGTTCGCCGCGACCCAGCCGTCCGCCTCGTCCAGCAGGAACAGGATCTCGTGCGGCTGCAACCCCTCGATGCCGGTCAAGTGCCGATGCGGGAACACGGCACGGCCCGGGATGAGCGAGGCGGGGCGGTGATCGGAAGAGGCCATCAAAGCGCTTCGGTAGCGGGCTTGCGGATCAGGTGCAAGAAGTCGGTTTATTGTAGATACGCTATTGACATCTACGTTTTACGTATATACGAAAATAAGCTTCAGCAAACAGAACCAGCAAACAGAACCAGCAGACAGAAAACGGAGCAGAAACATGAATAACAATCTCCGCCTGACGGCGGCCAGCCCCAGGATTTTCTCCAATGCTCGTTACTTACGACCCCCTCAAACGCGAGCTGATCTTAGCGGATCGCGAGATTGACATTGCTGATGCCGGAGCCGTTTTTGCCGAGTTTCACCTGACGAAATACGATGATGCCCATAGCGAGACCGAAGACAGGTTCATCTCCGTCGGTCTTCTGAAAGGCGAGATCGTGCTGGTCGTGTGGACTGAACGCGAAGACAGCCGACGCATCGTGACGATGTGGAAAGCCAATGAAAAAGAACGAACAGCCTATTATCGCCAGCGCGACCGACCCGGATGACGTCCGGCCGGTGCTGGATGACGCATGGTTCGGGCAGGCGGACGCTTATATCGGCGAGAAACTCGTCCGGCGCGGGCGTCCCAAGCTCGCAATGCCTAAACAGCCGGTGTCGCTGCGTCTCGATCAAGATGTGATCGCGTGGTTCAAACGCAGCGGCATTGGCTGGCAGACGCGGATCAACGATGAATTACGCCGGATCGCCGGCCTGTGATCGGGTGACTGCCGCTCAAGCCGCCACCAGCGCGTCGATCGCGCCTTGCAGGATGTAGGCGGCGGCCATCTTGTCGACCAGTTCGGCGCGTTTGGCGCGGCTGGCGTCCTGTTCGATCAGCGTGCGCGTGACGGCGACCGTCGACCAGCGTTCGTCCTGCAGGAAGATCGGCAGGCCGAGATCCGCCATGTTGCGGGCGAAGGCGCGGCTCGACTGGCTGCGCGGGCCTTCGCTGCCGTCGGCGAGGTTGAGCGGCAGGCCGATGACGATGCCCTTGACCTGTTGCGCGGCGATCAGGTCGGCGAGCGCGGCCTTGTCCTGCTGGAACCTGGTGCGGCGGATCAGCAGGGCAGGGGAGGCGAAGCTCCACCCGGCGTCGCACAGCGCCGTGCCGATCGTCCTGGTGCCGACATCGAGGCCGATCAGCCGCCCGCCGGCGGGGAGCGCGGCGCGGTACTCGGCGCGGTCGGTGGTGATCATCCACGCACCTGCGTTCGTGTGGTTGCCCCGTTCATACCCCCACACCGGTTCGTCCCCGGACCTGATCCGGGGTCGTCGAAGCACATCTCTCCATTGGCGACCGGGTCGCACGCGCAGAGCAGCCCGTCGACAGGCTCAGGGCGAACGGCTTTGTGGGCCGTCATTTCCCGAACGCCGCCAGCCGCCGCGCCGCGTCCGCCCGCACGTTGGCCCAGAACAGGCTGTAGTCGTACACATGGTAATTGTTGCCCGGCAGGACATAGCCGCCGAGCGCGGGCGGATCGCCGATCAGCAGCAAACCGCGCGCGTCGCAGCGGGCGGGGACCTTGTTCGGCTCGATCGTGGCATGTGCCAGATCGGCCGACGGAAACAGCGTGCCGAGATTGGCGTCGGCCGGAGCGGCAGTGTCGGGCGTGCCGGTCAGCGGGTTGGTGCACACCATCGGCGTGCCCTTGCGCGGCTTGCCGTCCACGCTGCCGCTCGCATCATAGGCGTCGAGCACCAGCGACGGATCGGCCGGCTCGGCGAAGCTCTGCCACGACAGCAGGCACCCGGCCTGGTCCGCCGTCCCGCACTCGGGCAGGCCGAGCGCGGGCAGGTCGACCGTGCGCGACACCGGCCAGCCGATGACATAAGCCGCGACGATGCGCCTCGCCAGCGGCGTGCCCGCCACTTTCTCGCGCAGCAGGCGGAGCAGATGGAGCGCGCCCTGGCTATGTCCGGCAAGGATGATCGGCCGGTCGCCCGCTTGCGCGACGAACGCGTCGAACGCCGCCGCCACGTCGCCATAAGCCAGGTCCAGCGCCTTGGCGGCGTTGGCATCGGTCGTCAGGAACGCGCCGAACGCCGCCTGGCGATAGCGCGGCGCCCAGATCGCGCCGACCGCGTTGAAGGCGCTCGCCTGCGCGCGCAGGAACAGCTCGGCGCGGGCGTTCGCTTCCCGATCGTCGAGCGGGGCGTTCCAGTGCGTGCGGGCGAGGAACGAGGTCGGGTGGATGAAGAACACCGCCGCCGCCGGGGCCTTGGCCGGCGCATGGCCGGGGGGCGTCCACAGCGCGGGGTTGCCGGGCTTGTCGGGCCGCGCGAGCCACATCGTCGCGTCGCGGTAGCTGGCGGCGGGCGTGGCGGGGAGCGCCTCGAACGTCGCGCTCGGCACGCTGGCCAGCGCCAGCAATTGCCTGCCGTAGAATTGATAGGCGAGCTGGCCCGCCACCCCCAGCACGATCAAGACCGCGATGACATAGATAAATTTCCGCGCCACATCCTGCTCCGTTCGCCGTCGCCGTGCCGCAGCGGGGCGCGGCTGGCAATCGGGATCGCGACACGGCGGGGCGCACTGGGAGGTTGCGCGCGCCGTCCCGGCTCTGCTAGCCGCGCCTGATGCCAGTCGACATCGCCACCGTACACAAGATCGCAGGCCTCGCCCGCATCGCGATTACCGAGGAAGAGGCCGCGCGCATCGCGCCGGAACTCGACAATATCATGGGCTGGATCGAGCAACTAGGCGAGGTCGACACCGCCGACGTCGCGCCGATGACGGCGGTCATCCCCAACCATCTGCGCCTGCGCGACGATGTCGTCAACGCCGATCCGCAGACCGGCGGCGGCATCCGCGAGGCGGTGCTGTCCAACGCGCCGCAGGGCGAGCACGGCTTCTTCACCGTGCCCAAGGTGATCGAGTGACGATCGCCCCTTTCGTCACGCCGGCGAAGGCCGGGATCTCGTGCGGCAAGCGCACGCTCCGTTACGAAAAGACCCTAGCCGTCGCCGGGGTGACGGGATTTCGCGCATGACCACGCTCACCGATCTCGGCGTCGCCGCCATCCGCGACGGTGTGCGCGACGGCGCGTTCAAGGCGCGCGACGTGGCCGAGGCGTTCGTCGCCGCCGTCGCCGACGCCAAGGCGCTCAACGCCTTCCTGGTCGAGACGCCGGAGCATGCGCTCGCCGCCGCCGATGCCGCCGATGCCGCGCGGGCGGCGGGCGAGACGCTGAAACCCCTGGCCGGCGTGCCGATCGGCATGAAGGACCTGTTCTGCACCAAGGGCGTGCCCGCCACGGCGGCGAGCCTGATCCTCGAAGGTTTCGTGCCGCCGTACGAATCGACCGTCTCCGCCAATCTGTGGGCGGCGGGCGCGGGGATGCTGGGCAAGCTCAACATGGACCAGTTCGCGATGGGATCGT
>CAXTJX010000062.1:898-15602 GCA_964244765.1 uncultured Sphingomonas sp. | reverse complement strand
AGTGAATCACAATCAGCGTGATATGGAAATCCGGTTATTGGGTCCGGACCCTAGAAAGGGCATCCCCGGCGCGCCGTTGCTGCTGATGGCGATCGCGGCCACGCTCAGCATCGTCCCGGCCGTCGTCGCGACGCAGACCGGGTCGGTCGGCATGTCCTTGACGCTCATCCTCGCTTATGCGCTGCTCGGCTCGCTGCCGTTCGGCCTCGCCGTCGCGGCGCTCATGCTGATCACTCCCAACCAGTTCCGCGGCAGGGTCTCGGCCTTGTACCTCTGCACGATCAGCGTGATGGGTTACGGCGTGGGACCGCTGGCGGTCGGTCTGCTGAACGACCATGTGTTCAGCCAGGCGACGATCGGCCGCTCGATGAGCCTGGTGAGTCTGGTCGTCATCCCGCTGGCGGCCGGCTGCCTGTTGCTGTGCATCAGGCCTTTCGCGCGGGCGCGCGCCGCGGCCACCCTGTGGGATCCGGCCCACGCCACCGTGGCGCGGCGCTGAGCCGGCCCGATCGGGCGCGGTCAAGCGGTGGCGAGCATGTCCTCGGTGGTGGAGCGGCGCATCTCGCGACGCTGCGTGACGTCGAAGCGCCGGCCGCGATGCAGCGTCGCGCGGTTGTCCCACATGACGGCATCGCCCGCCGTCCAGCGATGGCGATAGCTGAACCGCCGGTCGGTCGCGTCTTCCAGCAGTTCGTTCAGCAGGACGCGTCCTTCCGCCACCGTCATGCCGACGATATGGGTGACATGCGCCCCGATGAACAGCAGCTTGCGCCCCGACGCCGGATGCGTACGGACGAGCGGCCATCGCACCGGTGGCATCATCGCGCGCTGCTCCGCCGTCCAGACCTCGTCGCCCAGGGCGATCCGGGAATGCAGGACGTAATGTTCGCCGACCAGCGGCTCGATCTGCGCGCGAAGCTCGGGATCGAGCCGGTCATAGGCCGCGCGCATGTCGGCGAATTCGGTATCCCCACCCTGTTCGGGGCAGACGACCCCCGACAGCAGCGAATAGCGCGCAGGCGGGTTCTGAAAGGAGGAGTCGCTGTGCCAGAGCTGGTTCGCCATGTTCGACACGATGCTGCGATGATCGCGCTTGGCGACTTCGCCGGACATGTCGACGTTGGAGATATCCGCCAGATCGCGATTGCCGAGTCGCGACGGCATGCTCGCGCTCAGCTTCGCCAAGCCGCGGTCGGGCGGGCCGAACCGCGACGAAAAGGCCAGTTGCTGCGCTCCCGTCATCGGCTGTCCCGGAAAGACCAGCACCGCGTAGCGCGTGATGGCGGCCTCGATCGCCTCGATCACGGCATCCGGCAGCGGCTGCGACAGATCGATACCGGTGACGTTGGCGACGAAGTCGTCGCCGACAGGTGCGATAACGAGGGTCATGGCCGCTCCTTCCCGTTCGGGCAACGAGGTTGGCCCCGATGCCCCG
Organism: uncultured Sphingomonas sp.; assembly: GCA_964244765.1. Classification (GTDB taxonomy): domain Bacteria; phylum Pseudomonadota; class Alphaproteobacteria; order Sphingomonadales; family Sphingomonadaceae; genus Sphingomonas. The sequence continues at coordinate 14,167 of CAXTJX010000062.1, read as the reverse complement.
TCAAGGCGTCGACCGCGAAGGATCCGCGCGGCGACCGCGCGGGCTGGCCCGGCGTCCGTCCGCATCGACTATTTAGCCGTGTAAAACCACAGCGTCTAGAAGATAAATCGTTGACGTTTCGTTGGTGTAGTGCAATCCTTTCCGCTCGACCGGCCCAAGCCGGCGAAACGAGGCTGTGGAGCCTCCATCGAAAGGGCGATGACCATGCAAAAGAGAATCAGGGGTGCAATGCTTGCCGGTGTGATCTGCGGCGTGGCAACGGCTGCCAGTGCGCAGACCCCGACCGTCGACCCGGCGCCGTCGCGTACCGATCAGGCGTCGCGCGCGGCGCCCGATAGCAACGACATCGTCGTGACCGCCGAAAAACGCCCGGAGCGCGTCCAGGACGTCTCCGCCCAAGTCAACGTGCTCACGGCCGCGGCGATCGCCGGGTTGCAGATCCGGCAGGCGCCGGACATCGTCGCGACGATCCCCAACCTCACCATCGCGCGGACCGACACGTATCGCAATTCCACCATCGTCCTGCGCAGCATCAGCCAGGCCAACAATTCCGATGTCCCGGTGGCGGTGATCGTCGACGGCGTGCCGCAGATCGACCCCAAGGAGTTCAACACGCGGCTGTTCGACGTCGCCCAGATCGAGGTGCTGAAAGGCCCGCAAGGATCGCTTTACGGCCGTAATGCCGAGGCCGGCGTCATCCTGATCACCACCGTCGCGCCGACCAACCACTTTTCCGGCTCGGGACGGATCTCGTACGGCAAGAACGCGCAGGTCGACGCCACGCTGGGCATTTCCGGCGCGATCGTGCCGGACAAGGTGCTGTTCCGGCTGTCCGGCAATATCTTTCGCAGCGACGGCCTGATCACGAACGATTTCCGCAGCGACCGGCCAGATTATGTCGATCACGACTGGAACGTGCGGGGATCGCTGCGCATCTTGCCGGCGGACAACGTCACCGTCGATCTGATCGGACGCTATGGCGATTTCCGGGCCGGATCGACCTATTTCACGCCGATCTTCTCGGCCAATGCGAACGACTTCCGGAACCCGCGCGAAGGCTTCCCGAACCGGGCATTCGGCCACTCGCTCTTTCTGTCGGGCCGGATCGAAGCCAATCTCGGGTTCGCGACCGTGACGTCGATCACCGGCTATTCCAAGAATAACGAGACGCAGATCACCGACGTCGATTTTACCAACAACGTGCAGAATCCGACCGTCACCCAACGCGGCGATTTCCAGCCGTCGGACAGCGACGTCTTCAGCCAGGAAGTGCGTGTGACCGGGTCGAGCGCGGCGCGGCTGCGCTGGTTCGTCGGCGCGGACTATCTCTCCGCCAGCAAGTTCGTCAGCACGAACATCTTCACCGACCGGGCAAATTACGACGTCGACCCGTACGGACCGTATCTGGTGTCCAACATCGGGCGGACGACACGCTCGGACTATGGCATCTCGGGCCAGGTCGATGTCGACTTGTTCGACCGGTTCACGCTGAGCGGCGGGCTCCGCTACGAAGACAGCAAGCGCCAGCAGCTCAACCTCGTCAACGGCGTGCGGCGGCAGGTGAGTTTCGACAAGCTGCAACCAAAGGTCACCGCGACGTACAAGGTCAATCGCGACGTCCTCGTCTATGCCACCTACGCGGTCGGTCACCGCGCCGGCGGGTTCAACCAGCCCAACTTCCAGATCCCGATCTTCGCGGACGAGACGCTCAAGAATTTCGAGGTCGGGTTGAAAAGCCAGTGGTTCGATCGCAAACTGACCGTCAACGTCGCCCTGTTCAGCGGCAACGTCACCAACTATCAATATTCGTACATCGACTCGAATACCGCCTCGTCCGTCACCGGGACGATCGACGGTGTCAGGGTTCGCGGCCTGGAAGTCGAGGCACGCGCCAATCCGGTGAGCGGGCTCAACCTGTTCGGCAGCATCGGCGTGTCGGATCCGAAGATCACCAAGTCGGTGTTCCCGCAACTGATCGGCAATGCCACGCCGCGCGCGCGCAAATTCACCTGGCAGGCCGGTTTCGATTATACGACGCCGCTCAAGGACGATCTCTCGCTGGTCGTCCGCGCCAATGCGAACGGGTTCAGCAGCACCTACTGGTTCGTCGACAATCTGGATATCCAGCGCCCCCGCGCCTTCCTGGACGCAAACGTCGGCATCACCACGGGAAACGTCACCGTGACCCTGTGGGGCAAGAACCTCACCAATACCAAGGCGAACGAAACCTTCTTTCCCAGGCAGGCGACCGGCAACCCCTTCTATCTGGCCTATCCGATCAAGCCGGTGTCCTACGGCGTGGAGTTGGCGTACAAATTCTGATCGGAACACCGCGGGAGGGCGCCGTCGGTCTTGCGTAACGCATCAGGGAAGCTCGACGGAGCGCGTGCGCCGTCGGGCCCGGGATCGATCGCTAGCGCGACAGGATCGCGACGGTGCAGGATTTGGTGTCGCCGTCGAGATCGCCGCCCATGCATTGCGCGAGACCGACCGCGGCACCGTCGACCTGACGCGCCCCGGCCGTGCCGCGTAGCTGTCCGACGATCTCGATCACTTGCGCCACGCCCGTCGCGGCGACCGGATGGCCGCGGCTCAGTAGCCCGCCCGACGGATTGACCGGGATGCTGCCGCCAAGCGCGGTCGCCCCGCTTTGCGCGAGCGGACCGCCCTCGCCCGGCGCGCACAGGCCGAGCGCTTCGCAATGGAGGATCTCGGCGATCGAAAAGGCATCGTGGCACTCGACGACATGGAGATCGCGCGGGCCGATCCCGGCGCGTTCATAGGCGATCGCCGCAGTGTCGATGTCGGTTCGCCACCGCACCATGTCGCCGCTCTTGTCGTAGTCGCCGCTGCGCAGCACGACCGTGTCGATCCGCGCCGCGCGCGCGTGCCGGCGCGCCAGGCGGTCGCTGACGACGACGATCGCCGCCGCGCCGTCGGCGATCGCGCAACACTCCGCGCGCGTCAGCGGGTCGGCCACCACCGGCATGGCCAGCACCGCGTCGATGCTTATGGGCGCGCGGAACAGCGCCAAGGGGTTGAGCCCGCCATGCCGCCGGCTCTTTTCGACCACGGCCGCCATCTGCGCGCGCGTGGTGCCGAAGTCGTGCATGTGGCGCATTGCCCGCATGGCGAAGCTGGCCGGGGTAACGAGGCCCTGCCGGGTGTCCAGTTCGGTCCTGCCCGAATCGAGCAGTCCGTATCCGGCCACGCACATCTTTTCGACGCCCAGCACCAGCGCGCATTCCATCTGGCCCGCGGCGATGGCATTGCACGCGAGCCACAAGGCGGTGGAGCCGGAGGTACAGGCGTTCTCGACATTGACCACCGGCACGCCGCGAATGCCGATCTGCGCCAGGATCGTCTGCCCGATCGTGGTGTCGCCGAACAGGATGCCGGCCAGCGCGTTGGCGACGAACGCGCCGTCGATCGCCTTCGCCCCGAGCCCGGCGTCGGCGAGCGCGCCCCGCGCCGCTTCGAGTCCGAGCGACGCCAGCGACCGGTCGGGATGGCGGCCGAACGCGGTGATGCCGGTGCCGACGACCGCGCTCAACGCGTCGCATCCACCGGAATGAAATAGGGCCGGATGCAGGGCGCGCCCTCCAGATCGACGCCGAGCGGTCCGCTCGACAGCGCCAGCGGCATCCCGATCCGCAACCGGCCGACCGCGTCCGGGTCGAGAAGCATGAACAACCGAAGATCGGCACCGACGAGATCGACATAGCCGACCGCATAGGGCGCGGGCAGGCCGCAGGGCGGCCGCATCCGCACCACCGTGAAGCTGTAGAGCGTCGCGCGGGCGGGAAGCTCGACCGGGTCGGTGGCAAGCCCGTCGTCGGGGCATAGCGGGGTGCGGGGAAAGAGCAGGCGCCCGTCGCCCCGGCAGCGCGAGCCGAGCAATCGCGTGGCCGGCCCCAGGCCGTCGAAGACGTCGCGGGCGAACGGCGGCAAGGTGCCGGCGTCGCTCACCGCGCCCGCGCCCGGGCCAGCAAGGCGTGCCACGCCGGATCGGCCTCGCGGTCGTACGTGTCGGGCGTCACCCCCGCGGCGCGCAGCGTGAACTTCTGCACGCGTTCGGTCGGCGTCTTGGGCAATGCCGCCAGCATACGGACGTAGCGCGGCACCATGAACAGCGCCATGTCGCGGACGCAGTGGTCGAGCAGATCGATCGGCCGGAGGGTCCGGCCCTCGCGCACCGTGACGCACACCATCACCTCGTCTTCGCCGAGGACGGAGGCGACCGCGACCGCCGCCGCCTCCAGCACCGCGGGATGCGCCGCGACGCCGCGCTCCACCTCGTGGCTGGAAATGTTCTCGCCGCGGCGGCGCAGCGCGTCCTTCTTGCGGTCGACGAAATAGTAACGGCCCGCGCCGTCGCGGCGCAGCGCGTCGCCGGTGTGGAACCACAAGTCGCGCCATGCCGCGACCGTCGCCTCCGGCATGCGATAATATTCGGTCATCATGCCGTTCAGGTGGCGCGGCCGGATCAGCAGTTCGCCGGCCTCGCCGTCGGCGACCTCGTGTCCCGCGTCGTCGACGAGCATGGCGTCGTGCGTGCCGCCGGCGACGCCGCAGCTTCCCGCCGTGCGATCGTCGAGGCGGTTGATGAAGGGGATGCCGATCTCGCTCATGCCATACCCCTCCACCAGCTTGAGGCCGAAACGACGCTCGAACGCCTCGAACAGATCGGCGGGGCAGCCCGCACCCATCATCAGGCGCAACCCGCTATGGGCGTCGTCCGGCGCGGGATCGGCCTTCATCAGGATCGGCAGGATCCCGCCGATATAATTGAATTCGGTACAGCCGTGCCGCCGGACATCGCCCCAGAAACCCGATGCCGAGAATTTGCGCGCCAACACCATCTGTGCGCCCGCCAGCAGCGCGGGCATGGTCGACAGGAACTGCGCATTGCCGTGGAACAGCGGCAGCGCGTTGTAGAGCTTGTCGGCCGGCGAATAGGCGCACGCGTCGACGATGATCTCCGCTTGGCGCAGCGCATAGGCCTGCGGCAGGACCACCCCCTTGGACGGACCGGTCGTGCCCGAGGTAAAGATGATCGCCATCGCGTCGCCGCCCTTGACCCGGTCAACGGCGGCGAGCGGCGCCGCCGCCGCGAGCGTGGCGAACGGAAGCGCCGGCAAGCGGGCTTCGGCCGCGTCGTCGCCGACCAGGATCAGCGTCCGCAGCAGCGGAAGGTCGCCGAGGACGTCCGCCACCTGCGCGGCAAAGTCCGCTTCGACGATCAGCGCGGCGCATTCGGCCTGCGCCAGGATATAATGCAGCAAGGTGCCGCGGTGCGCAGTGTTGACCGGCACCTCCACCGCCCCGAGCCGCGACAGCGCGAACCACGACAGCAGGAATTCCGGACGGTTGGACAGCATGATCGCGACCTTGTCGCCGGGTCCGACGCCGGCCGCCGCCAGCCCCGCCGCGACTCGCCTGGTCGCCGCCGCCAGCTCGGCGAACGACCAGCGGCGATCCTCGCACGTCAGGAACGGCGCGTCGCCGCATTCCCCGGCCCGCCGGTCGAGCAGGCCGTGCACGGTTTCGGGCGGGGACGGGCTCATGCCGCCACGCTCCGTTCGTCGAGCGCGCGCAGAACGAAGGCGACGATCGCATCGGCCTCGCGCTTGCGCCGCGCGGGCGTCGCCGCGCGCGGCATCCAGCGTAAATGCCAGTTGACCACGCCCAGCACGTTCAGCGCCGTGATCTTGAGATCGGCGTCGCGAACGACACCGGCACCGGCCAGCGCGCGCAGTTCATCCATGTAGAGCCGCAGGACGGCATGCTGGAGCTTCCGGTTGACCGCATTGCTTTCCGCCGAAAGACGCCCCTCGTCGATGAAGAGGATCTGCAATTCGCGCGTGAAGCGGTGCGACGTCGCGACATGCGCGCGGATCAGGCGATCCACGCGGTCCAGCGGCCCGGCGGCGGTATCGGCCGGCGATCCGTTGGCCGCCGCCAGCAGCGTCGCCGGCAGGTCGGCGATCGATTCCGCCAGCACGGCCAGCCACAGCGCCTCCTTGTTGCGGAAATGATGGTAGACGTTGGCGACGCTGCATTTCGCGGCACCCGCAATGTCGCGCATCGACGTGCCGGCGAAGCCCCCGACCGCGAAGAGATCGACCGCGACGCGCAGCACGTCCCCACGCCCGCGCGCCTGCTCAACGCCTGGCGTCGGCACGGGCGGCGCGGACTTCGCCATCGTCGCCGCGGTAACGGCAGTCGCCCTTGCCAAAAGCATCTCACCTTCTAAAACAGGCCTACCGAACGATCGTTCAGTAAAGCAGGCGGGCAATGGTGGGCAAGTACAAATCCGCGGGTATCGATACGGCGCTCGCCGAACGCGGCGCGACCGTCCGGTCGCATGTCGTCGAGACGGGCGGCGGATCGATCCATGTGCGGCGCTGGCCCGGCGACCCGGGGCGGACCGTGGTGATCTGGCACGGCATCACCGGCACCGGGCTCGATCATGTCGAGCTGGCCGAGCGGCTCAGCGAAGACGGCTGGCAAGTCCTCGCGCCGGACAGCCTCGGCTGCGGCTGCTCCGACTGGGCGGCCGATGCGGACACCGGATATGGGCTTGGCGCGCTGGCCCCGGCGGCGATCGCGGTGCTGGATCGTTTCGACCTCGACCGGGTGTCGTGGATCGGCTTGTCGAAAGGGGGCGGACTGGGTATCCGCCTCGCTGCCGAGCATCCGGCACGACTGCGGGCCCTGGTGCTGTGCGACATCGGTCCCGGCTTGCCCGAGGCGTTCCGCGCCGGCTTGGCGAGCCGCCTCGCCAACCCGCCGCGCCTCGCCACGCTGTCCGCTTTCCGGGCGCAGGTCGCGCGGATGCTGGCGCGCAGCGGGGTGGCGGCGAGCGATGCGCTGGTCGATCGGCTGAGCGTCGCCTGGGCGCGCAGGCTGGACGACGGCGCGGTCGGCTATCATTACGATCCGGCGCTTTCCCGGCAGTTCGAGCATTGTCCGGAGGATTTCGACCTGTGGCCAGCCTGGGACCGGGTCGCCTGTCCGACGCTGATCCTGAACGGCGAACATTCCGATGTGCTGGCCCCCGCCGACCTGCTGGCCATGCTGCGGCGCAACCCGGCCGCGCGCAATGCCGAACTGGCCGGCAGCGGCCACGTCACCTTCCTGACCGACCGCGCCCATCAGGACGTGCTGCTCGCCTTCCTCGAGTCCGTCGCGTGAGCGGCATCGCGGCGGGCGGGCAACCGGTGCTCGGCCTGGAAGAGGTCGTGGATTCGTCGCCGATGGGCGGTTTCCAGGTCCGCATCGTCGCGGCGTGCGCGGCGATCGCGACGATCGACGGGTTCGACACGCAAGTCATCGGCCTGGTCGCGCCCGATATCGCCCGGGCGTGGCGGGTAGCGCCGGCGGTGTTCGGCCCGGTGTTCGGCGCGGGGCTGTTCGGCGGTCTGCTCGGCGGGCTGTTCTTCGGCTTGCTGTGCGACCGCTTCGGGCGCAAGCCGAGCCTGGTCGCCGCGATGACGATCTTCGGGATGCTGACGCTGACCACCCCGCTGGCGACGACGGTGCCGCAGTTGACCGCGCTGCGCTTCCTGACCGGTTTCGGCCTTGGCGGCGCGTTTCCCTGCATCATCGCGCTGACCTCCGAATATGCGCCGTCGAGGCTGCGGGCGTCGATCGTGAGCTGGATGTTCTGCGGCTTTCCGCTGGGCGCGATCGCCGGGGGCGTGATCGCGGCGTTCGTCCTGCCGACGACGGGATGGCGGAGCCTGTTCGTGATCGGCGGGGCCGTCCCGCTGGCGCTCGTCCCGTTCGTCTTGGCGGCGATGCCCGAATCGATCCGCTTCCTCGCGCTGCGCGGCCGCATCGGGGCGGTCCGCCGCATCCTCGCGCAGATGCGCCTGGGCGATCGCTGGAACGGCGAAGTGAGCGTCGTCCTCGCGCCCAAGGCCGTGCCGGTCATCAGCCTGTTCCGGCACGACCGTGCGATCGGCACGCTGCTGATCTGGTCGACCCTGTTCCTCAGCCTGCTGATGGCGTATTTCCTGCTGAACTGGCTGCCCCTGGTCGCACGCAGCACCGGCATCGGCCTTCAGGGCTCGGTGCTCGCCGTCGCCGCGCTGAACGCCGGAACGGTGATCGGGTGCGTGGCGCTCGGGCCGCTGGCGAACCGCCGGCCCGGGCCGTTGCTCGGCGGCGCCTATGCCGCCGGCGCCGTGGCGATCGCGCTGATCGGCCAGTCCGGCCATTCCAGCGCGATGCTGCTGGCCACCTCCTTCGCGGCCGGCCTGTTCGCCACCGGCGCGCAACTCTGCACGATCGCCTTCGGGGCCGCCTATTACGACACGCAGGTGCGCGCGACCGGCATCGGGTGGTCGATGGGCGTGGGGCGGGTCGGCGGCGTTCTCGGGCCCGTCCTGGGTGGCGTGCTGATCGGCGCCGGCGTGGCGGTGCCGATGCTGTTCCTGCTGACCGGCGGGGTCGCGCTGTGTGCAGCCCTGGCAGCCTGGGCGATGGGCACGTTCGCGCGCACGGAGGACCGCCTGGCCCGGCGTCACAAGCGGTGAGGACTGCCGGCCGCGCGGCGACGCGGCAGGGTCGATCGGGGAGGAGCCACATGTCCGACGATGTTGCAGCACAGACCAGGCTGGCGTTGCGCCGACTGGCGAAATCGGTCGCGGTCATCACGACCCATTGGCAGGGGCAGCGTCAGGCGATGGCCGCGACCGCCGTCGAAGGGCTCAGCCTCGATCCGCCGTCGATGTTGATCTGCATCGCCAAGACCGCGAGCCTGGCGGCGCCGCTGGCGGCGCATGCGCCGTTCGCAATCAATCTGCTGGCCCGTCACCAGGAAGACATCTCGGCGCGCGGCGGCGCGCCGTGGCGGGGCGAGGAGCGGTTCGCGCTGGGCCGGTGGGAAGGCGCGGAGGATGCGCCGCCGATCCTGCTCGACGCGCAGGCGACGTTCCGCTGCACGCCAGCGTCGATGATGGAATATGGCACGCACCTCGTCATCGTGGGCCGGATCGACGCGGTGCGGATCGACGGCGAGGTCGATCCGTTGATCTATGTCGACGGGCGCTATGCCGGCGTCGCCGCGTGAGGAAGGTCGCGCTCGCCGCGACAGCATGCGCGGTCGGGCTCGGGACGACCACCTCCTACGCGACGCCGGTCGCGGCGGCGGCCGTCGAGGGCACGGCGCTTCCGGCCGGACCGGCGCACCGCGATCACCGGCGGGAGCAGCGCAACCGCGCCCTCGTCCTGCGTTTTTGCGAGGCGGTCTACAACCGGCGCGACTTCGCGGTCGCCGCGCGCCTGCTCGCCGCCGACTTCATCCAGCACAATCCCAAGATCCCGACCGGGCGACAGGGCTTCATCGATTCGTACGCCGGCGTCGTCGCCCGTCATCCGGACCTGCACTCGCAGGTCGTCCGCTCGGCGGCCTCGGGCGATCTGGTGTGGACACACGTTCGTGTGACCGATGCCTCGGGAACGTACCGCATGGCACTCGTTAACATCTTCCGCGTCTCGCGCGGCAGGATCGTCGAGCATTGGGACGTCCTGCAAAGCGTGCCGGAGACCACGTCGAACGGCAATTCGATGTTCTGATCGGCGCGTTTCGCCCGGTTCGTACCGGGCTCGGAATCTGTTTGGAAAGGTGCCGAGGTACATTTCGCGGTGCCGGCCCCCTCCTTAGCGAGTTTCGGGCGGACGCTCAGAATCAGTCGGACGCTCAGAAGATGTCGTCGCCCACGAACGCTTCGGCGACATAATATTCGTTGAACTTGCGGGCCGGCCCGAAGGTCTGCGTGTCGAGCGCTCGTGCCCGGCTGCCGGACTGGTCCGCGCCCTTAACGTCGTCCCGGCCCAGATTGATCATCGCGGCGATCATCTTCATGAACAGTTCGTTCTGCGAACTGATGTTCAGTTTCTCGTACAGGCGCTTGCGATAGGTCAGCACGCTGTTGACCGAGATCGACAGATTGATTCCGATGCTCTCCGAGGTATATCCCGTCAGGATGCCGAGGCACACCACTCGCTCGCGCGGGGTCAGGCCGGCGAACAGCGGGGCCTCCGCGAGCACGCGGTCCATGACGAATTCATTGTGCCCGCCAAGCGCATGCACATAGCTGAAATGCTTGTGCAGGCTGGCCAGGACGACCTCGGCGACCTGGCCGAGCAGCCAGCGATGGCTGGGCGCGAACGTCCGCCCTTCGCTGCGCAGCACCATGACATGGCAGACGATCTCGCCATGGCGCAACGCCAACCCGATGACGTCGCTCGCGCCCAGCCGGGCGAGGAACGTCGTATCGAAGTGATCCGCGCTGCGATGTTCGCGGTAATCGAACCAGGCCACCGTGTCGCCGGTGCGCCGGATCGTCGGATAGTGCGGATCGAGCAGATAGAGCGAACTGACGTAATCGGCCGCGCACTGCGCCGCCAGCGAAGCCTCGATCCTCCCCTCGCACGTCACCACGCGCGGCGAGCGTTCGGGCGAGAAGGCGAAGGCGAGCACATGATCGGCCTCGCTCACCGCGCGCGCCGTCGCGAACAGACGCTCGCCATAGGCGTCGTCCCCGATCGCCAGCGTCAGCGCGTCCAAACCGGCGAGCGCTGCCAGATTGACCGCCATGCCCGCTATTTCCTCCCCTCGCCGCGCCGCGCTTCTTCGCCAATCATTGGGCGCTGCTCGACCTTAGCACAAGGCCGCGCCGTCCGTGCCGTCACATCATCGCATGACGAACGTCGCCAGGAGCGGAAAAAAGGTACTTCGTGGCCCGACTTACAGGCGATGCCGGACCCGTCGCCGATCAGCGGCGCCGGCGCGGGCGGAGGGGCCGGCGTCGCATGGACGTGTGATGCGGCACGCCTCGAACCGCCGATAGAAGGAAGCGGCAGAAGGCGTGAGAGGAAGCGGATAGCGATGACCGATGATGGCGGCGAGACCGCGTCGGACGCGGCATCGTCCTCGTGGCTCGATCCCGAACGGCGCGACGGCCGCGACGCCGGGCTCGCGCTGACCGGACGGGGCGCGATCGTCACCGGCGCGGCGACGGGCATCGGGCTGGCGACCGCGCTCGATCTCGCCCGCGCGGGCGCGCGGGTCGTCGTCAATTGCAAGGACGAGTCGCAGCGGGAGATGGCCGAGACGGCGGTTCGCGAGATCGCCGCGCACGGCGGCACCGCGCACGTCGTCGTCGCGGACATGCGCGATCCCGAGGCGATCCGCCGATTGTTCGCGGAGAGCCTGCGACTGCTCGGCGAGATCGACATCGTCGTCAGCAACGCCGCGGGCGACGCGGTGATCAAGCCGATCGCGGAGACGACCGAGGACGATTACGACCGCGTCATGGCGCTCAACGCCAAGGGCCAGTTCTTCGTGCTACAGGAGGCGGCGCGCTGCATCGCCGACAACGGCCGGATCATCGTGCTGTCGAGCAGCACGGTGCTGGCCCCCTATCCCGGCTCGGCCAGCTATAGCGGGGCGAAGCGCGCGGCGGAAATCTACGCGCAGGTGCTCGCCGCCGAACTGGGCGAGCGCAACATCACCGTCAATGTCGTGGCGCCGGGGCCGACCAACACGCCCGCGATGCAGGCGCAGAACAGCGACGCGCGCAAGGCGCAGGTGATCGCGATGACGCCGCTCGGGCGGTTCGGCGAACCCGGCGACATCGCCGACGTGATCGGCTTCCTGGTCGGCGATGCGGGGCGCTGGGTGACGCGCCAGATCATCCAGGTCGGCGGAGGCATCGCATGACACCCCCCGGCCAGCAGCAATCGGCGCCCCCCGCCGCCAAGACGGTGGCGCAGGCGATCGACGACGCGCCGCTCGGGGGCCTGCAACGGCGCGTCTTCACGCTGTGCATCCTGATCGCGGTGCTCGACGGGTTCGATACCCAGTCGATCGGTTTCGTCGCGCCCGCCATCTCCGGCGCATGGCATCTTTCGCCGATCGATTTCGGGTTCATGTTCAGCGCGACGCTGCTCGGGTCGGTCGTCGGCACCAGCGTGTTCGGCACCTTGTCCGACCGGTTCGGGCGCCGCCGGCTCACCATCGCGATGACCGTGCTGTTCGGCCTGTGCAGCGGCCTGTCGGCGCTGGCGGGCAATTTCCCCGAGTTGCTCGCGTGCCGCCTGATCGGCGGGATCGGGCTCGGCGGCGTGATCCCGAACACGATGGCGATGGCGGCGGAATATGCGCCGTCGCGCCGCCGCGCGACGATGGTGACGATGACCTTGTGGGGCTTCCCCGCGGGGGCCGTCCTGGGCGGGCTGGCCAGCGGCTGGCTGATTGCGACGTTCGGCTGGCGTTCGGTGTTCATCGTGGGCGGGATCGGGCCGCTCGTGCTCGCCGGCTTCCTGGTTCGGCTGCTGCCCGAATCGATCCGCTTTCTGGCCACGACCGCCACGGGCCGGACCAAGGCCCAGACGTTGCTCGACCGGATCGCGCCAGGCCAGGCGATCGACTGGGAAATCGGCGACGGCGGCACCGGCGCGCGCCCGGCGGCCTATGCCTCGCTGTTCGACGGCGGTCTTGCGCCGACCACGATCCTGCTGTCGCTCGCCTTGTTCTTCAGCCTGTTGCTCAGCTATCTGCTGGTGAACTGGACGCCCTCGATCCTGGCCAAGGCGGGCATGCCGCTGTCCGGCGCCATTCTCGGCGTCGCGTCGATCAATGCGGGCGGCATCGCCGGAAGCTATCTCATGTCGCGGCTGATCGACCGCAGCGCGCGGCCGCTCCTGCTGCTGGCGAGCGGATACGCCGTCAGCGGCATCGTCCTGGCCCTGGTCGGGTCGATTTCCCCCACCTCGACCATGGCGCTGGTCGCGCTCGGGATATGCGGGTTCTTCCTGGTCGGGACGCAGATGTCGATGACCGCGTTCACGTCGAGCCAGTTCCCGGTGGCGGTGCGCGGGACCGGCATCGGTTTCGTGCAGGCGTTCGGACGGATCGGATCGCTGGTCGGGCCGATGGCGGGCGGGGCGATGCTCAGCGCCGGCCTGGGCTCCGGCGCGCTGTTCACCGCTTGTCTCATTCCCGCGCTGGCATCGGGACTGGCGCTCTATACGCTGATGCTGATCCGGTCGTCGAAACCGCGCGGCCCGGATGCGCGGGCCAGAAGGGTGCTGCAATGACGCAAGCCGCAACGCACGGGACGGCGCTCGCCGGTGCAACGGACCCGCCGGCGCTCGCCGGCAAGAGCGACCCACCGGCGCTCGCCGGCAAGACCAACCCGCCGGCGCTCGCCGGCAAGACCAACCCGCCGGCGCTCGCCGGCAAGACCAACCCGC
>CAXTJX010000062.1:0-798 GCA_964244765.1 uncultured Sphingomonas sp. | reverse complement strand
CGGCGCTCGCCGGCAAGGTCGCGATCGTCACCGGATCGTCGCGCGGCCTGGGGCGCCGCATCGCGGAACTGATCGGATCGGCGGGCGCGAGCGTCGTCGTCAACTACGCCGCCGACGCCGAAGCGCAGGCCGCCGCCGACGCGGTCGCCGAAATCGCGGCGAGCGGCGGCAAGGCAGTGGCCGTCCAGGCCGACGTCACCAGCATCGCGCAGATCGAAATGCTGTTCGCCGCGGCCGAACGTCATTTCGGCGGCGTCGACATCGTCGTCAGCAACGCCGGCGCGGCCGCCGCGATCAAGCCGCTGGTCGGGGTGACCGAGGCCGAATATGACGCGGCGACGGCGATCAACGCCAAGGCGAATTTCTTCGTCCTGCGCGAGGCGGCGCGCACGCTGCGCGATGGCGGGCGGATCGTCGTCATCACCTCGACCACCGTCGTCACGCCGTTCGCCGGGACCGCGATCTATGCCGGCGCGAAGGCGGCGTCGGAAGTCTATGCCCGCGTGCTGGCGCGCGAACTGGGCGGGCGCGGCATCACCGTCAACGCGATCGCGCCCGGCCCGATCGACACGACCACGTCACGCGCGGCGGGCAGCACCGAGATCCGTTTCGCCGCGGCGATCAACATGACCCCGCTCGGGCGGCTCGGCACGGTCGACGATATCGCGCAGGTCGCCGCCTTCGTCGTGAGCGACCGCGCGCGGTGGATCACCGGCCAGCATCTGAGGATCGGCGGCGGCGTCATCTAGGTTCAGGACCCATTAAATCGCTTGCGGGATTGCGTTTGGGTTGATTCAA
>CAXTJX010000061.1:0-15657 GCA_964244765.1 uncultured Sphingomonas sp. | reverse complement strand
CTTCGAAGGGACGGTCTCTAGTTCCAGGTGGATGAAGAAACGGGGGGCACGTCAAGGGCCATTTTCGTCTCTGCCGCGCCGGTAACTCCGTTCCGTGCCCGCAAGTGACCGAAAACGCGGCGCAAATCTCGCACTTTCGCGAGGCTCTCGGGGCTTCACGTTTGCTATGATAAAAATGGTGCCCGAGGGCGGATTCGAACCACCGACACTGCGATTTTCAGTCGCATGCTCTACCAACTGAGCTACTCGGGCACACCCGAACGTTTCCGGGGAAACGGCCTTTTAGTCACGCCGTTGCGTGGTGTCCAGCCCGTCTTCCCCGCTCACTCCTCTCCGAAATCCTCATGCTCGGGCGGGGTCGCGACGGGGATGGCATAGCCCTCGCCGAGCCACTGCATCAGGTCGCGGTCGCGGCACCCCTGCGAGCAGAACGGCGCCTGCGCGGCGGACGGGGCTTTGCCGCACAACGGGCAGGGTTTGGATCGGGCGGTCATGCCACGACCATCTGGGAAGCGCCGGTGCGCCGTGCAAGCTCGGCGAGCCAGTGCGGATGAGCATCGAGCACCGCGCGGAGGCGCGGCGACACGCGGTGCTCGGCCGGAGCGGCGGGCGGAATACGCTCGATCCGGCGCAGCAGCGCGCGCGCCTCCGCGGCGGCGGGGTCGGCACGGAGCAGTTCGGGCAGCGAGACGCGCGCGCGGCGGCGGACGATCTGGACGAAGCCGAAGCCGTTCATCGCGGTGCGTTCGAACGGTTGCGGCAGACCGGCATCGAGCGCGGCATCGACCGCGGCGCGCGCCGCCTTGCCGGTCAGCGTCGGGAAGTCCACGCCGATCGACCCGCCGATATCGAGCCGCACGATCGCGGCGGCGACGGCCTGCGCGGCGGCGCGTGCGAGCGGCTCCAGCGGGGGATGGCCGTCGACGTCGAACAGTGTCATCGCCGGCGTCGGCGACAGGCGCAGCGCGCCGCCCGCCGGGCCGGGGAAGACGATGTCGCCGGTCAGTGCTTCCTCCAGCACTTCCGACCAGCCGGCGGCTTCGAGCCGGTCGGGTTCGTGGGCGTGGCAATGGCGCACGGGGATGCCGCTCGCGGCGATGCGTTCCAGCAGGCTCGGGCCGGGGCGCGGCGAGGCGTCGGTCGGCGCGGCGCGGGGCAGCTTGATACGGCCGGGCTCGGGGATCGCCGCGCGGACGATCTCGACCGTCAGCGCGGCGCCTTGCGCGATGCCGGGCGGCAGCGGCGACAGCAGCGCCTCGCCGCCGTCATAGGCCACGCGGCCCTCGCGGCCCCCACGACCGACGGCGCCCGTGATCTCGACCAGCCGGGCGGGCAGGATCGCACCGGGGCGGGGACCGGGATGATCCGGGTCGATCCGCGCCTTCAGGATGCGGCCATGCTCGACCAGTGCCGCGCGTGCCTCGCCGATCCCGGCTTCGTAGAGCCATTCAAGCAAGCGCGACCCCGGTGGCGAGCAACAGCGCGCGCGTCTCGAACAGCGGCAACCCGACCACGCCCGAATGCGAGCCGGAAAGGAACCGCACGAACGCCTCGGCGCGGCCCTGGATGGCGTAGCCGCCGGCCTTGCCCAGCCCTTCGCCACTCGCGACATAGCCATGGATCTCGGCGGGGGAGAGCGACTTGAACGCGACGATCGTGTCGGATAGCCGGGTACGTACGCGTCCATCGGCGGCGATCACGCAGACCGCGCTCAGGCAATGGTGGCGACGGCCCGACAGCAGGCCGAGCATGTGGCGCACCGCCGCATCGTCCTCCGCCTTGCCGAGGATGCGACGGCCGAGCGCGATGGTGGTGTCGCCGGCCAGCACGATGTCGCCCGGCGCGCGCGGAACGGCACGCGCCTTGGCCTCGGCGATGCGCTGGACATAGACGCGGGGGAGTTCGCCCTTGCGCGGCGTCTCGTCGACGTCGGGCGTGACGATGCGGGCGGGGACGACGCCCAGCCGCGCGAGCAGATCGGCGCGGCGCGGGCTGGAGGAGGCGAGGATGAGGCTGGGGATCATGGTGTCACTACGACTTTCCGTCATGCCGGACTTGTTCCGGCATCCACCGTCGTGCGCGCTTGGCGATCGCCGCATCCGTACCGCCCTGAACCCCGGCACAAGTCCGGGGTGACGTCGGGGTCAGGCCTTACTTGAACCGGTACGTGATCCGCCCCTTGGTAAGATCATATGGCGTCAGTTCGACCAGCACCTCGTCGCCGACCAGCACGCGGATGCGGTTCTTGCGCATCTTGCCCGCGGTATGGCCAAGGATTTCGTGATCGTTCTCGAGCCGGACGCGGAACATGGCGTTGGGCAAAAGCTCCACCACCTGGCCGCGCATTTCGAGCAATTCTTCTTTTGCCAAACAAACCTCTGGGATAGCCGATAATCTTCGGGAAATTCGTGAGCGCGGCCCTTAGCGGATGAGCACGCAAAAGGGAAGCGCGGGCACACACCCATCGCGCGGGTGCGCGCTTGCCGCCTCGAAAAGGGGGAGCGAAGAGACGGTCTGCAACCGCGCATGGCGCTTGCCGGTCGCTCCGCACTGGCTGATATCTTGCCGCGTGCTGCGAGGATGAAGCCTGCCGGTCTTGCCCGTTTCGGCAGTTTTGCCCGCAGATTTCCCACAGGAATCGTCACCCCGGACCCCTTCGACAAGCTCGGGACAGGCTTGTTCCGGGGGCCACCGTTCCGCGACCTCGGCGATCAGACCACTGGAGTCGAAAGTGGCTTGGTGGATCCCGAAACGAGTCCGGGGTAACAGGAAACTCCTGGGGTAAGGCCCCCAAGGGTTAGAACGTTGATCCGCCCTAGCCCAGCACCAACCCCGCCGCAGTTGCTGCCGGAGGATACAGCCGATCGGGCGCACCGGGATCCGCAAGCGGATCCGACAGCGCAGCCACGCCCGCCGGGTTCACCCCTTGGCCGCGCGATCGGTCGCGGTGACGCCGAGATCGGTCGCCGTGAACAAAGCGTGGAGCCGGATGCCGCGCTTGGCCAATGCCTCGCGCGCGCCTTCCTCGCGATCGAGGATGACGATCGCCTCGGACATCACGCCGCCCACCGCCTCGATCTGATCGACTGCCTTCAGGATCGACATGCCACTGGTGGCGACATCGTCGATGAGCACCACGTTCTTGCCGCTCAACGTCTCGTTCGCGCCGTCGCCCGTGTCGTCCATGCCCTCGATCAACGCTTGGGTTCCGTGCGGTTTGGGGGCTTTGCGGACGAAGAAGGACGGGATCGGATCGCCCGCCTCGGCGCTGAACGCGGCAACGACGCTCAGCAACGGGACAGCGCCCATTTCCAGCCCGCCGATGTAATCGACGTTCATGGTGTCGAGCAGATCGAGCAGACCGCGTGCGCACAAGGCCGCGCCGCGCGGGTGCATCATCGTCGTCTTGACGTTAAAATAGATGTTGCTGGTCCGGCCCGATGCCAGGGTGAACGTGCCGCGCTTGAAGGTGCGGGTGGCGAGCAGCGTTTGCAGCGCGTCGCGGTCGTAACCCGAGCCGAGCGGCGATGCCTCGCCCAGCGTGCTCGGGCGGGATTTGAGTTGAGTGGCCATGCCAGCCTTCCTTCGCGGGAATCCGTCGGGGCCGCGCTGTTCAGCGCGGCCCCGTTGGGCGACAGCTATGAATCAGGCCAGCGGAAAGATCAACCCGGTACATGGCGTGCGGTTGGAACGCGTTCTACCGCAACTGCACTCTCAGCCCGCCGCCGCCAGCGCCGCGAGCAGCAGCAGCGCGACGATGTTGGTGATCTTGATCATCGGGTTGACCGCCGGCCCGGCGGTGTCCTTGTACGGGTCGCCCACCGTGTCGCCGGTGACGGCGGCCTTGTGCGCTTCCGAGCCCTTGCCGCCGTGATTGCCGTCCTCGATATATTTCTTGGCATTGTCCCACGCGCCGCCGCCCGACGTCATCGAGATCGCGACGAACAGGCCGGAGACGATCACGCCGAGCAGCATCGCGCCCAGCGCCGCGAACCCCTCCGCCTGCCCCGCGACGTAACGGATGACGAAATAGACGAGGATCGGCGAGAGCACCGGCAGCAGCGACGGCACGATCATCTCCTTGATCGCCGCCTTGGTGACCAAGTCGACCGTGCGCGCGTAATCGGGGCGGCTGGTGCCCGCCATGATGCCGGGATTGTCGCGGAACTGCGCGCGGACTTCCTCGACCACCGCGCCCGCCGCGCGGCCGACCGCGGTCATCCCCATCGCGCCGAACAGATAGGGCAGCAGCGCGCCGAGCAGGAGTCCCACGATGACGTACGGATTGGAAAGCTGGAAGTTGACGGTCAGCGCCGGGAAGTCGCGCGCCAGGTCCGAGGTATAGGCGTTGAACAGCACCAGCGCCGCGAGCGCCGCCGAGCCGATCGCATAGCCCTTGGTCACCGCCTTGGTGGTGTTGCCGACCGCGTCGAGCGCGTCGGTCTTGTGACGCACGTCGTCCGGCAGGCCCGCCATCTCGGCGATGCCGCCGGCATTGTCGGTCACTGGACCGTACGCATCGAGCGCGACGACCATGCCGGCCTGCGCCAGCATCGCGGTCGCGGCGAAGGCGATGCCGATCACGCCCGCGAGCTGATACGCCGCGATGACGGCGACGACGATGACCAGCGTCGGCAGCGCGGTCGATTCGAGGCTGATCGCCAGGCCCTGGATGACGTTGGTGCCGTGGCCGGTCTCGGACGCCTTGGCGATCGAGCGCACCGGACGGAAGTTGGTGCCGGTGTAATATTCGGTGATCCATACCAGCAGCCCGGTGACGGCCAGGCCGATCATCATCGAGCAGAACAATTTCATGCCGGTGAAGGTCGTCGCGGCGACGCCCGCGACCGCTTCCGGCGATCCGCCCCCCGCAGCACCGTCGAGGAAGGCATTGCCGCCGATCACGGCGTGCATGTCGCCCAGCGTATATTGCGTGGCGAAATAAATCGCCGGGATCGACAGGCCGATCGCGACCCAGAAGCCCTTGTAGAGCGCGCCCATGATCGAGCCCCCATTACCGTTCTTCGGCGCGCCCAAACGGACGAAGTAGGTGCCGATGATCGAGGTGATGATGCACACGCCGCCGACGATCAGCGGCAGCGTCATCACTTGCAGCAGGTGATCGGCATTCTTGAGCGCCAGCGCGACCGAGATCATCGTCACGCCGATGGTCACGACATAGGTCTCGAACAGATCGGCCGCCATGCCGGCGCAGTCGCCGACGTTATCGCCGACATTGTCGGCGATGGTGGCGGGGTTGCGGGGGTCGTCCTCCGGGATGCCGGCCTCGACCTTGCCGACGAGATCTGCGCCGACGTCCGCCGCCTTGGTGAAGATGCCGCCGCCGAGGCGCGCGAAGATCGAGATGAGCGACGCGCCGAACGCCAGCGCGGTGAGCGCCTTGACCACCACGGGCGCCCCCGCGTTCGCGCCGTCGGCGCCCGCCAGATACCAGAAGGTGCCCGAGATCGCGAGCAGGCCGAGCCCCGCCACCAGCAAGCCGGTGACCGCGCCCGAACGGAACGCCATGGTCAGCCCGCCCTGGAGCGAGCCGCGCGCGGCCTCCGCGGTACGGACATTGGCGCGCACCGAGATGTTCATGCCGACATAGCCCGCCACGCCCGACAGCACCGCGCCGAGCGCGAAGCTGACCGCCGACACCGGCGTGCGCATCCCGTCGAGGAACACCCAGACCAACGCGAGGACGATCACGCCGACGACGGCGATGGTGCGATACTGGCGGCCGAGATAGGCCTTGGCGCCTTCCTGGATGGCGGCGGCGATGTCTTGCATCTTCTCGTTGCCGGCGGGCGCCCGCAACACTTGCCGGCTGGTGATGATGCCGTAGGCAACGGCGATCAGGCCGCAAAGAATGGCGGCGTAGACGATCGTCATGCTAATCCTCCCTCGTTCGTTGCGGCGGAGGTCGCGGACGTCTGCCACCGCGCCCCCATGCTTTGCGCGCACCCTATAATCGTGCATCGCCATCTGGCAAGCGTGACGGCCTCAAGCGCGGTGTTGGTAGCCGAGGCCGGCGGGGAGCGGCACGGGCACGCCGTCGTCGGTGAGGCGCAGGCCGCTGCCGGCGGCGAAGTCGCCGATGCGGGTTGCGGGGCAGGGGAGGGGGATGCCGGGAGCCGCGGCGAACAGAAGTTCGTAATCGTCGCCCGCGGTGGCGGCGGTCAGGCGCGCGGCGCGGTCTTCGCCGGCGAATGCGCGGTAGGGCTGCGAGAGCGGGACGGCGGCGACATGGATGGTGACGGCGAGCCCGCTCGCCTCGGCCATGCGCGCCGCGTCGATCAGCAGGCCGTCCGACACGTCCATCATCGCGTGGACGATCGATGCGAGGGCTTGTCCTTCGCGCAGCCGCGGCTGCGGGCGGCGATAGGCGGCGAGCAGGTCGGCCGGACCGGGGACGCCGCGCGCGATGGCGAGGCCGGCCCCCGCATCGCCGATGCTGCCGGTGACATAGAGCGCATCGCCGGCGCGCGCGCCGGAACGGGACGGCGCACGCGGGGCCTCGCCGATCGCGGTCAGGGTGAGGACGCGCGGCGCGTGTACCGGGAGCGAGACGGTGTCGCCGCCGAGGATCGGCGTACCAAAATGGGTTAGCGCATCGGCAAGGCCGTCGAGGAAGGCGGTGTCCCAATCGTCTTCCCGCCCGCTCCACCCCGACGAAGGCCGGGGCCCGGTCGCGCCGATGGAGGTTGCGGGGGGCTGTCCTTCGCCACCATTGCCTCTCCCATGGGCTCCGGCCTCCGCCGCGGTGGAGCCGGACACGGGATGCGCCGCACGCAGCGGATAGTTCAGCAGCACTCCCACCGGCACCGCGCCCTTGGCGGCGAGATCGGACACGTTGGCGGCGACGAGCTTCCACGCGACATCCTGCGGCGCATCGCCGGCGAGGTAGTGCACGCCCTCGACCAGCGTATCGGTCGTGAGCACGAGGCGTCCCAGCCGCGCCGCATCGTCGCGCAACCCCAGCGCGCCGGGGTGGAGCGGGAGGGTGCGCAGGCGCGCGAGGAACTCGGCTTCGGTCATGCGGCGATGGTAACGGCATATCCCCGGACTGTCTGCCGTGCGAAACCGGCGGCATCCGCACGGCAACTTCGCCCGACTTCAAAAACTTGTGGGACCGTATCGGCGGCTGGGCGTTATGCCGTCGCGCCGCACGCATTGGCGCACGAACCGGTAGAGGAAGAGACATGGCGCTGAAATTCGCAGGGACGATGAACGCGATCAATCGCGGGCTCGAAAGCACCAAGCCGGCCAAGGGCGCCGACATGATCGAGGATTGGGAGACCGCGCTGAGCGATGTGGACGTTCCCGGCAGCAAGGGCGTGCTGCGCGACCTCGCCGCCTTGCGCAAGCAGCTCGAGCGCGGCGAACCCGATGCCGACCGCATCCACGCCCTGCTCCACCGCCTCGGCGAGGCGACGACCAAGATCGCCGAGCGCGCGGACACCAATCAGGATAAGCTGCGCGCCCTGGGCGGGGCGCTGACCGAAGCGGGCGAAGCCGCCCCCGACGAAGAGGAAGACGCCGAAGCCGCCGCCAACCCCAAGCGCGGCCGCAAGAAGTAAGGCCCGAGGGCGGGCCGGGTCGCCGGTCCGCCTTAGGAGCGCACATCCCTGGCGATCGCATCCAGCAACCCGTTGACGAAGCCCGCCTCGCGCTTGTCGAAAAAGGCATGGGCGACGTCGACATATTCGGTGATGACGGTCGCCCTGGCGACATCGGCGCGGGCGAGCAGTTCGTAGGTGCCGGCACGCAGGATCGCGCGCATCGCCTTGTCGAGCCGCGCGAGGTTCCAGCCCTTGGCGAGTTTCGCCGCGATGGCCTGGTCGATCTCGGCGAGGCGAGCGTGCGTACCCTTCACCACATCGTCGAAGAAATCGGTTTCGGCCTCGGCATATTCGGCGTCCTCGATCGTCGCACCCAGCCGGTGCTGGTGGAATTCGTGGAGCAGTCGCGCGACCGGCGTCGCTTCCATGTCGTGCTGGTACAGCGCCTGCACGGCGGCGAGACGGGCGGCGGCGCGGGCCTTGGAACGAGGAGCGGTGCGAGAGGTGCTATGAGAGGACATGGGCGGGTGCCTTAGCGGCATTGCCACAAAATCCCAACCCGTTCGTCCTGAGCGGCGACCGAGCTTGTCGAAGGCCCCTATCGAAGGACACGACCCGGGCACTGTCCTTCGATAGGCGTCTTCGACCTTGCTAAGCCACTGTTCAGGACGAACGGAAGGTCAGAGCAACAGTGGGATTTCCTCGTCGCGATCATCCGCCGTCAACCGCAACGCCACCGACCGGGCATGCGCCGGCAACCCCTCGGCCTCGGCCAGCGCCACCGCGGCCGGGCCGATCGCCGCCAGCCCTTCGGGCGCGAGTTGCAGGAAACTGGTGCGCTTCATGAAATCGAGCACCGACAGGCCGCTGGCGAAGCGAGCGCGCCGGCCGGTCGGCAGCACATGGTTCGGCCCCGCGACGTAATCGCCGATCGCCTCGGGCGTGTGGCGGCCGAGGAAGACGGAGCCGGCATGGCGCACGCGGTCGAACAGCGCCTGCGGGTCGTCGCACGCCAGTTCGAGATGCTCGGGCGCGAGCCGGTCGACCAGCGGCAGCGCTTCCTCCAGGGTGGCGGTGACGACGATCGCGCCGTTGGCATCCCATGCCGCGCGAGCGACCTTCGCCGTTTCCAGCGTGCCGATCTGCAAGTCCACTTCCGCCGCCACCGCGCGGGCGAAGGCGGCATCGTCGGTGAACAGGATCGACTGGCTGGTCGGGTCGTGCTCGGACTGGCTGAGCAGATCGGCGGCGATCCAGTCGGGGCGGTTCCGGCCGTCCGCGACGACGACGATCTCGCTCGGCCCCGCGACCATGTCGATGCCGACCACGCCGTACAATTGCCGCTTGGCCTCGGCGACCCAGGCGTTGCCGGGGCCGGTGATGACGTCGACCGCCGCGATCCGCCCGGTGCCGTATGCCAGCGCCGCGATCGCCTGCGCGCCGCCGACGCGCCACATCTCGTCGACGCCGGCGATGTGCGCGGCGGCGAGCACCAGCGGGTTGATCTCGCCGTCCGGCGTCGGGGTGACCATCGCGATGCGCTCGACGCCGGCGACCCTGGCGGGAATGGCGTTCATCAGGACGGAGGACGGATAGGCCGCGCGGCCGCCGGGGATGTAGATGCCGGCATGCTGGATCGCGTTCCAGCGCGCGCCGGTGCGGATGCCGTGCGCGTCGGTGGTGTCGCTGCCGGCCGGCTTCTGCTGTTCGTGATAGGCGGCGATGCGTGCGGCGGCGAGGTCGAGCGCGTCGCGCAAGCGGGCGTCGAGCGCTTCGTACGCGGCGAGCCACTCGGCGCGCTCGATCCGCCAGCCGGTCGCGTTGAGGTCGTGCCGGTCGAATTTCTTGGTGAAGGCGTGGAGCGCGGCATCGCCCTCGTCGCGTACCGAGGCGATGATGGTGCGCACGTCGCGCGCGACGTCCGCATCGGCTTCGCGGCGGGCGTTCACCAGCGCGGTGAAATCGCGCTCGAAGGCGGGGTCGGATGTTGAGAGCTTCAGCATTTTCTGCTCCCCTCCCGCTCGCGGGAGGGGCTGGGGGAGGGCAGTATCACAGCACGGCCTCTCTCGCAGACGCCCCGCCCCCGGCCCCTCCCGTGAGCGGGAGGGGAGCAGAAACGGCCCGCCGGAATGCCTCGACCAGCGGCACCACGTCGCCGCGCGTCTTGAACGCGGCGCGGTTGACGATCAGGCGCGAAGTGACCTCGGCGATCACCGCGACCTCGACCAGGCCGTTCTCCTTCAGCGTGCGGCCCGACGACACCAGATCGACGATCCGCGGCGCCAGCCCGAGCAGCGGCGCCAGCTCCATCGCGCCGTTCAACTTGACGCATTCCGCCGACACCCCGCGCGCGGCGAAATGCGCTTCGGTGACGTGCGGATATTTGGTGGCGATGCGGACATGGCTCCAGCCGCGCGAATCGTCCTTCGCGGCCAGATCGGCGGGCTCGGCGACCGACAGGCGGCAATGGCCGATGCCCAGATCGACCGGCGCGTACAGCTCGGGATAGTCGAACTCGGCCAGCACGTCCGACCCGACGATGCCGAGCTGCGCCGCGCCATGCGCGACGAAGGTCGCCACGTCGAACGCGCGCACGCGGATCAGGTCGATGCCGGGGTCGGACGTGGCGAAGCGCAGCGCGCGCGATTCCTCGTCGCCGAACGCCGCCTCGGGCACGATTCCGGCGCGCTCAAGCAGCGGCACCGCCTCGGCGAGGATGCGGCCCTTGGGCACGGCGATGATGAGCGGCTCGACCATAGGCGCGGGGCTTTACTTGGGCCAGGGGGGAGGCGCAACAGACGCGGTGAAGGAGCGCCCGATGACCGACCTTTCCGCCATCACCGACGTGCGCGGCGCGTTCGAGAATCAGATCGGCTATTGCCGCGCGAACGGCGCGCCGGTCACCGGGCGGGTGGTCGAGGGGCTGCTGGCGGCGCTCGACGGGCCCGGAGCGGGAGGAAGCGCGTTTCTGCGCCGTGTACGGGAGTGGCAGGGCCAGCCGCTTGCCGATGCGCTGCCGTTGCGTTGTGCCGGCGGGCTGCACGCGTTGATGCTGTCGGGTGCCGCGCCGGCGCTGGCCTCGCTGTATCGCGGTGAGGCGGCGGCGCTGGCGGACGCCGGGACGCTGGTCGCCGATGCCGTCGCCGCGCACGATGCCGCGCTGCTGCCGTGGCTCGACGGGCCGCCGCAGACCAACGAGGCGGGGCGCTCGGCCAATTACGTCGCGGCGCTGCTGTGGCTGGCGGCAAAGGGCCTGCCGGCGCGCTTCGATTGCTGCGAGATCGGGTCGAGCGCCGGCGTCAACCTGATGATCGATCGCTACCGGTACGATCTGGGCGGGGTGCGGGTCGGGCCGGCCGGGTCGGGCATGGACTTGCGTCCGGAATGGCGCGGTGCGCCGCCGCCGCCGGGCGCGGAAATATCGTTCGCCGGCCTGCGCGGTTGCGACGTCGCGCCGGTCGATCTGCGCGATCCGGCGCAATTGCTGCGGCTCAAGGCCTATGTCTGGCCGGAGCATCACGTCCGTTTCGCCCGACTCGAGTTCGCCGCGCGAGCCGCGCTGGACAAGGTGCCCGATCTGGTCGCGCAAAGCGCCGAGGCGTTCGTCGCCGCGCAGCTCGAACGGCCGCAGGAAGCGGGGACGACGCGCGTATTGATGCATTCGATCGTCTGGCAATATCTCGGGGCCGACCGGCAGGCGGCGATCGCCGCGGCGATGGCAGCGGCGGGCGTGGCGGCGACGGTGGAGCGCCCGCTCGCCTGGATCGCGGTCGAGGCGAATCGCGCGACCTATCGGCACGAAATGGTGGTGCGGACGTGGGATGGTTCGGGGGACGGTTCGGGGCCGGGCGGCGGCGAACCGCATCTGCTGGCACGCGCCCATGCCCATGGCGCGTGGATCGACTGGCTGGAGTAGCCAGCCTCCCTTTGGGTCACCAACGGACGAAAGTGGCAGCTACAGCCACTCCCGCATCGCCGCCACCACCGCGTCAGGATTTTCCCACGGTACGAAATGCCCGGCATCGACCTTGACGACCGTCAAGTCCGGCACCAGCGCGTCCAGGCCGTCGAGCTGGCTCGGCAGCAACGCGACGTCCTTCACGCCCCACACCACCAGCGTCGGCTGGGTGACGGGCGGGAAAGGGCCGTCGAGGAAGGCCGGCCGCGCGGGCGTCTCGTCCATCGCGGGGACGACGATGGCGCTCGCGCGATACCAGTTGAGCATTGCGGTCATCGCGCCGGGCTGGCTCCATTCGTCGAGATAGGCGGCCTTGTCCTCGCCCGCCACGGCGGCGGTCAGCACCCTGGCGAAGGTCGTGCCGAGGAATTTCTCCAGCCCCGCGCCGATCAGGCCCTTGTCGATCCCGGTGTCGCGGAAATGGCGGATATACTGGCTCGCCTTGCGCTGCGCCGGATCGTCGAACAGCGTCTTCTGGAAGACGAAGGGGTGCGGCGCGTTGACGATGACGAGGCGGGCGATCCGCCGCGGGTGCCGCAACGCCGCCGTCCACGCGATCGCGCCGCCCCAGTCGTGGCCGACCAGCGTGAAGGCCGCGAGCCCGAAATGGTCGGCGAGCGCGAGCAGGTCGGCGACGATCCTGTCGGCGGTATAGTCGGCGACCTCGGCCGGCTTGGACGAGCGCGCGAAGCCGCGCTGGTCGGGTGCGATCACGAAATGGTCGCGGCTCAGTTGCGGGATGACGTGCCGCCAGGTGCGATGCGATTCGGGGAAGCCGTGCAGCAGGACGATCGGCGGCGCGGCCGGGTCGCCCGCCACCGCGACGTCGAGGGTCACGCCGGTGGGCAGGGCGATGGGTTGCAGGTCGAAGGCTTCGGTCACCCAGTCTCTCCCCAGCTTCGTCACCCCGGACCTGTTTCGGGTCCACCGTGGTCTGCGTCTACGGCAATCGCTTGTGCGGCACGGTGGACCCCGGAACAAGTCCGGGGTGACGTTACATGGTCGGTTACGGATAGCTCACCGTCAGCGGCACGTCGGGAAGCGGAATCCATTCCTTCCCGTCCCCCGGCACGGGCGCGAACTCGCCGGCCTGCCAGGCGCGCTTGGCCTCGTCGATACGGTCCCGCCGGGAGGAGACGAAGTTCCACCAGACATGGCGCGGCGTCGCGAACGCCTCGCCGCCGCACAGCATCGCGCGCGCGCCGGTCGCGGAGCGTAGCGTCGCGGCGATGCCGGGTTTCAGCACGTAGAGCGTCATCGGTTCCAGCGTCATGCCGTCGAGCGTCGCCGCGCCCAGCGCGACATACAGCGCGCGTTCGTCGGCCGCCACATCGATCGGCACCGCGCCGCCCGCGTCGAGCACGATATCGGCATAGATCGTCTCGGCATAGGTCGTGGTCGGCGCGGCGACGCCCCACAGGCGGCCCATCACCACGCGCGCCCGCGCGCCCGGCGTCTCGACCGTCGGCAAACCGGCCTTGGCGACATGCTCGAACGCCGGGTCGATCTCCTCGTCCGCCTCGGGCAGCGCGAGCCAGGTCTGGATACCCGACAAGGCCGGGCCGACCGCACGCTCGGCGCTGGGCGAGCGTTCGGAATGGACGATGCCGCGCCCCGCCGTCATCAGATTGACCGCGCCGGGCTCGATCACCGCGACACTGCCGACCGAATCGCGGTGCGCGATCGCGCCGTCGAACAGATAGGTGACGGTGGCGAGGTTGATGTGCGGGTGGGGACGCACGTCGATGCCCTGGCCGACCGACAGCCGCGCCGGGCCCATCTGGTCGAAGAAGATGAACGGCCCGACCATCGTGCGCGGTCGCGACGGCAGCGTGCGGTGCACCTTGAACCCGCCGAGATCGTGCGTGACCGGGGTGACGGTCTGGAGGATCAGGTCGTCCCTGGTCATGCGAGCCGCTCCACTATCGCGGGCAGATCCTCGGGAAAGACCGGTTCGTCAAGCGCGGCGAGGCCGGCCCGGTCGAACCAGCGCCAGCGCGTCATCACGCGCCGTTCCAGCTCGGTATGGCCGCCGGTATCGATCTCCACGTCGCCGGTGCGGACGAGGAAATAGCGTTCGTCGGCACTGACCGGCACGCCCTCGATCGTGACGAAGTCGACCGCGCGGCGCAGCACTTCCGGGCCGCAGTCGAGATCGAGCCCGGTTTCCTCGCGCAGCTCGCGGCGCGCGGCGGCCGCATGGCTCTCCCCCGGATCGAGCGCGCCGCCGGGCGTGCACCAGAACGGCGCGCGGCCGGCGACGTCGAAGCGGAACAGCAGCACGCGCCCGGCCTCGTCGAGCAGCAGGATCCGCGCGGCGGGGCGGGGACGGCGGGCCGTCACGTCGCCCTCACGCCGCGTCCAGCGCCGGATAATGCCGGAACAGCCCCTGCTCGCTGAACGGCAGGCGGCGGTCGCTCCTGAGATAGGCGCGGACGCCCGGCAGATCGGCGACCAGAGCGTGGATGTGGAGGAGGTTGGGATACGCGCCCTCGACCGCCGCCATCCGCCTGGGGAACATGTAGCGCAGGCCCTCGACCATCTGGAACAGCGACGTGTCGGCATAGGTCCAGCGATGGTCGATCAGCCACTCGCCGGGATTGGCCTTCGCCGCCGCCTCGAAATAGGCGAGGAATTTCGGCAGGCGCCGCTCGCGGAACTGCGCGGCGGCGCGCGCGGCCTCGGGCTGCTGCTCGTCATACGTCGCCGCGGGATCGACCGGGTGGTGGACGTCGTGCACTTCCGCCACCAGATCGGCGATGGTCAGTTGCAACTGGTTGAGCCACAGCCGGTCGGCCATGTTGGAGGGTGCGAGCTGGTGCCGCTCGCCGAGATACATCAGGATGTTGGCGACTTGCGCGATCAGCATCCCGTCGAGCTCGAGATAGGGCGGCGCGAACGGCGCGCGCGTCGCGGCGTGGCGCGTCATGTCGGCGATGAGGCCCTCCTCACCACGCGCGCGCGCGCAATCGACATAGCCGATGCCGGCCGCCTCCATCGGCAACCGCACGAATTCGCCGCGACCCTGGATCGTCGGCCAGTACCACAGGCCGTAGCGCATGCTCATTCTCCCAAGGGCTCGTCGAGGGGCGCCCGGGCGCGGATCGCGAGGGCATGGATCCGGTCCCTCAGCAGGTCCGCCAGCGCCTGGTTGACCAGCCGCTGCCGCTGGACGCGGGACAATCCGACAAACGCTTCGGCTTCGATCGCGACGGTGAAATGCGATTCGCCGGTGCCGTCGTCGCCACGGTGTCCGGCATGCTGCGCGCTGTCGTTGGAGATGTCGAGACGCGACGGGGAAAGCGCTGATTCGAGGCGCTTCGCGATCTCGTCGACCAGCGGGATTTTCGCGCCGATGGTTTCGGGGGGGGTGGTGGCGGGGTCGGTCATCGCGCCTATATAGGCGGCTTTTGCAATCGAGGGAGCCGCCTTGTGGCGCGCGAGGACGACAAGCATCGCGAAAAACCTGCACCGCGCTTCCACGGTCGCGTCGAGGGTGCCGGGCATGGCTGTGCCGAGCCGGGCTGCGACGCCGCCGGCGAATTCCGCGCGCCGCCGGCCGAGGGGACCGGGTTCGGCGCGGACGGGCCGCGGCCGTATCGCTGGTTCTGCCTCGACCATGTCCGCGCCTTCAACGCGCGCTACAATTTCTTCACCGGCATGAGCGCGGAGGAAATCCACGCACAGCAGCGCCCCTTCGCCGGATGGGAACGCGAGACGCGCGCCTTCGCGCATTCGGGTGCCGACGTGCCGCCGAAATGGGCCGATTTCACCGATCCGCTCGACGCGATCGGCGCGCGCTTCCGCCGCGCGGCGGAGCCTCCGCGCACGGACGGGCGCCCGCTGTCGGAGGTCGACCGGCGCGCGCTCAAGGTGCTGGGGCTGGGCACGGACGTCGACCGCCGCGCCTTGCGCGAACGCTATGCCGAACTGGTGCGCCGCTACCATCCCGACCGCAACGGCGGCGACCGCAGCTTCGAGGCGAAACTGCAGGACGTGATCGCGGCATATACGCAGTTGAAGGGCGCGGCGGCGTTCGCGTGAACGCTTCATCCCTCTTCCGCGGAAGCGGGGATGATTAGGCTCAGGACCTGTTAAATTGCTTTGCGGAGCGGGCGATTGGTTGATTCAATG
>CAXTJX010000060.1:0-16154 GCA_964244765.1 uncultured Sphingomonas sp. | reverse complement strand
CGCTACAATCAGAACACGCGGCGCCTGACCGTGGAGATGTTCGAGGCGGTGTTCGCGCGGGCGGTGGAATTGCGCGACGCGGGTCTCGCCTAGATATCCTGCACCAGCCGCCCGTACAGGTCCGGCCGGCGGTCGCGGAAGAAGCCGAAGGCGGCGCGGTGGCGTTTCACGCGGTCCAAGTCGAGCGTGGCGACGATCACGCCCTCGTCTTCGCGCCCCAGTTCGGCGAGGATATCGCCGCGTTCGTCGGTGATGAAGCTGCTGCCGTAGAAGGTCTGGCCCCCCTCCATTCCCTTGGGTTCGACGCCTACCCGGTTGGCCGCGACCACCGGCACCACGTTCGACACGGCATGGCCGACCATCGCGCGCCGCCACAGCCGCGCGGTGTCGAGCGACGTGTCATGCGGCTCGCTGCCGATCGCGGTGGGAAAGAACAATATGTCCGCCCCCATCAGCATCAGCGCGCGCGCGGTCTCGGGATACCATTGGTCCCAGCATATGCCGACGCCGAGCGTGGTGGCATCGGGGCCGGGCCACACCTTGAAGCCGGTGTTGCCGGGGCGAAAATAGAATTTTTCCTCATAGCCCGGCCCGTCCGGGATATGGCTCTTGCGGTATACGCCCTGCACCGCGCCGTCCGGACCGATCATCGCCAGCGCATTGTAGTGATGCGGCCCGTCCGCCTCGAAGAAACTGGTCGGGATGGCGACGCCGAGTTCGGCGGCCAGTTTTCGCATCGCCAGCACCGCCTTGTGCTGCCCGACCGGCCTGGCATTGGCGAACAGCCCCTCATCCTCGACCCGGCAGAAATATTCGCCCTCGAACAGTTCGGGCGGCAGGACGATTTGCGCGCCCTGCCGCGCCGCCGCGCGCACGAGCGCGGAGACATGCGCGATATTTGCGTCCATATCGCCAGTGAAAGCGCACTGCACGGCGGCGACGGTGATCTCGGTCATGCCCTGCCATATCGTGTTTCGTGGCGATGTTTCAAACGCGGAGGACAACGCCGTCGAAAAGCTGTTCGAAAGCATCGCGCAACATGTGGCGAGCTGGGCCGGCAGGCCGCCGGCGTTCATCGTCGCGCTGGTCATCGTCATCGTGTGGGGCGTGACCGGGCCGTTCTTCCATTATTCCGACACCTGGCAACTCGTCATCAACACCGGCACGACGGTGGTGACGTTCGTGATGGTGTTCCTGATCCAGAACGCGCAAAACCGCGATGCCTCGGCGATCCAGGCGAAACTCGACGAGATCATTCGCGCGACCGGCGACGCGCGCAACGAGTTCATTGGCATCGAGCATCTGACGCAGGATCAGCTCGAGAGAATCAAGCGCATGATCGAACATGAATGCGGCGAGGATTCGAGCCACCATGCCTCGATCGAACGGCTGATCGACCGGCTTTGAAAGGAGGGTGGCGAAACAATCGCCTCGCCACCCGTCCAGCTCAGCTCTTGAGGCCCTTCGCCATGTTGAGATGCGCCGTCACGGTCGGCACCAGGCCCGCCGCGAAGGTCTTCAGCACCGGAACGTCGCCCGACGCGGCATAGTCCTTGAGCTTGGCCAGCGTCTTCTCATGGCCATCGACTTGCGCCGCGATATAGGCCGCGTCGAAATCGGCGCCGCTCCTGGTCTTGAGCGTGTCGAGCGCCGCCTGCTGCTCGGCGGTGAGCGTCGCGTCCGGGGTCAGCGCCGGGCTGGCGCCGGCGGCGGCGGTCTTCAGCTTGCCGGTCGATTCGGTATGCGCCTCGATCATCCTGATCGCGAATTTCTTGACCGCGGCGGACTGGGACGAGGCGGCGGCTAGGGTCGACGTGGCGATCTCGAACGAATCGCTGGCGGCGGCGGCGTCGACGAACGCCTGGCCGGGCGAGAGCGGGGCGGCGGTGTTGGCCGGCGCATCGGTGCTGCCGGTCGCGTCGGCCGTATTGGACGTCGTCAGCGTCGTGTTCTCGGTCGCGGTCCGCGTCTTCGGCCCGCACGCGGCGAGCGCGAGCGCCGCCCCCGATACGAGCGCGATGGTCGGTATGTTCCTGGAAATCTTCATGTTCCGTCTCCCTGCTGTTCGACCGGCGTCCAACGAGCGGCGCGGCGCGACGTTCCGGTGGCCGGCACCTCGAAACCTTCGGGAGCCTTTGCGCCACCCGCATCGTTTAGGCAGCCGGTGTCCGACGGGCGGCACCATGAAGGAGTGGATGGCATGGGTATCTTCGGCACGATCATGGATAAGATCTTCCACCATCCGGCGGCCGCCGCGCCTGCTCCGGCCGCGCCTGCCGCTGCGCCGACGCCAGCACCCGCCGCCGCGCCGACTCCAGCCGCCGCCCCGGCCGCCAGCGTCGATGTCGGTGCGGTGCTGGCCGAGATGGCGTCGCTGAAGGACGGCGGCGGCAATTACCAGACGTCGATCGTCGATCTGCTCAAACTGCTCGATCTCGATTCGAGCTTGAGCGCGCGCAAGGAACTCGCGGACGAGGTGAACGTGCATGTCGGCGCGGACGGCAGCGCGGAGCAGAACATCGCGCTGCACAAGGCGGTGATGGCCAAGCTGGCCGAAAATGGCGGCGTGGTGCCGGACAGCCTGCGTAATTAGGTCGGAGCTATTCCCCGATCCCGTTCGTGCTGAGCGACGTCGAAGCATCTCAGGACCAATATGCTGCGACTTCGCTCAACACGAATAGACAGTTTCACGCCGGCACCTGCTGCGAGATGCAGTGGAAGCTGCCGCCGCCGGTCAGGATCGCGTCGGCGCGCAGGCCGATCGCTTCGCGGTCCGGGAACAGCGCCTGCACCGCCGCCACCGCCGCCATGTCGTTGGGCGCGCCGTAGAGCGGCACCACCACCGCGGCATTGCCGATATAGAAGTTCATGTAGCTCGCCGGGACGATCTCCTCGGCCCGCAGCACGCGCCCCGGCGAGGGCAGGCGCACCACCGCCACCCCCGATGCCGCATCGGCGATCTGCGCGGCATGCTGATAGACGCGCCAGTTGGGATCGTTGTCCGCAGCCTCGGGGATCGCCAGCACGCCGGGCGCGACGAAGCGCGCGAGATTGTCGACATGTCCGTCGGTATGATCGTGCATCAGCCCCTCGCCGAGCCACAGCACCGCGGTGAAACCGAGATCGTCGCGCAGGCGCCGCTCGATCTCCAGCCTGGACAGCGCCGGGTTGCGGTTGGGGTTGAGCAGGCATTGCTCGGTCGTTACCACCAAGCCGGTGCCGTCGCCGTCGAGCGCGCCGCCCTCCAGCACCCAGTCGCGGCGTTCGACGCGCAGGTGGCGCCGCGCCGCCAGCCGCAGGCCGATATCGTCGTCGCCCGGCAGATCGTATTTCCCGCCCCAGCCGTTGAACCGGAAATCAACCGCGCCCCCGTCCGACAGCAGGATCGGCCCGGTATCGCGCAGCCAGATGTCGCCGAACGGCTCGACCACGACCGACGCGACATCGCCCGCCATGCGCTTCGCCGCCTTGGCCGCTTCCGCGTCGGCGGCGACGAGGATCACCTTCTCGCCGCGTCCCCCGGCATTTACCGCGCGCGCGAACGCGGCCACCTCGTCGCGCGCGGGGTCGAGATCGTCCTCCCACAAGTCGGGATGGCTCGGGAAACCGATCCATACCGCCTTGTG
This sequence comes from uncultured Sphingomonas sp., assembly GCA_964244765.1. Taxonomy (GTDB): domain Bacteria; phylum Pseudomonadota; class Alphaproteobacteria; order Sphingomonadales; family Sphingomonadaceae; genus Sphingomonas. Next base: position 12,528 of record CAXTJX010000060.1, on the reverse strand, counting down.
CGGTGCCCATTCGGCCGGGGGCGATGCCCGATCCAGTTGATGCGCCATGTTATTTCCCGCCACGACTCATGTCGCGCACGCTGCGGAATTCGGCGGTCCTGTACCAATTGGGCCACATCGCACCCTCGGCCAGTTCGCGGCCGAGCTCGTGATAGAGCTGCACATCCTCGACCGCGCCCGACCAGTCCCATGCCGGATCATAGTCGTCCTGCGGCTTGTGATAGCGGTTCTGGATGTAATCGAGCGTCGCGGCATGCCCCGCCGCCGTCCCGCCGACGCGCAGATCCTCGCCCGATCTGCCATAGAACATCGGCACGCCGAGCTTGGCGAACATGAAATGATCCGAGCGGAAGTAGCTGCCGCGCTCCGGGTTGGGCTCGGGCTTCACCACGCGGCCCTGCCGTTCGACCAGCAGCTTCATCATGTCTTCCAGCTCGGACTTGCCCGCGCCGGTCACGACGAAATCCTTCGTGCGGCCGACCACGTTCAGCCCGTCCATGTTCACCCCGCCGACGGTCTGCGCCATCGGATAGACCGGATGCTCGGCGTAATAGCGCGAGCCGAGCAGGCCGCATTCCTCGCACGTCACCGACATGAAGACGAGGCTGCGCCGCGCGGGGCCGGCTTTTACATTGGCCTCGGCCAGGGCGACCAGCCCGGCCACCCCGCTGGCATTGTCGAGCGCGCCGTTGCAGATGTCGTCGCCCTTCACCGGATCACAATGCCCGAAATGATCCCAATGCGCGGTGTAGAAGACGTATTCGTCGGGCTTGCCCCCCCGGCCGACCGGCTTGCCGGGGAGGATGCCGATCACGTTCTTCGACGCCTGGCGCCTGATCCTATTGTCGAACGACACGGACGCCGTCACGCCCAGCGGCACCGCCTTGAACCCCTTGACCGTGGCCGCCGCGCTCAGCGCGTCGAAGTCCCGCCCCGCGCCGGCGAACAGTTCCCTGGCCTTGGCGAGCTGCATCCAGCCGACCGCCGCGCTCTGGTCGGCATGGTCGCCTTGCTCGTCGAGCTCCAGTTGCGGCCCGGTCCAGCTCGATTGCACCACGCCCCAGCCATAGGCGGCGGGCTCGGTATCGTGGACGATCAACGCGGCGGCCGCGCCGTGCCGCGCGGCTTCCTCGAACTTGTAGGTCCAGCGCCCGTAATAGGTCATCGCCTTGCCCTCGAACAGGCCGGTGCGGCCCGGCGACTGCCAGTCGGGGTCGTTGACCAGGATGACGACGGTCTTGCCCTTCACGTCGACGCCGGCATAATCGTCCCACCCGCGCTCGGGCGCGGTGATGCCGTAGCCGACGAACACGACGGGCGAGTCCTTGATCTCGATCCGCGGCGTCACGCGGTACGTGGCGAGCACGACGTCGCTGCGATAGGCGAGCGACACCGGCGTCCTGCCGCCGGAGAAGGTCAGCGGCGTCACGTTGGTCGCGTTCAGCTCGACCAGCGGCACCGGCTGGAACCAACTGCCGTGATTGCCGGGTTTAAGGCCCGCCGCCTTGAAGCGCCGGACGATATAGTCGGTCGTCTTCTGCTCGGCCGGGGTCATCGGCTTGCGTCCCTCGAACGCGTCGGAGGACAGCGTCCTGGTGACGTCCTTCAGGGTCTGGACCGAGATGGCGGGGGTCTTGGCAACCGGCTTGGCCAGGGCCGGGGTCGCGGCGAGCGCCAGCGATGTCAGAACGAGGGCGGTGCGCATCCGGCGATCTCCTGTGGACGGTCGCCGCTTTCTGACAAGCGGGGGGCGGCTTGTCCACCGAACGGAAAAGGGCGGCCCGTTGCGGAGCCGCCCTTTCGTTCTTTGGATCGCGTCGCGGCGAAGCCTGTCCTGAGCGCCTGCCTTGCAGGCAGCCGAAGGGCCGCGCCGTCGGAGGGTGCTTCGGCACCGCCGGCCGTTCGCGTTGAGTGTCCGGATTAGCTTGCGCTAGTCCGCGCATCAACGCGAATAGAACTCGACCACCAGATTCGGCTCCATCTTCACCGGATAGGGCACCTCGTCCAGCGCGGGGATGCGCGTGAAGGTCACCTTGGCGGCGCCGTCCGGCGCGACGTAATCGGGGATCTCGCGCTCGGCGAGGCTCTGCGCCTCCATCACCAGCGCCATTTCCCTGGCCTTGTCGCCCAGCGTGATCTCGTCGCCGACGAAGCAGCGGCGGCTGGCGATGTTGCACTTGACGCCGTTGACGCGGACATGACCGTGACTGACGAGCTGGCGCGCGGCCCACACCGTCGGCGCGAACTTGGCGCGGTAGACGATCATGTCGAGGCGCTGCTCCAGCAGGCCGATCAGATTCTGCCCGGTGTCGCCCTTCATGCGCGCCGCCTCGGTATAGCAGGCGCGGAACTGCTTTTCGGTCACGTCGCCATAATAGCCCTTGAGCTTCTGCTTGGCGCGGAGCTGGATGCCGAAATCGCTGACCTTGCCCTTGCGGCGCTGGCCGTGCTGGCCGGGGCCGTATTCGCGCTTGTTGACGGGCGATTTGGGGCGGCCCCAGATATTCTCGCCCATCCGGCGATCGAGCTTGTACTTCGCGCTGCTACGCTTCGACATGTGATATTCCTTGCAAAATGCTTCGTGACAGGACCGCGAGGACAAGCCCCGTGATCGATACCCGGTATCGCTCCAGTCAAACCGTATCAGGGTAAGAGCAGGGCCACCGCTTCACCGGGGTGCGGGGCCATTTGCGAAGGCGGGCGGTTAGCGGGGCGCGGGGCACGAGTCAAGCCGAAGCGCCGGTGCGGCGCATGGCTGGACACAGCCGCCCCGCCTCGCCAAGGACGCCGGCATGAACGACATCCTGCCCGGCCCCGATTGCACCACGATGACGGAGGTGCGCGCCGGCGTCGACCAGGTCGACCGCGCGCTGGTCGCGTTGCTCGCCCGGCGCTTCGCCTATATGGACGCCGCCGCGCGGATCAAGCCGGCACGCGGCGCGGTCCGCGACGAAGCGCGCAAGGCGCAGGTCATCGCCAACGCCCGCGCGGCGGCGATCGCGGCGGGCCTCCCCGGCGACGCGATCGCCGATTTGTGGGAAATACTGGTCGAGGCGTCGATCGCCTATGAACTGGACGCGTTCGACCGGCGCTGACCGAGCAAGGTCAGTCGATCGCCGGCAACGCCCAGTCGATCGGCTGCCGGCCATGCGCCTCCAGAAAAGCGTTCGCCTGCGAGAAAGGGCGGCTGCCGAAGAAACCGGCATGCGCGGACAGCGGCGACGGGTGCGCGGATTTCAGGACGAGGTGGCGCCCGCCGCGCGACACGTCGTCGATGAACGCCGCCTTCTTCTGGGCATAGGCGCCCCATAGCAGGAACACCGTGGGGTCGGCGCGCGCGGCGACGAGGCGGATGACGGCGTCGGTGAAGCGTTCCCAGCCGCGCCCCTGATGCGAGGCCGCCGCCCCCATCCGCACGGTGAGCACGGCGTTGAGCAGCAGCACGCCCTGCCGCGCCCAATGTTCGAGAAAGCCGTGCCGCGCCGGCGCGATGCCGAGATCGGATTCCATCTCCTTGTAGATGTTGACCAGGCTCGGCGGCGTGCGCACGCCGGGCTGCACCGAAAAGCACAGGCCGTGCGCCTGGCCCGCGCCGTGATACGGATCCTGGCCGAGGATGACGACGCGCACTTGCTCGAGCGGGGTCAGGTCGAGCGCGCGAAACCAGTCGCGCGGACGCGGGAAGACGGTCGTCCCGGCGGCACGTTCCGCCGCGAGGAAGGCCTTGAGCGCCTGCATAGGGGCGCTGTCGAATTCCGGCCGCAACGGGTCCAGCCAGCTTGGGTCAAGTACGATCGCGCCGCTCACGCCGCTCAGCTCTTGATGTTGACCATCGCGACCGGCTGGCCCTTGGTCGTGGGGTTGGCGGCATTGCCCTTGGGGGCCTTCTCGGCCTTGGGCTTGCGCACTTCCTTGTTCGATTTCTTCTGGCTCTTGGCCATGACGGTTCCTTCGCCGGGACGGGACGCCCCTGCCGCATCCTAGCGCAAAGCGCGGGAGCGGTCCGCATCAAATCGATGTGACGTGAACCGGGCTTGATCGATATCAGCACGAAACACGATTGCCGACGCAACCCTCGCCGCCGCGGTCCGTTTATGCCGTGCCGGACGCGCCTTCCCCCCTTCGCGCGCCCGGCACCTTTCTGCTGCTACCGTCATTTCAAGGAGCACCGCCATGGGCTTGTTCACCAAGGACATCCAGACTTTCGAAGATCTGTTCCTGCACCAGTTGCAGGACGTCTATTATGCCGAGCATCAGATCACCAAGGCGCTGCCCAAGATGGTCGCGAAGGCGACCGATCCGGCGTTGCAGGCCGGGTTCGAGACGCATCTGCGCGAGACCGAGGGCCAGATCGCGCGGCTCGAGCGCGTGTTCGACCTGCTCGGCGAACAGCCCAAGGGTGCGACGTGCCCGGCGATCGAGGGCATCATCAAGGAAGCCAATGACGTCGCCGGCGAGATCGCCGACAAGGCGGTGCTCGACGCCGCGCTGATCGCCTCGGCGCAAGCGGTCGAGCATTACGAGATCACGCGCTACGGCACGCTGATCGCCTGGGCGAACCAGCTCGGCCGCAGCGAGATCGCGTCGATCCTGCAGGAAACGCTCGACGAGGAATATGCCACCGACGACAAATTGACGGCGATGGCGACGTCGAAGACCAATGCCAAGGCGGAAGCGGCGGCCCCTGCCGCCTGATTCGCGGACGCTTCGTCATGCGGATCGGTTCCGGGTTCCACCGTCGGCGCGCGACGCGCTGACGGTGGACTCCGGAACAGTCCGGGGTGACGCTTTGCGGAAAATCCGCGGGCGAAACTGTCGAAGCCGAAGGTCGCTCCGCCTGGCGGTTTCACCGACGATCGGCGCAAGACGCTACGCGGCGCGAAGCCGGTTGCGTCCGTCATCCTTGGCGGCATAAAGCAGCTTGTCCGCGCGGCCGAACACGGCACCGAGGATCTCACCGGGCTGGCCTTGCGTGATGCCGCCGGAGAAGGTGACGGCACCGAGCGGTTCGTCCGATTCGCGCAGGCGATAACGCTTGGCGGCGACCGTCTCGCGCGCTTCTTCGAGCTTCGCCCGCGCTTCATCAAGGCAGATGCCGACGAACAAGATGGTGAATTCCTCGCCGCCATAGCGCGCGACGAGATGGCCGTCACAAGCACTGCCCAACGCCTCGGCGATCGATTTGAGGACGCGGTCGCCGACCGAATGGCCGAACTTGTCGTTGACGCGCTTGAAACGATCGACGTCGCACACCGCCAGGCATAGCGGCGTGCCGGCGGCGCTGTGTTCGGCGAACGCCTCCTCGAAGGCGCGGCGGTTGGGCAGGTCGGTCAGCGGATCGCGCCGGGCATTGTCGCGCGCTTCCTCCAGCTTGGCGCGCAGGTCTTCCGCTTCGTCGGTCGCCGCCGCGAGCCGGGCCTCGGCCGATTGCACGCGGTTCAGCATCACGCTGGTCAGCCGTACCACATCCTGGACGCCGTCGCCGCGGCGGATCGCGTCGGCGCTGGCGGCGAGGTCGCGGCCGAAATCCTCGGTCTCCGCGCGGACCCTGCGGACCATGTCGGAAAAGCCCTCGACCTGCATCTGCGTCTGCGCGACCAGCCCGTCGACCGGCCCGCTCGGCGGCGCATCGGGAGCGGACATGCCCGGCGCGGCGACCGTGCCGCCGAGCGTCTCGATATCACGCGCCGAGAGCCGGATGCCGCCCTCGGTCAGCGCCGCGACGGCGCGCGCGAGCGCGCCGTTCGAATCGCACACCACGCGGTACGCGAAGGTGTAATGGAGCGGATCGGGGCTCAGCCGGTGGAGCTCCAGGAAAGCGCGGATAAAGTCGAACACCTGCCCGGCGCGGTCTTCCACCGCCACCAGCCGTGCCTGTCGCGCTGCCCCCATCGGTCCCTGGTCCCTTGCCTTTGCCCCCTTTAGAAGGTGGGCGCTTCCGGCATCACGGGGTAGGCGTAAACTGCTAAGATACGATGACCGGGAGCGTAACGATCACGGCGCGGCGGCCCTCACCGCGTCAGCGCGATACCGATGCGGGCGTGCGTCGCGCTGATGCGATAATCGCTCAATGCCTCGCCATACCCGCTAAACATCTGACCGAACAGATAAAGATGCGGCAGCCGGTCGCCGATCCGCGCGACCGGCCAGGACAGGAACGCTTCCACGCCGCCGCGCCCGGTGCCGAAATTTCCTCTGCCCGATATGACGAACTTCAGCCCGTCGCGCTGCCCGATCGAGGCGGCGAGGGCGGCATTGCCCCAGTAACGCTCGAGACCGGGGGCGTTGCCGTGCTCGCCGAAATAGATCCAGGCCTTGGGCGTCACGCTCAGCTCCCAGCCGCGGCCGAGCGTGAAAGCCCCGCTCGCGCGCAGATACAGCCGGTTGACATCGACCGAACTGGCCGGGCCGCCACCGTTCGAATCGTGGCGATAGCCGGCCCCGACGTTCAGGGCCCCGACGTTCAGGGCCTCCCCGACCGGTAGATCGACGAATATCTCGGGGCTGTAATTGGTCGCGCGGAACGGGGCGGACGGGCGGTCGATCGCCCAGAACATCGCCTGGGTATAGGCGAAGTCGAGCCGCGGGCCGTCGGCACGCCCGAGCAGGCGGAAGTCGATACTGACCTGGAGCTTCGCGCCCGCCGTGCCGGTGCCGGCCACGCCGTAGATCGGCTCGTACGGCCGGAAGCGATCGACGAAGGCCGACGATATTCCGGCCGAGCCGTCGACCACGGTCTCGCGATTTGCGGCGACGGCGAGCGGCAAGGGGGCGAGCGGCAAGGGGGCGAGCGGCAAGGGGGCGGGCGGCGCGACCGCCACCGGATAGGACGCCGCGAGCCGATAGTGCAGCCGCGCGAAGCCGCCCGGCGCGACGGTCGGCGGCGCGTCCGGCGCGGCGATCAGGCGCAAGCGCGTGCCGTCCTTCGCCATCGTCTCGATCTCCGCCGGCCCGCTTGCCGGCTGGACGGTCCGCCCCTCGTTGAGCAGATACACCTCGACTCCGCCGCGCGCGGCGTCCGCCGAGGCCGGTGGATCGAGCAGCGGCCGCAATTGCGCCGCCGCGGGTTCCGCCGGCGTCAGCATCGCGGTGCCCACGACCAGATACAGCGCGCGCATCGTCGCTCCCCCCTCTTGCGATTTCCGTGTGTCGCCATCGCATGGACTGGCGAATCCGCGCCAGTGGCTTTAGGCCGGCGCCATGCCGACACCGATGCGCGTCACCGACACCGATCTCGCCCTCGCCGCCGCGCTTGCCGATGCGGCGGGCGCGGCGATCCGCCCCTATTACCGCGCCGAGTCCGGGCTCGAAGCGAAGGAGGATGCCTCGCCGGTGACGCTGGCCGACCGCGCGGCGGAAGCGGCGATGCGCGCGCTGATCGAGCGCGCCTTCCCCGCCGACGCGATCATCGGCGAGGAATATGGCGTCAAGGAGGGCATTTCCGGCCGCGCCTGGGTGCTCGACCCGATCGACGGGACGCGCGCGTTCATCTCCGGCCGGCCGATCTTCGGCACGCTGATCGCGCTGGTGATCGAGGGCTGGCCGATGCTGGGCGTGATCGACCAGCCGATCCTCGCCGAGCGCTGGATCGGCGTGACCGGGCGCCCGACGCTGTTCAACGGCAAGCCCGCCACGACGCGGCGCTGCCCCGATCTCGCCAGGGCGCTGCTCGCCACCACCTCGCCCGCCTTGTTCGACGACGCGCAGCTCCACGCGTTCGAGCATCTCGACAACGCGGTGATGAGCACGGTGCTGGGCGGCGATTGCTACAATTACGGCTGCGTCGCCAGCGGATGGCTCGACATGGTGGTCGAGGCGAACCTCAAGCTGCACGATTTCGCCGCGCTCGTCCCCGTGGTCGAGGGCGCGGGCGGGCGGATGTGCGACTGGCAGGGCGACCCGCTCACCGCCGACAGCGCGGGCGAGGTCGTCGCGGCGGGCGATCCGGCGCGGGTCGAGGAGATATTGGAGACGCTCGCCTGTCGCGGGCATTGAGCGGGCGTTTCGGTTACGCACTGGCGGCGGTCGCGCTGTTCGCCGTCGAGGCGGAAATCGCGATCTTCATGCATGATCGGATCTTGCGGCCCTATGTCGGCGACGCGCTGGTCGTGATGCCGGTGTATCTCGTGCTGCGCGCGACGACGCCGTTGCGGACGACCGCAACCGTCGCGGCCGCCTTCGGCATCGCCTGCGCGGTGGAGATTAGCCGGTATTTCCATCTGGTCGACCGGCTCGGCCTTGGCGGGAGCGCCGTCGCGCGGGCGCTGCTCGGCACGCAGTTCGATCCGTCCGATTTTCTGGCTTATGCGACCGGCGCCATCGTCATGCTGGCGGTGGAGCGGGCCCGGCGCGGCTGGGGCGGATCGACCTTCAATGTCGGCGATTTTGCCCGCAGATTTTCCTGCAAGAACCGTCACCCCGGGCTCGTTCCGGGGTCCACCGTGCAGCGACCTCGGCGATCATGCTATTATGTGAGTCGAAAGCCGCCTGGTGGACCCCGGAACGAGCCTGTCCTGAGCTTGCCGGAGGGTCCGGGGTGCCGGAAGAAGGGGATAAGGCCCACCAAGGAGGATGAAGGTCGATCCGCCCTAGAAGATTCCCAGGAACTTCTTCTTCTGCCCGGCCTTCTCGCCGTCCGACTTCCTGCCGTTCTCCTCGGTCGCGGTGGTGCCGTGGCCGACATCGTCGCGCGGCTTGCCGGTCGTCGTGCGCTGCGCGGTCGCCGGGCGCGCGGCGAGGATCGGGCCGCACGCCGCCGACTTGGCATCGCCGACGTCGACGAACGCGAGAATGCCCGCCACCGGCGTGGCGAACACCGCCAGCCCCAGCCCGACCCCGGCGCGTTCGACCAACTGGCCGCTGATCACGTCGATAGCGGGCTTGGCGAAGCTGCCCTTGAGCCCGACCGGCGACTGGCCCGAGAAGATGCTGATGCGCTTGGCGTCGGCGCGGAAGGCGAGATCGAGCGCTTCGCTCTTGAAGCTGAACCCGCCGCGCCCGAGCAGCACGCTCTTCTCGGTATCGATCAGGATCGGGTCGGCGGCGGCGATGCCGTCGCGCACGGTGAAGGCGATCAGGCCGCAATTGATCCTCACCGGCTCCTTCAGCCGCCCCTGGAACATCTTCTGCGCGAAGGTGCCGAGGTCGAGTTCGGCGAGCTGCACGTTGCGCGTCCAGAACGTGCCCCTGGGCATCACCAGCGCCAGCCGCCCGTGCGAGGTCGACAGCGACCGGTGCAGCGTGTCGCCGTCGCCGGCCAGTTGCAGCCGCCCCTTGACGACGCCGCTGGTGCCCGCCTCGTCCACCCCATAGCCCGCGAGCAAGCGCGCCATCGGCGTCGCGGCAAGGCGGATGTCGTACGTCGCGTGCGTCGGCCGGGCGCGGGCATCGAGCGTGATGTCGCTGGCGACATTGCCGCGCGCCATCGCGAAGGTCAGCGGCGAGAGCTTGAGCCGGCCGTCGTCGAGCGACAGCGTCAGGTCGACGTTCGAGATCGGCACGTTGCGCGATTTCACGACGCCGACCTTGTAGCGCACGTCCGCGTCGAACCGCTTGAGCGCCTCGACCGGCAGCGCCGCGTCGGGCAGGATGCGCGCCGGGGCCGCCCCGGTGCCGGCGGCGGCGGCGACCGCGCCCCTGGTCGCGACCACGTCCGGGTTGTAGCCGATGAACGGGGCGGCATCGACGATGTCGAGGCTGCGCGTCGTGAGATTGGCCTGGATGTGCAGCCGTTCGTCGTTGCGGATGGTGAAGCCGCCGGCAAGATCGCTGCCGCCGAAGCGCCCGGCCAGCCTGGTGAAATCGTATGTGGTGCCCGATTTCACCAGTTGCGCCCGCACGCGATAGGTGCGCGACCGGGGGATCGCCACGCCGATGATGCCGAGCAGTTCCGACAGATTGCGCCCGCGCGCGACGACCTGCAACGGCACGCCCTCGACATCGGCGAGGCTCGGCAGCGTGCCGGTCACGTCGATATGATTGTGCGCGGCGTCGGCGGCGAGCACGAGCTTGTTCTGCCCCTGTGCGAGCGTGGCGTCGGGCGAGAGCAAGGCGCCGCTCAGCGTGAACGGCGTGTCGCGGACTTGCCCCGATCCGGCGAAACGGACCGCGTCGCCGATTTTGGCGTCGGTCGAGGTAATCGTCCTGAAGGCGAGGTCGGTGCGCAGCCGCATCTGCGGGTCGATGAAGCGCAGCGTCGTCCCCGCGACGGTGGCCAGGTCGATCGTCGGCAGCACCAGCGGCTTGCCGCCGCTCCTGGCGCCGAACGTCCAGGTGTTCCGCGTGTGCGCGGCGTTCCATTCGAGATCCACCGCCGAATCGGTGAGATCGAGCCGGTAGAAATGCCGCCGCCCGAAGATCAGCGACAGCGGGGCGATGCGCGAATCGATCGTCCTGGCGGCGAACAGATCGGGCCTGGACGCCCAGTCCGGGTTCGACACGCGCAGCCCCTCGGCGCGGAAGTGGATCGTGATCGGGTCGAAATAGAGCTGGAAGTCCCCTGCCACGCCGACCGTGCGCTCGGTCAGCGAGGTGGCGATGCGCTCGAACGGGTGCTTCAGGAAGCGGCCCTTGGTGATGTAGAGGATCAGCCAGACCAGGAAGATCGCCGCGACGACGCCCAGCACGACGTTGCGCGCGATCCGCCACGGGCGCGACAGGTGTTTGCGAGGCGCGGGCAAAGCGTCGGCGGTCGTGTCCATCGGCTCTCAACCGTTCGGGCAGCGCAACGTTCCTTTGGCGTATCCGGTTGCATTTCGTGGGCGAGCCCGCTAAGCGCCCCGCTTCTCACGCGAGTAAAGAGGAACTGCCCGGCCGGTATGGGCTGCCGAGGCCGTTCATAATCGCCCGCGACATCGAAAGGACGAAAATGCCCAAACTCAAGACCAAGAGCGGCGTCAAGAAGCGCTTCAAGCTCACCGCGTACGGCCTGCTCAAGCATGGCGTCGCGGGCAAGCGCCACCGGCTGATCAGCCACAATTCCAAGTACATCCGCCAGAATCGCGGGACCAAGGTACTTTCCAAGGCCGACACGGCCACCGTCAAGGCGTGGGCGCCTTACGGTCTGAGTTGAGCGGGGAGGACTGACCAATGGCACGCGTCAAACGGGGTGTAACCACCCACGCCAAGCACAAGCGAATCCTGAATCAGGCGAAGGGCTATTACGGCCGCCGCAAGAACACCATCCGCATCGCCCGCCAGGCCGTCGAGAAGGCCGGGCAATACGCTTACCGCGACCGCAAGGTGAAGAAACGCAACTTCCGCGCCTTGTGGATCCAGCGCATCAACGCCGCCGTGCGCGCCGAAGGGCTGACCTACGGCGTGTTCATGCACGGCCTCAAGCTCGCCGGCGTCCAGCTCGACCGCAAGGTGCTGGCCGACATCGCGATGCACGAGGGCGCGGCGTTCAGCGCGATCATCGCGCAGGCGAAGGCGGCACTGCCCCAGGCCGCCTGAGCGGCCTTCGAGCAAGCGAACATGGGGCGCGGATGGTCTAGGCCGTCCGCGCCCTTTTCGTTATCGGCGGGATCGAAGTGGACGGGAATGCGATGACCACGGACCTTGACCAGTTGCGCGACGACGCGCTCGGCGCGATCGCGCGCGCGGAGACGCTCGACATGCTGGAGCAACAGCGTATCGCCCTGCTCGGCAAGGCCGGCAGCGTCACCGCGCTGCTCAAGACGCTCGGCGGCCTGTCGCCCGACGAGCGGCAAGTGCGGGGACCGCGCATCCAGGCCATGCGCGAGGCCGTCACCGGCGCGATCGCCATGCGCAAGGCCGCGCTCGACCGGGCCGAGCTCGACGCGCGGCTCGCCCGCGAGACGCTCGACATGACGCTCCCGGCGGAGGCCGCACCGCAAGGATCGGTCCATCCCGTCAGCCAGGTGATGGACGAACTGGCGGAGATCTTCGCCGATCTCGGCTTCGCGGTCGCGACCGGCCCGGAGATCGAAAGCCAGTGGCACAATTTCACCGCGCTCAACATGCCCGAGAGCCACCCCGCGCGGGCGATGCACGACACCTTCTATCTGCGGGCGGCGGACGGTGAGGAGGCCAGGGTTCTGCGCACGCATACCTCGCCGGTGCAGATCCGCACGATGATGAGCCAGCAACCGCCGATTCGCATCATCGCGCCGGGACGGGTCTACCGCTCGGACTGGGACGCGACGCATACGCCGATGTTCCACCAGATCGAGGGGCTGGTGATCGACAAGGGGATCACGCTGGGGCACCTCAAATGGACGCTGGAGACCTTCCTCAAGGCGTTCTTCGAGCGCGACGATATCGTGCTGCGGCTGCGCCCGAGCTATTTCCCCTTCACCGAGCCTTCGGCCGAGGTCGATGTCGGCTGGACGATGGAAAAGGGCCGCCGCACGCTCGGCGGCGCGGAGGGTTGGATGGAATTGCTCGGCAGCGGCATGGTGCATCCCAGGGTGATCGCCGCGTGCGGACTCGATCCGGCCGAATGGCAGGGCTTCGCGTTCGGCGTCGGCGTCGACCGGCTGGCGATGCTGAAATACGGCATGGACG
>CAXTJX010000059.1:0-16195 GCA_964244765.1 uncultured Sphingomonas sp. | reverse complement strand
GGAAGCCCTTGCCGAAGATGCCGCCCGATCCGATCGCGATCTTCGACTGGCTGATATGATAGCCGATGCCGAGCGGGTCGCTCTCGGGGTCGAGGAAGACGAGGATGCGGTTGCGCTGATAGCCGTGCAGCACGAAATTGACCGCGAGCGGCACCGCCGCGCCGAGCGCCAGCGCGCCGCCGATGAACAGGCGCAGCGGCACGCCCGCCAGGAACATCACCGTGATGCCGCCGATCACGATCATCAGCGCGGTGCCGAGATCGGGCTGCTTCATCACCAGCGCGGCGGGCAGCAGGATGAGCAGCGCGGCGGGCCAGACCGCGCCGAACCGCCGTGTCTCGTTGGGCGGCAGCGCGTCGTAGAATTTCGCGCACGCCAGCACGATGCATGGCTTCATCAGCTCGGACGGTTGCAGACGGAAACCGATACCGAGATCAAGCCAGCGCTGCCCGCCGCCGCGCACCGCGCCGATCAGCTCGACCAGCACCAGCATGACGCACAGGACGCCGTACGCCGGCAGCGCGAGGCTGCGCCACGTCTTCTCGCGCACGCGCGATAAAGCGACGGCGCCGGCGAGGAAGACGATGAAGCGCACGCCCTGTGGGATCGCCCATTGCCGCGCGACGCCGCCCGCCGCCGAATATAACACGAGCGAATCGAAACAGCCGATCGCCAGCACCAGCAACAGGATCTTCCACGGCAATTGCGCGAGCGGGGCGGGAACGAAGTTGAGGCCGCTCATCTCGGGTCGGACTCGGTGGTGCCGTCCTCCGCGACCGTGTTGCCCGGCGCGGCGGTGTTGGCGAGCGCTTCCGAGGTGGCGACGTCGGCGGCGGCGGCGGCGCGGACGGCGGGGGCGTCGGTCGGCGCGGTGGCGTTAAGCTCGGTCAGCGCGCCGACCGCGAGCGGGGGCGCGGTGGCGGCGGCGCGGTACGCCGCGCTCTCGGCCGCCATGCGCGTCCTGATGTCGCCGCCCCAGGTCGGCTCGGCCTCGGCCAGCGAGGCGAGCGCGCGGTCGCGGTCGAACAGATAGGTCATGATGTCGCGGCCGATCAGCGGCGTGTCGAGGTTGCGCACGGTGTGGCCGCCATGCTCCAGTACGACGGCGGCGGCATAGCGTGGGTTTTCGGCGGGGGCGAAGCACACGAACAGCGCGTGGTCGCGCAGCTTGAACGGCAGCGCGGCGTTCTTGAGCACGCCCGATCCGCGTTCCGCCATCGAGATGCGGCGGACCTGCGCGGTGCCGGTCTTGGCGGCGAGCGAGACGCCGGGCACCAGCATCCGCGCCGCGCCGCCGGTGCCGCCTTGATTGACCACGCCGTACATCGCGTTGCGGACGAGGTCGAGGTTGGCGGGCGAGACGGGCAGGGGGCCTGCGCCATGATGGACGTGGCTCGCGAGGATGCTCGGCTGCAACGCCCGGCCGGACGCCAGGCGCGACGCCATGACCGCCAGTTGCAACGGATTGGCGAGCACATAGCCCTGGCCGATCGATGCGTTGAGCGAATCGGCGACGGTCCAGTCTTCCTTGTATTTGCGCAGTTTCCAGGCGGGATCGGGCATCGTGCCGAAACGCTGCGAGGCGAAGGGCAAGTCGAACTTCTGCCCGAAGCCGACCGCGCGCGCGACCGGCGCGATGCGGTCGTACCCGAGCCGCCGGACCATCTCGTAGAAATAGATGTCGCAGCTCTGCATCACCGCGTTCTTCAGGTCGAGCGGGCCGTGGCCGCGCCTTTTGTGGCAATGGAACACGCCGGTGCCGACGCGCAACGCGCCGGTGCAATTGATGCGCTGGCCGGGATCGGCGCCGGATTCGAGCAGCGCCAGCGCGTTCATCGGCTTGACCGTGGAGCCGGGCGGATACAGCCCCTGCAACACCTTGTTCATCAACGGAATATGGTCGTTGTCGGACAGCATCTTCCATTCGAGATGGCTGATCCCGTCGGAAAAGCTGTTGGGGTCGTAGGCCGGCATCGACACCATCGCCAGCATCTCGCCGGTCAGGCAATCGATCACCACGACCGAGCCCGACTGCGTGCCGAGCCGCCGCGCGGCATACTCCTGCAAGCCGGCGTCGATCGTCAGGCGAGCGTTGGTGCCGGGCTGATCGGGCCTGGTCGCGAGCTCGGCGACGAGCTTGCCACGCGCGGTCACTTCGACGCGCTTCTGCCCGGCGACGCCGCGCAGGGTGGTCTCCAGCGTCTTTTCCAAGCCGTCCTTGCCGAGCTTGAAGCCTGGCGTGACCATCAGCGGGTCGCGCGTCTGCTTGAACTGTTCGGCCGAAGCCGCGCCGACATAGCCGGTGAGGTGCGCGACCGCCGCGCCCGCCGGATAGCTGCGCGAGAAGCCCCGCGTCGGGGCAACGCCGGGCAATTCGGGCAAGCGCACGCTGACCGCGGCGAACTGCTCCCAATTCAGGTTCTCCGCGACCTGCACCGGCTGGAACCCGGCCGCGCGGTCGAGATCGGTGACGAGCCGGTCCATTTCCTCCGGCGGCAATTGGAGGAGGTCGCGCAGCAGGGCGAGGACCTTGTCCTTGTTCTCCAGCCGGTCGGGAATGATGTCGACGCGGAAATCGGTGCGGTTGTTGGCGATGGGCGTGCCGTGCCGGTCGACGATCCAGCCACGCCGGGGCGGCACCAGCGTCATGTTGACGCGGTTGCTCTCGGATTTCAGCGTGTATCGCTCGTTCTCGACCACCGCGAGCCAGGTCATCCGACCCGCCAGCGCCAGCGCGACCACGCCTTGCGCCGCGCCGAGCATCACCGTCCGGCGCGAGAAGCTGTAGCTTTGCGATGCCTCCGTGACCATGCGCGAGCCCTTGGCGAAATCAGGACGCGCGAAGGTGGAGCGGTTCATGCCGCTTCTTCCTCGCCGCCACCATCGAGCATCGCGCAGATTCGCGCGGCGAGCGGGAACAGCAGGATGGAGACGACGATCTGGAGCATCAGCACGGTATCGACATGCGCGCCGATCGGCGCGGCGACGAGCCGGCCCAGGATCAGGCAGAAGCCGATCGCCCCCGCCGCGATCAGCCAGTCCTGCCAGAAATCGCGATAGACGACGCGCTGGTCGATCAGGTCGATCATGAAGAAGCACAATGTCCAGAACAGCATGGCATTGCCGAGCGGCTGCCCGCTGACGAGATCGTCGAACAGGCCGAGCGGCAACGGCGCCCAGATGCGCAGGGATTCAGGCCTGGTAAGACGCCAGCCGAGCAGGACCAGCAGGCCGAATGGCGGGAATACCGGGAAGCTGGCGATGAACGGCCACAACGTCAGTGAAGAGGCGATCAGCACCGAGATCGCCGGTACGAAGCGCCGGAAGCTGCGATCGGGCGCCTCGTCGAACGGGCCGTGTACCTGGCTCACGGCTTTTTCTTGAGCGCGGGCTTGGCCGGGGTCGGGGCCGGGGCCGGGGCCGGGCTAGGCGCGGGGGCGGGCGGCTCCGGCATGAACGCCTTTTGCACCAGCGCGAAATCCAGCGTGTCGGCCTGCGCGAAGCTGCGCGCGATCGCGGCGTCGCGGCCGCGCCGGATGACGCGCGCGACCGGCACATTGGGCGGATAGATGCCGCCGATGCCGGAGGTGACGAACACGTCGCCCGGCCCGAAATCGGCGGTGGCGAGCGCGACCGACTTCACGTCGATCAGCCCGTC
The DNA here is from genome assembly GCA_964244765.1 of uncultured Sphingomonas sp. Taxonomy (GTDB): domain Bacteria; phylum Pseudomonadota; class Alphaproteobacteria; order Sphingomonadales; family Sphingomonadaceae; genus Sphingomonas. The sequence goes on along the minus strand of CAXTJX010000059.1, from coordinate 12,537 downwards.
GCCGCGCCCGGCGGCGAGCGCGGGCATGCCGTCGCGCGTGCGCCGCACCGGCACGACGCTTTCCGGATCGGTCAGCAGCAGCACGCGCGCGCTGTTCGGTCCGGTCTCCAGCACGCGCCCGATCAGCCCCTCCGGCCCGCGCACCGGCTGCCCCTGCATCACGCCTTGCCAAGATCCGGCGTTGAGCACCGCGAAGCGCCGCGTGCTCGACGCGGAGGAACTGACCAGGCGCGCGGCGACGACCGGCTCGGCGATCCGCGCGCGCACGCGCAGCAGCGCCATCAGCCGGCGATTGTCATAGGATAGCGAGCGAGCGCGCATCATCAGCGCGCGCTCGTCGGCGAGTTGCTTGCGCAACGCGGCGTTCTGGTCGTGGACCGCGATATAGTCGCCGATCCAGCCCGGAACCGAGCCGATCCCGCGCCCCACGCCGGACAAGGTCGAGGAAATCGGCGTCGTCACCTCGGCGACGCTGGCGCGCAACGCGGCGAAGGCGGGCGGATCGAGCGCCGACAAGGCAAGCAACACCGCACCGACGAGGGAGCCCGCAACGGCGATCACATATCCCAGGAAGAGGCTGTATTGCGCCCGCCGCGAAAAACCCGGGCGCCGATTGCGAGGCGGCGCCATTCTACCCCCATCCAGTGGCCCGCGGGCCGGTATCGAAAAACGTCACCATGCTGTACGCGATGTCGTGCGGCCTGAGTAGGGGGTGACCAAGCGCGTATCAGGCCTAGCACGTCATTTCAGGGCGCCGATGCCTTGGGTCAGGCGCTGTGCAGCACGCCGCGGAACACCGGATCCTCCAGCGCGCGCCCGGTGCCGAGCGCGACGCAGGTCAGCGGATCGTCGGCGATCGTCACCGGCAGGCCGGTCTCGTCGCGCAGCACTTCGTCGATGCCCTTGAGCAAGGCGCCGCCGCCGGTCAGCACGATGCCTTGGTCGACGATGTCCGCCGCCAGTTCCGGCGCGGTGTTCTCCAGCGCGATGCGCACGCCCTCGACGATCTGGCCGACCGGTTCGGACAGCGCCTCGGCGATCTGGCCCTGGTTGATCTGGATTTCCTTGGGCACGCCGTTGACGAGGTCGCGGCCCTTGACGTGAATCGTCAGACCGATGCCGTCGAGCGGCGGCTTGGCCACGCCGACTTCCTGCTTTATCCGCTCCGCCGTCGCATCGCCGATCAGGAGATTGTGGTTGCGGCGGACATAGGAGACGATCGCCTCGTCCATCTTGTCGCCGCCGACGCGCACCGAGGTGGTATAGGCGAGCCCGCGCAGCGACAGCACCGCGACTTCGGTCGTGCCGCCGCCGATATCGACCACCATGGAACCGATCGGCTCGGTCACGGGCATGTCCGCGCCGATCGCCGCCGCCATCGGCTCCTCGATCAGCCAGACCTGCGACGCGCCGGCGTTCGACGCGGCATCGCGGATTGCGCGGCGTTCGACCGAGGTGGAACCGGAGGGCACGCAGATGACGATCTGCGGCCAGCGCATGAAGCGGCGCTGCCCGCCATGCACCTTGTGGATGAAATGCTTGATCATCTGCTCGGCGACGTCGATGTCGGCGATCACGCCGTCGCGAAGCGGACGGATCGCCTGGATGCTGTCGGGGGTCTTGCCCATCATCAGCTTGGCGTCGTCGCCGACCGCCTTCACGCGTTTCACGCCGTTGAGCGTCTCCACCGCGACCACCGACGGCTCGTTCAGCACGATGCCCTTGCCGCGCAGATACACGACCGTGTTGGCGGTGCCGAGGTCGATCGCCATGTCGTGGGAAGAAAAGCGGAAAAGGTTCGAGAAAAAGCCCATGGATCGTTCCGTTTCACGCCGGACTTATGAAAATGCCGGGAGGTCGCACAGTTCGCGGCGTCACGTACGACCGGGATGTTCAGAGCGGTAAATCCACGCTCTGATGCTTGGTCGAATGCGGGTCGCGGGAGGGCGTCGCTTGGGCTAGAGCATGACCCATGTCAATACGCCGCCTGCCCGAACATCTCGTCAATCGCATCGCGGCCGGTGAAGTGTTGGAAAGGCCCGCCAGCGCGTTGAAGGAGCTGGTCGAGAATGCGATCGACGCCGGCGCGACGCGGATCGCGGTGCGGCTGGCCGGCGGCGGCACCGATCTGGTCGAGGTGACCGACGACGGCTGCGGCATGACGCCGGCCGACATGGCGCTCGCACTGGAGCGGCACGCGACGTCAAAGCTGCCCGACAGCCTTTTGGTGGATGGGGCGATCGAAAACGTCGCGACGCTCGGTTTTCGCGGCGAGGCGCTGCCCTCGATCGCGAGCGTCGCGCGGATGACGCTGGAGAGCCGGGTGCGCGGCGCGGAAGGGTGGGCGCGCGTGGTCGATAACGGCGTGGTCGTGTCGGAAGGGCCCGCCGCGATCCCGCCGGGCACGCGCGTGCGGGTCGAGGCGCTGTTCGAGCGCGTGCCCGCGCGGCGCAAGTTCCTGCGCTCGGCGCGCGGCGAGTTCGCCGCGTGTCTCGACGTGGTCAAGCGCCTCGCGATGGCGCGGCCCGACATCGGTTTCTCGGTCGAGCATGACGGGCGGCGCTCGCTCGGCGTGAGCGGCGGGGAAAGCTTGCCCGACCGCGTCGCCGCGCTGACCGATCGCGGGCTGATCGACAACGGCATCGGCGTGGATTTCGTGCGCGACGGCATCGGCCTGGGCGGGATCGCCGGCCTGCCGACCTTCAATCGCGGCGTGGCCGATCACCAATATCTGTTCGTCAACGGGCGCCCGGTGAAGGACCGCTTGCTGATCGGCGCGATCCGCGGTGCTTATGCCGAGATGCTGCCGCGCGACCGGCATGCCGTGGTGGCCCTGTTCCTCGACGTGCCCCCCGACGCGGTCGACGTGAACGTGCACCCGGCCAAGACCGAAGTCCGCTTTCGCGAGCCGGCGCTGGTGCGCGGGCTGATCGTCAGCGGGCTCAGGCGGGCGCTGGACGGGGCGGGGCACCGCAGCCAGCGTATGCCGGAAGCGGCGATGGCGGGGTGGACGACCGATCTTCCCCGTCGTCCCCGCGAAGGTGGAGATCCCGCTTCTTCCTTCTTCGACGCCGTAGAAGAAAGCGGGACCCCCGCTTTCGCGGGGGCAACGGCAGCAGGGGCGGGCTATCAGCTCAACGACCGCCGCAGCTTCTTCACCCCACCCCCGCAAGCCCGCGCCGAACCCGCTTTCGCCCCGCCGCCCGAAACCGACGACTTCCCCCTCGGCGTCGCCCGCGGGCAAGTCGCCAGGACCTATATCGTCGCCGAGGCGCAGGACGGCCTCATCCTGGTCGACCAGCACGCCGCGCACGAGCGCCTCGTGCTCGAACGCATGCGCAAGGCGATGGCGAACGGCGGCGTCGCGAGCCAGGCGCTGCTGCTGCCCGAAGTGATCGAGCTTGACGAGCCGGCCTGCGACCGGCTCGAAGCCCGCGCGGCCGAACTGAGCGACTTCGGCCTCGATCTCGACCGTTTCGGCCCGCGCGCGATGCTGGTGCGCGCGGTGCCGGCGCTGCTGGGGCAGGGCGACGTGACCGGCCTCGTCACCGATCTGGCCGACGAACTCGCCGCCTTCGACGAAGCATTGAGCCTCAAGGAACGCCTCGACCATGTCGCCGCGACGATGGCGTGCCACGGCTCGGTGCGCGCCGGGCGCGCGCTGTCGGTGACCGAGATGAACGCGCTGCTCCGCGAAATGGAAGTCACCCCGCATTCCGGCCAGTGCAATCACGGCCGCCCGACCTGGGTGAAGCTGGCACATGGCGACATCGAGAAACTGTTCGGACGGAAATAGCGATATGTCGGCCGCGCAGCCGATGATCGGTGGACAGACGAAGTTGACAGTCAACATCTGGTGACCTAATAATGGTTAACGGTGATGTCATGAAACCGTCATATCTAACAGGGGGCCAAATTATATGATTGCTGCACTTCGCGTTGCAAAAGCAGGAACGTTCCTGGTTGCTTTGGCTGTTGGTTTTTCTGGATATGCCAATGCGGCGCTATTCAAGATAACCTATACGGGCACCATAACGTCGGGATTCGACTATGGTGGCATGTTTTACGCACCCGGTACGGACTTGACGGGTGTGCCTTATAGCGACGAATTCATCCTGGACACCTCCACCGGTGCCATGAGTTTCGACAATGGCGTCACTTCCAGTATCGACGGGTTGAATAATTTCAGCCCAATCACCGCGAAGCTTACGATCAACGGTGTATCGTTTCAATACGGTAATAAACCCCTTACGCACGGGTCGGCGAGCCAGTCAAATTTCTTCGACGGATCCAATCATGCGGTTTACGACGAAGTAAGCCATTATGTGCAGGACTTCGATAATGGCGCCTACTTTAATTATAACTGGAACAGAATAACGAGCTTCGACAATAATATCGTCGATACAAGTGACTATACCGCGAATCTCTATTATGCCGCTCAGCCGCTGGATCGACTGGACGGTGCCTTCCTGGTTTGGCAGAGCGATCCTCGCTTCATAGGATATCCGGCGTGCGGCGGCTTCAGTTGTTATGCGTCGGGTGGCCTTCGTCCCGAGACCGTCCGAATCGAAGGGATAGCGGCGCCGTCCGTACCCGAGCCTGCCACATGGGCGATGATGATCGCCGGCTTCGGGTCAGTCGGTTCGGCAAGGCGTTTTCTCCGTCGTACAGCCAAGCTTGCCCATGCCTGATCGTCCTGCCGTGAGCGCGCCGAACCTTACGAAAAGGACCTGTCCCAATACGACACAGATAAGCCGTCTTGGTGGGCGCGTGTGCATACCCGGTCGAGGGTAAGCGGATGCCGTGACTAAGCTGCGCGGCAACACGAAAGGGCCGCCCGGATCGCTCCGGACGGCCCTTTCCCGTCGAGCATCGCGCAAGGGTTCAGACCTGGGCGGCGTCCTCGGCTGGCGGCGCCTCGGCGGAAACCTCGGCGGTCGCGCCCGGCTCGGCGTTGGGATCGTATTCCTCGACGAAACCGGCCTCGTCCTTCTCGAACATCGCCTCCATGACGTTGACGCCCTTGGCCTGCATGTCCGCCTCTTCGGGCGAGCGCGCGACGTTGACCTTGATCGTCACCGACACTTCCGGGTGCAACGCGACCTTGACCTCGTACAGGCCGATCGCCTTGATCGGCTTGTTGAGCGCGATCGCCGCCTTCGAGACCTTGTGGCCGTCGGCTTCGAGCGCCTCGATCAGGTCGCGCACCGCGACCGAGCCGTAGAGCTGGCCGGTGTTCGACGACTGGCGGATCAGCGTCAGCGTGATGCCGTCGATCGTCTTCGCCTCGACCTCCGCCTCGCCGCGCTTGGCGGCGTTGTCGGCGACGATCTTCTCGCGGTTCTTCTCGAACACCTTGCGGTTGGCGTCGTTGGAGCGAAGCGCCTTCTTGTTCGGCAGCAGGAAGTTGCGGGCGAACCCGTCCTTCACCTTGACGACGTCGCCGATGTTGCCGAGCTTCTCGACGCGCTCCAGCAGGATGATATCCATGTTGGTCGCTCCTTATTTGACGATGTAGGGCAGCAGGCCCAGGTGACGCGAACGCTTGATCGCCTGGGCGAGCTCGCGCTGTTTCCTGGCGCTCACCGAGGTGATGCGGCTGGGTACGATCTTGCCACGCTCGGACACGAAGCCCTGCAACAGGCGGACGTCCTTGTAATCGATCCGGGGGGCGTCCTTGGCCGAGAACGGGCAGGACTTGCGGCGGCGGAAGAAGGGGCGTGCCATCGTCTATAACTCCTTATTCGCCGTCGAAGCTGCGGCGGGGGCGATCCTCGCGGTCGCCGCGGTCCGGGCGGTCGCCGCGAGGACCATCGCGGCCGCCTTCGCGGTCGCCACGACGCTCGCGGTCACGGTCCGACTTGCGCATCATGACGCTGGGGCCGGCTTCGCTCTCGTCGATCTTGACGGTCATGTAGCGAATGATGTCTTCGTTGATCTGGGTCTGGCGCTCCAACTCGGCGATCACATTGCCCGGGGCATCGATCTCGAGCATAACGTAATGCGCCTTGCGGTTCTTCGCGATCTTGTAGGCGAGGCTGCGCAGGCCCCAGCTCTCGGTCTTGACGACCCGGCCTTCATTGTCGTTGACGATCTTGGTGGCGATTTCCGCTAGGGCGTCCACTTGCGCCTGCGCCAGATCCTGGCGCGCAAGGAAAACGTGCTCGTACAGAGCCATCTGCTTGATCTTTCTCTTGGCCGATCGCTGACGCCCGCACCATGCGAAACGTCCCTCCGGCTATCGTCGTAAAGCGACGGGGCGGAAAAGCATTTGAGCTTTCCACCCCGAGGCGGCGGTCCTTAGCGAAATTTTGGCAGAAGGCAAGCCTTGGGAGAGGTATGGACGTCGATCCCGCCTGCTCGTCACCCCGGCGTCGTGTCGGGTCCACGGTAGTGCACACGCGGTCCTTCGATCTTTTACGATAGTCGAAGCCGCGAGATGGACCCCGGCACGAGGCCGGGATGACGAAGATTACAGGATCGGCTGGCTCACCAAAGCAGCCTCGGCGGCGCAATTCTGCGGCTTCGGCGTCGCCGGATCGGCGCGCAGTTTGTCCAGTTCGGTGCGCGCGGTGGCGAGGTCCGCCTGATACGCCGCCTGCGCGCGCACCGCGGCGAGCGTCGCCGACGAGGTGATGCGCCCGGCCTCGACCGCGCTGGCATTGTGCACGCCGCACACGATCCGGCTTTCGCCATAAGCCCGTGCGCGCGCCAGGATCGGCGTGGCGCGGTCGGGCGCAAGCTCCGCCAGGATCTGCCCCCAGGTCCAGCCCCAGGTGGTGTGGCCGGACGGGTAATCGTAGCTGCCCTTCAATTCCTCGGCCGGCTGGCAGATCGGACCCCGGTCGATCTGGAACGGCCGGTCGCGCTTGAAGAAGTCCTTGGCCGCGCCGGATTGCGTCTGTGTGTCGACCCCGGCCTTGGCGATGAGCTTGACGGTGAGCGGCGCGTTCTGCGGAGTCAGCGCCACGCCGGCCGCGCAGCTGAAATCCGCCGCCATCGCGGTGACATCGGTCTTCACGTCGCGCGTGGCGAGATCGCCGCGCGGAGTGCCGAGCCAGTGCCGCGTCGCCGCGAAGATCGCGCGGTCCGCTTCGTATTGCGCGTCGCCCGTCTTCGGCGCCGCTTGCAGCACCCTGGTGATGTCGATCATGCCCGACGGCAGATAGCCGGAGCGCGCCTGCTGGCCGATACCGATCTGCGGCAGCAACGCGATCACCGCCACCGCTGCCGCGAGGGCCACCGTCCGCTTGCTCATGCCACATCTCCTTCGAATCGTCGCCGCTTCTTGCACGGTCGCCCACCGGCGCGCCACGCGAAAACGCCACATGAAAACGGCGGGGCATCGCTGCCCCGCCGTCCGCCTGTAGCACGCGATCCTTGCTTAATTGAACGCGCCCGCCAGCACCGCACCGATCAGGCCGCCAGTCACCGCGACCAGTACCGCGTCATTGCCCGAGCGCACCCAGTGATAGCCGCGCGGCGGGGCGTAGAGACGACGCCCGCGATACTGATGCCAGTCGCGGATTTCGCTATAATTCTGCGCATAGCGGCGGTCGAAGCGCTGGCCCTTGTTCCAGCGGCGGTACTGGTTCGGCTGGTTGCGCACGACGGTGCGGTTGGTGATCACCGTGCGGCCGTTCGGCTGCTGGCGCACCTCGGTGGAGCGGCGATCGTGGCGGTCGTCGCGATGATCCTGCGCTTCGGCGGCGATCGGGCTGGCCACGGCGGCGGTCGCCAGCAGGGCGATGATGAACTTCTTCATGGGGGTACTCCTTTTGTAACGGCGCCTTGCTCCCGGCGTCTCAGGGTATTTGGGGTGCGATTGTCGCAGCCCCGTCCCGCGCAGAACCCGAATTGGTGTCAAAGTGTCCCGGCCGATGCGGTCCCGTTCAGGTTGACGCGCCTTCGACCGAGCGCCTAACCGCTGCCGCGAAGGAGTATCGAGGATGCGCGCGTTCATTTTCCCGGGGCAGGGTAGCCAGGCGGTCGGCATGGGCAAGGCGCTGGCCGAGGCGAGCGCGGTCGCCCGCGCGGTGTTCCAGGAGGTAGACGAGGCGCTCGGCCAGCATCTGTTCCGCTTGATGACCGAAGGCCCGGAGGACCAGTTGCAACTGACCGAGAATGCCCAGCCCGCGATCATGGCCAATGCCGTCGCGACGCTGCGCGTGCTGGAGCGGGAGGGCGGCGTGCGGCTGGCCGACAAGGCCGATTATGTCGCCGGCCATTCGCTCGGCGAATATAGCGCCTTGTGCGCGGCGGGCGCGATCGACCTGGCGACCACGGCGCGGCTGCTCAAGCATCGCGGCCTCGCCATGCAGGCGGCGGTGCCGGTCGGCGCGGGCGCAATGGCGGCACTGCTCGGGGCGGATGTCGAGAAGGCCCGGGCGATCGCAAAAGCCGCCGCGAAGGGCGAGGTCTGCACCGTCGCCAACGACAACGATCCGTCGCAGGTCGTGATTTCCGGCCATCGCGGCGCGATCGAGCGCGCCGTCGCGCTGGCCAGGGAGATGGGCGCCAAGCGCGCGGTGCTGCTGCCGGTCTCGGCACCGTTTCACTGCCCGCTGATGCAGCCCGCCGCCGACGCGATGGAGAAAGCCCTGGCCGAGGCGCGGATCGACACGCCGCTGGTGCCGGTCTTCGCCAACGTCACCGCCGGCGCGGTGGCCGACGCCGATACGATCCGCCGCCTGCTGGTCGAGCAAGTCACCGGCATGGTCCGCTGGCGCGAATCGGTACTGGCGATGGCCGGGGCGGGTGTGGAACGCTTCGTCGAATTCGGCGGCAAGGTGCTCACCCCGATGGTGAAGCGCATATCGGCCGACGTCGAGGCGACCAGCGTAATGACGATGGACGATATCGAGACGCTCGCGAAAGTGATCTAGCCGTCGTCACCCCGGCCTAGTGCCGGGGTCTACTTATCCACTCGCGCACCGTCCGGGGCGCGGTGGACCCCGGCACAAGGCCGGGGTGACGAACAGGAGAGAAGTATGTTCGACCTGACAGGCATGACCGCCCTCGTCACCGGCGCATCCGGCGGGATCGGCTCGGCGATCGCGCGGGCGCTGGCGGGGCAGGGGGCGCGGCTCGCCGTGTCCGGGTCCAACGTCGCCAAGCTCGCGGCGTTTCGCGACGGTCTCGGCGGCGACCATGTCGCGCTGCCGTGCGATCTGTCGGACGGCGCCGCGGTCGACGCGCTGGTGCCCGCCGCGGTCGAGGCGCTGGGCGGCAAGCTCGATATCCTCGTCAACAATGGCGGCATCACCCGCGACAATCTCGTCATGCGGATGAAGGACGAGGAATGGGACGCCGTGATCCGCGTCAACCTGGAGGCCGCCTTTCGCCTGGTGCGCGCGGCGGCGCGGCCGATGATGAAGGCGCGCTTCGGGCGGATCGTGTCGATCACGTCGGTGGTCGGCGCGACCGGCAATCCCGGCCAGGCTAATTACGCCGCCTCCAAGGGCGCGCTCACCGCCATGTCGAAGGCGCTGGCGCAGGAACTCGCCAGCCGCGGCGTCACCGTCAACTGCGTCGCGCCCGGTTTCATCGCCTCGCCGATGACCGATGGCTTGCCCGATGTGCAGAAGGACGCGCTCAACACGCGCATCCCCGCCGGCAGGATGGGCGAGGGCGCGGACATCGGCGCGGCGGTGGTCTATCTGGCCAGCCGCGAGGCCGGGTACGTCACCGGCCAGACGCTGCACGTCAACGGCGGCATGGCGATGATCTAAGCGGATGGGACCGCCTGCTCCCCCCTTGCAAGGCCCCCACGCGCGTTCTACGTGCGTTCAGGAAGTACCCAAACCCCCAGCGATAGAGGGACGATACCATGAGCGAGACCGCAGACCGCGTTAAGAAGATCGTTGTCGAGCATCTCGGCGTCGAGGCCGACAAGGTGACCGAGGACGCCAGCTTCATTGATGATCTGGGCGCGGACAGCCTCGACATCGTCGAGCTGGTGATGGCGTTCGAGGAAGAATTCGAGGTCGAGATCCCCGACGATGCCGCCGAGAAGATCACGACCGTGAAGGACGCGATCACCTTCATCGACGAGCATAAGAGCTGAGCTGGGCGCGCCTGAAACCGCGGGGGCCGCGGCCGAATGGCTGATTGACGGAACGGCTCCCCGTCCGCGGCACTGACCGGGGGCGGGGGGCCGTTCTCATTTTACGCCTTCTCACTTGACGAAGAACGAAACGGAGATCGCCATGCGGCGTGTTGTCGTAACCGGACTGGGGCTCGTGACGCCGCTGGGCGCCGATGTGGAAACCGCCTGGGCGAACATCCTCGCCGCCAAATCCGGCGCGGCCACCATCACCCGTTTCGACGCGACCGATTACGCCTGCACCATCGCCTGCGAAGTGAAGCCGGCCGACCACGCTTATGGCTTCGATCCCGGCAAGCGCGTCGACCACAAGGTCCAGCGCCAGGTCGATCCGTTCATCATCTACGGCATCGATGCGGCAGGGCAGGCGCTGGAAGATGCCGGCCTGCTCGACATGACCGAGGAACAGAAATACCGCGCGGGCTGTTCGATCGGCGCGGGCATCGGCGGTTTGCCGGGCATCGCCAGCGAATCGATCGTGCTGCACGAAAAAGGCCCGCGCCGCGTCTCGCCGCATTTCGTCCATGGCCGACTGATCAACCTCATCACCGGCCAGGTGCAGATCAAATACGGCCTGATGGGGCCGAACCACGCTGTCGTCACGGCCTGCTCGACCGGCGCGCATTCGATCGGCGATGCCGCGCGGATGATCGCGATGGACGATGCCGACGTCATGCTGGCGGGCGGGGCGGAAGGGGCGATCTGCCCGCTCGGCATCGCCGGCTTCGCGCAGGCGCGCGCGCTGTCGACCGGCTTCAACGACACGCCGGAAAAGGCCAGCCGCCCCTATGACATGGCGCGCGACGGCTTCGTGATGGGCGAGGGCGCTGGCGTGGTCTGCCTCGAGGAATATGAACACGCCAAGGCGCGCGGCGCGAAGATCTATGCCGAGGTGATCGGCTACGGCCTGTCGGGCGACGCCTATCACGTCACCGCGCCGCACCCGGAAGGATCGGGCGCGTTCCGCGCGATGGAGATGGCGATGCGCAAGTCCGGCCTGGCGCTGGCCGACATCGATTACATCAACGCGCATGGCACCTCGACCCCCCTCGGCGACGAGCTGGAGCTGAACGCGGTGCGCCGTTTGTTCGGCAGCAATATCGACACGCTGTCGATGAGTTCGACCAAATCGGCGATCGGGCATCTGCTCGGCGGCGCGGGTGCGGTGGAGAGCATCTTCTGCATCCTCGCGCTGCGCGACCAGATCGTGCCGCCGACGCTCAACCTCGACAATCCGAGCGATAACTGCGTCGGCGTCGACCTGGTGCCGCATGTCGCGAAGCAGCGCCCGGTCAAGGCGGTGCTGAACAACAGTTTCGGGTTCGGCGGCACCAACGCGTCGCTGGTGATGCGGGCCGTCTGATGCGCCGGTCGCGGTCTCGTTTTTCCTTCCCAGGCCAAGGTAGGTAAGGTGCGCAAGATCGGCTGCACCGGCTTGCTGCTCGGCATCGCGGCGGTGCTCGCCTTCTTCTACGTGGTGCAGATGTGGGGCGGACGCGGGCCGCTCGCGCATCCGATCAGCGTCGAGATCGCGCCCGGCACCAGCCTCGCCGCCGCCTCGGTCACGCTCGAGAAAGCGGGTGCGATTTCGTCCGCCAGCCGGTTCCGCCTGTTCGCCAGGGTGTTCGGGTCGGACGCGCCGATCAAGGCGGGGGAATATCGCATTCCCGCGCATCTCAGCCAGGCCGATATCCTCAAGGTCCTGCAAGGCACCAAGACAATCCAGCGTTTCGTGACGATCCCGGAAGGCTGGCCTGCGGTGCTGGTCAAGGACGCGCTCGACCGGGAGAACGGCCTCGCGGGCAAGGTCGACGTGCCGGCCGAAGGCAGCGTCCTGCCCGACAGCTACGCCTTCCAGCGTGGCGACAAGCGCGAATTCATCCTCGCGCGCATGCAGAGCGTGCGCAAACGCTACCTCGCCGGCGCCTGGGCCAAGCGCGCGCCTGGGCTTGCCGTGACGACGCCCGAACAGGCGCTGATCCTCGCCTCGATCGTCGAGAAGGAAACCGGCAAGCCCAGCGAACGAGCGATGGTCGCGGCGGTCTATTCCAACCGCCTCAAGCGCGGGATGATGCTGCAGGCCGATCCGACGATCATCTACCCGATCACGCAGGGCCGCCCGCTCGGCCGGCGTATCCTGCTGTCGGAAGTACACGCGGTGAACGACTATAACACCTATGCGATGGTCGGCCTGCCCAAGGGGCCGATCTGCAATCCGGGCCGCGCGAGCATCGATGCGGTGCTGCATCCGGCGACATCGAACGCGCTGTATTTCGTGGCGGACGGATCGGGCGGGCATGCCTTCGCCGACACGCTGGAGCAGCATAATGCCAATGTGGCGAAGTGGCGGGCGTACCGCGCGGCGCATGGGACCTAGCACTACTTTGGCAGCAGTGTGGAGATCGCGTTTTCCAGCTTTTGTCTGCAAGGCG
>CAXTJX010000058.1:0-16284 GCA_964244765.1 uncultured Sphingomonas sp. | reverse complement strand
GCGTGCGGCTGGAAAAGCGGATTTCCTTCTCGCGCGCCATCACGTCCATGATCGTCCTGGGCAATTCGGTCGCGGCGGAGAACAGGTCGATCTGGAAGGCGAGCAGCGACCCGGTCTGGTGATCGAGCACATGCGTCAGCGGCGTGTTCGATACGAGCCCGCCGTCCCACCACAGCCGCCCGTCGATCTCGACCGGCGGCAGGCCCGGCGGCAGCGCGCCCGAGGCCATGACGTGGCGCGCGTCGATCGCGGTCTCGGTCGTGTCGAAATAATGGAAATTGCCGCTCTCGACGTCGACCGCGCCGACCGACAGCCGCACCGGGCCGTGGTTGAGCAAGTCCCAGTCGACCAGCGCGTCCAGCGTCGCCTCAAGCGGGGCGCTGTCGTAGAAGCTCATCGCCCCGGGCGTGCCGGGCGCGGCGAACACCGGCGAGACGAAGCGCGGCGAGAAGAAGCCGGGCACGCCCGCCATCAGCACATGGCCGGCCGACCATTCGTGCAGGAATTCGCGCAGATGGTCGTCGGGCAGGATCGGGAAGCTCGGCAGCGAGGAACTCACCGTGTCCCAGAAAGCGGTGAGGCGCTCGACGCGGCGTCCCGGCGGATTGCCGGCGACGATCGCCGCGTTGATCGCGCCGATCGAAATGCCGGCGACCCAGTCGATCGCGATCTCGCTCGCCGCCAGCCCCTCGATCACGCCCGCCTGGTAACTGCCCAGCGCGCCGCCGCCCTGCAATACCAGCGCCACGCAATCGGGCAGCGGCAGCGCCCTGGCGCGGCGTCTGGCGTGGATCGGTGCTGCATCGGCCATGCGCAGGACATGCGCGTGTCGCACTGCGGGATCAACGGTGTTTTGAGGAAATGTCGGTCGTCCCGTTGCAACCCCCGCCGCGTCCGCGCATTCATGGGCGACGCGGTAACGACCCGGGAACCCTGCCATGCGCCTCGACGATTTCGACCCCAACATCAATGTCGAGGACCAGGGCAATCGCGGCGGCGGCGGTGGTTTCGGCTTTGGCGGGGGTGGCGGTGGCGGTGGGGGCGGCCTGTTGTTCGGCCTGCTGCCGCTGGTGTTCAGCCGGTTCGGCTGCGGTGGCGTCGCGGTGCTGCTGGCGGTGCTGTTCTTCTTCGGGGGCGGGCTGGGTGTGCTCGGCGGCGGCGGCGGGCAAGTATCCGCGCCGACCCGGCAGGCCGGCTCCGCGACCGCCGGCAGCAAGGACGTCACCGCGATCTGCACGCAGGACGCCGCGCACAAATCGGCATGCAACGCCTTCAGTTCCGCCGACAAGACCTGGGCCAGGCTGCTCGGCGCGAAGTTCCAGCCGCCGGGCCTGCGCTTCTACGACCAGAACGGCGTGTCGGGCTGCGGCGCGGCGCAAAGCGCGATGGGTCCGTTCTACTGCCCGCGCGACGCCAACATCTATCTCGACACGACCTTCTTCGACGAACTGGCCAACCGCTTCGGCGCGAAGGGGGATTTCGCGCAGGATTACGTCATTGCCCATGAATTCGGCCATCACATCCAGAATCTGCTCGGCACCTCGGATCAGGTCGCCGCCGTCCAGCGGCGCGGCAACGAGGTCGAGGGCAACCGGGCCTCGGTGCGGCTGGAGCTGCAAGCCGATTGCTTCGCCGGGGTATGGGCGGCGGCGAACCGCGACCGGCTCGACCCCGGCGATCTCGAGGAAGGCATGACCGCCGCGCACGCGATCGGCGACGACACGCTGCAACAGGAAACGCAGGGCCGCGTCGTGCCCGACAGCTTCACCCACGGCACCTCGGCGCAGCGCATGGCCTGGCTGCGCAAGGGGCTGGACAGCGGTGATCCCAACCAGTGCGACACGTTTTCGGGCGCGATTTGACTCAAGACCGCTCGCGCTTTCGCGGGAGCGGCAACGCAGATCCGGGGCGCGCCCGTCACGCGGCCCCGGTCGCCGTCGGCGAGGGGCGCGGCGGCGCGAATGCCGCGACGAAATAGCGAGACGCAGCCGGTTGCATCGCCGAACGAGCGCCGCTAAGGCGGCCATCCCGCTCATCGAGAGGGCCGGGGCGTGGTGCGGGGCTGTAGCTCAGATGGGAGAGCGCTGCAATCGCACTGCAGAGGCCAGCGGTTCGATTCCGCTCAGCTCCACCACGCCTTTTCGTCAAACGCAGTGACGTCGTCGCCCCTCGACAAAGAGCCGGTCGCGACCCTAATCTCGGTCAAGCCGTTTTCAGCGTCCACCGCGTAGGATGCCCTGTTGCCGATCGGAGATGACGTGACAAATTGCGCGACGGGGGTGGCCGGGCTCGACGAGATCCTGGCGGGCGGTCTATCCGGCGGGCGGCTGTTCCTGCTGGAGGGAAGCCCGGGGACGGGCAAGACCACCGTCGCCACGCAGTTCCTGATGGCCGGCGCCGCGGCGGGCGAGCCGGTGCTCTACATTACGCTGTCGGAGACCGAGGAGGAATTGCGCGACGGGGCGGCCTCGCACGGCTGGACCTTTACGCCGTCGTTCGAGATCTTCGAGCTGGTCCCGCCGGAAAGCCTGCTCGACGAGGACCAGCAGCAAAGCCTGCTCTATTCGTCCGATCTCGAACTGGGCGAGACGACCAGGCGCATCTTCGAGGCGTTCGAGCGCGTCAGGCCGACGCGCATCGTGCTCGACAGCCTGTCCGAGATCCGGCTGCTGGCGCAAAGCTCGCTGCGCTACCGCCGGCAGATCCTGGCGTTGAAGCATTATTTCTCGCGCCACGACGCGACCGTGCTGATGCTCGACGATCTCACCGCCGACGTGATGGACAAGACCGTGCACAGCGTGGCGCACGCGGTGATCCGCCTGGAGGAACTGTCGCCCAATTACGGCGCGGAACGGCGGCGGCTGCGCGTGCTGAAATATCGCGGGCGCAAATATCGCGGCGGGTTCCACGATTTCGTGATCGACACCGGCGGCGTGCGCGCCTTTCCGCGGCTCGTCTCGGCGGAACATCGCGGCAGCTTCCTGCGCGAGACGGTCGCGATCGACAATGCCCCGCTCAACGGCTTGCTCGGCGGCGGGTTCGAGCGCGGCGCGAGCACGCTGATCCTCGGGCCGGCGGGCACGGGCAAGTCGCTGCTGACGCTGAGCTTCGTCAAATTCGCGATCGCGCGCGGCGAACATGCCGCGATGTTCATCTTCGACGAGGAGCTGGGGCTGCTGTTCGACCGGGCGAGGGCGCTCGGCATCGATTTGCAGGGCATGGTCGACGGCGGCAAGCTGACGATCCAGCAGATCGACGCGGCCGAGCTCACCCCCGGCGAATTCTCCGAACGCGTGCGCGTCTGCGTCGAGAAGCACCGCGCGCAGACGGTCGTGATCGACAGCCTCAACGGGTATCAGTCGGCCATGCCGGAGGAGCAGGCGCTGGTCCTGCACATGCACGAACTGCTGCAATATCTGAACCGGCAAGGCGCGATGACCTTCCTCACCGTCGCGCAGCACGGGCTGGTCGGCGACATGAAATCGCCGGTCGATGTCACCTACCTTGCCGATACCGTCATCCTGCTGCGATATTTCGAGGCGCTGGGACGGGTCCGACGCGCGATTTCGGTCGTTAAGAAGCGGACCGGTCACCATGAGGACACGATCCGCGAGTTCATGATCGGCAGCGACGGCATCACCCTGGGTGAGCCGCTGACTGCCTTCCAGGGCGTTTTGCGGGGCGTGCCCACCTTGGTCGGCGACGGTGAGAGGTTGTTGAACATAAAGTAAGGCTGGCCAAGCGCTTGAACCGTAGATTTGCCGAAAGCGCGGTCATCCTCGCGCCCCGTGGCCGCGATGCGGCCATTGCGCGGGCGATGCTGCAAGAGGGCGGGCTCGAGGCTGTCGCGGTCGAGGATCTGCCGGCACTGGTGGCAAGACTGCGCGACGGCGCCGGGTTCGTCATCCTCACCGAAGAGGCGCTGCGCGGCGCGGACCTCAACGCTCTCGTCGCCTTCCTCGCCGGTCAGGAGGACTGGTCGGACTTGCCGTTCGTCGTCCTGACCGAGCGGGGCGGCGGGCTGGAGCGCAATCCGGGCGCGGTGCGATTGCTGGAGACGCTCGGCAACGTCACCTTTCTCGAACGGCCTTTCCATCCCACCACGCTGCTGTCGCTGGCGCGGTCGGCGCGGCGGGCGCGGTTGCGGCAATATGAAGCACGCAAGCGGCTGGAGGACATCCACGAAGGCGGCGAGCAATTGCGGCTTGTGCTGGCGGCGGGCGGCCTGGGCGCGTGGCTGATCGATATCGCGACCGTGACGCTGCATGCCGAGCCCGAGAGCAAGGCGCATTTCGGCATCGCGCCGGACGATCCCTTCGGTTATGACGATCTGATCGCCGGCATCCACCCGGACGACCGCGCGGCGGTGCTGGAGGCCGGACGACGTTCCGTCGCGACCGGAGAGGATTACGGCGCGGACTATCGCTGCATCTGGCCGGACGGGTCGCTGCACTGGGTCCAGACCAACGGCCGGATCGAACATGACGCCGAAGGTGTCGCGGTGCGCCTGGTCGGCGTGTCGCGCGAAATCACCGAACGGCGCCGGATCGAGGCGCGGCAGGCGGCCTTGCTGACGCTCGGCGACGGCTTGCGTCAGTTGAGCGACCCCGCCGACATGTCGTTCTTCGCCGCGCGGATCATCGGCGAGACGATGGGCGTCAGCCGCGCCGGCTACGGTACGATCGACCCGGTTCGCGAGACGATCACGGTCGAGCGCGACTGGACCATGCCCGGCATCGACAGCATCGCGGGAACGCTGCATTTTCGCGATCACGGATCGTATATCGAGGATCTGCAGGCGGGGCGGACGGTGGCGATCGCCGACGCGCGGCTCGATCCGCGGACGGCCGCCACCGCGCCGGTGCTGGAGGCGATTTCGGCGCGGGCCTTCGTCAACATGCCGATCGTCGAGAACGGCGCGTTCGTCGCCTTGCTCTACCTCAATCACGCCGGACCGCGGCCGTGGTCGGCCGACGACCTGGCTTTCCTCCGGGATGTCGCCGAGCGGACGCGCACCGCGGTCGAGCGGCGCAACGTCGAGCTGTCGCTCGCCGTGCTGGCGGAATCGCTGGAACAGCAAGTCGAGCAACGTACCCGCGAGCGCGACCGCACCTGGCAGAATTCGCAGGACCTGCTCGCCATCGTCTCGGTCGACGGCATTTTCCTCGCGATCAATCCGGCCTGGACGACGGTGCTGGGATGGATGCCGGAAGAGGTCGTCGGGCAGGAGCATCTCGCCTTCAGCCATCCCGACGATCGCGACGGCAGCGCCGCGGCGCATCGGCGCGCGTTGACCGCGCCGTTGCGGCAGTACGAGAATCGCGTTCGCCACCAGGACGGCAGCTATCGTTGGCTGTCGTGGGTGGCGACCGCGGCGGAAGGGCGCATCTATGCGAGCGGCCGCCACATCACCGCCGAACGCGAGGCGCAGGCCGATCTCGAAGCCACGCAGGAGCAATTGCGCCAGGCGCAGAAGATGGAGGCGGTCGGCCAGCTCACCGGTGGCCTGGCGCACGACTTCAACAATCTGCTGACCGCGATCTCGGGCAGTCTCGAACTGATCGAGACGCGCATCAAGCAGGGGCAGACCGACAAGATCGAGCGCTACATCAGCATGGCGCAGCAGGGCGCGCGGCGCGCCGCCGCGCTCACGCATCGCCTGCTCGCCTTCTCGCGCCGCCAGACGCTCGACCCGAAGCCGACCAACGTCAACCGGCTGATCGCGAGCATGGACGATCTGCTGCGCCGCTCGGTCGGCCCCGGCATCGAGATCGAGATCGTCGGCGCGGGCGGGCTGTGGACCACGCTGGTCGACCCCAACCAGCTCGAGAACGCGCTGCTCAACCTGTGCATCAACGCGCGCGACGCGATGCCCGAGGGCGGGCGGATCACGATCGAGACGGCCAACAAATGGCTCGACGTGGTGGCGGCCAGGGAGCGCGACCTGCCGCCCGGCCAGTACATATCGCTGTGCGTCACAGATACGGGGTCGGGCATGGCACCGGAGACGATCGAGCGCGCGTTCGACCCGTTCTACACCACCAAGCCGCTGGGAGAGGGGACCGGGCTGGGCCTGTCGATGATCTACGGCTTCGTCCGGCAATCGGGCGGGCAGGTACGGATCTATTCCGAACTGGGCGAGGGCACGACGATGTGCCTGTATCTGCCGCGCTCGCTGGCGGATGCCGAGGACGCCGCCGAGCGCGGCGCGGCCAGCGATCTCGCTTTGTCGCCGGCCGGCGAGACGGTGCTGGTCGTCGATGACGAGCCGGCCGTGCGCGGACTGGTCGTCGATGTGCTGAGCGAGCTCGGCTACCACACGATCGAAGCGGGCGACGGCGCCGCCGGGCTTGCCATCCTGGGGTCGGATCGCCGGATCGACCTGCTGATCACCGATGTCGGCTTGCCCAAGGGCATGAACGGACGCCAGCTCGCCGATGCCGCCCGCGTCGGCCGGCCCGAGCTGAAGATCCTGTTCATCACCGGCTATGCCGAGAATGCCGTGGTCGGCAACGGCCATCTCGACCCCGGCATGCATGTGATGACCAAGCCCTTCCCGATGGACCTGCTCGCCACGCGCGTCCGCGAGCTGATCGTCGGCTGAGAAGCGGCGCGTGCCGCCGGTCCGCCGCCCGGTCGTTCGGTCCCGTGGTGACGCTCGTTTGGAGAAGCTGGCCCATGGCTCCTCCGCGCTATAGGATGGTCGATCGTACCGTCATGATGCGGCACCCTTTAGCTGGCGCGCCGCGCCAAATAGCCCCCGGCGTGGGGCCGGGGTGACGAAAAGGGGCAGCGCCTGTCCGTATGACTGAATGTCGATCGGCCATGGAACCGATCGAAACGGGGGTTGTCGCCATGTCCGCACCGGATTTCTCGCTGCTCGCCAGGCGCCGCTATGGCCCGCTGTTCGTCGTCCAGTTCCTCGGCGCGTTCAACGACAACGTCGTGCGCTACGGCATGCTGTTCCTCGCCACCTACGGTCTCGGCCACGCCTCGCCGATCGCGCCAGCGATCCTCGGCCCGGTCGCGCTCGGCTTGTTCATCCTGCCTTATTTCCTGCTTTCCGCGCTGGCCGGGCAGCTCGCCGACGCGGTCGACAAGGGCAAGCTGATCCGCGTCGTCAAGGCCGCCGAGGTCGCGATCATGGGCGTGGCGATGGCCGGTTTCTGGGCATCGTCGATCTGGGTGCTGCTCGCCGCCCTGCTGCTGATGGGCGTGCATTCGACGCTGTTTGGCCCGGTCAAATATTCGATCCTGCCGCAACATCTGGCGCCGCACGAGATGATGGGCGGCACCGGCCTGATCGAGGCGGGGACGTTCCTGGCGATCCTGGGCGGGCAATTGCTCGCCAACGAGATCGCGCCGATCGCGGCGGGCGGCATCGCCACGGCGTGCGCGGTCGCGGGCTTCGTCGCCAGCCTCGCGATCCCGCCCGCGCCGCCATCGGGCGGCGACCACAGGATCGACCACGACATCGTCAGGGGCACGGTCGACATCCTGCGCACCGCCGCCCGGGGCCGCGGCGTGTGGCTGGCGATCCTCGGGATAAGCTGGTTCTTCGCGGCCGGCGGCGTGGTATCGTCCGACGTGCCGACCCTGGTGTCGAGCGACCTGGGCGGCGGAAAGGCCGTCGTCACGCTGTTCCTGATCGTCTTCTCGGTCGCGATCGCGGTCGGCTCGCTCGCGGTCAACCGGCTGGTCGGGGGCCGGGTCACGGCGACCTACGTGCCGCTGGCGGCGTTGCTGATGGCCGCCGGGATGATCGACCTGTGGCTCGCCGCGCGCACCTTCACCGCCGCGCCGGGCACCGCGGGCATCGCACAATTCCTCGCCAATCCGGGTAGCTGGCACGTCCTGTTCGCGCTGGCGCTGACGGCGTTCGGGGGCGGCATGTTCGTCGTGCCGCTCTACGCGATCATCTCGACCGTCACGACGCCCGGCGAACGGTCGCGCGTCATCGCCGCCAACAACATCGTCAACGGCCTGGTGACGGTGCTGGTCGTGTTGGCGACGGCCGGGCTGTACCGGCTCGGCGTGTCGGTGCCGGGGTCGATCGGCGCGCTCGGCTTCGCTACGCTGGCGGTCGCGGGCGTCGCGCTGGCCGCGGTCGCGCGGGTGGCGGACGGGGACCCGGCGCTACCCCAGGATGTGCATCCATAGCGGCTGCTCGACCAGGCTCTGCGATCCGCGCAGCCGTTCGAGCGCTTGCGCGACGCTGCGTTCCGGCCCCTCATGCGTGACGATCGCGACCAGTACCGATCCGTCCGCGCCTTCCTCGCCATGGCTCGCGCCGCGCTGCATCAGGCTTTCGATCGAGACGCCCGCGTCACGCATCGCGGCGGCGATCTCGGCGAGCACGCCGACGCGGTCGGGAACGGTGAAGCGGACATAGGCGCGTCCGCGCCGGTCGCCGGTGTCGGCGGGGTCCTGCGCGATCAGGGCATCGGCCGGCATCGCGAAGGCGGGGCCGAACTCGCCGCGCGCGATGTCGATCAGGTCGGCGACGACGGCCGAGGCGGTCGGCCCGTCGCCCGCGCCCGCGCCCTGGAACAGCAGGCGGCCGACGAAATTGCCCTCGGCGACCACCGCGTTGGTCGCCCCCGCGACGTGCGCCAGCGGATGGCTCATGGCGACGAGGTGCGGATGCACGCGCTGGAACAGCCCGCCCGGCCCGGCCTCGGCCAGGCCGAGCAGCCGCACGCGATATCCCAGCGCCGCCGCCTCGGCGATGTCGGCGGCGAGCACATGGCGGATGCCGCTCGCCGCGACGTCGCCGAACGCCGGTTGCGTGCCGAACGCCAGGCTCGCCAGCAGCGAGAGTTTGTGCGCGGCGTCGACGCCGTCGATATCGAAGCTCGGATCGGCCTCGGCGAAGCCCAGCGCCTGCGCCTCGGCCAGCACGTCGGCGAAGTCGCGCCCTTCCTCCTCCATCTTGGACAGGATGAAATTGCAGGTGCCGTTGAGGATGCCGTAGACGCGCTCGATCTGGTTGGCGGCGGCGCCTTCGCGCAGGCCCTTGACGACCGGCACGCCGCCCGCCACCGCCGCCTCGAATTTCAGCGCGACGCCGGCGCCTTCGGCGGCGCGCGCCAGTTCCAGCCCGTGATGCGCCAGCATCGCCTTGTTGGCGGTGACGAAGCTCTTGCCCGCCGCCAGCGCGGTCCGCGCGAGCGTGAGCGCGGGGCCGTCCGATCCGCCGACCAGTTCGACCACCACGTCGACATCGGCGCGGGCGAGCGCGGCGGTGTCGTCGATCCAGTCGAAGCGGGCGATGTCGACGCCGCGGTCCTTGGTGCGGTCGCGCGCGGAGACGGCGACGATCTCGATCGGCCGCCCCGCCCGCCTGGCGATCAGCGCGCCGTTGGTGTCGAGCAGGCGGATCACGCCGCCGCCGACCGTGCCGAGCCCGGCGAGCGCGATGCGTAGCGGTCTGGTCATGGCGGCGTCTCCCTTATCCCTGTCCCATCGGGAGAGGGAGGGAGCGCGTAGCGCGGAAGGGTGAGGGTGACTATGAAAAAAGCGCATCACCCTCACCCCGCGCCGCTTCGCGGCTTGCCCCTCTCCCGGTGGAAGAGGGGAAGACGGTCACGCCTTAACCAGCCCGATCTCGACCAGCCGCTCGTGCAGATAATCGTGCGCCGTGATCGGCACGGGATAGCGGTTCGGGGTCGCCGCCGTGATCGTCGCGGGCAGCGTCTCGATCACGAAATCGGGCGCGGGGTGGAGGAAGAACGGCATCGAATAGCGCGAATGGCCGCGCCGTTCGGGCGGGGGGTTGACGACGCGGTGCGTGGTCGAGGGCAGGACGTGGTTGGTCAGCCGTTGCAGCATGTCGCCGACATTGACGACCATCGCGCCCGCGGGCGGCTCGATCGGCAGCCACTCGCCCTCCCGGGTCAGCAATTGCAGCCCGGCTTCCTCCGCGCCGAGCAGCAGCGTGATGAGGTTGATGTCCTCATGCGCCCCGGCGCGCACCTCGGCCGCGCCGGCCGGGACGGGGGGATAGTGCAGCAGGCGCAGCACCGAATTGCCGTCCCTCACCGCATGGTCGAACCAGTCGGGCGCAAGGCCGAGATGCCGCGCGATCGCCGACAGCAGCCGGTCGCCGGCGGCGTCGAGCGCGGCGAACAGGTCGACGAAGGTCTCGCGAAAGCCCGCGGGCTCGTCCGGCCAGACGTTCGGCGCCATCCGGCTTTCGAAGCGGTGGCCCTGGGCCAGTTCGCGCCCGACATGCCAGAATTCCTTGAGGTCGACATGCGTCGCGCCCTTGGCGATCTCGGTCCTGAACGGGGTATAGCCGCGCGCGCCGCCGCCGCCGGGGAAGAAATGGCGGCGCTTGGTCTCCTCCGGCAGCGCGAAGAACCGTGCCGTCACGTCCCATGCCCGCGCGATCAGGTCCGCCGGCACGCCGTGATCGGACACGACCGCGAAGCCGAACGTCTCGAACGACGCGCCCAGCGCGGCGGCGAAGGCATCCGGGTCGGCCGCCTCGTCGGCGAGCGACAAGGGCGGGATCCGGTCGGCGACGGTATCGAGCATGACGTGCGCCCCCCTTATCCTGTGAACCGTGTCCTTCGACGGCGCGACGATACCGGCAAAAGCGCCGCGCGTCACCCGCCCGGCACGTCGTCGAGCGGTTGCGTCGTGCGGACGGCCGGATGCGCGCTTTGCGTGGTGACGTTGGCGGCGTGGTCGGGCATGGGATCGGGCATGGCCGACAATCCGTACCCCCAGACGCACGCCGGACCGCCGCTCCGGCTGGCCGAGTTCGTGCCGCTGATCGCCGCGTTGATGTCGCTCGTCGCGCTCGGCATCGACACGATGCTGCCCGCGCTCCCCGATATCGCGCGCCGGCTGGGCGTCGACGCCACGCTCGACGCGCCGCTGATCCTGACGGTGTTCGCCATCGGGCTCGGCATCGGGCAATTGATCCACGGCCCGCTGACCGATCGTTTCGGGCGGCGGCCGGTGGTGATCGCCGGGCTGTGCGGCTATATCGTCGGCAATTTGTTCGCCGGGCTGGCGCGCGATTTCGAGCTGCTGCTCGCGGCGCGGTTCGTCAGCGGGCTGGCGGTCGCCGCGGGGCGCGTCGTGACGATCGCGCTGATCCGCGATTGCTTTTCCGGGCGGGCGATGGCGCAGGTTTCGAGTCTCGCGTTCATGGTGTTCATGGCGGTGCCGATCATCGCGCCGAGCATCGGCCAGGCGATCCTGCTGTTCGGCTCGTGGCGGCTGATCTTCGAGGTGATCGCGGGGGCGGGCCTGCTCTGTCTGCTGTGGTTCGCGGTGCGCATGCCGGAGACGCTGAAGCCCGAGGACCGCTCGCCTTTGTCGGTGACGACGATCCTGTCGGGCTGGCGGCAGACGCTGTCGGATCGCTGCTCGCTCGGCTACACGATCGCCGCGTTGATCTGCCAGGGCGCGATCTTCGGTTATCTCAGTTCGATCCAGCCGATCATGGAGCGCGTGTTCCACCGTCCCGCCCTGCTCGGCATGGTGTTCGCGGCGTCGGCGGGGACGATGGCGGTGGCCAACCTGCTCAATGCCCGCATCGTCATGCGGCTCGGCATGCGGCGCATCTCGCAGGCGGCACTGCTGATCATGATCCTGTCGTCAGGCACCGGCCTGGTCGTCGGGCAGCTCGGCGACGAGCCGCTGCTCGGCTTCGTCGTCCTGCAATCGATCACGATGGCCGGGTTCGGCCTCGCCACGTCGAACATGTCGGCGATGGCGATGGAGAAGATGGGGTCGATCGCCGGCACCGCCTCCAGCGTCCAGGGCTTTTTCGGCATCACCGGCGGCGGCGTGATCGGCTGGGCGATCGGGCGCTGCTTCGACGGGACGACGCTGGCGCTGCACGCCGGTTTCCTGATCGCGGGGGTGGCGGGCCTCGCGATCGCCGCGATCGTCGAGCGGGGACGGCTTTTCCACCCCAGTTGAGCGCATTTGGCGTGTCGTCGCGGAACCGAACCTGCCGTGCGCTGTTCGCTTCCCATGAACGGCCTCGCCTCATGCGGGGTCCTCGGGAGACGGGCGATGAGCATCGGTGGACATCAGGTGCCGGGTGAAGGCAGTGGCGACGACGGCTATGACGAGGAAGGCTATGACGAGAGCCAGCGCGCCGAAATCCTTGAAGTGACGCGCGAAGGGCCGACCGACGGCACCTTGCTGACCGATCTGATGCCCGACATCGCGTCCGGAAAAGACGACGACGAAGACGATCTCGACCTGGAAAGCGACGAGCTTGGCGAGGAAGACGACGACACCGACGAAAGCGACGACAATAAGGACGAGGACGACGTGCAGGACGAGCTCGACGACGACACGGTCGACGAAGACGAGCTGACCGACCGCGACGACGCCGCGCTGCGCCCCTGACGTTGCGCGGCGGGCCGGATCGACCGTAGTCGCCGCCGGCGCGGCACGCCAGACGGAACGGGCATGGCGATGGGACGTTGAGCGAGATCAATCTTCATCGATGGTCCTTATCACGGCGAGGAGCTGCCATGTCGCGTATCCTGCTCCTGTCCTTTTCCGGGCTGGTTCTGGCGGCTTGCGTGCCGGGTGCGCCTCCCGGCAACGACAGCGTCGACATCAACGCCGCCGCCATCCAGGCGCAGGGAGCGGTGGATGCGTACGGCGCGAACGCCGGCGACGACGATACGGTCGACGTCGCCGAGCCCGATGCGGTCTCCAACACCGCCGGGGACACCAACGCGCTCGCCCCGCTCGATCCGCCCGCGCCGGGCACGCCGGGCGGTTTGCCCGACGATCGCACGCCGATTTCGGAAGCGCCGTTCGCGCCCGACAGCGCGCAGGGCGCGGCCAACGTCGTGCAGACCTATTACGCGCTGATCGGCGAACGGAAATATCGCCAAGCCTATGCCCTGCGCGCGCCCGCCGCCGCCGGATCCTCCGCCGCCTTCGCCGCCGATTTCGCGCGCTACGGCGAATACCATGCCAATGTCGGCTCGCCCGGAGCGATAGATGCCGGGGCGGGGCAGCGCTACGTCACCGTGCCGGTGCAGGTCTATGCCCGGCTCAAGCAGGGCGGCACGCCGGTCTATCAGCTCGGCCGCGTCGTGCTGCACCGGACCGGCGACGTGGACGGCACGACCGCGGAACAGCGCGCCTGGCATATTCGCAGCATCGAGCTGAAGGCGACGCCCAAGCGCTGATCCGCCGCCGACCACAGGGGTGCCGAATGCCGACGATCCTGCTGCTGATCGCCTCCAACTGCTTCATGACCACCGCGTGGTACTGGCATTTGAAGGGCGGCATGTCGAAGCCGCTGTTCGTCGTGATCCTGATCAGTTGGGGCATCGCCCTGTTCGAATATTGCCTCGCCGTGCCCGCCAACCGCCTCGGTTTCGCTGCCGGGTGGAGCGGCGGGCAGCTCAAGGTGACGCAGGAGGTCGTCACCCTGCTGGTATTCGGCGTGTTCATGGTCGCGGTGCTGGGCGAGCCGCTCGGATGGCGCCATCTCGGCGCATTCCTGTGCCTGGTGGGCGCGGCGGCGTTCCTGTTCGTCGGGGTCAGTCACCCTTCATGACGTTGGCGAGCGTCGCCAGATCGTCGTTATCGACCGCGACGCCGGTTGCATCGGTCTGATTGTCGGGGGCTGTCTCATTGGCAGGGGCGGCGGCGGGCGCGAAGCCGGCGACGTCGACCGCCGTCCACAGGATGCCGCCAGCCCATAACAGCGCCGACCAGCGGCTGAGGAAGATCTTGCGGAGCGGCATCCCGTCCACCTAGCGCGGGAGCGGTTAACGCCGCCCTCCCGACCGTCGTGAACGTCACTCGGTCTCGGCGTCGGGATCGCGCTCGGCGACGTCGGCCGCCTTGTGAATGTCCTTCGCCGATTGCCGCGCGGCGCGCGGCGTCAGCGACGTCGCCAGGCCGTCCGGCCCCTCCAGCACGACCTCGCCATGTTCCGCGGCGGCGTGGATCGGCTCATCGTACGGTTCTCGCGGCATTTTCGATACTCCCGCTGGACAGAACGCAATCGCAATGCGCATGTTCCCAAGGGGCGGGATAGACCATGTACACAAGCTTGTTTCTCAAGACTCATCGCACGCCGACGCTCAACCAGGACGAGATTGCCGCGCTGGAAGCGGCGGCCGCGCGGACGGCGACGTTCGCCGCGCGGCAGATCATCGTGCGCCAGCAGACCCCGCTGACGCAATGCACCCTGCTGCTCGACGGCTTCGTCGAGCGTTACAGGGACACGCCCGAGGGCAAGCGCCAGATCCTGGCGATCCACATTCCCGGCGATTTCGTCGATCTGCACAGCTATCCGCTCAAGCGGCTGGAGCATTCGGTCGCCGCGCTGACCGACGTGCGCGTCGCCCTGTTTCCGCACGTCGCGGTCCGCACGCTCACCGAGAGATCGGCGACGCTGACCGAATTGCTGTGGCGCTCGACGCTGATCGACGCGGCGATCAACCGTGAATGGATCGTCTCGGTCGGCGCGCGCAGCGCGGTCGTGCGGCTCGCGCACCTGTTCTGCGAAATGTACGTCCGGCTCGAACGGATCGGCATGGCCCCCGACAAGACCTTCCCGCTGCCGCTGACGCAAGTCGACCTGTCCGATGCGACCGGGCTGACTGCGGTCCACGCCAACCGCATGCTGCGCGAATTGCGCGAGAAGAAGCTGGTCACGTTCCGCGGCGGCGTCGTCGAGATCCTCGATTGGGACAGCCTGCGGACCTTCGCCGATTTCGACCCGGCGTACCTGTTCCTCGACTGAATCGATCGGCGCTTCGCCTCGGGACGTCCGTTACCCGCTTGTTCGGCAATGACATGGCATCGAACCTCGTGGCGGATCGACCTTCATCCTCCTTGGTGGGCCTTCCCCTTGGTTTTCCGTCACCCCGGACTCGTTCCGGGGTCCACCAAGCGGCTTTCGACTCGATGGTGATGTGATCGCCGAGTTCGCGGCTCGGTGGCCCCCGGAACGAGTCCGGGTGACGGTTCTTGCGGGTTCCGCGGGCAGCACGAAGGCCGATCCGTCCTTATCCCGGCAGATAATGCGTCTGCGCGGCATCGGTCGCGTTGATCGCCAGGATCGAGCGCGCGTCGCCCGGCGTCAGTGGACGCCCCGAGCGATCCGCCGACGCGCCGATCACGCGGTCGAGCAGTTCCTGCCCCTCGCTCCACCAGCCGATCCCGCTGGCGGCGTTGAGATGGCCCTGCTCGCCGGCATCGACGAAATGGCTGCCCCAGTTGGTCGCCAGGCTGTGCGCCCGCTCGATGGCGCACCACGGATCGTCGCGGCTGGCGACGAGGATCGACGGGAAGGGGAAGGGCGTGCTCGGCGCCGGCCGGAACGCGTTCAGTTCGCCGTTCGCCTCGGGCCGGTCGACATCGGCGGGCGCGACGAGCAACGCGCCCGCCACCGGCCAGCCATAGGGCTGCCGCGTCATCTCGACCCACCACGCGACGGCGAGGCAACCGAGGCTGTGCGCGGCCAGCACGACCGGCGCCTGCGCCGCGCGGATCGCCTGGTCGAGCTTGGTCACCCAGGCGTTGCGATGCGGCGTGTTCCACATACCCAGCTCGACGCGCACGGTGTCGGGCCGTGCCTGCTCCCACAGCGTCTGCCAGTGCGACGGGCCCGAGCCGCCCAGGCCCGGCACGGTGAGAATGGTCGGTTGAACGGGGTCGAAACTCGAAAAGCTGCCCATCGATTTTCTCCCAAAGCGCCGCCAGGAACGCAAGGAGAGACGTGACCGCTCGTGCTCTAGGGGGACGCCGCGCGGCCACGCCTCCCGATATCGAAAGATATTCCCATCGATCAGATAGGCAATAGCGCTGCGCCCAATGGAAGGCGGCGTGCGACGATGTGAAAACGCCGTCCGATTCGCCGCGAAAAGGACCGGATCGGTCGCGGGGACGACCCGGGGATGGCCCAGGGATGGCCCAGGGATGACAGGGCCAGGACAGGGTGACATGGAGAATCATGGCCAGGATTCGCGTTGACCAGCTACTCGTTGATCGCGGGCTCGCCGAGAGTCGCACGCGCGCGCAGGCGTTGATCATGGCGGGGCTGGTGTTCGCCGGCGAGCGCAAGATCGACAAGGCCGGCCAGACCGTCGCCGACGACACGGCGCTCGACGTGCGCGGGCGCGATCATCCGTGGGTCTCGCGTGGCGGGATCAAGCTGGCGCACGGGCTGGACGCGGTCGGCTGGGACGTGACCGGCGCGGTGGCGATCGATGTCGGCTCGTCCACCGGGGGCTTCACCGACGTGCTGCTCCAGCGCGGCGCGGCGCGCGTCTACGC
>CAXTJX010000057.1:0-16548 GCA_964244765.1 uncultured Sphingomonas sp. | reverse complement strand
GGCCGAAGCCGCCGCACACCACGTCGCCCAGGAAATCGAGCAGGACGTAATCGAAGCCCCATTCGTGGAAGCCGAGCTTCTCGAGCGTCTCGAACCCGTGGATGATCCCGCGCCCGCCGCAGCCGCGCCCGACTTCCGGCCCGCCCAGTTCCATCGCGAACACGCCGTCACGCTGGAAGCAGACGTCCTCGATGCCGATCTCTTCGCCGGCGAGCTTCTTCCTCGAACTGGTCTCGATGATCGTCGGAGTCGACTTGCCGCCGAACAACAGGCTTGTCGTGTCCGACTTCGGATCGCAGCCGATCAGCAGCACGCGCTTGCCCTGCTGCGCCATCATGTAGCTTAGGTTCGCCAGTGCAAACGACTTGCCCGAGCCGCCTTTGCCGTAGATCGCGATGATCTGCGTTTCCTTGGTCACCGGGCCGGTGTGGACGGGATCGGGCTCTTCACGCGCTTCACGGCGCAGTGGTCCCGGATCGAGCATACTCATACGTGTTTCCAATCGAGGACCATCTTGAGGCAATCGGGGTCGGCAAAGGCCTGCGGATAGGCATCCGCCGCCTCGCTCGCGGGCCGCTGGTGGCTGATCAGGCCGTCGAGCTTCAGCGCCCCGGTTTCGATTAGCGCCGTGGTCGAGGCGATGTCGGCTGGCGTGAACTCGGCCGAAATCCGTAGCCGCGCTTCACGCATGAAGGCGGGCGGAAAGGCGAACGACAGCCGGTCGTAGAACCCGGCCAAGACGATCTCGCCACCTTTGGCGATCCGCGGGATCAGCAGATCGAGCGCGTCGCCCGCGCCGCTGGCGTCGCAGATCGTCTTGTAGTCGCGGCGCTCGTCGGCGTCCGGATCGATGACCGAATAGCCGACCCCGTCGCGGCGAACCGGGTTGGTCTCCCACACCGTCGGCGGCGGCGCGCCGCAGGCGATCGTCAATCGCGCCAGCAACCGGCCCAAAATACCGTGCCCGACGATCAAATCGGGTGCCGAGCCTCCGGCGATCGCATGATGCGCGGTCGCCGCCAATGCGGTCAGGATGCCGTCGCGACCCAGCGACTCGTCGATCGGCATGGCGCGCGCGGCGGGCAGAATGACCGTCCGTGCGGTGCCGCCGAACAACCCGCGCGCATCGGCATAGCAATTGGCGCCGGGAACGAAGACCCATTCGCCGATTCGCGACCGAGCATCCGCACCGGCATCGACGATCCGCCCGACCGATTCGTAGCCCGGGACGAGCGGGTATCCCATGCCGGGAAAGCTGGGCATCCGGCCCGTCCACAGCAATTTCTCCGTCCCCGAAGAAATGCCGCTCCATTCGATGTCGACGCGGACGTCACCGGGGCCGAGCGGGTTCAGCGCGAGCAGACGCAAGGATAGGCGCTCTGGCGCTTCCAGTATGACCGCACACGCGTTCATACACCCTTCCCCTGCTGTACGAGACCCCTGATGAATCCCGCCGTTCGTGTAACTTTATCTGGACAGCAAATGTTGTCAACTAAATTGGACATTCATTAGCGGGTGGCGATGATGGCTCCGGTGGTCAACGGCATCGCGGTCCTGAGAATGCGCGACCGCGCGAAGCCCGCCTGGCGCAGCATCGCGACGATTTCGGTCGCGTTGCGGGGCCGCCCCGACCCCATCGCCAGCAGATAGAAGCCGAAATACGCGTCCCCTGCCCGCTCGGCGCCCGGCGTCTGCGCCATCGGTTCGGTAATGAACAATTTGCCGCCGACAGGAAGCGCGGCGTGGATGCTGCGCAACAGAGTCATGGCGGGCGCATCGTCGTGATCGTGCAACACGCGGACGAGCGAGATCAGATCATAGCCCGTCGGAATGGGGTCGCTCAGAAAGCTCCCGCCGAACGCCGCGACGCTCAGGCCCGCCGACTCGAATCGAACGCGCGCGCGCTCGGCGACGGCGGGCAAGTCGAACAGCGCCAGTTGGAGCCCGGGCACCCGCTCCGCGACCGCGCTCAGGAACACGCCCTCTCCGCCGCCAACGTCGAGCAGCTTGCGATGGCGATGAAAGGCATAACAATCAATCGCTTGCGCCGCGACGAGCGGCTGCGATGCCGCCATCAGCGTCGAATAGGCCGCGACCGACTCGCCGTCGCCGGTGCCCGCATCCTCCGCATACTGCCAGTGCCGCGATAATGCCCCGCCACCCCCTCTGCGCCGCAGCAGCGCCACGGGATCGGCCAGATCGGCATAGAGCAAATGATGGTGCGCCACCATTTCCGCCACCCCGCGATTGCCGCGCAGCGCCGCCCCGCCGCTGCCCAGCGTCCAGGCCTCCCCCAGCCGCTCGACCAGCCCCAGCGCCGCTGCGGCCCGCAACAAGCGTTCGGCGCTTTCAACCGGCAAGTCGATTCGCACGGCAATCGTCGCGCCATCGAGCGGATCTTCGGCCAGTATATCGAGTAGTCCCGTTTCGATGCACGCGGCGAGGATTTGCGAATAAGTGAACCCGGCAACCAGATCGAACAGTCCCCGCGCACGCCGCTGCGCAATCGGCCGGGTCAGCGGGAAGCGCGTTGCGAAGCGTTGGAAACGGGGCGACGCGAGCAGCCGGTTTCGCCACCCAATCCAGCGCCGACGCATATCAAGCAAAATGCGATTGGACGAAAACATGTGTCCAGTTGTGTGGACAGATGATAGCGTCGTCAATCAGGAGGTGCCGCATGGCGGACGATCGCGTGGTCGTAATCGGGGCGGGCGTGGGCGGGCTCGTCAGCGCCGCGCTCCTCGCCGCGCGCGGCTATGACGTGACGGTCGTCGAGGCGGCCGCCGGCCCGGGCGGCAAGCTGCGAGCGGTGACGGTCGACGGCGCGGACATTGACGGCGGGCCGACGGTTTTCACGCTGCCCGACATATTCGAGGACATTTTTGCGTCGTGCGGCGATTCGCTCGCCAATCACCTCGTGCTGCGTCCGGCGGCGACGCTTGCCCGCCATGCCTGGGGCCCCGATCCAATTAGGGCGCGGCTGGACCTGTTCGCCGACCCTGCGGCCAACGAAGCGGCAATCGGCGACTTTGCAGGCGCCGTCGAGGCGCGCGGCTATCGCCGCTTCCGCAGCGAAGCAAAACGACTGTTCGACGCACTGGACCGCCCGTTCCTGCGCGATACCAAGACCGACCCGATCACGCTCGGCTGGCGGATGGGCGCACGCGGTTTCCCCGATTACCTCGATCTGCGCGCCTATAACTCGATGTGGCGTGCGCTCGGTCGCTATTTCCGCGACCCGAGGCTGCAGCAATTGTTCGGGCGCTACGCCACCTATTGCGGATCGTCGCCGTTCCGCTGCCCGGCCACCTTGATGCTGATCGCGCATGTCGAGGCGAACGGGGTGTGGCTGGTCGAGGGCGGGATGCATCGGCTGGCGCTGGCGCTGGAGGCACTGGGCCGCCGCAACGGCGCACGCTTTCGCTATAATTCAGCGGTGCGCGAGATCGTGATCGAACACGGCCGCGCGGTGGGGGTCATTCTGGCGAACGGCGAGCGAATCGGTGCGGCGGCGCTCATCTGCAACGCCGACCCCGCAGCGATCGGCGCGGGACTTTTCGGCGCAGCGGTGCGACGCGCCACGTCGCGCGTTCCCCCGGCGCGTCGGTCGCTCTCCGCCATGGTCTGGACAGGCAACGCCAGCGCGACCGGCTTCCCGCTGTCGCGCCACAACGTATTCTTCTCCGACGACTATCCGGCGGAATTTGCGGCGCTCGCGGCGGGCCGGCTAGCCAATACCCCCAGCGTCTATGTCTGCGCACAGGATCGCTGCGATACCGGTCCTCAACCCACTGGTCGCGAGCGCGTCCAGATCATCGTCAACGCGCCCGCCACCGGCGACGTCGCCCCCCTTACACCTGTGGAGATCGAGACATGCACGACGGCTATGCTGGCCACGGTTTCGCGGGCGGGACTTTCGCTCGATCTGGGGAGTTCGACGGTGCTGACCACGCCGAGCGACTTCGCACGCCTGTTTCCGTCGACGGGTGGAGCCCTTTATGGACCGGCCTCGCACGGGTGGGCGGCGTCCTTCCGGCGCCAGGGCAGCCGGACGCGGATCCCTGGGCTCTATTGCGCGGGCGGCAGCACGCACCCGGGCGCGGGCGTCCCGATGGCGGCGCTTTCCGGCCGGCTAGCCGTCGGATGCCTGCTCAGGGACCGCGCTTCGACGTCGTGGTACAGCCGAACGGCTATGCCTGGTGGTATGTCGACGCGACCAGCGACGACGGCCGCTACGGGCTAACCATCATCGCCTTCATCGGCAGCGTGTTCTCACCTTATTACAAGCTTAGCGGGCGCGGGCGGCCCGAAAACCATTGCGCGATCAACGTCGCGCTGACCGGCCCGCGGGGATCCGCCTGGGCGATGACCGAGCGTCCGCAGCACCGCCTCCATCGCGGCGCCGACCATTTCGTCGTCGGTCCGAGCGGGATGAGCTGGGACGGCGACAGCCTGGTAATCGACATTGCGGAGATTTCCGCACCTTTGCCCTACAAGGTACGCGGCAAGGTCCGAGTCACCCCCGAAATGATCGGCACCACCGCCTTCGCGCTCGATCCCGAGGGGAAGCACCGCTGGCATCCGGTCGCGCCACGCGCGCGCGTCGAGGTCGAGATGACGCACCCCGACATGCGTTGGAGTGGGCCCGGCTATTTCGATTCGAACTTCGGCGACGAGCCGCTGGAGGCGGGATTCGACGATTGGCACTGGTCGCGCGCGCACCTGAAGCGTGACGTCGCCGTGTTGTACGAAGGGCGCCGCCGCGACGGCACGCCGTTCGACTTGGCGCTCAAGTTCGATCGCCAGGGCCGCTGGCACGATGTCGTCCAGCCGCCCGCGGCGAACCTCCCGCGCACCGGCTGGCTGGTCAACCGCGCGACCCGCGCAGATGCGGGGTACGAGCCGCGCGTGCTGAAAACATGGATCGACGCGCCGTTCTACGCACGCTCGGCATTGGCGACCCGGCTGTTTGGCGAGGATTGCCATGCCGTCCACGAAAGCCTGTCGCTGGGACGATTCCGCTCGCCCATCGTGCAGTCGATGCTGCCGTACCGCATGCCCCGCGCGTTCTGGTGAGCAAAG
Organism: uncultured Sphingomonas sp.; assembly: GCA_964244765.1. Taxonomy (GTDB): domain Bacteria; phylum Pseudomonadota; class Alphaproteobacteria; order Sphingomonadales; family Sphingomonadaceae; genus Sphingomonas. Next base: position 11,466 of record CAXTJX010000057.1, on the reverse strand, counting down.
CCAATTTCTCTCCCGGAAAGGGAGGGGTTAGGTCGGATCGACATTCATTTTTGTTGGTTCGTCTTATCCTCGATTCCCCGTCACCCCGGACTTGTTCCGGGGTCCAACGTGCCGCGATCGCCACGATCAAATCACTCTTCTCGCCAAAAGCCGCCTGATGGACCCCGGAACAAGTCCGGGGTGACGGTTATGGCGGAAGGAAACCCGTTCTCGAACCTGTCGAAACTCGAATGTCGATACGGCCTAGGGGTGGGGTAGCATCGGGCGAGGCTCGATTCCTCGCCCGACGCTTTTGGCTGTGTCGCTCGTGAGTCTTTGAGCGCGCAGACGCGTGCGCCCAACCCCAGCCCTTCCTTTCAGGGAGGGGAGCAGATGGTAACGTCCCCTACTCTCCGTCCTTCGACTTCTTGTCCTTGGCGATCTCGCGATTGATCGAGATGAGCTGCCAGATGCAGAACGAGACTACCGGGACGCCGACGATTGCCATGTCCAAGAGGCTGAAATAACCGCCGCTCATTTCCCGTCTCCCACAAAATCGCGGATGATTGCCGCGACGTCCTCCGGCTTTTCCTCGTGCGCCAGATGGCCGAGTCCAGCCAGCGGCACCACCTTCGCGCCCTCCACCATCGTCGCCGCCTCCTGCACCGCCGACAGCGGGATCGCCGCGTCCTTGTCGCCATGTACGAGCAGCAACCGCGTCCGGACGCGCGGCAGGTCGCGTTTGAGCGAGTCGAGATCCCAGTCCGCCATCATCGTGATCGCACCATCGCAATGCGCCGACGTCGAGAACAGCCGCTCGTAGAACCGCACGCCAGCGGCATCGATGTGCGACCCCGTGCTGCGTACCAGGAACCGCGCGGTCTCGCCCGGCGTCCGGCCAAGCCGTGCGAAGAAATGCGGCGCGAACGGGTTGACGAACAACAGCCGCGCCAGCGTCGGGAACAGCTTCGCGCCGAGGCCGGGAAAGGGGAGGATTGCGGCGTCGAGGCCGACGATCGCAATGGGATCGGCCAGCCCATCGAGCACCATGCGGAGCGCGATCGCCGCGCCCGCCGAATGGCCGAGGATGATGTGCGGCTTCAGCTCCAGCGCGGCGAGCAGATCGCCGACCGCGCGTGCCATTGCGGGCATCGACAGCCCGCCGGCGGGCCGCCCGGTGGTGAAGCCGTGCCCGGGCAGGTCGGGCGCGACGACGGTGAAATGCTCCGCCAGCAGCGGTGCCAGATCGCGCCAGCTATGCGTCGCCGCGCCGGTGCCGTGGAGCAGCAACAGCACCGGACCCTCACCCATGATCTGAACGTGCCAGCGCATCCGCCCGGTATCGACGAACCGGCTATGCGCGCGGTTGGGCCAGTCGCGCCCGTCGACGTCCCAACGTACCGCGCTCATCCGGGTTGCGCCGCGCTGACCGCCGCGTGCATCGCGGCCGCGTCGGCGCGCGGCAGCGGCAGGTAGCGCGCACGCATCGCCGCCGCGAGCGCCGCACCCTCGGGACGCGGCTTGGCGGACATATCGACGAACGCGGCGGCAATCCCCGCCGCGCCGATCGCCCTGGCAGCGGCTTCGGCGTCGGCCGTCGCGGCGGCACGCACCGCGCTGCCGTCCATGGCGATGTTGGCGCGACCGTCGGTTAGCACGACGACGAACGGCGTCCGCCCGCGCGCCTTCGCAGCCTCGGCCAGTTCGCGCGCGGCGTTGAGTCCCGCCGCCAACGGCGTGCCGCCCCCGCCCGGCAGCTCGGCCAACGACCGCCGCGCCCGCGCCAGCGACCGTGTGGGCGGCAACAGCAATTCGGCGCTGGTGCCGCGGAACGCCACCAAGGCGACCTGCGCGCGCTTGACGTAAGCTTCGGCCAGCAACAGCTCGACCGCCCCCTTCGCCTCCGCCAGCCGCGCTAGCGCCGACGATCCCGAGGCATCGACCGCAAAGATCGTCACCGCCTCGGCACGGGTCTCGAACCGGCGGATGCGGAGGTCGTCGCGGCGGACGAGGATGCGATCCTCGCGGCCCCGCACGCGCTGCCACGGGGCGGCGGCGCGCAATGTATCGATCAGGCTCAACCGCCGCCCGCCGCCGGGCATCCCTGCGCGCGCGCTCATCGGGCGACCGCGCGTCGGTGACTTGCGCCGCTCGCCCGCGCCGTGCGCGCGGGTCTGGGCACGGCGGTCGCCCCCGGCGGCGATCCGGGCGAGAACATCCTTGGGGAGCGATGCGAGAGCGGCGGCGAGGACCACGTCTTCGAGCGCTGCGGGTTCGCCGCTTTCCTGTTCGCCGCCATCATTGTCTGGCGGGGGCGGAGGTGGTTCGGCGGTCGAATCGTCGGCTTGCACCGGCATTCGCGTTGCGCGCGGTGCGAGCACCAGCCGGGCGGCGAGCGTTACATCGTCGTCGGCAATTGCTTCGCGTCCGGCCAGTCGGGCAGCGGCGCGTGCGGCTCGTAATGCAAACAGCGGCGCGCGGGCCGAGTCGATGCCGAGCGCCGCAGCGGTTGCGGCGAGCGCGGACAAGAACTCCTCCCCGGCACGGGGAGGGGGACCGCCAGCCGCAGGCTGGTGGTGGAGGGGGCGGGCCGCGAGCGATCCGCCTGTGGCCCGCCCCCTCCACCACCCACCTTTGGCGAGTGGTCCCTCTCCCCGTCCCGGGGAGGAATGAGAAAGGTCCACCCAGAACGCCACTCGCTCGGCCAGCGCCGCGGGTATGCGCTCGTCCGGTTCGATCCCATCATCCAGCGCCAACAACGTGAACCGTGCCTCACTTCGCAACGCCACCCCGTCGCGCTCGACCACGACCTCGCCCGCGTCGATCACCCCCGCGATCCGCCCCGCTACCGCGTCAGACACCCGCTCCGCCATCGGCACGACCACGACACCGCCATCGGCCTCGGCAAGTAACCCGATCCGCGACACCGCCATGCCCTTGGCCAACGTCGCGGTCAGATCGATCCCGCCCAGCAGCCGCTCGTCGTCGATATGCGACGGCACCCGCCGCAGCGGCGCGTCTTCGGGCAATCCGGCGCGAAGTTCGGCGATCACCGCATCGCGGCCCTCGCCGCCACCACGCAGCACCATGCCGCCAAGCCGCGGATCGATCGCGCACAATCGCGCCGCGATCAACGCATCCTCGAACGGATCGGGCAACGCCTCGCCCGCGGCACTCACGCCGCCAAGTCTTTCTGGGCCAGATCCTCCAGCGCGCGCTCGATCCGGACGGTCGATCCGGTCTCGTCGAGCACGTTGCGGCGCAGGCGGTGGCGCAACGCCATCGGCGCGACCGTCTTGATGTGCTCGATGGCGACCACTGCCGCTCCGTCCAGCGCCGCGAGCGCCCGGCCCGCGCGCATCAGCGTCAATTCGCCGCGCAACCCGTCCGCGCCGACCGCGACGCACAGTCGCGACGCGAACTCCAGTACCGCGTCGGGCACGGTCATCGCCGCAAGCGCATCCCGCCCCCGCGCGATCCGTTTCAACGTCTTGCGCTCCGCCCGCATCCACGTGTCGGCGAATGCCTCCGGTTCGCGTTCGAACGCGTCGCAGCGCCGCAATATCTCGACGCGCTGCTTGACGTCCTGCGGCGTCCGCACCTCGACCGACAGCCCGAACCGGTCGAGCAATTGCGGGCGCAGTTCGCCCTCTTCCGGATTACCGCTGCCGACCAGCACGAACCGCGCCGGATGCCGGACGCTCAACCCTTCGCGTTCGACGACATTCTCGCCCGACGCCGCCACATCGAGCAGAAGATCGACGATATGATCCTCGAGCAGATTGACCTCGTCGATATACAGGAACCCGCCATTCGCCCGCGCGAGGAGCCCCGGCTCGAACGCCTTGACGCCAGCGCCCAGCGCGCGTTCCAGATCGAGCGCGCCGACTACGCGATCCTCTGTTGCGCCGAGCGGCAAGTCGACGAACGGCACCGTGACCTTGCCCTTGCGCGGCGTCCCGTCCTGATAGCCCGCATGCTCCGCGGCGATCGGCGGCAGCAACGCGGCGAGCGCGCGCACCGCGGTCGATTTGCCCGTCCCGCGGTCGCCGAACACCATCACCCCGCCGATCCGCGCATCGACCGCCGCGACCAGCAGCGCCAGCTTCATCTCATCCTGGCCGACGATCGCGGAGAAGGGGAACGACACGCGCACCCACACGCTGTAACACGCGCTGGACACTCTACAAGATGGACATTCGCTACGATGTGGACACCGATCATTATCGCCGGCGGCGTCGCCATCTTTCTCGGCGTGATTGGCGGGCTAATGACACCGATCGGCCCTTGGTATCGCGACCTGAATAAACCCGCATGGCAGCCGCCGGACTGGCTGTTCGGTCCGGCCTGGACGATCATCCTCGGCCTCGCCGCATGGTCGGCGGTGATCGCCTGGAACGCCGCGCCCGATTCCGCCGCGCGCACCAGCGTGGTCATTCTCTTCGCGACCAACGCGCTGTTCCACGCGCTGTGGAGCCCGCTCTTTTTCCGCGCGCGGCGGCCGGACTGGGCGCTGGTAGAGGTCGTGTTCCTGTGGGCCTCGCTGGTCGCTTTGGTCGTGGGACTTTGGCCGATTTCGCATTTCGCCAGCCTGCTGATCGTGCCTTATCTGCTATGGGTCAGCTTCGCGTCGTTTCTCAACCTGACGATCGTGCGGCTCAACGGGCCTTTCGGTCAGGCGGCGCATCATTGACGCTTGCATTGTTGGATTTGGTTTGCCACCGATGACGTCTTGAGCCGGTTTTACCAAGTTGCTGAATTCGGGTGTGAATCAAGGCACGGCCCCGTCAAGTTTGTGAAGTTTGGAAGTCCGGCTAGGGCTTGGGCGGCGCTGCCCCGGCGGCGCTCATCGCCTGAAACTGATCGATCATCGCCAATTGCTCGGCGATATCGACACGCCAGGGTGCGTCTTGCGGGGTCAGGTCCAGCGCGCGCAGCCAAGCGAGCTTGGCCGCCGCAAGATCACCGGCCTGGGCATGAGCCAAGCCGAGAAAGAACGGCGGTCCCGGTTGGTTGGGCGCGAGCGCCATCGCGCGGCGAAACGCCAACAAGGCGGTCGGGGACGGCCGCCCGCCATCATGCGCAACGAGCGCACTGCCAAGGCCGGTCCACAACGTTGCGTCACCGGGATCGCGCGCGATCGCATCGAGCATCACCTGCGCGGCCGCCTGGGCATCGCCCGCCCGCAATCGATCGTCGGCCGCGGCCAGGATGCGATCGTCGCCCGGTTTCCCCGGCATGATCGCCGCGCGGAAGGCGACCATGCCGTCTTCGACGTCGAGCGGCTTCGAATGAGCTTCGACGGGAGAACCGGGAAGCGTCGCCCGCTGCTGGCTGGCATAGCCCGCCGCCCCCAGCAGCAACGCCGAAACGACGAACATCCAGAGACCGCGCGCCAATCCGGCGCGCCACAGCACCGCCATGGCCGCGCAGCCGAGGAGGAAGAGCAACACCCAGCCCATCAGCGCCGCCGCCGCTTCAGGCTGCGCCGCGCGATCAAAACGCCGATCAACAGCAGTACGATCGGCGCGATCCATAACGGCGCGGTGACCGCGCTCCATGGCGGATCGTAGGTGACGTAGTCGCCATAGCTTTTGATCAGCCAGGCGCGGATGCTGTCGGGGCTTTCCCCGGCTTCGATCCGGGTGCGGACCAGCGAGCGCATGTCGCCGGCCATTTCGGCATTGCTGTCGATGATCGCCTGGCCCTGGCACACCAGGCAGCGCAATTCCGCCATCAGCGCGCGCGCCTGCGCTTCCTTCGCGGGGTCGGCGAGCTGCACGTTGGCGTAACGCGCCGGCGGCAGATTGCTGTCGGCGAGCGCAGGGCCTGCCATGATCAGCGCGAGCAGGGCGAGCCAGCGCCTCACCGCGCGCTCCTGATCGCGTCGAGGATCGCCGGCACGTCGTCGGCGCGAATCTCGCCGATATGTTGCAGGACGATCTTGCCTGCGCCGTCGATCACGAAGCTTTCGGGCACGCCCGACGAGCCGAGCGACAGCTGGACGCGCGATTCGGGATCGCTGCCGATCGCTTCGTACGGGTCGCCATTCTGCATCAGGAACTCTTGTATCGCGGGCCCCGTGTCACGGATCGCAATGCCATCGATGCGGACGCCCGCCGCCTTCAGCCGGAGCAATTGCTGCGCCTCCGCGATGCACGGCACACACCAGCTGGCGAAGACGTTGATCAGGCGCGGCTGGCCCCGGCGGAACGTCGCGCTGGCAACGGCCGGCTTGGTCGCCAGCATCGGCGGCAGCGTGAAATCGGGCAATGGCTTGCCCACCAACGCCGACTTCACGTCGCGATCGGCGGGCTTGATCAAGCCTGCCGCGACGATCCCGATGATCGCCGCGAAGGCCAGCAAAGGTGCCCAGAGCAGCAGGCGTTTCATGCCGGTTTCTCCTCCCGCCGCCGGGCGCTGCGCTCGCGGCCGAGCCGCCCGAGCAACGACAATGCGCCCCCCAGCGCCACCAGGGCGCCGCCGAGCCAGATCAACGTCACGAACGGTTTCCACCACAGTCGCAACTGCCACCGCCCCTGCTCATCCTGCTGGCCAAGCACGGTGTAGAGCTGGCCATCGAGCCGAGTCGCGATCGCCGATTCGCTGGTCACCGTCACCGGCTCGGCAAAATAGCGCGATTGCGGGTGCAGGATCAGCGGCGCGCCAGTGCCGCGTCGTGCGCTCAATTTCGCCTCGAGCGCCGACCAGTTCGACCCGACGCGCGGCTCGATGCCGTCGAGCCTCACGGTGTAGGGACCGATGCCGTACGGCACGCCGACCTTCGCCGCGACCAAGGTCTCCTGAGTGAACGCGCTGTCGCTTGCCATGCCCGCCAGGCTGACCGCGATGCCGAAATGCGCCACGACCATGCCGTACGTGAACAGCGGCGTGCGGCGCAGGTTGCGCTTCCACAACGGCGCGACGCTTGCCGCCGCCAGCCCCGCCGCCAGCGCCAGGCCGAGCAGCGACAGGATATGCACGCCGCCGCCGAACGCGACGACCGCCAGCAATGTCAGCGCGGCAATACCTCCCGGTATGGCCAGCCGCCGCAGCACTGCTTTGCCGTCGTCGCGTCGCCAGCGCAGCAACGGTCCCGCCGCCATCGCCGCGACCAGGATCAGCGTAATCGGCCCCGCCGCCTTGTTGAAGAAAGGCGGCCCGACCGACAGCTGGACGCCGAACCCGGCGGCGACGATCGGGTAGAGCGTGCCGATCAGCACGAGCGCGAGGATCACCGTCAGCAACAGGTTGTTGGCGACCAGCAAGCCTTCGCGGCTGAGCGGGTCGAATGTGTTCCCCGCGCGCACCGTGCCGACACGCGCGCCGAACAGGATGAGCGCGCCGCCGATATAGATCGCCAGCAAAGCCAGGATGAACCCGCCCCGCGTCGGATCGACCGCGAAGGCGTGCACGCTGGTCAGGATGCCCGAGCGGACGAGGAACGTGCCGATCATCGACATCGAGAAGGCGACAACCGCGAGCATCACGGTCCACGCGCGCAGGCCGTCACGCGTTGCCAGCACGGTGACCGAATGAAGCAACGCCGTCGCCGCAAGCCACGGCATGAGGCTGGCATTCTCGACCGGATCCCAGAACCACCAGCCGCCCCAGCCCAGCTCGTAATAGGCCCAATACGAGCCCGCGGTAATACCAAGCGTCAGGAAGATCCACGCGCCCAGCACCCACGGCCGCATCGCGCGGGCGAACGCCGGGCCGACATCGCGCGTCACCAATGCCCCGACCGCGAAGCTGAACGCGACCGACAGCCCGACATAGCCGATATACAGTGTCGGCGGATGGAACGCCAAGCCAGGGTCTTGAAGCAACGGGTTGAGGCTTTTGCCCTCGGGCGCGGCCGGATCGAGCCGCGCGAACGGGTTGGAGGCGAACAGCAGAAAGGCGTAGAAGCCGAGCGCGATCGCCGCCTGTGCGCCCAAGGTCGCGGTCAGCGTCGCCACCGGCAACCGCCGCTCGAGCCAAGACACCGCGCCGCCCGCCAAGCCAAGGATCGTCACCCAGAGCAACATCGAGCCCTCGTGATTGCCCCAGGCGCCGGCGAATTTGTAGAGCCACGGCGTGGCCGAATGGCTATTGGTGGCGACGAGCAGCACCGACATGTCGGACTGCAGGAACACCGCGATCAGGCAGCCCATCGCAACCAGCGCGAGCAGCCCCTGCACGAACGCGACCGGGCGCGTCGCCGCCATCAAATCGTCGCGCTGCCGGACGATACCGATCATCGCCATCGCCAATTGCAGCGCAGCCAGCGCGGCGGCCAACCACAGAGCGGCGAGCCCCGCTTCGGCAATCACGGTTTCAAACTCTTGGTCTCGTGCATCTTGCCGGCAAGCTCTGGCGGCATGTATTTTTCGTCATGCTTCGCCAGCAAATTGGTCGCGAGGAAGCTGCCGTCGGCCTGGAACTGCCCCTCCGCGACCACGCCCGATTTTTCGCGGAACAGGTCCGGCGCGATCCCGCTGAAGGTGACGGGCGTGGTCGCCCGACCATCGGTCACGACGAAATGCATCGTGATCCCGTCAGGCGCGCGCTTGATCGATTTATCGACCACCATCCCGCCGAGCCGCACCGCCTTGCCCAGCGGCAGGCCGTCCTTCTTCACATCGGACGGCGCGTAGAAGAACGCCGCCTGATCCTTCAGCCCCGACAATGCGAGCAGTCCAGCGGCGATCACCGCGACGATGGCGAGCGCGGCGAGAGCGAGCCGCTGATTCTTGGGCTTCACGGCAGTTTGTTCTCCGCCGCGCGCATCGCGAGCCAGCTCCACACCGCGATCACGGTGCTGGCGATCAGCGTCACGGCATAGGCCGCGATCACGAACGGCCAGCCGTTCATGCCGGCACCTCGGCGGACATACGGCGCATCCGCGCCTCGGCCTTGGTCGTGGCGAGGATCGTCCGCATCCGCATCAGCACGATGCCGGCGAAGAAAAATGTAAACCCGCCGAGCGTGAACCATAACGGCCACAGGATCGACGGCGCGATGGTCGAGCTGGTCAGCCCAATGCTTTGGCCCTGATGCAGCGTGTTCCACCACACCACCGAATAATGGATGATCGGCAGCAATACCGACCCGGCAACGCCGTAGATCGCCGGGATCCGCCCGTCGCCGCCGCGATCGGCATCGGCGCGGGCCAGCGCCATATAGCCGAGATAGACGAAGAACAGCAGCAGCATGCTGGTCAATCGCCCGTCCCATTGCCACCATGTCCCCCAGGTCGGTCGCCCCCAGATCGAGCCCGTGGCGAGGCACAGGAACGCGAACAGCGCGCCGGGCAGTGCGATCGCGCGCGCCGCGACCTGGGCCAGCGGATGGCGCCAGACCAGATAGGCGATCGACGACAACGCCACCCCGCTCCACCCGCCCATCCCGAGCCACGCGGTCGGCACATGGATATAGATGATGCGGACGGTCTCACCCTGGAGGTAGTCGGCCGGCGATTGCGTCAGCCCCGCCCATGCCCCGAACGCGATCAGCGCGACCCCCGCCCAGAACAAAGCCGGGGTCAGCGGGCGGGCGATTTTGAGGAAACGCACCGGATTGGCGAAGGCGTGAAGACTGACCACGGCAACGCGATATCGCCAATCGTCGCGTTAATCCATGCCTTACCGATACCAAAATGTGTCAGACCGATTGGACACTTCTTGTTCGACTCCGCCATTTTTGCTCGATAAGCATAGTGTAGAAACGGTGCAGATAGCCGTGAGAGGGAGGGTCGATGCCGCGTCGGGAATTGCACGTCGTCCTCGCCAAGCCGCGCGGATTTTGCGCGGGGGTGCGGCGCGCGATCGAGATCGTCGAGCGCGCGCTGGAGGCGGACGACGCGCCGGTCTATGTCCGCCACGAGATCGTCCACAACCGCCACGTCGTCGACCGGCTGCGCGCGAAGGGCGCCGTCTTCGTTCAGGAATTATCCGAGGTGCCCGACGGCGCGGTCACCATCTTCAGCGCGCACGGCGTGCCGCGCTCGGTAGAGGCCGAAGCGGCGGCGCGCGGGCTGCCGGTGATCGACGCAACCTGTCCGCTGGTTGCCAAGGTCCATATCCAGGCACGGCGCTATGCCAGATCGGGACGGACGATCGTGCTGATCGGTCATGCCGGGCATGCCGAGGTAGAGGGCACGTTGGGCCAGGTCGATTCGCCGATCCATCTCGTTTCGACCGCCGCCGACGTCGCCACACTGGCGCTGCCGACCGACACGGCCATAGCCTATGTCACCCAGACAACGCTCAGCGTCGATGACACGCACGGGATCATCGCGGCCTTGACCGCGCGATTCGCCGACGTGGTCGGGCCGGAAGTGTCGGACATCTGCTACGCGACGCAGAACCGCCAGAATGCGGTGCGCGACCTGGCGCGGGTCAGCGACGCGGTGATCGTGGTGGGTGCTGCGAACAGCTCCAACTCCAACCGCTTGCGCGAGATCGGCGCGGAGATGGGCATGCCGAGCTATCTGGTGGATGACGGCGACGGAATCGATCCGGCATGGCTCGACGGTGTGACGACGATCGGCATCACCGCCGGGGCATCGGCGCCGGGCGATCTGATCGACGACGTCATCGCAGCGCTCGGGCAATGGCGCGAGGTCAGCGTGTCGGAACTCGACGGCACCGAAGAAACGCTCGAATTCAACCTGCCGCCAATGGTACGGACCATCCCCGCGAGGGAGATGGCGTGACATTGATTCGGTTGGGTACGCGGGGGTCGCCGCTGGCGCTCGTCCAGGCGGGGATGGTGCGCGACGGGTTGATCGCGGCGCATGGCGTCGACGTCGAAATCGTCGTGATCAAGACCACCGGCGACACGGTGCAGGATCGCCCGCTGGCGGAGATCGGCGGCAAGGCGCTGTGGACCAAGGAACTCGACCGCGCGCTGCTCGGCGAGGAGATCGACTGCGCGGTACATTCGATGAAGGACGTCGAGACGATCCGCCCCGCGGCGATCAGCATCGCCGCGATGCTGCCGCGCGCCGACGTGCGCGACCGCATCATCGGCGCGGCGTCGGTCGCGGAACTGCCGCAAGGCGCGACGGTCGGCACCAGCTCGCCAAGGCGCGCCGCGCAATTGCTGCGGCTGCGCCCTGACCTGAAGATCGTCGGATTCCGCGGCAACGTCGACACGCGGCTGAGCAAGCTGGCGGCGGGCGAGGCCGACGCGACGCTGCTCGCCGCGGCGGGGCTCCAACGGCTGGGGCGCCCCGATATCGGCGTCGCGATTCCGATCGACGTGATGCTCCCCGCCCCGGCGCAGGGCGCGGTCGGGATCGAGGTGCGCCGCGCCGATGCGACCACCCGCTGCCTGCAACTGGCCAACAGCGGCCGCTGCCTGCTCGACATCGAGGCCGACCCGGTGCAGGGCCGGGCGGCGGAAGTTGGCGTCGATCAGCAGCACGCGCTTCTCGGCGGAGGCGTAGGCGAAGGCGAGGTTGGAGGCCGCGGTTGTCGCACCGGAGCCCGGCATGCCGGC
>CAXTJX010000056.1:0-17526 GCA_964244765.1 uncultured Sphingomonas sp. | reverse complement strand
AAACGACGCGTCGTCCCACGGATCATCTCCGCCGTCTCGCCAAGCCCAAAGTCCATCTCGGCGATCATGCCGGTCTCCTTTACACCTGCGCCTAACCCGCCCGGGCCGTTCGGGCAATGGCGCAGCGGCGACGGATCGGTTACCGCCGTTGCCATGAGCGAAGATCGATTCGAGCGCCATCGCCAGCCCTGGACGACGGACGAGATCCAGAAACTGCACACGCTGGCGAAGAAGGGCATGGCGCTGAAGGCGCTCGCCAGGGCGCTCAAGCGCAGCGAGGAATCGACCCGGGACCGCGCCAAGGCCGACAGCCTGACGATCGCGAAATTGCGCTGATCGCCCCGTCACATCGCCCCGTCACGCGGCGGCGCATGCCGCACCGCGATAGGGCCGCTACGGGACAGTTGATGCGGGGCCGGAACAATCTCTAACAGGGCGGCGTTGGGCGACGATTGCGTAGGGTATCCACCGTGCGCGAACGGATTTCGGAGCGGTGGACTAGATGACGGTTCGGTTACTTTCCCGGCGCACGGTGCTGGCGCTCGGCCTCGTGGCGATCGTCGTCGGCGGCTGCGGCTCCTCGACCAGCAGCAAGAGCGGGCGCGGCGGCGACAAGGGCCCGCCCGAGGTCGGCTTCATCGTCGCGCAACCGAACAGCGTGCCGATCGTCACCGAACTGGCCGGCCGCACCGCCGCCTATCAGACCTCCGACGTTCGCCCGCAGGTCTCCGGCCTGATCCGCCACCGCTTCTTCACCGAAGGGTCGCTCGTCCGCAAGGGCCAGCCGCTCTATCAGATCGACCCGAGCCTCTACCGCGCCTCGACCGCGCAGGCGCAGGCCAATCTCGCCAGCGCCGCCGCCAATGCCGAGGCGACCAGGATCAAGGCCGAGCGCTACAAGCCGCTCGCCGACATGGAAGCCGTCGCCAGGCAGGATTACACCGATGCCGCCGCGACCGCGCGCCAGGCCACCGCCTCGGTCGCGCAGAACAAGGCCGCGCTAGACACCGCGCGGATCAACCTGCGCTTCACCACCGTGCCCGCGCCGATCACCGGGCGGATCGGGCGCTCGCTGTTCACCGAAGGGGCGCTCGTCACGGCGAGCCAGGCCGATCCGCTGGCGACGATCCAGCGGCTCGACCCGATCTATGTCGACATTCAGCAGGCCAGCGCCGATCTGTTGCGCCTGCGCCGCGCGCTCGCCGCGGGCGGGTCGGTCGCGGCGCGCGCCGAGGTGCGGCTGAAGCTGGAGGACGGCACCGATTACGGCATGGTCGGCGACGTCGAATTTTCCGAGGCGATGGTCGACGCCGCGACCGGCACGGTGACGCTGCGCGCGCGCTTCCCCAATCCGCAGGGGCTGCTGCTGCCCGGCATGTTCGTACGCGCGCGCTTCGCGCAATCGGTCGACACCAACGCCTTCCTCGTGCCGCAGCAAGCGGTGTCACGCGACGCCAAGGGTAACGCCACGGTGTTCATCGTCGCGCCCGATGGCAAGGGCGGCAGCAAGGCCGTGTCGAAGCAGATCACCGCGACCCGCACGCTCGGCACAGACTGGGTCGTGACCGGCGGCCTCGACCGGGGCGACAGGATCATCACGCAAGGCGTCGGCAAGGTGAAGCCGGACGCGACGGTCAAGCCCGTCGACGCCAACACGCCGCAGAAGATACGGTCGCCCGGCGCCGGCACAGCCGCCGCCGACAAGACGCGCTGAACGCCCGGTGATCTCGCGCATCTTCATCGACCGGCCGATCTTCGCCTGGGTCATCGCGATCATCATCATGCTGTCGGGCGTGGGGGCGATCTACACGCTGCCGGTCGAGCAGTTTCCCGACATCGCGCCGCCGCAAGTCAACATCCGCGCGACCTATCCCGGGGCGTCGGCCGACGCGCTGGAAACCTCGGTCGCGCAAGTGATCGAGCAGCAGCTCACCGGCATCGACGGGCTGCTCTATTTCAGCACCAGCTCGTCGTCGCGCGGGCAAGTGTCGATCTCCGCCACGTTCCAGAAGGGCACCGACCCCGACATCGCGCAGGTGCAGGTGCAGAACAAGGTACAGCAAGCAGTGTCGCGCCTGCCGGCGCAGGTGCAGCAGCAGGGCCTGACCGTCACCAAGTCCAATCCCGATTTCCTGATGGTCGCCGCCATCGCCGACACCAGCGACCGCACGACCAACCAGGACGTGTCGGACTATCTCGTGTCGAACCTTCAGGATTCGATCGGCCGCATCAAGGGCGTCGGCGACATCAACGTGTTCGGCGCGCAATATGCGATGCGCATCTGGCTCGATCCCCACAAGCTGGCCAGCTACAGCCTCATCCCCGGCGACATCGTCACCGCGATCACCGCGCAGAATACCGAGGTCGCGGCGGGCGAGATCGGCGGCACGCCCAATGCGCCGCGACAGGTGCTCGATGCCACCGTCACCGCGCAATCCCGCCTGTCGACGCCCGGACAGTTCCGCGACATCGTGCTCAAGACCCAGCCAGACGGTTCGACCGTACGGCTGTCGGACGTCGGGCGGATCGAACTCGGCTCGGAGAACTACAATACGGTCAGCCGGGTCAACGGCCACCCGGGCGCGGGTATCGCGATCAGCCTGGCGCCGGGTGCCGACGCGCTCGGCACCGCCGAACTGGTCAAGGCCGAGATCAAGCGCGCGTCGAAGAACTTCCCCCCCGGCTACACCTACAGCTTCCCGCAGGATGCGACCGCCTTCATCAAGCTGTCGGTGGACGAGGTCGAGAAGACGCTGATCGAGGCGATCGTCCTCGTCGTGATCGTGATGTTCGTGTTCCTGCAGAACTGGCGCGCGACGCTCATTCCGACGATCGCAGTGCCGGTCGTGTTGCTCGGCACGTTCGGCATCTTCTCGCTCGCGGGGTTCAGCATCAACACGCTGACGCTGTTCGGGCTGGTGCTGGCGATCGGCCTGCTCGTCGACGACGCGATCGTCGTGGTCGAGAATGTCGAGCGCCTGATGGAGGAAAATCCCGACATGTCGCCGCGCGACGCGACGATCCAGTCGATGGAGGAGATCACCGTCGCGCTGATCGCGATCGCGCTCGTCCTGTCGGCGGTGTTCCTGCCGATGGCGTTCTTCGGCGGATCGACCGGCGTCATCTACCGCCAGTTCTCGATCACCATCGTCTCGGCGATGGTGCTGTCGGTCGTTGTCGCTCTGGTGCTGACCCCGGCGCTGACCGCGACGCTGCTCAAGCGCAAGCAGGACATGAAGCAGGACGGCTGGGTCGCGCGCAGGACGCAGCCGGCCAAGGACTGGTTCAACACCAATTTCGCGAAGACGGTCGATCGCTACGGCAACGCGGTGTCGCGCGTGGTGACACGCAAATGGCTGTTCCTGCTGATCTATGCCGGCGTCGTCGCGATCCTCGCGATCCTGTTCGTGCGGCTGCCGACCGGCTTTTTGCCCACCGAGGACCAGGGCATCGCGCAGATCCAGTACAATCTTCAGCCCGGCGCGACGATCAATCAGACCGGTATCGCCCAGCGCCAGATCGAGCGGTATTTCACGGGACCGGAGAGCAAGAATGTCGGCGGCTTCCTCACCGTCGCGGGCGCCGGCGGCGGCGGGTCCGCCGGCGGCCAGAATGCCGGGCGCGGCTTCATCGCGTTCAAGGACTGGGCCGACCGCAAGGGCAGCGAGAACGGCGCCGATGCCATCACGCAGCGCGCGAACAAGGCGCTGGGCGGGCTGCGCGACGTCGAATTCTACGCGACCGTCCCCTCGGCGGTGCGCGGCCTCGGCCAGTCGACCGGCTTCACGCTGGAGCTGACCAACACCGGCGGCCTCAGCCGAACCGACTTCAAGGCGGCGCGCGATGGCCTGCTCGCCGCCGCCCGCGCGCAGCCGACGCTCGCCGCGGTGCGCCCGACCGATCTCGACGACCAGCCGACGCTCAAGATCGATCTCGACGCGCAGAAGCTCAGCACGCTCGGGCTGACGCAAGCCGATGTCGATGCCACGCTGGCGACGGCATGGGGCGGCCGCTACGTCAACGATTTCAACGATCGCGGCCGGGTCAAGCGCGTCTATGTCCAGGGCGACGCGCCCTATCGCGCCGCACCGGAAGATCTCGAGAAATGGTATGTGCGCGGATCGACCGGGGCGATGACACCCTTCTCCGCCTTCTCGACCGTCTCGTGGAGCAAGGCCCCGCCCTCGCTCGCGCGCTTCTCGGGCATCTCGTCGTACGAGATTTCGGGGCAGGCCGCGCCGGGGCAGAGCTCGGGCCAGGCGATGGACACGATGACCGCGCTGGCGGCGAAATATCCAGGCACCGGCGTCGCGTGGAGCGGCCTGTCCTATCAGGAGCGGCTGTCGTCGGGGCAGGCGCCGTACCTCTACGCGATTTCGCTGCTGGTCGTGTTCCTGTGCCTCGCCGCTCTCTACGAAAGCTGGACGATCCCGATCGCGGTGCTGCTGGTCATTCCGCTCGGGCTGGTCGGCGCGATCTTCGCGGTGACGCTGCGGGGCTTGCAGAACGACGTGTATCTCCAGATCGGCCTGCTGACGACGATGGGTCTCGCCGCCAAGAACGCGATCCTGATGATCGAATTCGCAGAGCAGGCCGAGAAAGCGGGCAAGCGCGTGATCGACGCCGCGCTGGAGGCGGCGCGCATCCGGCTGCGCCCGATCCTGATGACCAGCTTCGCCTTCATCTTCGGCGTGCTGCCGCTGGCGATCTCCACCGGCGCCGGCGCGAACAGCCGCGTCGCGATCGGCACCGCGGTGATCGGCGGCATGCTGACCGCGACGATCCTGGCGATCTTCTACATCCCGCTGTTCTTCGTGCTGGTACGGCGCGGAACCCGCGACGTATTAAAGAAGCGGCGTCATGAGAAGCCCGCGCCGCCGGCGGAAGTGACGCGATGACCTTTCCCCCTTCCGTCACCCCGGACTTGTTCCGGGGTCCCTCCCTCCGTCCGTTGTCGCACGATGGCCCCCGGAACAAGTCCGGGGTGACGACCGCCCTGGGCATCGCCCTCGCCCTTTCCGCCTGCTCGCTCGCCCCCGGATACGTCCGTCCCGCCTTGCCTGTCCCGCCGAGCTGGCCGGTCGGCGACGCGTATCTCCGGCAAAGCGAAGCGACGCTGCCGAGCGTGGCGTATCGCGACATCTTCCGCGATCCGCGTTTGCGCAAGATTATCGAGCAGGCGCTCGCCAACAATCGCGACCTGCGCATCGCCGCAGCGAACATCGCGGTCGCGCGCGCGACCTATCGTATCCAGCGCGCCGAATTGCTGCCCGAGATCGACGCCACCGCCGGCTTCACCCGCCGCCGGTCCAGCACTAGCGGGACGACAAACAACGGGACGGGCACCAGCGGCACCGGAACCGGCACGACCGGAACCGGCGGGAGCGGCACCGCCGGGACCAATACCTTCTCCGCCGATATCGGTAGCACCGCGTTCGAGATCGACCTGTTCGGCCGCGTCCGTTCGTTGACCACGGCGGCGCAGAACCGCTATTTCGCGACCGAGGCGGCCGCCCGCGCGACGCGGCTGACGCTGGTCGGCGACATCGCCACCGCTTGGCTGACCTATGCCGCCGACCGCAGCCTGCTTCAGATCGCGCGCGACACCGCCGCCAGCGCGGAACGCAGCGTCAGGCTGACCAAGGCGCGGCTCGATGGCGGCATCGCCCCGCGCACCGATCTCGCCCAGGCGCAGATCGTGTTGCAAACCGCGCAATCCGATCTCGCGACGCAGACGACGGCGGTGGCGCAGGACGTCAACGCGTTGCAATTGCTGGTCGGCGCGCCGGTCGACCCCGCGCTGCTGCCCGCCTCGATCGAGGAAGCCGCGCCGACCGTCGCCGCACTTCCCGCCGGGCTCGATTCGGGCGTGCTGCTGCGCCGCCCCGATGTCGTGCAGGCCGAATACGAACTGCGCGCGACCAATGCCGAGATCGGCGCGGCGCGGGCGGCGCTGTTCCCGCGCATTTCGCTCACCGCGCTGGCGGGGCTCGCCAGTTCATCGCTCAGCGGGCTGTTCACCGGCGGCGCGTTCACCTACTCGGTCGCACCCGGCGTCAGCTATCCGATCTTCCGCTCGGGCGCCGGCCGCGCCGGGGTCGCGCAGGCGCAAGCGCAGCAGCAAGTCGCGCTCGCGACCTATGAGAAGGCGATCCAGACCGCCTTCCGCGAAGTGTCCGATGCGCTCGCCCGGCGCGGCACGATCGGCAACCAGCTCGCCGCGCAACGCGCGCTGACCGCCGCGGCAAGCGACAATTACCGCCTGTCCGACGCGCGCTATCGCGGTGGCATCGACACCTTCCTGCAAAGCCTGGACGCGCAGCGCTCGCTTTATTCGGCGCAGCAATCGCTGGTGACGGCGCGGCTGGCCGGGGCGACCAACCTTGTAACCCTCTATCGCACGCTCGGCGGCGACGCGACGCTGGAACCTGCCCGCGTCACACGGGGCGCCGACGCCACGACGATATCAGCGGGCGAGGATCGTCCAACAAGCGAAAGGTGACAAGAACGAGCATGTCAGCCTCGTCATGGGCGTCACGGGCAGCGAGGCAACCACGCCGGGCTTGCCGGTCGCCTATTTCTCCCCGCGCACGGTCCCCACGGCATCGCGCCCGAATTGCATGATCAGCTCGCCGATCTCGCGTGCCTGACCCATGCTGCGACTGCCCTGTTCGCGGATGAAGTCGCCCTGGATCTTCATCACCTCGGACAAATCCTTTGCGCTCGCTGCGGCCCGCATCGCCTGGAACGCCTCGCGCGTGTTGGTCTCGGCCTGGTCGAGCATCTTGAGGCCGACGGTCGAGCTCGACTCGGCCATCTTGCTGCCGGCGTCGCGCATTGCCTCGCTTGCCTTCTTGGCGGGTTCGGCGATCTTGTCGAACGTGTCGCGGATCTTGTCGGTCATGCCGTCGGTTCCTTTCCCTGGCCACCCTCAAGTCGGCCTGCTTCTGCGATGCAGCGCCTTTCGCGGCGGGGTCCGGTTGACCGCCGGTCCGGGCGCGCCGCGTCTGGATAGACGAACGACGCGTCCTGCCGCTGCGTTGCAGCATCGGTGCTCTCTTGTCCGGGCGTCTTCGCGCACTTCGTGCCGATAATGGACCGCGAGCCGGAACGGGGCAAGAGGCGTTTGCAGACGGCGGTCAACCGACCGCCGTCCATGGCTTGGATAGCGTTAGCGGCAGTTGTTGAAGCGCCCCTTATGGCCACGGCAACGCTCTACCTTGACCGGATGGCGATCCTTCAGGTTGATCCTTGGCGCGACGACCTTGTGGCATTTGAAGACGCGTCCATGGCTGTTGCGGCAGACCCGCGCTTCGGCCGGCGCAATGCTTGCAGCGCTGATGCAGACCAAGGCTGCGGCGGCTACGATCTTGAACATTCGGGTTCCTCCTTTGAACGTGAACCTCATGCCGAGGCCCATGACAGTCGAACGCACGGCGCGCGGGGAGGTGCCACCCGGCCGTCACTTGCCCACGGCCATGCACCGCAAGCAACCGCAACGCCGCTTCAGCCCCAAGGCCGGGCAACGTGCGACGATGCCGGTCGTGCTCCTCCTGCGGTGGCCCTTAACGACAATCCCCTGATGGCACGCACGGCCTGACGAACGGCAGTGATTCGTGCGGGCGGGAGCGGGACATGGCGATCTTCAACACTACGCGCGGCGGGCGTGACGGTGACATCGGCGGCTTGCCCCCGGCACCGCAGCCGTTGCAGCCGGCTTCGGGCGGCATGTTCTCGGTGATCGGGCCGGATGTGGTCATCACCGGCAATATCGCCACCACCGCCGATCTGCATAACGACGGGCGCGTCGACGGCGACGTCCCTTGCGGCAACCTCGTGCAAAGGCACTGACGCCGCATCAACGGCGCGGTAAAGGCCAAAGCGCGCGGCTGGGCGGGTCGATCGAAGGGTCGGTCTCGGTGCGGTAGCTCGTCATCGAGCGCGCCGCGCGGATACCGGCGACGTCGAATATGAATCGATCGCGATCGAGACCGGCGCGTCGATCGACGGCCGCCTGAGGCACGTCGCCGCCGACGCCGGCGGGCGCGCGTTCGAACGCACGCCCGCCGCCGCGCACGGAGCGATCCGCGTCGTCACCTCGGACGGGCAACCCGTTTAGGCCACCCCTATTCCAGTTGCGCCGCATAGGACGGCGGCGGCGGCGGCAGCGTGATGCGCGCCGCTACCCCGGCCAGCGTGACGATCGCCAGCGCGGCTCCGCCCGCCAGCACGACGCGGCGCGGCCACCGCCCCGCGGCACGGAGCAACACCGCCGCGAGCGCGGTCGCGACCATCGCCCACAGGTGATAGCGCAAGTCCGACGCGATGCTGAGCACACCGAAGCTCGCCTCCTGCGCCAATGCCGAGACCAGCAACGCCAGCGCCAGATCGCGCGCGCCGCTCGGGTCGCGACGCGCCGCGACGACCAGCGCCGCGACCGCCAGCACGATCCACGCGATCGGCCAGCCAAATGGCGTTTCCGCGAGCCACGTCGCGACCGCCTGCCACCAATGCGACGCCGCACCCGGACTGCCAAGCCCGATCATGTTGGGCTCGCTTGCCGCCGGCGGCGCGGCGGCCGGCCAGTGCAGCGGCACCAGCCAGCGCTCGGTCGAATTGAGATGCGCCAGCCGGTGTTCGGCGTAAGCGAGCGGATGCCGCGCGATCGCCGCGACCAGCAAGCGGTACAGCTCGCCCACCGGCAGCGCGCGCAGGCGCCCCATCACCGGCGCGCATCGCTCCGGCGTGCCGAGCGGATCCCAGAACAGCGGCTTGACGCAGCGCCGCGCCGCGACGGCGCGCGTCTCCGCGACGGAAAGGCCGACCGGCGCGTCGGGCGTGCGCACGGCGGTCCCTGCCAAATCGTACAGGGCAGCGGTACGTTCGACCCCGCTCGGCGTCGCGTCGAGCAGCGCGTGGTTGATGACCGGCGCCACCGCCAGCACCGCGCCGGTGCCGACCACCACCAGCGCCAGCCGCGCCCACCGGGTGCGCGGCCCGAACAGCATCACCGCCAGCGGCACCATCGCGAACACCGCGTTGGCGCGGATCAGGATCGCATAGCCGAGCAGCAGCGCGACCACACCCCCCGCCCAGCTCGGCACCCGCCTGCCCCGCAAACGCCACCACGCGACGAGCCCGCACGCCGCCAGCGCCGCGCCGAGCATCTGTGTGTCCTTGAGCACCACCGCCTGCCATCCGAGGAATAGCGGCATCGCCCCGATCGCCAGCACCGCCCCGGCCGCGCTTACTTGCCGCTCCTGCGCGAGCGCCGTCGCGATCAGCCCGAACCCCGCCCAGTACAGCGCCATCTGCAGCACCAGCATCGGCTCCGCCGCGCCGCCGAATGCACGGTGCAGCGCCGCCCAGGCATGCGCCATGACCGGCGGGTGCCAGTCGTCATAATCACCCGCCAGCGCCTGCCCGAACTGCCCGACACTGTCGTACGTCGCCACGCCCGGCCAGAAGAGGACGAGGGACGCGAGGAACAGCAGCAGCGCCGCCGCAGCGACGACGGCGCGGGATGCTGCCGGCTTCATTCCAGGGCGGATCGACATTGATACCCTTTTGGTGGGCCTTGCCCCCGAAATTTCCGTCACCCCGGACTCGTTCCGGTCCACCAAGCGGCTTTCGACTCGCATAGTGGAGTGATCGCCGAGGTCGCGGCACGGTGGCCCCCGGAACGAGTCCGGGTGAAGGTTCATGCGGGCAAACCTCCCGAAACCGACGGTCGATCCACCCTAGATATGCAGCGCCCGCCCGTATGCGCCCAGCACGCTTTCGTGCATCATCTCGCTGAGCGTCGGGTGCGCGAAGACGGTTTCCATCAGGTCGGCCTCGGTCGTCTCGAGCTGGCGCGCGACGACATAGCCCTGGATCAGTTCGGTCACTTCCGCGCCGACCATGTGCGCGCCGAGCAATTCGCCGGTCTTGGCGTCGAACACCGTCTTCACGAAACCCTCGGCCTCGCCCAGCGCGATCGCCTTGCCGTTGCCGATGAAGGGAAATTTGCCGACCTTCAGCTCGTACCCCCCTTCCTTCGCCTTCGCCTCGGTCATGCCGACCGACGCGACTTGCGGGCGCGAATAGGTACAGCCCGGGATGTTGGCCTTGTCCATCGGATGCGGGTTCAGGCCGGCGATCTTCTCGACGGCGATGACGCCCTCATGGCTGGCCTTGTGCGCCAGCCACGGCGCGCCGGTCACGTCGCCGATCGCCCAGATGCCGGGGACGTTGGTCGCGCCGTAGCCGTCGGTCTTGATGTGCCCGCGCTCGGTCTCGAAGCCCAGCGCCTCCAGCCCGATCTGTTCGGTATTTGGCACGATGCCGATCGCGACGATGGCGTGGCTGAACTCTTCGGACGTGACCTTGCCGTCCCCCTTTGAATCCTTAGGCCCCTTGATCTTCGCCGTTACACCCTCGGGGCCCGCGTCCAGCGCTTCGAGGCCGGTTCCGGTGAGCAGCTTGATGCCCTGCCTGGTCAGCGCCTTGTCCATGAAGGCGCTGATCTCCTCGTCCTCGACGGGCAGGATGCGCGGCAGCATCTCGACCACGGTGACGTCGGCACCCATGTCGTTGTAGAAACTCGCGAATTCCACGCCGATCGCGCCCGATCCGATGACCAGCAGCCTGGTCGGCATTTCCTCCGGCACCATCGCGTGGCGATAGGTCCAGATGCGCTTGCCGTCGGCCTTGGCGAAGGGCAGGTCGCGCGCCCGCGCGCCGGTCGCGACGATGATGTTCTTCGCCTCCAGCTCGGTCGTCTTGTCTCCCTGCTTGACCGACAGCTTG
Organism: uncultured Sphingomonas sp.; assembly: GCA_964244765.1. Classification (GTDB taxonomy): domain Bacteria; phylum Pseudomonadota; class Alphaproteobacteria; order Sphingomonadales; family Sphingomonadaceae; genus Sphingomonas. The sequence goes on along the minus strand of CAXTJX010000056.1, from coordinate 6,735 downwards.
CCCGGCGCGGTGAGCGCCCCGACGCCCTCGTACACCGCCACCTTGTTCTTCTTCATCAGGCCCTTGACGCCCGCGTTGAGCTGCCCCGCGACCTTGCGCGAGCGCTCGACTATTTTCGTCAGGTCGAACCCGACATTGTCCGCCTTCAGCCCGTAATCGGCGGCATGTTGCAGATAGTGATAGATTTCGGACGTGCGCAGCAGCGCCTTGGTCGGGATACAGCCCCAGTTGAGGCAGATGCCCCCCAGCCGCTCGCGCTCGACGATCGCGGTCTTGAGGCCGAGCTGGCTCGCGCGGATCGCGGCGACATAACCACCGGGGCCGGAGCCGAGAATGACGAGGTCGAATTGGTCAGCCACGGGAACGGTCCTTCATGCAAGCGGCCATATGAGAGGCCGGGGACGATCGTCCTCGCCCATGGAAACCAGGGTGAAACGTCCGGCGGCGGCGTGCGACATGCCCTCGCCATGCCGGTCGCGGCGCCAGACGTGGACCGCGACCGTCATCGAGGTGCGCCCGGTCGCGACGATCTCGGCGTGGAACGACACTTCGTCGCCGATGCCGACCGGCGCGGTGAAGCTGAACGCGTCCGCCGCGACCACCGGCGCGCGCCCGCCGCAACGGCGCGATGCGACCGATCCCGCCGCCAGCGCCATCTGCCCCATCAGCCAGCCGACGAACATCTTGCCGTACGGGTTGGCATCGCATGCCATCGCCGTTGCGCGAATGGCGGGCGCGGTGTCAGGCGGCGTGCCGGCCAAGTCGTCAGGCCAGCATCGCGAGCGGCGCTTCGACCAGCGCCTTGAACGCCTGCATCAGTTGCGCACCGTCCGCGCCGTCGATCGCGCGGTGATCGAAGCTGCCGGTCGCCGACATCACCGTCGCCACGCCGAGCGCATCGTCGATCACATAGGGCCGCTTCTCGCCCGCGCCGATCGCCATGATCATGCCCTGCGGCGGGTTGATCACCGCTTCGAACTGCTTGATGCCGTACATGCCCATGTTGCTGAGCGAGGCAGTGCCGCCCTGATATTCCTCCGGCTTCAGCTTGCCCTCGCGCGCGCGCGCGGCAAGGTCCTTCATCTCGGTCGAGATCGCCGCGACGCCCTTGCCGTCGGCCCCGGCGACGATCGGCGTGATCAGGCCGGTCGGCGTCGACACCGCGACCGAAATGTCGGCGCGGCTGAAACTGACGAGCTGGTCCGGCGTGAACATCACGTTGCACTTCGGCACCTGGATCAGGCTGACCGCCAGCGCCTTGATGAGGAGATCGTTGACCGACAGCTTCACGCCCCGCGCGTCGAGCCCCTTGTTGAGATCGCCGCGCAACTTGAGCAGCGCGTCGAGCCGGATATCGACCGTGAGGTAGATGTGCGGGACGGTCTGCTTCGATTCGGTCAGGCGGCGGGCGATGACCTTGCGCACGTTCGACAGCTTGGTCGCCTCATGCGGGATGTCGGGCACGCCGGGCGGCGTCGGCGCGGCGGCCTTGGCGGCTTCGGCCGGCGCGGGTGCCGGTGTCGGTGTGGCTTCGGCTGGTTGCGGGACGGGGGCGGGCGCCGCACCGGAGGTCGCGCCGTCGAGATCGGCCTTGACGATGCGCCCGTTCGGCCCGGTGCCGGTCAGCGTGGCAAGGTCGATGCCTTTTTCCGCCGCGAGACGCCGCGCGAGCGGGCTCGCCTTGAGGCGGTCTTCTTCCCCTCTACCGGCGGGAGAGGGAGGAGCCGCGGCAGCGGCGGGGGGTGAGGGTGACGGAGAGGGCGCAGGAGCCGATGCGGGTTTGTCATCCTCACCCGACGCGCCTGCTGGCGCGCCACCCTCTCCCGCCGGGAGAAGGGCAGAAGAAGCAGGCGTGGCCTCCGCGCTTTCGCCTTCCGCGATCAGCGTCGCGATCACGGTGCCGACCTTCACGCCGTCGGTGCCCTCGGCCACCATGATCCTGCCGATCGTGCCTTCGTCGACCGCTTCGAATTCCATCGTCGCCTTGTCGGTCTCGATCTCCGCCATCAGGTCGCCCGATTTGACGGTGTCGCCTTCCTTGACCAGCCACTTTGCCAGCGTCCCTTCCTCCATCGTCGGGGAAAGCGCGGGCATCTTGATTTCGACCGGCATCGACACGTCCTTGTTGATCGAAGTTCTATCGAGTCTTTGGGGAAGCACGTCTCTTGCGCCGCCCGCGCGCAGGGTCAAGGCCGCCGCTTGCGTATGCGGTCGCTTCGCGCCACTTTGTCGGCTGACGACTGTGCGAAGGGAAGCGAGGATGCGCACCTATCTGGTGGTGGTGGACGAGACCCCGGAAAGCAGCGTGGCGCTGCGTTTCGCCGCGCGGCGCGCGGTCAAGACCGGCGGCGGCGTGGAAATCCTCGCGCTGATCGAACCGACCGAATTCACGCCCTTCGGCGGGGTACAGGCGACGATCGAGGAAGAGGCACGCCTGCATGCCCAGGGTCTGGTCACCGGCGCGGCCGGCACGCTGATCCAGGAATCGGGGTTGAAACCGAGCATCACGGTGCGCCAGGGCGAAGGCCCCAAGGTGATCCGCGAGATGATCGCCGCCCATCCCGAGATCGCCGCCCTTGTACTGGCCGCCGCCGCGAACGGTGCGCCGGGGCCGCTGGTCAGCCATTTCGCGGGGACCGACGCGGGCACGCTGCCGATCCCGCTGATGATCGTGCCGGGGTCGCTCGACCGCGACGCGATCGACCGGTTGAGCTGATGCGCGCCGTCGCGGCGCCGATGTGGCCCAGCTTCTCGCCGTCCCTGCCCGATATCAGCCGGTCCGTGCCAGCGCCGCCCGCGTCCACGCGATGAAGGCGCGGTTGGCGTCCGTCAGTTGCTGCGCGGAGGTGCGATAGGCAATTTCGTCGCTGTCGATCGACACCGCCGGCCACTTCGCCTGGTGCAACGCCATCAGGTTGAGCACCTGCGACAACCGCGAGCGGAAATCGTTGCTGAGCGCCGGATCGGTGAAAGCTTGCAGACCGCGTTCCCGTACCCGCGCGATACGCTCCGCCAGTTGCCGGCGCAGCGCGATCAATTCGCCACGGCGGCCCGGATCGTGGCGGCCGGCGATCGCGTGGATATCCTCGACGATCCTGGCGAACCCGTCGATTTCCGCCGCCAGATATCCGGGATCGCTCATCATTCCCTCCACGGCGGATCGGATGGCGCGATCGGGTCAGCCGGCAAAGGGATGGCGCGCTTCACCGGCGGGGCCGCCGCACCGACTGCCGAAACACCACCGGTCGAGCCAATCGCCTCGCGTCTACCGATCATGTCCATCTCCTCGTATCGGCGCTTCGCCGTTCATGCTGTCGCCGATACTCCTCGCGGCACGCTGCTTGGATCGATCGCCTCCGCTTCTTGATATTCCGTAATAGTTACCATTGTTCCACGCGTGAGCACGCAGGACGGGGCAGCGTCGTCCCTTGAGGGAGTTACGGGAGTAGTGCCGTCCGGCTGACGGTCCCCCGATCAACTCTTCCATACGCCGGACATATCCTCAATGCGGAACCGCCATAATGGCCGTTTATCTCATCGCCGCCGTCCGCCCCCGTCTCGCCGCCCGACTATCGTTCGATCTTCGTACGCGGCCCGGCAGGTTCCGGGCTGGCCCGGGCGTACGAGCGCCGGCTGCTATCGCGATCTGCGACCCTGTGATCGCTTGCTAAAGAGCCGACAACGGAAACAGGGTCGGCTATCTTGCGTCGGCGGTCCCACGCAGATCATGGCGTCGGCCGACCAGGACGAAGGTGGCCAGGGCCAGAAACATCAGATTGAACCAGATTACGGAGGCCTCGCCGCGCAAGGTGTGGAAGACGATCGCGCAGCATTGGAGCGCGGCGCACCCGAGTGCCGCGGCGACCGTCAGCCCGGGCCTGATCCGCGTCAGCCATGGCAGGACGACGCCGAGGCCGCCCAGCAGGTCGATCATGCCGAGCGTCCGCACCATCGCCGGTGGCACCTCGCCGGTCCAAGACCACCGCTGGGCCAGGTCTGCGATCGGGGTAGCGAGCTTCAGATACCCGACCCAAGCGAACAGGATCAGGATAGTGAGCTGCGGCGCCCACAAGGCGACATTGCGCCAACCGCCCCGTATTGAATCCTCGCGCTTGTCGCTCATAACCTTTTCCATCTCTTCGTCATGGCTGCTTGATCACCCCTCCCGCGCGACCTCGCTCCGCAACGTGCCGACCCTCGATCGTGATCGTGACCGAGCCGCCTAGCCGGTTCAGGTCGACGTTCTGGATCGCCCCGCCGGCACTCCCCGTCGCGCTCAGCGCGGTGCCGAGCGAGACGATGTCGCCGTCCTCCAGCGTCATGAAGCGGGAAAGCCACGCCAGCACGGCGGGCAAATGGTGAGTCAGGTTGGCCGTGTTATCGCTGGTCACCAGCACATCGTCATGCCAGCAGGAGATCGCCAGCGCATGCGGGTCGGGTATCTCGTCGCGGGTGACCAACCACGGTCCCATCGGACCGAACCCGCCGGCGCCCTTGTAGCGGCCCGGGTAACTGACGTGCGTATCGACGTACCTGATGCCGCCGGTGTCGGTATCCGGATGGATCGCCCGATAGTGATAGGTAGCCCCGTCGCCTGCGAACAGCATCAGGGTAGACAGGCCAGTAGCGGTATCGTCACCGTCGAACGCGATCCGGTGGTTGGTGAACAGGTGGCGGCAGACGCGCTGGGGATTGCGGATCGCGCGCTCCGCATACGCTGCGCGGATCGCAGCCCGGCCGGCGCTGCGCAAGCCGCCCTCGCGGCCATACCAACCCGACGGCGTGAACAGGTCGGCGACGTCCTGCGACTGCCCGCGGTCGATCAGATGCGCGAATTGCGCGACAAGGGCACCGATCTCGATCAGATCGATCGTGCGCGCGCCATCGAACCCTCCCTGCCGCACGATTACCCTCCAATCTCCGCTATCTGCTCTTTCGCCGGATGGTCCGCACCCCCGTCCGCTCCATAGCGCGCAGCCTCGGAACCCGCTGTCCCACCTTATTGGGAACAGACTGTGCCATGGCCCGAGCGCGCCAGGCCTCGAGTGCTTCCCACGCCCGCTTCGCGGGGTGGTATCACGCCAGGCCCAGGTCGCCGTAAACGGCCCGGTGCAGCTTATCCCGAAGCATCTCTCCACTCGGCGGCTGCAACTGCGTCATGAAGACGACCGTCAGCCGGTTCTCCGGATCGACCAAGAAGGTCATGCTCGCGCCGCCGCCCCAGCTATACTCGCCGCGAAACGCCGGAACGCCGTTCGCAGGCGGATCGAGCACGACGGCCCCGCCCAGTACGAACCCCAGCCCGTCGCCCGTACCGCCGAGGCCGAGCGCGGCGATCCCCGGTAGCTCCGCCAGCTGATCCGGCCCGAGTTGGCTCGTCATCATCGCGCGGGCCGAATTTTCGGAAAGGACGCGCCGGCCATCGAGTTCGCCGCCTCCGCGCAGCATCTCGGCGAACCAGGCATAATCGTCGATGGTGGAGACGAGCCCGCCGCCGCCGCAGGCTCCGGGAACCGGCTTCAGCAGCGGGCTGTCGCTGCCGCTTTCGAGCAGCCGGAAGCCTCCCCCGGCCTCCGGCCCGTAGAGGGATGCCAGGCGATCGGCCCGATCCGCGTCGACCGAGAACGCCGTATCGTTCATCGACAAGGGCTCGAAGATCCTGCTCCGCATGAACTCGGCGAGCGGCCGTCCGGCCGCGCGCTCGATCACGATCCCCGCCACGTCGAGCGACATGCCATAGTGCCACCGCTCCCCCGGTTGGTTCATGAGGGGCAGCCGGCCCAACGACCGTGCCGGAGCCGTCGAGCCCGCCCAGCGCGGGGTCGAAGCGGTAGTTCTCGCCCGGCCCGATCGCCGGGTCGCCGGCATAGCGCGCACCGACCAGGCTATGCGGGTAGAACCAATAGCTGAAGCCGGCGGTGAGCGTAAGCAGGTGTTCGATCGTGATGGGCCGCGCGGGCGTCGTCCGAACGGCATCGCCGTCGTCGCCGAGATAGACGCCGAGCCCTGAGAATTCCGGTATATAGTCGGTAACCGCATCGTCCAGCCGAAGGACGCCGTCATCGACCAGGATCATGACCGCTGCTGCGGTGACCGGCTTGGTCATCGAGAAGAGCCTGATCACCGTGTCGCGCCGGAGATGATCTCCGGCATTCACATCCTTCAGGCCGCAAGCGTGGAAGAAGGTCTCCTTTCCATCGCGGAACACGAGGACACTCGCGCCCGGCAGGTCTCCTGAAGATACCAGTCGGTCCAGTAGCGCTCCAATCAGAGCGTAGTCCGCAGCTTCTTTCCCGACCGTCACCCGACCATCCCGATTTCAGAACTTGTACGAAAGCTCCAAGGCGATCGTGCGCGGATGTTCCGACGTCGCCAGGTAGTTTCCAGGCCCGACGAACGCGGTGGCGAAGGCGAACACGGACCGATTCGCGTTCGAAAGGTTGCGCCCGAGCAGCCTGACCGAATAGGCGGCGTCCGACATCAACGCGATCGATGCGTCGTATCTGGTGATCGCTGCGGACGGTGGTGGGAAGTTGACCGCACACGTTGAGGTAAGGCACACCGTGTTTCTTGAAGACGCGCCGCATCCACTTCGCCGGTTCCGAACTTTCTATGTTCATCCGGGCGAGAATTTGGCGGGGCGTGAGAAGGGCTTCGCCTTTGGCGACATGGCTCACCGGCGGCGGCGCACGGGCTCCACCGTCCTGGCCTTCGTCCGAGCGATCCTTCCCGTGC
>CAXTJX010000055.1:0-17853 GCA_964244765.1 uncultured Sphingomonas sp. | reverse complement strand
GGCGGGCGCGACAGGATCGTGCCGGCCTCGGCGATCGACTTGCCCGTCGCGGCGGCAAGCAGCGCGTGGCCGTTCAACTGGCTGGTCTTGCCCTGGTCGGTCGCCATTCCGAGCGTGGTGTAGCGCTTGAGATGCTCGATCGAGACGAACCCCTCGCGCGCCGCCAGCGCGACGTCGGCGTCGGTCACGTCATGCTGGAAATCGACGAACGCCTTGGTCCGGTGCGTGCCGACATGCCATAGCGGCGCGATAGCGGCGGGATCGTCGCTCGCGGCGAGCGGCGCGGCGGCGAGCAGGGGAAAGCCCAGGTCGCCGGCCGCCTCGCTCCCTGCGCGCGCGCCATCGGCCAGCGCCTCGCCCAGCGAGAAGCGCCCCGCCGCCGCGCCCGCCGGCACCAGGCCGGGCGGCCCGCCGTCGAGCACGAAGCTGTGGATCACGTCCGACCATACCGGCCGCGCGCCCATGTTGCTGCCGATCCCGATCGCCGGGTTCCACCCGCCCGAAACGGCGAGCAGGTCGGCGGCGATGCGCCGGGTGCGGCCGTCGGCGGTGCGGACGTCGACCGCCTTCGGGCTGCCGTGCACGTCGTCGACCACCGCGCCGAGCAGCAGCTCGACGCCCCGCCCCCGCAACCGTTCGGCGACCGCCACCTCGGCGCGCGCATCGACCACCGCTGCCACCTCGACGCCGGCGGCAAGCAAGTCCTCGGCCGTCGCCCAGCCGCTGTCGCCGGTCGTGAACACGACCGCGCGCCGTCCGGGTGCGGCGGCGAAGCGGTTGAGATAGGTCGACACCGCTGAGGCCATCATCACGCCGGGCCGGTCGTTGCCGCCGAACACCAAAGGCCGCTCGATCGCGCCGGTCACCAACACCGCGCGCCTCGCGATGATCTTCCACAGCCGTTGCCGGGGCTGACCTGCGGGCGTTTGCGCCAGATGATCCGACAAGCGCTCGACCGCGCCATATTCGAGGCCGTCATAGACGCCGAACACCGTGGTGCGCGTCAGCAACCGGACGTTGGGCAACGCCGCCAGCTCGGCGGCAGCAGCCTTCGCCCAATCGGCGGCGGGCGCGCCGTTGATCGCCAGCCGCTCGGCGAGCAGCCGCCCGCCCGGCGTCGCATCCTCGTCGGCGAGGATGACGCGCAAGCCCGCCCGCCCCGCCGTCAGCGCCGCCGTCAGTCCGGCCGCGCCGCCGCCGATCACCAGCAGGTCGCAGAAACCGTGCTCGCGGTCGTAATGGTCGGGATCGGGCAGCATCGAGAGCTTGCCGAGACCCGCCGCGCGACGGATCAGCGGCTCATAGACCTTTTCCCAGAACGCCGCCGGCCACATGAAGGTCTTGTAGTAGAAGCCCGCGACGAACAGCGGCGACGCCAATTGGTTGACCGACAGCAGGTCGACGGCGAGGCTCGGCCAGCGATTCTGGCTCACCGCCGACAGCCCGTCGAACAGTTCGACCGTCGTCGCGCGGCAGTTCGGCTCGGCGTGCGCGCCGGTGCGCAACGTGACGAGCGCGTTCGGCTCCTCGCTGCCCGCCGTCAGGATGCCGCGCGGCCGGTGATATTTGAACGACCGCGCGACCAGCCGCACGTCGTTTGCCACCAGCGCCGAGGCGAGCGTGTCGCCGGCAAAGCCCGTCATCGCCTTGCCGTCGAAAGTGAACGACAGCGGCTGCGACCGGTCGATCAGCCCGCTCTGCGCCAGCCGGCTCATCGCCCCGCGTCCTTTGCCAGTTCAGACGCCGAGATCGTGTGCGTGCGCGTGTCGCGCGTCACGACGATCCAGGTGCGGCAGCCTTGCGCATGATACCAATGCTCGCGGATCGGCCCCGCCGGATTTTCGCGTTCGTAGACGTATTCGTAGAACCCGTCCTCGCCGTCGGGCCGCACGACCGAGGCGTCGCCGCGATAGACGAATTCCTGCGCGTCGCGCTCGCCGCAATAGGTGCAGGGAATGCGCATCAGTGCAAATTCGCCTGGGCGCCCTGGCCCTTTTCGTCGATCAGGTGCCCGGTGCGGAAACGGTCGAGCCGGTAGGCGGTGGCGGTATCGTGCGGGGTGTCGGTCGCCAGCAGATGCGCGAAGCACCAGCCCGAGGCCGGCGTCGCCTTGAACCCGCCATAGCACCAGCCGGCGTTGAGATAGAGGCCATCGATCGGCGTGCGGTCGATGAACGGCGATCCGTCCATCGACATGTCCATGATCCCGCCCCAGCCGCGCAGCAGCCGCACCCGCCCGATCATCGGCATCAGCGCCATGCCGCCCTCGCACACGTCCTCGAGCGTCGGCAGATTCCCCCGGCTGGCATAGCTGTTATAGCCGTCGATATCGCCGCCGAACACCAGCCCGCCCTTGTCCGACTGGCTGATGTAGAAATGCCCGGCGCCATAGGTGATGACGCCGGGGATGACCGGCTTCAGCCCCTCGCTGACGAAGGCCTGCAGCACATGGCTCTCGATCGGCAGCCGCAAGCCCGCCAGCGCCGCGACGCGCGACGACATGCCCGCCACCGCCATGCCGACCTTGCCGGCGCGGATCGGCCCCCGGCTCGTCTCGACGCCCGTCACCGCGCCCGACGCATCGCGCAGGAACCCGGTCACTTCGCAATTCTGGATGATGTCGACGCCCCGGTCCGACGCGCCGCGGGCGTAGCCCCAGGCGACCGCGTCGTGCCGCGCGGTGCCGCCGCGCGCCTGGTACAATCCGCCCTGAATCGGGAAGCGCGCCTGGTCGAAATTGAGGAACGGCGCCATTTTCCGCACCGCGTCGCGGTCGAGCAGCTCGGCATCGACGCCGTGCAGCCGCATCGCGTTGCCGCGCCGCGCGAAGGCGTCGCGCTGGCCGTCCGAATGGTAGAGGTTGAGCACGCCGCGCTGGCTGACCATCGCGTTGTAGTTGAGCTCCTGCTCCAAGCCCTCCCACAGCTTCATCGACCATTCGTAGAACGGCTCGTTGCCCGGCAAGCCATAATTGGAGCGGATGATCGTCGTGTTGCGGCCGACATTGCCGCCGCCGATCCAGCCCTTCTCGATCACCGCGACGTTGGTGATGCCATGCACCTTGGCGAGATAGAAGGCGGTGGCCAGCCCATGCCCGCCGCCGCCGATGACGACGATGTCGTAGCCGTCGCGCGGGACCGCGTCGCGCCACGTCGGCGACCAATCGCGATGGCTCGACAGCGCGTTCTTCGCGAGGCTGAAGATCGAAAAATGCTTCATGGTTTCGCGATACCGGATTAGCGGCTATGAGCGAACCCGCTTGCCCAGGAATGCCATTCGGATGCTCATCAACGACATCGCGCACGAAACCCGCACGCTCGGCCTGCTGCTGATCGACGGGTTCGCGCTGATGTCCTATGCTGCGGTGATCGAGCCGTACCGCGCGGCCAACGTGCTGGCCGGGCGGGAGCTGTATCGCTGGACGCATTTCTCGCTCGACGGTCAGGCCGCGCGCGCGTCGAACGGCGCGACGATCGTCGCCGACCGCCGCGTCGGCGAGTCGGTCGCCTGCGACACGCTGTTCGTGTTCGCCGCCGGCGATCCGAATCGCGCGATCGATCCGGCGGTGTTCGCCTGGCTGCGCCACGCGGCGCTCGGCGGCACGGTGATCGCGGGGGTCTCCGCCGGCCCCTATCTGCTCGCGCGCGCCGGGCTGCTCGACGGCTATCGCGCGACCGTCCATTGGGAGCACCGGCCGGCCTTCGTCGAGGCGTTTCCGCAAGTGACGCCCGATCCCGGCCTCTACGTCGTCGACCGGCGGCGGGTGACGTGCGCCGGGGGCATCGCCGGGCTGGATCTTGCGGTCGACCTGATCGAGCGCGAGCAGGGCCATGCGCTCGCCGCGCAGATCGGCGACTGGTTCATCCAACGCGAACCGCGCGAGGCGGACGCGCCGCAACGGCTGACGCTGCGTGCGCGCTACGATATCGCCGACGACCGCGTGCTGCGCGTGCTGGCGGCGATGGAGGCGTCGGTCGAGGACCCGGTGCTGCCCGCGGTGCTGGCGCGAGTCGCCGGAACGTCGGTGCGGCAGCTCGAACGCCTGTTCGCCGGCCTGACCGGGGAGACGCTCGGCCGGCATTACCTGCGCATCCGGCTAACGAGCGCGCGGCAGTTGCTGCGCACGACGCGACTGTCGATCACCAGTGTCGCGCTCGCCTGCGGGTTCAAGAGCAGCAGCCACTTCTCCCGCGTCTATGCCGCACGCTATGGCAAGCCCCCCGGCGCCGAACGACCACAGGCGGCAGGCGGGCGATTAAGGTGACGACCGGTCCCTCAGGCGGCGATGGTCGCGACGAATTCCCCCGCATTGGTCTGCAACGCCTGCAATCGCCGGCCCAGCAGATCGAACCCCTGGCCGACCCGGTCGATCTCCGCGGCGACCGCTTGCGTGTCGGCACGGATGGCGGCGATGGTGTGCGACATCGAATCCGCCGCCAGCGCGGTCTCGTCGACCGAGGCGGTGATCGCGGTGACGGTCTGCGCCTGTTCATCCATCGCCATGCGAATATGGCCCGCCGACCGTTCGACGTCGGATATCGTCGATCTGATCGACGCGTTGGCGTCGACCGTCGCGCGGGTCGCCGACTGGATCGCGGCGATCTTTGCGGCAATGTCGTCGGTCGCGCGCGCGGTCTGGTTGGCGAGATTCTTCACTTCCTGTGCGACGACCGCGAAGCCGCGCCCCGCGTCGCCGGCCCGCGCCGCTTCGATCGTGGCGTTGAGCGCGAGCAGGTTGGTCTGCCCGGCGATGTCGCGGATCAGCCCGAGGATCGATTCGATCGACCCGGCATGATCGGACAGCGTTTCCGACATGGCGACCGCGCCGCCCGCCTGGATCCCCGCGCGCGTCGCGATCGTCGCGGCCGCCTCCACCTCGCGCCGCGCGGCATCGATCGCGCGGATCAGACCGGCCGTGGTCTGCGCCGCCTCGCGCATCGCGACCGCCGATTGTTCCGCCGCCGTGGCGACCTCGAACGTATTGTCGAGCACGCCGCGCGCCGCCGCCGATGTCGCCGCGGCCTGCTCCTTCAGGACGGTGCCCTCGCTGGTCGCGGCCTCGACGATCGTCGTGATATCCTCGCGAAAGCTCACCGCCAGCCGTTCGCGGCGCTGGCGCTCGGCATGGACGCGAAGATCGCTGTAGAACGATCCGGTGATGTCGCCCTGAATGAACGACAGCCGCACCACCGCGTCGATCATCGCGGGCAGCCGCGGGTCGGACGGTGCGACCTTGCGTAGCAGGATATGCAGCGCGACCTGGTCGCTCGACGCGATGATCGACGCCAGCGTCATGGGCGGAATGTCCTTGGCATAGGCATCGCGCACGATATTTTCGATAAGGGCGATCCATTCCCGTCCGGTCGTGTCGAGGAACCGATCGCGCAGGAACGCATTGCCGCGCGCGATCAGGGTTTCGACGTCTTCCGGAGTCCAGCCTCGCTTGTCCTTGATCGACTCGCGCCATTTGTGGAAATGCGCCTCCGATACGGCGCGTGCTTCCGGTTCGATAATTTCCCAGGCCTCGCGGCTGGCTTGCGCCAGCGTGCCGTCGCTATCGAACGACCGGACGCGGGCCGCGACGTCGAGTTCGGCGCTCAGCGTGCCCGGTATGGTGAGGTCGATACCGGTCAAGCTTCCATCTCCAGGCGATTGAGGTGATCGTTGGCAATTCCCGGTGGCTATACGGGTGGGATGGTTAACGAGCCGTCACCACGGTGTTCCGATGCGCGAAATCTTCGCATATCGGAATAGGCTTTGCAGCGAGTGGCGTTTCTTCTATCGCAAGGCAGGTACGGTGTGGCGGCTTTCCGTGACGGAGCGGCGCGCATGTCTGAAGGAGGAAAACCATGCCGGCACAGCGTGATGGCGGGCCGGGATACGATCCGGCGGAGCTGGACGATATTCCGGGTACGACGATCTTCACGACCGCGCGGTCGCGCCAGGCATATCAGCTGCACCGTTTCTGCATGTCGCTGATGCAGGCGGACAATCGCGCTGCGTTCAAGGCCGACGAGGGCGCCTATCTCGATCGCTTCGCGATGACGCCGGCGCAGCGCCAGGGTGTGCTGGACCGCGATTTCAACGCGCTGATCGCGACCGGCGGCAACATCTATTTCCTGGTCAAGATCTCCAACACCGACGGCTGGAGCGTGCAGAAGGCGGTCGGCAGCATGTCGGGCATGAGCGCCGAGGAGTATGGCGCGATGATGATCGCGGGCGGGCGTACGCTGCAGGGCAACCGGTCGATCAAGGCCAACGCCGCCGCCGCTGGCGACGACACCATCGGAGGCCGGTGAGATGGCGCGGATCACTGCCGGCGTCGCCACCAGCCACGTCCCCGCGATCGGCGCCGCGATCGACCTTGGCAAGACCGCCGAGCCTTATTGGGCGCCGGTCCTTGCCGGCTATGCCGCCAGTCGCGCGTGGGAGCGCGCGGCCAAGCCCGACGTCGTCGTGCTGGTGTTCAACGATCACGCGACCAGCTTGATGCTGGAGGTCGTGCCGACCTTCGCGATCGGCTGCGCCGACCGCTACAAGCCGGCCGACGAGGGCTGGGGCGCGCGGCAGGTGCCGGTGGTGGAGGGCCATTCCGAGCTGGCCGCGCATATCGCGCAAAGCCTCATCATCGACGAATTCGACATGACGATCCTCAACGACATGGACGTCGACCACGGGCTGACGGTGCCGCTGTCGCTGCTGTTCGGCGAGGTGGAAGCGTGGCCGGTGCGCGTCGTGCCGCTGATGGTCAACGTCACGCAATATCCGCCGCCCTCGGGCGACCGCTGCTGGCGGCTGGGCGAAGCGCTGGCGCGCGCGGTGGCGAGCTTCCCGGAGGATTTGAACGTCCAGGTTTGGGGTACGGGCGGGATGAGCCACCAGTTGCAGGGGCCCCGCGCCGGCCTCATCAACAGCGCGTTCGACCGCGATTTCCTGGAGAAACTCACCGCCGACCCGCAGGCTTTGCGCCGCATCACCCATCTCGACTACCTGCGCGAGGCGGGGTCGGAGGGGATCGAACTGATCATGTGGCTGATCATGCGCGGCGCGCTCGGCGCGCGTGTGACAGAATTGCACCGCTTCTATCATGTGCCCGCGTCGAACACCGCGGTCGGCCATGTCGTGCTGGAGCCGGCATGACCGTGCCGTTCGACGACGCCCGCCGCGCGATCGAGTGGGAGTGCACCCGGCTGATCAACCTTTACGCCAACCTCAACGACGCGGCGCGCTGGCCGGAGGTGGCGGATCTCTATGCCGAGGACGGGCTGATGACCCGGCCGACCGCGCCCGATGCGCCGGTCATCGGCCGCGCGGCGATCCTGGCGGCGTTCGCCGCCCGCCCGCCCCGAACGACGCGCCACATCTGCGCGAACATCGTGATCGACGTCGAGAGCGCCACGACGGCGCGCGGGCGCAGCGCAATGCTGCTGTTCACCGGCGGCGGCCCGGCCCCGCTGGTCGGCGGGTTCGACGACTGCTTCGTGCTGACCGGGGACGGCTGGCGCTTCGCCGAGCGGCGCGGGTGGCTGGATTTCGCGCCATGACCTTACACACGACGAGGCGTGCGGTATAGAAAGCGCATGGCCGATCCGCCGCCCCCCGCGACCGTCAAATCGGCCACCCGCACGCTCGACATCATTGAATATGTCGTCTCGCGCGGCCAGCCGCTGGTCGCGCAGGAGATCGCCGCCGCGCTGCTGATCCCGGTCAGCAGTCTGTCCTATCTGCTGAACACGCTGGTCGAGCGCGGCTATCTCGCGCGTACCGGGCGGCGCTATGCCGCCGGCCCGGGGTTGGAACGGTTGCAGGCGCGCGATCGCGTGTTCACGCTGGCCGACCGGGTCGCGCCGCTGGTCCGGGCGCTGCGCATCCAGCTGAACGAGACGGCGTCGTTCTTCGTCCGCCGCGACTGGACGGTCGAGGCGCTGGCGACCGAATCAAGCGACCATGCGCTGCGCTATGCCGTGCAGACCGGCGCGCGCGCGCCGCTCCACGCCTTTTCGGGCGGCAAGGCGCTTCTCGCGGCGCTGGGCGAGGCGGATCTCGCGCGCTATTTCGCCGAGACCGCGCGCGACGCCTTCACCGCGACGACGATCACCGACGAAGGCCCTTTGCGCGCCGAGATCGCGCGCATCCGCGCGACCGGCATCGCCGTCACGCGCGAGGAACATACCCTCGGCATCGTCGGGCTGGGCCGCACCGCGACGATCGACGGCGCCGTGGTCGGCGCGTTCAGCGTCGCGATCCCCGTCGTGCGCTGCGACCCCGCGGTCGAACGCCGTGCGGCCGACCTGCTGACCCGCACCACCGACCTGCTCGCCGCGGCGTGATGGCGTGGATCGCACCGTACATCTCTTCCCGCAAGTTCCTCCCCCGGCCTGCGGGAACCCCACAAGATAATACTTGTGGGGACCCCTTCGCCGGGGAGGAACGCGCCGGTCGCCTCACGCCGTCTGGCGCGTCCGCCAGCTATCGGCATAGCTGTCGCGCGCCACTTCGGAATAGGGCGCCGGGCTGACGATCGCGCGGATCTCGGTCTGGACGTGGCGCTCGACGGTCGGCTTGCGCGTGCCGCCGTCGGGCTCGCCCCACAGCAGCGTCACTTGCGTGCCCGGCGCGGCGACTTCCTCATCGACCATCGCCAGCGTCAGCATCTTGCCCTCGTTCGAACTGTAGCCGATCCAGGTCGACAGCCCGACCAGCTTGCCGTCCACCAGCACCTGGTCGAACGGATGCATGGCATAGACCGCCGAGGGGAATTCCATGTACTTGGCGCGGTCGCCCTTCTGGAGCTGCGAGCTGATGACGCGCAGCGCGTCTTCGGTATCGAGCGCCAGCGTCACCTTCTTGCGGTGCGGCTGGCCGGCCATCCGCTCCAGCGCCTCGCGCCCGATGAAATCGTGGTCGAACTTGACGAACGGACCATAGCCCAGGTCCCACGGCGTCAGGTAATAGCCCTCGACGTTGTCGGGGACATAGCTGCCGCCGATCGACGCCTTCGCCTCGTACGAATGCGCGCCGAGCCACTCGCGATACGGCCGCAGTGCCTCGCCGCTATAGACCGCCGGCAGCGGCGATGGGACCCAGCCCGATTCGAGCGTGTTCGACGCATAGGTCCGCCCGCCGCACAGCTTCAGGCCGAACGCCTCGCCCGCCGCGATCAGCGCCTGGCGGACCGTCTCGCCGTCTTCCCACGGGCCGAACAACTCGTACCCGGCCTGTCCCGCCATGCCATGGCGCAACGCGCGGACTTCCTTGCCGGCGATCGTCACGCGCGCCATGTGGAAGAACTTGAGATCGGGCGGCGTCCGGCCCATCGCGGCTTCCAACGTCTTCATCGCATTCGGGCCTTGCAACTGAAAGCGATAGGACGCGCGCTGCTCCGAAGCCGGGCGGGCGGCGGTGCGCTCGTCGCGCGTCACGGTCACGTTCCAGTCGCCGGTCTGCGCGTGATATTCGATCCACTCGATCGTCGGCGCGCGGCCGACCAAGCTGAACTTCTCCTCGTCGAGATAGAACAGGATCACGTCGCCGATGACATAGCCGTCGGGCGTCACCGGCACGAACTGTTTGGCGCGGTCGGGCACGAAGCCCTTGAAGCTGTTGATGCCGAGATGGTTGAGCATCGCGAACGCGTCCGGCCCTTCCACCGCCAAATCGACCATGTGGTAGGACTGGTTGAACAGGACGCACGACTGCGCCCAGGAGCGCTGCTCGTCGCGCCAGTTGGAATATTCCGCCGGCACGCCGGGATAGGCGTTGGGGCCGGTCTGCTGGTTGCGCAGCAAGTCGACGATGTCGCCGCTGTTATCGAGCAGGGTTTGCAGGCTGGTCTCGGTCATCGGGCTTCTCCACTGGATTAATGAGGGGGTTCGGCAGATTGGGCGGCAGGTCGGGCGAGCCACCCGGCGATCGCCTTGTTCAAATCGTCGGGCGCTTCGGCGGGCAGCATGTGGCCCGCCCCGGCGATCACCGTCAATCGCGCATCCGGGATCGCCGCGGCGATCGTGCGGTGCTGGTCGGGCGGGCTCCAGCCGTCCTCGCTTCCCACCGCGACCAGCACGGGGCAGGCGATCGTCGGCAGCAGCGCCTCGACCGGTGGACGCGCGAGCAGCGCCTCGATCTGCGCGGCGAACACGGCGGTGCCGGCGTCGATGCACATGCGGCGCAGCGGCTCGACCAAGGCGGGATTGCGGTTGGCGGGCGCGATCATCGGCGGCAGCCAGGTATCGACCAAGGCCGCCGCGCCCTCACGCAAGCCAAGGTCGCGCAGCGCATGGCGCTTCTCCGCCTCGCCCGCCCTGGGCGGATGGATGCCGGTGCTGACCAGCCCCAGTCGTTCGATCCGCTCGGGTGCCAGCCGCCACATCTCCAGCGCGACGCGCCCGCCCATCGAATGGCCGAGCAGCGCCATGCGGGGCGGCGCGACCGACAGCGCATAGGTCGCCATGTCGGCCAGACTGCGGCGCTCGCCGAACCCGTCGATCGCGATCATGCCGGGAAAGGCCGCACGCTGCGCGGCGAACATCCGGGCGTCGCACAGCAATCCCGGCAGGCAAACCAACGGTGCGGCGACAGCCGACTGCATGCGCGATCCCAGACTTTCACGTTTCTGAAATTTTCATCTATACGAAATTGACAGCGCGCGCTAGAGCGGTTGCATCAAAAATGATCGCTGGCCTAAAGGATGGAGAACAGGATGGCCCCCGCCCTCATTCCCACGCTCCACCCCGCCTGGAGCCACGCACCCGCGACGATGGTCGACGGCTATTCGCTGGAGATGACCGCGCGCGACATCGACGCGCTGAGCGCGGCCGCGCCGCGTGTCGTGCCCGATACGCCGATCGCCGTCACCTTCCTGCCGGGCGAGACGATGGACGCGCGGATCGCCGCCGCCGTCCGGATCCGCCGGCTCGGCTTCGAGCCGATGCCGCATCTGTCGGCGCGCCGCATCGAGTCGAACGACGAACTGGCGGCGATGGTCGAGCGCCTCACCGCCGAGGCCGGGGTAGAGCGCATGTTCATCGTCGCCGGCGATCCGCCGGTTCCGGCCGGGCCGTTCGCCGATACGCTGTCGGTGCTGCGCACCGGCCTGCTCGAGCGGCACGGCATCAGGGCGGTCGGCATCGCCGGCCATCCCGACGGCCATCCCGCAATGGACGGCGCCGCCCTGTGGCAGGCGCTCGCCGACAAAAGCGACGAGATCGCCGCGCGCGGCATGGCGTCGCTGATCGTCACCCAGTTCGGCTTCGACGCCGCGCCGTTCCTCGCCTGGCTGGCCGAACTGCGCGCGCGGGGAATCGACTCGCCGGTGCGGATCGGGGTGCCTGGCCCGGCCGGGATCAAGACGCTGCTGCGCTATGCAGCGCATTGCGGCGTCGGGGCGTCGGCGAGCGTGATGGCGAAATACGGCGTGTCGCTGTCACGGCTGCTCGGTGCCGCCGGCCCCGACAAACTCGTCGACGCGCTCGGGCGCGGCCTTGGGCCTGAGCATGGCGCGGTACGACTGCATTTCTATCCGTTCGGCGGGCTGGAGCGCACCGTCGACTGGATCGCCGATTATGCTAATCGCCACGCCTGACCCAAGGCATCGACCGAACCGGAGTGATATCGTGACTGAAGTCTGCACCCTCACCTTGTCCTGCGAGGACAAGCCCGGCCTGGTCGCGACCGTGGCGGGCTTCCTGGCGGCGCGCGGCGGCAACATCCTCGACGCGCAGCAGTTCGACGATCTGGAGACGCGGCGTTTCTTCATGCGCGTCGTCTTCGCGCTGACCGACCCCGCCATCGCGCTGGACGGCGTACGGCGCGACTTCGCGGAGATCGGCGAGGCGCATGGCATGATCTGGACGATGCGTGCGTCGAGCGAGCGCCAGCGCGTCCTGCTGCTGGTCTCCAAGTTCGACCATTGCCTCGGCGACCTGCTGTATCGCCGGCGGATCGGCGAGCTGGCGATGGACGTCGTCGGCATCGTCTCCAACCATCCGATGGCCGCGTTGCAGACGACGATGATCGGCGACATCCCCTATCACCACCTGCCGGTCACGGCCGAGACCAAGCCCCGGCAGGAGGCGGAGATCAAGGCGATCGTCGAGGAGACCGGCGCTGAGCTGATTGTGCTCGCGCGCTACATGCAGATCCTGTCGGACGATCTTGCCGGCTATCTGTCGGGGCGCTGCATCAACATCCATCACAGCTTCCTGCCCGGCTTCAAGGGCGCCAAGCCCTATCACCAGGCGCACCGGCGCGGCGTGAAGATGATCGGCGCGACCGCGCATTACGTCACCGCCGATCTCGACGAAGGGCCGATCATCGCGCAGGACGTCGAGGCGATCAGCCATGCCGACACCCCCGACGACCTGGTCCGCAAGGGCCGCGACATCGAGCGGCGGGTGTTGGCGGCGGCGGTGACTTATCATCTCGAGGACCGTGTCCTACTCAACGGGTCGCGCACCGTCGTCTTCCGGCACTGACGCAAGCGCATGGTCGCGATCATCGACGGGCGCGCGCTGGCGCGGCGATTGTCGGAGGAGACGCGTGCCTCGGTCGCCGCCCTGCGCGACGCGCGCGGCGTCGTGCCCGGGCTCGCCGTGGTGCTGCTCGGCGACGATCCCGCGAGCCAGGTCTATGTCGCGCGCAAGGTCGCCGAGACCGCGCGCGCCGGCATGCGCTCGATCGAGCATCGCCTCGACGCGACGACCGACGAAGCGAG
Organism: uncultured Sphingomonas sp.; assembly: GCA_964244765.1. Lineage (GTDB taxonomy): Bacteria > Pseudomonadota > Alphaproteobacteria > Sphingomonadales > Sphingomonadaceae > Sphingomonas. The sequence goes on along the minus strand of CAXTJX010000055.1, from coordinate 5,141 downwards.
CCTGCTCGCGCTGATCGCCGCACTCAATGCCGACCCGGCGGTGCACGGCATCCTCGTCCAGCTCCCCTTGCCGCCGCAGATCGATGCTGCCTGCGTGCTCGACACGATCGATCCGGCCAAGGATGTCGACGGCTTCCACCCGGTCAATGTCGGCCGCCTGTCGACCGGCACCGGCGGGCTGGTGCCGTGCACGCCGCTCGGCTGCATGAAGCTGCTCGACACGGTAATCGACGAGTATCGCGGGCTCGCCGCCGTCGTCATCGGCAAGTCGAACATCGTCGGCAAGCCGGTCGCGATGCTGCTGCTCGAACGCGAATGCACCGTGACGGTCACGCACATCGCGACGCGCGGCCTGGCCCAGATCGTGCGCGGCGCCGACATCGTCGTCGCCGCCGCCGGCAGCCCCGGCCTGGTGCGCGGCGACTGGATCAAGCCGGGTGCCGTCGTGATCGACGTCGGCATCACCCGCGTCGAGACGCCCGACGGCCGACGGACACTGGTCGGCGACGTCGCGTTCGACGAGATCGGCCATGCGCGCGCGGCGACGCCGGTGCCCGGCGGGGTCGGTCCGATGACGATCGCGTGCCTGCTCGCCAATACCGCGCAGGCCGCCCGGGCCTCTGCCGATGGCTGACCCTGCCGGATTCACGCAAGTGGCGGTTCGCGATCTGCCGCTGATGGCGGACATCGGCATCGATCCGGACGAGATCGGGCGCCGCCAGCCGCTGCTGATTTCGGTCATGGTGACGCTCGATCCGGTCGCGGACGACGCGATCGCCGCGACCATCGATTACCGGTGGATCGTACAGGCCGCCGAAGCGCTGGCGGAACAACGCATCGGCCTGATCGAAATCTTCGGCCGGCGACTCGCGCTGCACTGTCTGGCCGTCGGTTCCGTCAGGCGCGTCGGCGTCACGATCGACAAGCCGCAGGCATTGCCGGCGGGCATGGCATCCGTTTCGATCGTGCTGGGTGCCGATGTCGCGGACGAGCATTCCCAGGGAACCGGAGGAAGACACGTCATGGCGACAGCGACCTGATGGCGGCCGGCGCACCCGGAAGCGGCGCGGCGCGGGACATGCTCGCCGACGGCCCGATGAGCAGGCTGCAGATCCTGGCGATCGCGCTCGCGATGACGCTCAATGCCGTCGATGGTTTCGATTTCCTGGCGATGACCTTCGCCGCGCCCGGCATCGCGCGGGAATGGGGCATCGGCGCGACGCAACTCGGGATCGCCTTGTCCGCCGGCCCGGTCGGCATGACGCTCGGGTCGCTGGTGCTCGCGCCGCTGGGGGATCGGTTCGGCCGCCGCCCGCTCGTCCTGACGTGCCTGATCCTGATGACGGCGGGCATGTTCCTGACCGCCACGGCGACCGGCCTGGCGAGCCTGTGCGCCTGGCGTGTCGTCACCGGCCTCGGCATCGGCGGCATGCTCGCGGCGATCAATGCGGTGGCGGCCGAATTCTCGAACGAACGTCGCCGCGACCTGTCGGTGTCGATCATGGCCATCGGCTATCCGCTGGGCGGCCTGATCGGCGGTTTCGCGGTCGCCGACATGGTGATGCTCCAGGGCTGGCGATCGGTCTTCGTGATCGGCGGCGGCGTGACGGCCGCCTGCCTGATGCTGGTCGTGGCGTGGATGCCCGAATCGCTCGACTATCTGGCCCGCCAGGGGACGTCGCGGGCACGGCGGCGGATGAACGCGATCCTGTCGCGGATGGGACGCCCGCCGGCGGCCGGCGACGCGGTGCTTGCCGTCGCGCCGGTGCCCGGCGGCAGGATGGCGGACCTGCTGGGTCCCCGTTTACGCCGTCGCACGCTGTTGCTGGTCACCGCGACGTTCCTGCACCTGATGACCTTCTATTTCTTTTCCGGGTGGGTGCCCAAGCTGGTCAGCGACCTGGGCTATTCGACCGCCGACGCGATCCGCACGTCGAGCATGCTGAGCCTGGGCGGGCTGGCGGGCGGTCTCGCGCTCGGCGTCGCCTCGCATCGGCTGGGCCTGATCCGCCTGCTCGTCCTGGCGATGATCGGGACGGCGGCGTCGATGGCGACGTTCGGAATCGTCGCGGGTCTGCCGGCCATGCAGGCGCTGGCGTTCCTTGTCGGCGTCTGCGTCAACGGCGGCATCATCGGACTCTATGCCTTGCTCGCGCGCGCCTATCCGGCCGAGCTGCGCGTCACCGGGACCGGCCTGGCCATCGGCATCGCCCGCGGCGGTGCCGTGATCGGCCCGTTGCTCGGCGGCGTGTTGATCGCGCGTGGCGTCGGCATTGCGGTCGTCATGGCGGTCGTCGGGTCGGCGGCACTCGGCGCCGCGGTGGCCGTGTTCGTCTTGAGTCGGCTCGAAGCCGTTACGGCGGCGCCCCTCGCCGCCGACCGGCATTCGGATTGACGCGATCGGCGCTCGCGAACGGCCGAACCGCGCGCCGCTTTCCGCGTCGTGACGGTGGAGCAGCGCCATGCAGCTTCGCTTGATGGAATATTTCGTGGCGTTGGCGCGCGAGCGGCATTTCGCGCGCGCGGCGGCGGCCTGCAACGTCTCGCAACCGACGCTGTCGATGGGCATCGCCACGCTCGAACGACAAGTGGGGCGCCGCCTGGTCGAGCGCGACCGCCGCTATATCGGCCTCACCGCCGCGGGCCGTGCCGCCCTCCCCTGGGCGCAGCAGGCGATCGCCGCGGCGCGGAATTTCACGGAAGCGGCGCCGACCCGCCACCGCGACCTGCGCGGCACGTTGCGGCTGGGCGCGATCCCGGCGGCGATGCCGGTGACGGGATATTTCGCCGACGCGCTGCAAGCCGCCTATCCCCAGGTCGACCTGACGATCCGGTCGTTGACGTCGCGGCGGATCGCGCAAGGCCTGGCGGCACACGAACTCGATGCCGGCCTGACCTATATCGATCATGAATCGATCGCCGACGCGGTCAGCATCGCGCTCTATGGCGAGCGCTTCGTGTTCGTCGCCGCGGCCGCATCGGCGCCGGGCGGCACGGGCGCGATCACTTGGCGGGAGGCGATGGCGGCACCGCTGTGCCTGCTTCATCCCGACATGCAGAACCGGCGTATCCTCGACGAGACGCTGGCGCGAAACGGTCTGACGGCGACGCCACAGGCGACCGCCGATTCCTATTTCGCCTTGGTCGCGCTGGTGCGATCGGGCCGGTTCGCGACGATCATGCCCGACAGTTACGCGACCCTGCTGCCCGAATGGGTCCGGCTGCGCCCGGTCGACGACACCGCGCCACCCGCGCGGATCGGCCTGGTCGTGCCGGACCGGCCGCCCTTGCCGCCGCTGGCGCTGGCGGCCTTGTCGGCGGCCGAGGCGCTGGCCTTGCCGCCCGACTTCGGCGCGTCGTCATAGCCAGGGCATATCGATCATCATAAGAGTCTATTTGACGTCGGCCGCCGCGAGGATGCTATTCGCGAGATGCGCAAGGTACAGCTTCCCCCCGCCGAGACGGCGGCCGACCGGGACCCGGCGATGGCGCGGCGGATCGACGCGATCGCGCGGCCGTTCCTGACGCAGCGCGGCGCGCTGCTGCCGCTGCTCCATGCGGTGCAGGCGGAGCTGGGGTACGTTCCCGACGCGGCGGTGCCGCACATCGCCGCCGCGCTCAACCTGAGCCGCGCCGAGGTGCACGGCGTCGTCACCTTCTACCACGATTTCCGCCGCGCGCCGGCGGGCGCGCACGTCGTCAAGCTGTGCCGCGCGGAGGCGTGCCAGGCGCGCGGCGGCGCGGCGATCGAAGCGGCGGCGGCGGAGCGGCTCGGCGTGGCGATGGGCGAAACGCGCGGCGACGGGCGCGTGACGCTGGAGCCGATCTATTGCCTGGGCCTGTGCGCGACCGGCCCCAACGCGCTGATCGACGGGCGCCCGGTGTCGCGGATCGACACGGCCGCGCTGGCGCGGATCGCGGCCGAGGTGCTGGCATGACGCGGGTGTTCGTCTCGGGCGACATGGCGTCGGTTGCGCTCGGCGCCGACGATGTCGCGGCGGCGCTGGTGCGTGCCGGCGCCGAAGTGGTGCGGACCGGCAGCCGCGGCCTGTTCCGGATCGAGCCGCTGGTCGAGGTCGAGACGCCGGCCGGGCGGATCGGCTACGGTCCGGTCGCCGCCGACGAGGTCGCGGCGGTGCTCGACGGCACGCATCCCGCGCGGCTGGGCGACGTGGCCGCGCTGCCGTTCTTCGCTGGCCAGCAACGCTTCACCTTCGCGCGGGTCGGCGTGATCGATCCGCTCGATCTCGACGACTATGCCGCGCATGGCGGCTGGGCCGGGCTGGCGGCGGCGCGCGCGGTGGCGCCGCAGGCCGTGGTCGACGCGGTCAAGGCATCGGGCCTGCGCGGGCGCGGCGGCGCGGGCTTCCCGACCGGGATCAAGTGGCAGACCGTGCTCGATGCCGTCGCGGACGAGAAGTTCGTCGTGTGCAACGCCGACGAGGGCGACAGCGGCACCTTCGCCGACCGCATGCTGATGGAAGGCGATCCGTATTGCCTGATCGAGGGGCTCGCGATCGCCGGCCACGCCACCGGCGCGCGGTACGGCTACCTCTACATCCGCTCCGAATATCCGTTCGCGATTCGAGTCATGCGCGCCGCGATCGAGCGCAGTGCCGACATCGTCGCGCCGTTCGTGCTGGAGATCAGGGTCGGCGCGGGCGCCTATGTCTGCGGCGAGGAGACCGCCTTGCTCGATTCGATCGAGGGCAAGCGCGGGCAGGTCCGCGCCAAGCCGCCGCTGCCCGCGCATGTCGGGCTGTTCGGCAAGCCGACCGTCATCAACAACGTGCTGAGCCTTGCCGCCGTGCCGTTCATCCTCGCCGAGGGGCCGGCGCGCTATGCCGAAGTCGGCTTCGGCCGGTCGCGCGGCACGATGCCGGTGCAAATCGCCGGGAACGTGCGCAACGGCGGGCTGTTCGAGGTGGGCTTCGGCATCACGCTGGGCGAACTGGTCGAGCAGGTCGGCGGCGGCACCGAAAGCGGGCGGCCGGTGCGCGCGGTACAGGTCGGCGGGCCGCTCGGCGCCTATTTCCCGCCCGCGATGTTCCACCTGCCGTTCGATTACGAGGCGTTCACGGCAGCGGGCGGGCTGATCGGCCATGCCGGCATCACCGTGTTCGACGACCGCGTCGACATGG
>CAXTJX010000054.1:0-17865 GCA_964244765.1 uncultured Sphingomonas sp. | reverse complement strand
TGCGACCCCTGCGATGTCAACACAGTGCTCTACCACTGAGCTACACGCCCACATCGCCGTGGCGGTGCCCGGCGAGCGGCGGCCTTAGCGAAGCCTTTGCGCGCGTGCAAGCGTTGCCGCGAGCCGATCAGCTATTGCCGCTCGCCCGCTCCAGTTCGAACATCCGGTCGACCTCGAGCACCAGATCGCGCAGGTGAAATGGCTTGGACAGCACGCGCGCCTGCGGCATCGACTTGCCCGCCTTGAGCGTGACGGCGGCGAAGCCGGTGATGAACATCACGCGCAGACCGGGCACCATCTCGCCGGCTTTCTGCGCCAGTTCGATGCCGTCCATCTCGGGCATGACGATGTCGGTGAGCAGCAAGTCGAAGTGCTCGGTCTCGAGCAGCGGGATCGCCGCCGTACCGCGATCGACCGCCGACACCGCATAGCCCGAGCGTTCGAGCGCACGCGCAAGATATTCGCGCATCACGCGATCGTCCTCGGCGAGCAAAATTCGTATCATTCCAACCCTGCCCCACGGCTCGCCATTGCCCGTCGCTCTTATGCGCGAAGGCCTTAACATTTTCCAGCCGGATCGTCGCGCGTGCCGTGCTATCGTCCGGCGATGACCTCACTTCCGCCGAGTCCGCCGCCGCTTTCGTTCGACCGCCACGGCGCCGAGCTCCCGGCGAGTCCGGTGGTGCTGTCGGTGCCGCATGCCGGGCGCGATTACCCGCTGGCACTCCGCGCCGCGTTGCGCGTGCCGCTGGCGGCGGCGACGGTGCTGGAGGACCGGCATGTCGACGCGGTCGCGCTCGCCGCGCGCGGACAGGAGACGCTGCTGGTGCAACGCCGCGCGCGGGCGTGGATCGACCTCAACCGCTCGGAGCAGGAACGCGACCCGGCGATCGACGAAGGCGCTGCCTGGACGTCGCTGCCGGCGGCCTCGGCCAAGCTGCGCGGCGGGCTCGGGCTGGTGCCGCGGCGCGTGGCGGGCGCGGGCGAATTGTGGCGGCGGCGGCTCGACGCGTACGATGTCGCGGCACGCATTCGCGACGACTACCGCCCGTATCACGCGGCGCTGGCCGAGGCGCTGGCCGCGGCGCAGGCGCGGTTCGGCACGGCGGTGCTGCTCGATATCCACTCGATGCCCTCGCTCGGGCCGGACCAGCCGCGCATCGTGATCGGCGATCGTTTCGGGCAAAGCGCCGCCGGGCGAGTCGTCGCCGCGATCGAAGGAGTGGCGCGGGCGAGCGGGATCGAGGTCGCGCTCAACACGCCTTATGCGGGCGGGCACATTCTTGACGCGCACGCGCGGCCCGCCGGCCATGTCCACGCGGTACAGATCGAATTCGATCGCGCGCTCTATCTCGATCCGGCCGGCGATGCCCCCGGCGCCGGCCTGGCGAAGACGGCGCGGCTGCTGCGCTGCATGATCCTCGCGGTCGCCGACGAGGCGATGACGCGCATGGCGATCGCCGCCGAATGAGCCCAAAAAAAACCACCGCGTGCAATGAAGCACGCGGTGGCCAAGGTTCAGGGAGGAGGCACCCTGAAAGGGTGCCGCGCGGCCCCGCGAAAGGGGGAAACACGAAGCCGCGTGCCACAGATATAGGTAAGGCTTTTTGCGGCTTCAAGGGAGAAATTTCACGCGCCGCAGCCAAGGCCGTCGCGGCACCGCAGCGCGGCACGACCGTTGCGCAAGCGGTCATGCCGGGAGCGGATCAGGCGGTCGGCAGCGGGAGCGGTGCCTTGCCGAGCTTCACTTGCCGCTCGAAGATCTGCGGCAGCGCGGCAAGCGAGAACAAGTGCGCATAGACCATCGGCAGCAAGCCGGATTTCTGGATCTTGCGAAGCTGGTCGCCGCGCAGATCGTTCAATTTCTCTTCATTGACCATCTGGAAACCGCGATAGATGAAGGGCTGGTCATAGCCGGCCATGGTCAGCGACACCTCACCTTCCATCAGCAAGCCCATGTCGCGCAATTCCTTCATGAAATTGGCGGTGCGCAGGCCGGCCTGCTCGAACTGCTCGTTGAAGCCGAGCACGTTCTGCACGATCTCGGTCGGCTTGCCGTCGGCGAACAGCGCCTCCCCATCGTCGAACGCGCCGAGCGCTTCGCTCGTCGGGTCGAAGCACAGCGACAATTCCTCCGCCGTGGGGCTGAGCCGCGCGAGCATGAACGGATAGCGCCGGACATAGGCCGGGACGTAGACCGGCTCGTCGGTGCCCTTGCCGTCGTCGTCGACGAACACGTTGACGCCTTCGTTGAGGCCCATCAGCGCGATCGGGATCGATTCGTCGCCGCTGGTGAAGACGATCGGCAGCGTGCGCTGCGCCGCGACGAATTCCTCGACCGTGATCGGAATGGCATGCTGGCCGATCATGAACGGCGCGCGGTCGAGCATGCGCAACTTGAAGTCGGCATGGGTCTCGCTCGAAAGCGGTTCCAGCGCCTGGTAGAACAGGGGCAGGGATTGCGGCGCGCTGGCCATGTAACTTCTCCATCGAAACGTGCCAGCGCGCCACAGGCGACACCCAATGGCCGCCGGCTCTATGGCGCGGCAGGTTTTTCCGCAAGGCCGAGCAACTTGCCGGGGTTCATCAGCCCGTGCGGATCGAGCCCCGCCTTGATCGCGCGCAGCGCCGCCATGCGCGCCGGCGAGGACAGCCGTTCGAGTTCGGCGCGCTTCATCTGACCGATGCCGTGTTCGGCCGAGATCGACCCGCCCGCCGCCACGACGAGATCGTGGACGAACCGCGTCACCCGCGGTGCATCCTCGGCGTACCAGCGCGCGGCATCGGCCCCGGCGGGCGCGCGGACGTGGAAATGGACGTTGCCGTCACCGAGATGGCCGAACGCGGTAGCATGCGCGCCGGGGAAGCGCGCCTCGGCCGCGGCGGCGGCCTCGACCATGAAGCGCGGCATGGTCGCGACGGGCACGGAGATGTCGTGCTGCACCGCCGGGCCGCTGGCGCGCTCCGCCTCGGAGAGCGAGTCGCGGATGCGCCAGAACGCGTCGCCCTGCGCCTCCGACGCGGCGATCGTCGCATCGCGCACCTGACCGTCCTCGATCGCCGGGGCGAGCAGGCGTTCGAGCAGCGCGGCGGGTGCTTCGGCCTGCGCGTCGGCGGCGGTCGCCTCGATCAGGACGTGCCACGGATGCGTCCCCGCCAGCGGCGAGCGCGTGCCGGGGATATGCGCCAGCACTTGCGCCAGCGACTCGCCCGAGACGATCTCGAAGCTCTCGATCGCGTCGGTCTGCCGCTCCAGCCGCCGCAGCAACGCCAGCGCGGTTGCCGGATCGGCCAGCCCGACCCATGCCACCGCGCGCTGTGCGACCGCCGGGTACAGCCGCAGCGTGACGGCGGTCAGCACGCCGAGCGTTCCCTCCGCGCCGATCAGCAGATGATCGAGGTCGTAACCGCGATTGTCCTTCTTCAGCGCGGCGAGCCCGTCATGCACGTCGCCGCCCGGCAACACCGCCTCCACCCCCGCGACGAGCCCGCGCATCGTGCCGAAGCGCAGCACTTGCGTGCCGCCTGCGTTGGTCGCGGCGAGCCCGCCGATCGTGGCACTGCCGCGCGCACCGAGCGTCAGCGGGAAGCGCATGCCCTGCGCCTCGACCGCGGCGTGGAGGTCGGCGAGGATCACCCCCGCCTCCGCCACCGCCAGCCCGGCGGCCGGATCGATCGAGCGGATGCGGTTCATCCGGCGCAATGACAGGATCAGCGCGGAGCCGTCGGCGGGCGGCGTCGCCCCGCCGACCATCGAGGTGTTGCCCCCCTGCGGCACCAGCGGCACGCCGTATTCCCCCGCGAGCCGCACGATCGCGGCGACCGCGTGCGTGCTGTCGGGCGAGAGGATCGCCGGGCTGCTGCCGTGATAGCGCCCGCGCCAATCGACCGTCCACGGGGCGATATCGTGCGGGTCGGTCGTCACCGCCTTGTCGCCGAACGCGGCGCGGACGGCCTCGATCAGCACGGTCTGGCGGTCGGTCGGCGGAAGCGGCATGCCGGGACTCTATCATCGTCAGCGCCGACGCGCCAATGCCGCCCGCGCGATGCCCGGCGCGCAATTCATACAAGGTTCAAGCATCGCCGCTAACGCTGCCGCGACCTCATGACCAGTCCCGCCTTCCCCCTCCTGCTGCTGCTCACGCTCGCCCCCGCGGCTTCGGCCGAAATCGGGCGGATCGACGGCGTGGAGCTGGCGCAACTGACGATCCACCAGCGCATCGTCATCCGCATCCCGCGCATCCTCGGCGGGCGGACGCCGCAGCGCGCCGTCCCGGCGGAGCTGGGCTGGACCACCAGGAAGGGGCCGCGATGCGTGCCGATGACCGCGCTCGCAGGCGCGGTCATCACCGGCACCGACAGCGTCGATCTGATCGTCGCGGACGGCACGCGGCTGCGCGCCGAACTGGAAGACGATTGTCCCGCGCTCGATTTCTATTCGGGCCTGTACGTGAAGGGCACCGCGGACGGCATGATCTGCGCCGACCGCGACTCGATCCGCGCGCGATCGGGCAGCGTCTGCCGGATCGACGGGTTCAAGCGGCTCGTCGCCAGGCGCTGAGCTTTTGCATAAGCGAGCAGCGATAGCCCGCTTCCCCACCCGTTTACCTTGACATTTGCCCCCTTATCGGCAAGCGCTGATGGCCATCCTTGCGCTGTCGCCAGGATGTTTTTCCCGGATACCGCATGACCTTTGCCGATCTCGGCCTTTCCGACGAACTCCAGCGCGCGGTCAACGAGTCCGGCTATACCGTGCCGACTCCGATCCAGGCGAGCGCGATTCCGAGCGTGCTGATGGGCAAGGACCTGGTAGCGATCGCGCAGACCGGCACCGGCAAGACCGCCGCGTTCGTGCTGCCGATGATCGACATCCTCGGCGAAGGACGATCGCGTGCGCGGATGCCGCGCTCGCTGATCCTGGAGCCGACGCGCGAACTGGCCGCGCAGGTCGCCGAGAATTTCGAGAAATACGGCAAGTACCACAAGCTCTCGATGGCGCTGCTGATCGGCGGCGTGTCGATGGGCGACCAGACCGCCGCGCTGGAAAAGGGCGTCGACGTGCTGATCGCTACCCCCGGGCGCCTGATGGACCTGTTCGGGCGCGGCAAGATCTTGCTCACCGGCTGCTCGATGCTGGTGATCGACGAGGCCGACCGGATGCTCGATATGGGGTTCATTCCCGATATCGAGGAAATCTGCACCAAGCTGCCCAAGACGCGGCAGACCCTGCTGTTCTCCGCGACGATGCCGCCGCCGATCAAGAAGCTGGCCGACAAGTTCCTCGACAACCCCAAGACGATCGAGGTCGCGCGGCCCGCCACCGCCAACGTCAACATCAAGCAGTGGCTGGTGCCCGTCTCCGCCACCAAGAAGCGCGACGTGCTGATGAAGCTGCTGCGGTCGGAAGACGTGCAGACCGGCATCATCTTCTCCAACCGCAAGACGACGGTGCGCGAGCTTAACAAGGCGCTGCAACGCGCGGGCTTCGCGTCGAGCGAGATCCACGGCGACATGGAGCAATCGCAGCGTATCGCCGAGCTCGACCGCTTCAAGAAGGGCGAGGTCAAGATCCTCGTCGCCTCCGACGTCGCCGCGCGCGGGATCGACATCAAGGGCGTGAGCCACGTCTTTAACTTCGACGCGCCATGGCACCCGGACGATTACGTCCACCGTATCGGCCGCACCGGCCGCGCCGGGGCGACGGGCATCGCCTTCACCTTCGCGACGCCCGACGATGCCGAGAACATCCAGAATATCGAGAAGCTGACGGGGCTGAAGATCGAGCGTTACGGCGACGACGCACCGGTGGCGGACGAGGTCGATGCGGCACCCGTGGCCGCGCCGCGCGGCGGCAGTCGCGGTCGCGCGAAGCCCGCGGCCAAGCCTGTGGCGGTGGAAGCCGCAGCCGCGCCGCCCGAAGCCGCCCATCCCGAAGCCGAACGCGCTGCCCGTCCGCCGCGCGCGCCGCGTGCCGAACGCCCCGCCCGCGCGCCACGCGAGGATCTTCCGGCCCGCGGGGAACGCCCGGCGCGGGCCGGGCGCCCTGCCCGCAGCGAGGAGCCGGAGCTTGCCGACGCGCCGGATGACGGCGGCTGGAACGGCCCGCTGCCCGGCTTCCTGATGGCCAAGCTGACCGTCGATTAAGTCGCCGCCGGCGACGTCATCGAGCGCCTGCCCGCGATCGAAAGCCCGTGCGTCGGCTGCGCCCGCACGCTCGACGAAATCGCGCGCCGGGGCGGCGCCACGGCCTACTGGCGCGCGGCGTTGCCGGGGGGGCGGCGCTGACGACCGCGGTCGTCAGCGCCGGAGGACAGGGCTGCCATCCGCCCGGTGCGAGCAGCCGCGAAAAGTCACAAAAGTCGCAGCCTACACGGTGTTTTCGCGCCGATGAAATATCGTCGGGCATCGACGGCGCGATGTCCGCGGCCATGATGACAGGTGCCCGGCCCGTAGGACAGCGCGACGCCCGCCAGGGGGCGAAAGCAGTCACCCCCTCACCCCGCCGCCGCTTCCTTCATCAGCGCTTCGTCGATCGCCGTCGCGCGTGCATAGCCCTCGCGCGATGTCAAGCGGGCGAGATAATCGGTAAAGGCCGGACGCGGTTCGAGTATGCCGAAGCGCAGCATGAAATTCAGCTCCGAGCCGAGATACAGGTCGGCGGCGGTGAAATGGTCGGCCGCGACATAATCGCCGCGCTTGGTCAGCAGCTTCTCGAGCGTATCGAACACCGCGTCGAAGGTGCCGTACCCGACCATGCGCCGTTGCCGCTCGTCGGGCTCGACCTTCAACGACTTGTTGGTGAAGGCCGCCTCGACCGGCCCCGCCGCGAAGAACAGCCAGCGATAATAATCGGCACGCTCGGTCGTCGGCGGAGCGAGACCGGCGTCGGGAAACGCATCGGCGAGATAGGCGCAGATCGCCGAGCATTCGGTCACCACCTTGCCGTCATGCACGATCGCCGGGATCTTCCCCATCGGGTTGATCGCGAGATAGTCCTCGCCCTTCAGCGTCGTGGCGTAATCGAGCACGACCGTCTCGTACGGGGCACCGACCTCTTCGAGCATCCAGCGCACGATCTGCCCGCGTGATTGCGGGTTGGTATAGAAGGTCAGGCCCATCTCCATCTCCTGTTCGACCGATCGGAACATCGGTGCAACGCTCGGCGCGTCCGACCTCGATCCCTCACAGCGATTTCGCGAACAACGCGAGCATCCGGCTCCACGCGCGATCGGCCTGTGCCGCGTCGTACACGCGGCTGTCGGGCGGGCACCAGCCGTGCATCGTGCCCTGATAGACCTCGATCTCGGCGGGCAGCCTGGCGGCGGCGAAGGCGGCCTTGAGCGCGTCCTTGTCGGTGGGGCTGCGCTGGTCGTCGTTCGCGGCGATCGCGATGAGGTAACTCGCCGTCATCTTCGGGATGAGCTTGTCGGGGCTGTCGGGCTTGTCGCCGACCAGGCCGCCGCCATGGAAGGTCGCGCCCGCCTTGATCCGCGCAGGATTGGCGGCGGCGGTGCGGAACACCATCGGGCCGCCCATGCAATATCCGGTGGTGGCCATGCCGCGCTTCCTGTCGACCTGGCGTTGCGCATCGAGGAAGGCGGTGAAGACGCGCGCATCGCGTACCGTGCCCGCGGCGCTGAGCGCCTGGACGTAGGGCATGATCTTCGCCCGCACCTCGGGCTGGTCGTAGCTCTCGCCCGGCGCGAGGAACGGCGCCTTCACCGAGCGGTAGAACTGGTTGACGACCAGTACGGCATAGCCGCTCTGCGCGAGCCGGTCGGCCATCTGGCGGAACGCGGGACGCAGGCCCATGATGTCGGGCCAGATCAGCACGCCGGGCGCCTTGCCGGTCGCGGGCGCGACAAAATAGGCGTCGCAAGTGCCGTCCGGCGTGGCGATCGACACGTCCTTGCCCGCGATCGGCCTGGCATTGGCAGGTGCCGGCAACAGCATGGCGAGACCGGCGGCCCCCGCCATCGTGCCGAACGAGCGCCGGGTCACGGGCGATGCGCCGAGATGCTGGTCATTGTCGGCTGCGGTGAACTCGTCGCACATCCTTCTCTCTCCCTGGCGAGTCGCCTCGCGGCGTTGCGCGATACCCTAGACCGTTCGCCCTGTGCTTGTCGAAGCCTGTCCTGGCCGCCTGCTTTGACAGGCAGTCGCAGGGGACCGTACCCCCAAGCTGATCGTTGCGTGCGGTCTTTGTGCTTCGACAAGCGCGGCACGAACGGAAGCGGAGGTCAGACCGCGCGATACCACCACGCGCCGTCCTCGACCGTCCGCGTCGCGCGGCCTTCGACGACCAGGCGGCGAAGGTGCGCCAGCGCCTCGCCCGTCGCCATGCCGAGCATGTCAGCGCCGATCGCGCGGCGGAACAGGCGGCCGAAGCAGTCGACCGCGCGGCGTGGTTCGGCGAGGAAGACATGCAGCGCGTCGAGCCGCTCGCGATGCTCGCGGTCCATCGCGTCGAGCCGCACAGGCAGGCCGGTGAACGGATCGCCGTGCCCGGGCAGGACGAGCAGGTCGGCCGGCAACTGCCTGAGCCGCGCGATCGACTCGAACCACTCGCCGAGCGGATCGGCCTCGGGCTCGGTCACGTCGAGCGAGATGTTCGGGCTGATGCGCGGCAATATCTGGTCACCCGCGATCAGCACCTTGCCGGCGGGGTCGTACAGGCAGGCATGTTCCGGGCTGTGGCCCGATCCGACGACGACCTGCCACGCGACGTCGCCGATCCTCACCCTGTCGCCGTCCCGGATGCGCCGATAGCCGAGCGGCAGCGGCGTGACGATCCGGCGGAAGCCGTCCCAGCCCCGCTCGCTCGCGTGCGCGATCTGCGCCTCGTCCCACCCGGCCGCGCGCCAGAACGCGATCATCTCGTCCGGCACCGCGTCGCGCGCGTCGGCGGCGAGCATGCGCGCGGTGAGCCATTCGCCGCGCGTCATCGCCAGCTCGCATCCGTGCCGGTCGCACATCCAGCCGGCCAGCCCGATATGATCGGGATGAAAATGCGTGCCGATCACCCGCGTGACGCGCACGCCCGCCAGCGGCCCGCGCCACAGCGCCTTCCATCCGTCGCGCGCCTCGACCGTGTTCATGCCGGTATCGACCAGCGCCACCCCGTCCCCGTCCCCGTCCCTATCGTCGAGCAGCCAGCAATTGACGTGCTTGAGCGGCCCGGGAACGTGCAGCCGTATCCAGCGGATACCCGGCGCGACGGCCATCGTCTCGCCGGCTGCGGGTTCCGCTCCGCCGAATGGGTAAGTGAGCCCCTTGTGGCTGGTCGGCACCAAGCTCTGATCGGGCGCGAAGGCGGCGGGGGACGGCGAGGACATCGGGCCGATTAGCGCGTGCCGGCGTGGCAAGTCACGCCTTTCCTCCGATGTCAGCGCCGGCCGCGCTTGCCCTCCGCGCCGTCCGGGGCGGCGCTGCCGCGGATCGTCAGCAATTCGGCGCGCGTGGCGGCGCCGTCCTTGTCCAGGTCGAAGCGGTCGAACAGCCGCGTGAAGGTCGCCTGCACTTCGGCGAGCGTGATGCGATCGTCGTTATCGGCATCGATCTCGAACGGGCTGGGCAGCGCGTTGCGGTCGCCGAGCCATTGCTGCGCCCAGTCGCTATAGCCGATATACCCGATCGACCCGGCATGCGCGGTGTCGATCTCCGCGAAGCTGCGCGCGACGCACGCGGTCAACTCGGCGCGGGTCGTCTTGCCGTCGCCGTTCGCGTCGCAGGCGGCGATGAACATCGCGGCGGGCTCGGCGACGATCGTCGCGGGCGGCTGGCGCGGGGGCGTGGCGGCGGGGGTCTGGGCCTGTACCGGGGCGGCGAGCGCGAGCGACAGGATCGGCAGGAAGCGCATCACGGGTTCCTCGGCGGCAGCAACAGAGTGGCATCGCCATAGCTGTAGAATCGGTAGCCGTCCCGCACCGCATGAGCGTACGCGGCCTGCATCCGCCCGGTGCCCATCAGCGCCGAGACCAGCATGAACAGCGTCGAACGCGGCAAGTGGAAGTTGGTGAGGAGGCCGTCCACGCCGGTAAAGCGATAGCCCGGCGTGATGAAGATCGCGGTGTCGCCCTCGAACGGGCGGACGATGCCGTCCGCGCCGCACGCGCTTTCGATCAGGCGCAGGCTGGTGGTGCCGACCGCGACGATGCGCCCGCCAGCGCCGCGCGCGGCGTTGAGGCGGTCGGCGGTGGCCGCGTCGATCCGGCCCCATTCGGCGTGCATGCGGTGGCCGGCGGTGTCGTCGGCCTTGACCGGCAGGAAGGTGCCCGCGCCGACGTGCAGCGTGAGCGTGGCATGTCCGATCCCCGCCGCGGCGAGTTTCGCCATCATCCCGGGGGTGAAATGCAGCGCGGCGGTGGGGGCGGCGACCGCGCCCTTCTCGCTCGCGAACATCGTCTGGTAATCCTCGGCGTCGCGCGCATCGGCCGGGCGGCGCGCGGCGATATACGGCGGCAGCGGCATCCGCCCGGCGCGTTCCAGCAGCACTTCCACCGGCTCGTCGCCGGCGAACTCCAGCGCGAAGCTGCCATCCTCGGCGCGGTCGTGCGCGGTCGCGGTGACGCCGTGGCCGAAGTCGATCGCGTCGCCGTCGCGCAGCCGCCGCGCGTTGCGGATGAAGGCGCGCCAGCGCCTGGGCCCCTCGCGCTTGTGCAGGGTCGCGCCGATCCGCGATTCGCCGCGCGTGCCGTCGAGTTGCGCGGGGATGACGCGCGTGTCGTTGAACACCAGCAGATCGCCCGCGCGCAACACCTCCGGCAGATCGCCGACATGCCGGTCGAGCGTCGTCTCGCCGTCGAGCACGAGCAGCCGCGCGGCGTCGCGCGGGCTCGCCGGGCGCAGCGCGATCCGCTCGGGCGGCAGCTCGAAATCGAACAGGTCGACCTTCATCGTTTCATGACCGAGTCACCGGCTATCGTCCCCTGCCGTTCGTCCCGGGCTTGTCGAAGGACTGTTCGTCTTCTCGACGGGCGAGAGAAGGACGGTGCTTCGACAAGCTCGGGACAAACGGAATTTGGTAATCGATACGAAAAGCGCGCGCCTACGCCGCCTTCTTCTTCGGCGCGACCGGCTTGGCCTTCGCGCGCTTGCTCGGCGCGGGCGTCGCGGGGGCGAGCGCCGGCGCGGGCGCGGCGGGTGGCGGCGCGACATAGGCCGGGGGATTGTCCGACGCGATATAGGCGTGGAGGATGCGCGACGGGCTCGCCGGCGGCTCCCCGCGCGCGACGAGATCGACATAGCCCATGCCTTCGATCACGCGGCCGAACACGGTGTATTTGCGGTCGAGCTTCATCGTCGGGCTGAACACGATGAAGAACTGGCTGTTGGCGCTGTTATTGGCCTTTTCCTCCTGCTCGACGGTGGCGCCCTCCGGCGCACCCTCGCGCGCGGCGGAGACGGCGCCGCGTACATGGGGGAGGAAATTGAACTCGGCGGGCACGTCCGGCAGGGGCGATCCGCCGGTGCCGTCACCCTTGGGGTCGCCGGTCTGCGCCATGAAGCCTTCGATCACGCGGTGGAACAGCAGCCCGTCGTAGAAATGCTGGCGGGTGAGCGTCTTGATCCGCTCGACCATCTTCGGCGCGGCATCGGGGCGCAGCCAGATGACGACGCGGCCGCCGGTCGACAGATCGAGATACCACAGATTCTCCGGGTCGCCGGCCGAGGGGACCGGCGGGCGACCGGCCGTGGTCACCACCGCCGCCTTCGGGTCCGGTTTCTTCTTGGCGGCGAAAGCCGGGCCGGCGACGAACGCGAACGCCAGCGTGGACAAGGCAACAAGGATGGCAACGAAACGCATAGGTCCCCGCGAAAAACTCGGTGTGGCTTGGCGCTTAGACCAACTCGGTGCTTGCGCCAAACTGAACGTGCGGCGCGAAAGCGGCCATTACGGGGCCGCACGGCCTCACCGGTCTCCCTTGCGCCCGATCCGTTCGACCCGCGCGGCCACTTCCGCCGCGACGGTCGCGGTCACGAATCGCTCGATCGGCCCGCCGTACAAGGCGATTTCCTTGACCAGGCGGCTGGCGATCGGCTGGAGCGAGACGTCGGCCATCAGGAACACCGTCTCGACGCGCGGATTGATCTGCTGGTTCATCCCCGCCATCTGATATTCATACTCGAAATCGGCGACGGCGCGCAGGCCGCGCACGATCACCTTCGCGCCTTCGCGCTCGGCGAAATCCATCAGCAGCGAATCGAAGCTGACGACGTGGATCTCGCCGCCCACGCCGACGACCTCGCGCTGGACCATCGCCATGCGCTCGTCGAGGCCGAACATCGGCGACTTGGACGGGTTGGTCGTCACGCCGATGACGAGCCGGTCGACCAGCTTCGCGCCGCGCCGGATGATGTCCATATGGCCGAGCGTGACCGGATCGAACGTGCCGGGATAGACGCCGATGCGCCGAGACGTCGCCGCGTCGTTCAACGATCGCGCTCCAGCGCGAAATGCGCGATCTCGCGCAGCAGGTCGGCCTCCGAGCCGTAGTGATGAAGGTGCTGGATCGCCTGATCGATCAGCATCCCGGCCTGTTCGCGCGCGCGCTCCAGGCCGAGCAGCGAGAGGAACGTCTCCTTGCCGCGGCCCTCGTCCTTGTGCAATTTCTTGCCGACCGCCGCCTCGTCGCCCTCGACGTCGAGAATGTCGTCGGCGATCTGAAAGGCGAGGCCCATGTCGCGCGCATAGCCGCGCAGGCCGGTGCGCCCTTCCGACGGCACTTTGCCGAGGATCGCGCCGGCCTCGACCGAACAGGCGATCAGCGCGCCGGTCTTCATCGCCTGCAACCGCGTGACGGTGGGCAGGTCGAACGTGGTCTTTTCCGCCTCCAGGTCCATCGCCTGCCCGCCGGCCATGCCGACCGGCCCCGCCGAGCGTGCAAGATCGAGCACCAGTTCCGCGCGCACCGCGGGATCGGGATGAGTCAGCGGATCGGACAGGATCTCGAACGCCAAGGCGTGGAGGCAATCCCCCGCCAGGATCGCGGTCGCTTCGTCGAACGCCTTGT
This sequence comes from uncultured Sphingomonas sp., assembly GCA_964244765.1. Lineage (GTDB taxonomy): Bacteria > Pseudomonadota > Alphaproteobacteria > Sphingomonadales > Sphingomonadaceae > Sphingomonas. Next base: position 4,852 of record CAXTJX010000054.1, on the reverse strand, counting down.
GCACGGTTGCCTTGCCGCGGCGCAAATCGTCATTGTCCATCGCCGGCAGATCGTCGTGGATCAGCGAATAGACGTGGACGCATTCGATCGCCGTCGCGACGCGCCCGGCGCAATCGCGATCGACGTTGAACAGGCGCGCGGTCGCGAACACCAGCATCGGGCGCAGGCGCTTGCCCCCGCCGATCGCGGCATGGCGCATCGCGCGGTACAGGTCGGCGCGCGGATCGGACGGGACCGTCAGGAAGCGGTCGAAGCGCCGGTCGACATCGGCCCCGACTTGAGTCAGCGCCGCCTTGAGCGACAAGGAGGTGCCCGCCATGCCCTCAGCTCGCGGCAAAGGGCTGCGTGCCGACGGCCCGCCCCTCACCGTCGGTGCGGATCGCCTCGATCCGCGCCTGCGCCGCGTTGAGCCGCTCGTCGCAGCGGCGACGCAGCTTGTCGCCGCGCTCGTACAGCGCGATCGCCTGGTCGAGCGGCGCGTCGCCGCTCTCGAGCCTTGACACGATCCCCTCCAGTTCCTTCAGCGCTGCCTCAAACGTCAGTTCATCGATCGGCATGTCCATGCCACCGCTATGCGGCAGGCGGATAACGGGGGTCAAGGATCGCGCGACGCCGGGGTGTATTTGTCCAGGGCAAATCGAGTAGGAGCCTGTTCATGTTCACCAGCATCGACCCCGCCACCGGCGCACCCGGCGACACCTTCGCCGAACTCACCGCCGATCAGATCGAAACCGCGGTCGCGCGGGCGCACGACGCCTTCCGGGCCTGGCGCACGACCGATCATGCGACGCGCACCGCGCTGCTCGAGCGAATCGCCGGGCAGTTCGAGGCGAACACGCAGGCGCTTGCCGAAATCGCAACGCGCGAAATGGGCAAGACGCTCAAATCCGCGATCGCCGAGGTCGAGAAATGCGCCGCCGGGTTCCGCCATTATGCGCGGGAAGGTCCCGATATGCTGGCCCCGCGCGCATTTCCGGGCGCCGTCGCGACGTGGCACCCGATGGGGCCGGTGCTGGCGGTAATGCCGTGGAACTTCCCGTACTGGCAAGTCGTGCGCTTCCTCGCGCCGACGATCATGGCGGGCAATGTCGGGCTGCTGAAGCATGCCTCGAACGTGCAGGGCGTGGCCGCCGCGATCGAGCGGATGGTGATTGCGGCGGGCACGCCCGCGGGCCTGTTCCAGAACCTCGCGATCAAGTCCGACAAGGTCGCCGCGCTGATCGCCGACGACCGCATCGTCGCGGTGACGCTGACCGGCAGCGAAGGCGCGGGCATGAAGGTCGCGGAGGCGGCCGGGCGCGCGCTCAAGAAGGTCGTGCTGGAGCTCGGCGGATCGGACCCGTTCATCGTCATGCCCTCGGCCGATCTCGATCTCGCGGCGAGGACGGCGGTGACGGCGCGTGTCCAGAATACCGGCCAGTCGTGCATCTGCGCCAAGCGGATGATCGTCCATGCCGACGTGTACGACGCGTTCCTGGAGAAATTCTCGGCCGGCATGACGGCGGTGGTCGCGGGCGACCCGCTCGATCCGGCCACCGACATGGGCCCGCTGTCGAGCGCGGAGCAGCGCCGGACCGTGCTCGACCAGATCGCGACGATCGAGCGGCATGGCGGCAGGCTGATCCTCGGCGGCAAGGCCCTGCCGGGAGCCGGCGCGTACATGTCCGCCGGCATCATGGTCGACGTGCCGGTGGACCATGCCGTCGCGCAGGAAGAGATTTTCGGGCCCGTCGCGATGGTGTTCAAGGCGGCCGACATTGACGCCGCGATCACGCTGGCGAACGACGTGCCGTTCGGGCTGGGATCGTCGGTATGGACCGACGTGCCCGAGGAGCGCGCGCGGTTCGAGCGCGACATCGAGGCCGGGATGATCGCGGTGAACAGGATGCTGGCATCGACGCCGGAAGCGCCGTTCGGCGGGATCAAGCGCTCGGGCCACGGGCGCGAGCTGGGGCCGTACGGGTTGCACGAGTTCATGAACTTGAAGACGGTGCTGGGGTAGATCGCGGCTTATCTATTTTCCGGGGGAGTTGTTCGCCAGTCCAGCGCCAAGCATTCCCCCCAGCGTAGCGCCGATCACGGACCCCACGACCGGGACGATCAAGCCGAATACCGCGCCGACCGCCGCACCGCCGGCAACGCCCGCTATGACCCTTTCGGAACGCGTCTCCGACGGTGGATGTTTTTCGATGGACGACTCTCGTCGACGGCCGGCTTCTTCTCGGTCCGGAGCGGATCCGTCATCATTTCCTTCAGCGAGCCCGATAGCAAAGAGTGATCGACGCCATCGCCAGCACTCCGGTCACGACGTAAGCCGACGATGAGACCACGAACGATGGATCGTGTCGCCTTATGACCATGAACGCATGAGATATGGTGTCCGCCACGGCTATCGCAATCAGTCCGGCGCCGAGCCACGAGCGCTGCAAAACTGCGGCCAGAATATTCTCAACGCCGACCCGATCAGCGTGGGCGAATATGTCGCCAGCGCTTACGGCGCAAGGTGGACCAAAACCTTGATCTGCGGTGCAAACCTGTCCTCAAGCGACCACCAGAACAAGGCGAAGATGCCCGACAGGATCACAGGCCCGAAAAGCGGCAAACCGACTTGCCACCACGACCAGTTCCAATCCAGTCGCTTCATCCACCTCCCGAAACAATCTGCCCCCGAGACCCTATAGCGTCAGCACGATCTTCCCGACATGGTCGCCCGCTTCCATCCGCTCATGTGCGGCGGGGGCCTGTTCCAGCGGGAAGGTCCGGTCGATCACCGGCTTCAACCTTCCCGCCTCGACATGCGGCCAGACGGTGCGGTGGAGTTCGTCGGCGACCAGCCCCTTGAAGGCGGCGTCGCGCGGGCGCAGCGTCGACCCGGTCAGCGTCAGCCGGCGGCGCATGATGTCGACGATCGGGATCGTCGCCCGGACGCCGCCCTGCGTCGCGATCGACACATGGCGGCCGTCCTCGGCCAGGCATTGCAGGTTGCGCGGCACGTAATCGCCGCCGACCATGTCGAGCACCGCGGCGCAACCCTTGCCGCCGGTGATGTCCTTCACTCGCGCGACGAAATCCTCGGTCTTGTAGTTGATCGCATGAGCGGCGCCCAACTCCTTGGCCGCGGCGCATTTTTCATCCGATCCCGCGGTCACGATCACGGTCAGGCCGAAGATCGTGCCGAGCGCGATCGCCATCGTGCCGATGCCGCTGGTGCCGCCATGCACCAGCACGGTGTCGCCCTCCGTCGCATAGGCGCGCTCGAACAGATTGGTCCACACGGTGAACAGCGTCTCCGGCAGCGCCGCCGCCTCGATCATCGTCAGCGCCGGCGGCACCGGCAGCGCCTGGCCCGCCGACACCGCGACATAGTCCGCATAGCCGCCGCCGCCGAGCAGCGCGCAGACCGGATGGCCCGTGAAATCGATTGCGAGTTCAGTACCTTGCGCGACGACGATGCCGGCGACTTCGAGCCCGGGGATCGACGGCGCGCCCGGCGGCGGCGGATATCCGCCCTTGCGTTGCAGCACGTCGGGCCGATTGACCCCCGCCGCCGCGACGCGGATCAGCAGTTCCTCCGGCCCCGGCCGCGGCACCGGCCGCTCGACCACGCGGAGCACGTCCGGCCCGCCGGGATTCGCGGGGTCGATCGCCCGCATCGTCGTGGGGAGTTGATCCATCGTCGTGCGCCCCGTTCGCCCAATTGCGAGAGCGCCTTATTGACATGCGGCCGCGCCGGGTCAACGATCCTGCCCATGGACCTCGACGAGATTCTCCCGAACGGAGCGGGCGATCCGCTCGCTGCGCTGACCGCGCAGGATCTCGATCCGCTGTCCGTCGAGGAACTGGAAGATCGGATCGCGGTTCTGGAGACCGAGATCGCGCGGACACGCAGCAAAGTGCAACGCGCCGTCAGCCACCGCGCAACCGCGCACGACCTGTTCAAGTCATGAACGAGCCGGCCCCGGCCGAACGAAACGGCCGAGGCGGACGTCAAGTGCTTGATGCAGGCGGGTCGCCTTCCGACATAGGCGGAGAGGGCCGTGCCTTCCACGCGGCCCGCATGGAGTAAGATACCGATGCCATCCTTCGCCTCCGCGCTGGAAACCACGCTGCACAAGGCGCTCGAAGCAGCGTCCTCCCGCCGCCACGAATATGCGACGCTGGAGCATCTGCTGCTGGCGTTGATCGACGACGAGCATGCCTCCAAGGTAATGCAGTCGTGCGGCGTCGACACCGGCGACCTTACCGCCACCGTCAAGCATTATCTCGACACCGAGCTTGAGGCGCTGAAGGTCGAGGCGGCGACCGACCCCTCCCCCACCAGCGGTTTCCAGCGCGTCGTCCAGCGCGCGATCCTGCATGTGCAATCCTCGGGCCGCGACGAAGTGACCGGCGCGAACGTGCTGGTCGCGCTGTTCAGCGAGCGCGAGAGCTATGCCGTCTATTTCCTGCAACAGCAGGACATGAGCCGCCTCGACGCGGTGAGCTTCATCAGCCACGGCGTCGGCAAGGGCGGCGCGGCCCCCGAGGCATCGACGCCCAAGGGAGCCGACGAGGAAAAGCCGCAAAAGAGCAGCGAGAAGGGCAAGAGCGAGTCCGCGCTCAAGCAATTCTGCGTCGATCTCAACGAGAAGGCCAAGAACGGCAAGGTCGATCCGCTGATCGGCCGCGGCCCGGAAGTCGATCGCACGGTGCAGATCCTGTGCCGCCGGTCGAAGAACAACCCGCTCTATGTCGGCGATCCGGGCGTGGGCAAGACCGCCATCGCCGAGGGACTCGCGCGCAAGATCGTCGAGGGCAACGTGCCCGAGGTGCTGCTGCCCGCGGTCATCTATTCGCTCGACATGGGCTCGCT
>CAXTJX010000053.1:0-18590 GCA_964244765.1 uncultured Sphingomonas sp. | reverse complement strand
TCAAGCAGATCATCATCGCCTCGCTCCACGGCCACCCGCAGCCGCTGGTGATCGAAGCCGCGCGGTCGGGCATCGCGCACAGCAACCAGCCGGGCTTCGCCGAAGTGTTCGACGGGCTCAGGGGGCGGTGATCGCCATGCGCCCATGCCTGTTGCGTCACCCCGGACTTGTGCCGGGGTCCACCGTGCCGTCGCGTGAGCGACTCTGATGGCCGCCCGCGCGCCGCACGGCAGCAACCAGCCCCCGAAGATCATCTACAAGAAGATCTATATCGAGGGGCATGGCGGCCATCACGGCGGTGCGTGGAAGGTCGCCTATGCCGATTTCGTCACCGCGATGATGGCGTTCTTCCTGCTGATGTGGCTGCTCGGCGCGACCAACGAGAAGCAGCGCAAGGCGCTCGCCGACTATTTCTCGCCGACGCTCGTCCAGATGAAGGAGAACAGCGCGGGGTCGAACGGCATCTTCGGCGGCGATTCGATGACCTCGAAGGACAATTACGCGCACCGCGCCTCGCAGACCGGCACGCGCTCGATGACCATCCCGGTCGAGGCGACCGGCGGCGACCAGGTCGGCACGGGGCAGAAGGGCACGCTCAAGGACAAGGCGGCGCTGTCCGCGCAGGACCGCAAGAATTTCGAGGAAATGAAACGCCGGATCACGACGCAGATGGCGTCCAGCCCGAACCTGTCCAAACTGTCCTCGCACGTCCGCTTCGTGAAGACCAATGACGGCATGCGGATCGATCTGCTCGACGATGCCGATTATTCGATGTTCGACGTCGGCACCACGCAACTCGATGCGCGCGCCTCCGCGCTGCTCGGGCTGGTCGCGCAGACCATCAAGGGGACCGACAACCCGATCATGATCCGCGGCCATACCGACAGCCTGGGTTACGGCGACCCGCTGGCGATGAACAACTGGATGCTGTCGAGCGCGCGCGCCGAGGCGACCCGGCGCCGGCTCGCCGCCGGCGGACTCGAGGAGACGCGCTTCAACCGCATCGAGGGCGTCGCCGACCGCGAGCCGATGGTGCAGGGCAATCCCGCCGACCCGCGCAACCGCCGCGTCGCGATCACCCTGCTGTACCGCGCGACCCTGTTCGGCGAGTGATGCGCGTCCGGCGCGCTACAATCCTGGTTATACAGGGCGTGCTCGTCCTGCTGCTGCTCTACGGGCTGGCGGCGTTCCCCGATTTCGACCGGCGCTGGGGCCTGTCGTTCGCCGGCATCGGCGCGATCGCCGGGTGGATCGCGCTGGCGGCGACCGGCTTCCACCTGCTGCGCGACCGGCCCGGCATCGCCGCGCTCGCCGCGCTGGCGACGGCATTGGCGGCGGCGCGCGGCGCCTTCGCGCTGCTCGCCGTCGCGCGGACGTCGACCGGCGACGCCAATTCGTATCTCAATCTCGCCAAGGGGTTGTTGGCGGGCCGGGGCTTCGGCATTTACGATGCCTGGCTGGGCTCGGTCTGGCGGGCGCTGTATCCGCCGCTCTATCCGTTGCTGCTGGCCGGATGGGGTGCGGTCGCGGGCTTCTCGACGCCGGCGGTGCTGGCGCTCAACACGCTGACCGATTGCGGCGCGGCGGTACTGCTGTGGCTGCTCGGCACGCGGCTGGGCAGCGCGCGCGCGGGGCGGCGCGCGGCGTGGCTGTATCTGGTGTGGCCGTCGGCGCTGTTCTCGGGCGCGCTGGCGCAGAAGGAATCGCTGTGCGCGGTGCTGGTGCTCGCGCTGGCGCTGGCATGGGTCGAGCGGCGGCCGGGCTGGCGCGGCGCGCTCGCGCTGGGGGTTCCCGCCGGGCTGCTCGCGCTGACCCAGCCGGGCGAGGCGCCGCTCGCCGCTTTGTTCGGGCTGGTGCTGGTGGGCCGCATCGGGTGGTGGCCGATGCTCGCGGCGGGCCTGCGCGGCGGCGTGGTCGCCTTGCTCGTGCTGCTGCCGTGGTGGGTGCGCAACTGGGCGGTGTTCCACGCCTTCGTGCCGCTCACCACCGCCAGTGCGGCGAGCCTGTGGATCGGCAACAACCCGCAGGCGAGCGGAAACTGGATGCCGCTGCCCGAAGCGCTCAAGGGCGTGCCGGAAATGGACTATGGCAAGCGCATTGGCGCGATCGCCGTCGAGTGGATCAGAACGCATCCGCTGGGGTTCGCGCGGCTGACGCTCGCCAAGGTCGCGCGCGCCTGCGGCATCGCGCAGTTCGGCGTCACCCGGCTGGTCGCGATGGGGCCGCCCTTTCCGCGCGCGCTCGCCGCCGCGCTGTGGCCGCTGTCGCTGCTCGCGCATCTCGCGATGCTCGGCGCGGCGGCGTGGAAGATCGGGCCGCGCGCAGGCGGCGCGGTGCCGTTCACGCTCGTCCTGCTGATCGCGGCGTGCGGGCTGCAACTGCTGCTGTTCGGCATGTGGTTCGAATTCGGCGAGCGGCACCGCGAATTCGTCACCCCCTTCCTGCTGCTCGCCTTGTGCTGGTCGCTGCGACCCGTCGAGGTTGAGAAAGCGCCCGCCACACCCTAGCTTGACCCGGTGAGAGACGCCGTCACCGCCCGTATCGCCGACGGCATCGCCGCCATCCCCGCGGCGGCGTGGGATGCCTGTGCCGGCACCGCCAACCCGTTCGTTTCGCACGCCTTCCTGTCGATCCTCGAAGCATCGGGCAGCGCACGGGCGCGCACCGGCTGGCAACCGGTCCCGATCGTCGTCGACGGCGCCGACGGGCAGCCCGCCGCGATCGCGCCGGCCTATGCCAAGAGCCACAGCCAGGGCGAATACGTCTTCGACCACGCCTGGGCCGACGCGTGGCGGCGCGCGGGGGGCGACTATTATCCCAAGCTCCAGATCGCCGTGCCGTTCACGCCCGCCCCGGGACCGCGCCTGTTGCTGCGCGACGCGAGCCAGGCGCCCGCGCTGATCGCCGCGATCGAGGCGGTGACCGACCGGCACAAGCTGTCCTCCGCGCACGCGACCTTCGTCTGCCCCGAACAGGTGCCGCAGTTCGAGGCGGCCGGCTGGCTGATCCGCGAGGGCACGCAATTCCACTGGCGCAACGATGGATATGCCACGTTCGACGATTTCCTCGACTGCCTCGCCAGCCGCAAGCGCAAGGCGATCCGCAAGGAACGCGCCGGCGCGCTCGCCGGGCTGACCGTCCGCCACGTCACCGGCGGTGCCATCACCGAGGCCGACTGGGACGCGTTCTGGGTGTTCTACCAGGACACCGGCGCGCGCAAATGGGGCCAGCCCTATCTGACGCGGCGGTTCTTCTCGCTGCTCGGCGAGACGATGGCCGACCGCGTGCTGCTGATCCTGGCCGAGCGCGACGGGCGGCCGATCGCCGGCGCGCTCAACCTGATCGGCGCGGACACGCTCTACGGCCGCTATTGGGGCTGTACCGAGGAGGTGCCGTTCCTCCATTTCGAACTATGCTATTACCAGGCGATCGACGCCGCGATCGCGCGGGGCCTGGCGACGGTCGAGGCCGGCGCGCAGGGCGAACACAAGCTCGCGCGCGGCTATGTGCCGGTGCCGACCTGGTCGGCGCATTACATCCCCGATCCGGGCTTCCGCCGCGCCATCGCCGACTTCTTGGGGGCCGAGCGCGCCGCGGTCGAATCCGACCAGCAATTTCTCGGCGCGATGACGCCGTTCCGGCGGGCCTGACGCGACGTCGTGTCGCCTCAATAAGGCGACGGCAGCGGGCGGATCTTCGGGCGCAGGTCCTGGTCGCTGATCTGGATGCCGGGCTTTTCGTGATCGACCCGGAACAGCACGCTGGCGCCGTCGCGCCACACCTCGGTCAGCCCGGCGTTGAATTTCGGATCGTAGGCGGGCGGGCGGACCAGCCAGACATAATCGAACGCATCGCGCGGGAAGCGCGCCAGCGCCATCGAGACCGGCCGCCACCATTCGCGCGGGCATTGCTGGCTGGTGACGATCTCCGACGGATCGTGCGCGAAACGGCGCGCGCGCGTGTATTTCGCGGTCAGCAACTGCCCGCCCGCCATCGACCATTGATCGTTGGCGTAAGCGAGCTTGCGTTCCAGCGCGAGCGCGGGGAAATGCTCCAGCCGCGACATCTTCCACGGCACGCGCTCGCACCGCGATCCCTCGACGTGCATGCCGACGAAGGTGACCAGCCGCGCGCCTTGCGGCACATGATCGAGCGCCTTCAGCTCGCGGTCGTAATCCTGCGCGAACATCCAGTAGCTCGCGGTGGCGGCGCCGGTTCGCACCAGGAAGAAGGCGAGGCCGAGCGCGGCGATCGTCGCGCTGCCGCGCGGCGACCAGCCGTGGCGCGCGCGCACCGCGATCAGCGCGATCGCGATCATGAACGGGGCGAGCCGCATGTCGGCATAGGCCGAGCCGAACACGATGCGCGGCAGCAGGATATAGACCGCCAGCAGGAACAGCGCCGACAAAGCGAGATTGCGCGAATAATGCAGCGGCCGCACGACGATGCCGAGCACCAGCACCACGCCCATCACGCCCAGGCTGGCATAGTCGAACAGCTTCCAGCGGTCGCGCAGCACCATCTCGACCCAGTGCGCCTTGGCGGTCCAGTTGAACCAGTCGCCGGTCTGCCCGCCGACATGCTGGCCGCTGCGCCAAGCGACCATCAGCACCAGCGGCAGCGCGAGCGGGACGCAGTCGAACCCGGCGCGCACCCATGCCTTGATCCAGCTCACCGGGCCGCGATCGGTGCGCGCGTCGTGGCGGCGGAAGATCTCGGCCGAGAATGCCAGCACGCCAAGCACGCCCCAGCCGAAGGTGTGGCACAGCCACAACGCGCACGACAGCGGCACGAAGATGACCGCGCGCAGCCCGAAATGCCCGGTCCGCCCGAGCCGCAGCCACAGCGCGAAGGCGTTGAGCGCGATCGCCATCGCCAGCGCGAAATTGACGAAGCCGAACTGGAACGGGAAGCTGTAGGCGAGCGGCAGCGCGAACAAAGCGGTCGGCGGGATGCGCCCGTGCACCTCGCGCGCGATCCACAGGAACCCCGTCACCGTCAGCAGCGGGATGGTGATGACGATCAGCTTGACCGCCAGCTCCAGCCCGAAGATCGCCGCCATCGGCACGACCAGCAGATCGATCCCGAGATTGCCGATCAACTGCCAGCTGAAATCGTACCAGTCCGCCAGCCACGGATATTCGCCGAGCGAGAGCTGCACGCGATACCGCCCCATATGGCCGGGCAAGTCGACCAGCGGGGGAATCGCCGGATAGAGCAGCGGCACGACCGCGACCGCGGCCATCGCCAGCACGAACCAGCGCGTCTGCCACCAGTGAAGCGCGCTCGGGTGGTCGGTCGGCATGGCTACCGCCTTACCGGGGAAAGCGGGGCGGCGACAAGCGGGCGCGCTGGCCGCGCCCGCGCGGCCACGCGGTACACCGCCGACGCGCCGTCCGACCAGATCGGCAGCAGATCGCGCGCGCGGGCGCGACCGGCGGGAAAGCCGATCGTCCACACAGTGCCGAACGTGCCGCGGTCGAACCGGGCGATCGCCTGGTCGAAATCGGTCGTCTTGTAGTCGGGCGGATAGACCAGTTGCGACGGGTCGCGGTCGAGCGGCGCCGCGCCGGGGTGCAGCGGGCGGATCAATTGCTGGCCGGTGAGCGCCCATTGCTCGTTGGTGAACACCCGCCGCCGCGCGGTCGCCATGCCGGCGATATGGGTGAAGCGCCGGTTGAGCCACGCCCCGCTCGACGGTTCGTCGACCAGCACCAGCACTGCCGATCCCTCCGGCAGCGCCGGCAGCGCGCGCAGTACCGCCGCCTGCCCCGCCGCGAACAGCGCGAAGGCGGCGGTCGTCGTCACGGTGCGCAGCGCGAAGAACGCGGCGGCGCCCGCCGCGTAGCGTGGCGCGTCCGCCACCGGCACCCGGATCGCCAGCAGGCCGAGCGCCAGCGAATATGGCAGCATGCGCATGTCGACATACGCCCCGCCCGCGTAGAAGCGCGGCAGCAGGACGAACGCCGCCGCGCCGAGCAGCGCCGGCACCGCCAGCGTGCGCGCGAAGGTCAGCCGCTCGGAACGGATCGCGTGCCACAGCAGGAAGGCGAGCACCATCAGGCTGGCGACGTCGTACAGCTTCCACCGCTCGCGCAGGATCGACACCATCCATTGCAGCTTGGCGGTCAGGTTGAACCAGTCGCCGGTGTCGCCGGTCAGCGGCGCGTGCGTGAACAGCATCGCCGCGGCTTGCGGCAGCGCCAGCGGCACGCACACCAGCGCGGCCAGGATCGCGGCGCGCAGCCGGGGCGTGCCGGCCTCGGTGCGCAGCGCCCATTCCGCGCCGAACACGAACAGCCCGAGCATCGCCCAGCCGAAGCTGTGGCACAGCCAGATCAGGCAGGCGAGCGGCACGAACACGACGATCCGCACCCATGAGGGCGCCGTTCGCGCCAGCCACAGCCACAGCCCGAGCGCGGCGATCGCCAGCGCCACCGACAGCGCGAAATTGACGAAGCCGAGCTGGAACGGAAAGGCGTAGGCGAGCGGAAACGCGAACGCCGCCGTCGCCGGCACGCGCCCCTGCGCCGCGCGCCCGGCCCACAGCATCGCCGCGACGGTGAGCGGCGGGATGAGCAGCACGACCAGCTTGGCGGCGGGCTCCAGCCCGATCAGCGGGCGCAGCGCCAGCACCAGCGCATCGACCCCGAGATTGCCGATCGGCGCCCAATCGACCGCATAATGCCGCGCGAGCGGCAACTGCCCCGCCTCCGCCATGATGCGATAGCGCCCGATATGCCCGGGCATGTCGGTCAGCGGCGCGAAACCGGGCCACAAGAGCGGGATCGCCGACGCCAGGATCGCGGCCAGCGCGAACCGGCGCGTCTGCCACCAGCGCGGCCTCTCGAAATCCCCCTGCATGCGCGGGGTCTTACCGCGCCGGGCTCCCCGGAAACAAGCTCGGTTCGACGGCATAGAGCGACAGCGCGCGATCGTGCGTCGGCATCGGCCGGAGCCAGCGCGGCGGGTGCCCGTTCCGCAGCAGCGCCGCCACCGCGCCGGGTGCGGCCATCCCGGTGAAACCGTCCGGACACAAAGCGACGTAGCGCACTTGCCACGCCTGCGCGATCCCCGCCGCCTGGCCGGGCGTGCCGAGATAGAAGCGATAGACCGCGAGGTTGCCGGCATTGTTGCGGTGGTACGGCGCGCCGACCACCGCCAGCCGCGTCGCGCCGATGGCATAGGCGCCGAGATCGAGCGGGGCGAGCAGGCGTCCGTCCGGCAACGCGGCGAGATCGGCCAGCGCCTGGCGGCCGGTGCACGATCCCTGCGGCACGCCTTGCGCCAGGGGCGGCCCGCCGCGCGCCGCCGGGGCGAGCGCCTGCGCCGCGATCGGATAGAGCATCCCGGCCGAGGCGACCCACGCGCTCGCCAGCCAGACCGAGCCGCGCGCCCGTGCCGCCGCGATCACCGCCGCCAGCCCGGGCGCCGCGAGGATCGCCCCGGCATAGGCCCCGCGCAGTTGCGCGCAGGTCAGCAGCACGGCCGCCCCCTGCATCGCCAGCAGCGCCGCCCAGCGCCGGTCGCCCGTGCGCCACACCTGCCACGCGCTCGCCACCGCGCCGGCGGCCATCACCCCGGCATAGCCGATCGCGACCGGCGCGGGGGCGGCGAACAGCGCCTGCGCCTCGCCGACCTTGCCCAGCCACAGCCGCGCCAGCAGCGGATCGACGATGCCATAAGGCGAGAGGCATTCGGGCGCGACCATCACCACGCCGGTGCCGATCAACCCCGCGACGATCGCGCCGAGGATGGCGCGCGTCACCGGCCTGGCGATGTCGCGCGCGGCCAGCGCCATCCCCATCGGCGCGAACGCCGCCGTCACCGCCGCGCGCCACGCGACCGCGGTGAAGCCGTCGCACCCGGGATAGCCCCAGGCGGCGGTGCGGAACACGATCGACGCCGCGAGCAGCCCGGTGCCGAGCGCGATGCCGAAGCCCATCATGCGGTCGTCCGCGCCGGGCCTAGCGACCAGCCATTCGCCCGCCATCGCGACGCCCGCCGCCGCCAGCAGGGGCGCGGTCTCGAGTCCGACGACGACGCTCCCCGCCGCCGCCAGTCCGGCGACCAGCCCCGGCTCCATCGCCGGCCGCGCGACCAGCGTGCGCACCACCACCAGCAGCAACACGATCTGCAACCCGTGATGGTCGATCCGCCCGGGCAGGAAGATCGTCGTCGCCGGGAACGCCACCGCCGCCACTACCGCGGCGGTGCGCGCGACGCTTGCCCCGCCGAGCTTGCGCGCGATCCGCGCGGTCAGCGCGAGCGCCGCCGCGAACAGCGCCGCGGGCCAGGCGATCACCGCGGTCACCGCCGCCGCGTGCGCGCCGGCGAGCGGGGTCAGCGCGGCGATGATGCCGCCGGGCACCAGATCGGCCAGGCGCGACCAGTGCATCGCCAAGCCCGGCGGCACCCCCAGCCGGTGTTGCGAGACGTCGGCGAAATCCTGTCCGCCGATCCAGTCGCGAATCTGCTGCAGGCGCATCATGTCGTCGGTATCGGGCAGCCGCAGCGCCGACAGCGCCGCCCAGTCGCGCCACGCCCATCCCGCGCACAGCAAGGCCGCCAGCAACCCCGCACACAGCAGATCGCCCCACAGCGCCCGACGATGATCGTGCGTGTCCATGCCCCCTGCTTAAAGCGGCAGCGGTTAAAGGCGCGTTAGAGCCGGGCCACGCCGTCGGGTGGCGTGGCCGGCAGGGGCGCATTGACCTAGGCGCGTTTTGCCCTAGGCGCGTTTTGCCTCGGCGGATCGACCTTGATATTCCTTGGCAGGTCTTGCCCCGCGGGGTTTTCTGTCACCCCGGACTCGTTGCGGGGTCCACCGTGCCGCGACCTCGGCGCTCACCATTATTCGGGTCGAAAGCCGCTTGGTGGACCCCGCAACGAGTCCGGGGTGACGGAAGAAGGTGTAAGGCCCACCAAGTAGAATGAAGGTCGATCCGCCCCGGGCCAGGGTCTTCCCCCGGCCGGGCAACATCGTCTAGGCCGGGCGGCAGTGTCCGCCGCCGCTTTTCTTCCCCCGTTCGGGGCGTCCTCGCGGGCAGCACCGCGCTGGGCGGTGTTCCTGCTGGTCGCGATCGTGCTGCGCGCCTTCACCTTCGGCAACCCGATCGTCCATGTCGACGAGGAATTCTACGTCGCCGCCGCGCACGCGATGGCGCACGGGGCGGTCCCCTATATCGACGTGTGGGATCGCAAGCCGGTCGGGCTGTTCCTGCTGTACCTGCTGCCGGTCTCGCTCGGTCTGCCGCTCGGCATCTGGGCGTATCAGGCGCTGGCGCTGGCCAGCGTCACGGCGACGGCGGCGCTGGTCGCGCGGCTTGCCGACCGTGCCGGCTGGGCGAAGGGCGCGCTCGCGGCGGGGCTGGCCTATCTGCTGTGGCTCGACCTGCTGGAGGGCGCGGGCGGGCAGACGCCCGTCTTCTACAATCTGCTGATGGCCGGCGCCGCCAGCCTGGTCGCGCCGCGCGGTGACGCCGCCGCCGCGCCGCGCCGCCGCGTCCGATCCGGGATGGCGGCGTTCGTGCTGGTCGGGCTGGCGTTGCAGATCAAATACAGCGTGCTGTTCGAAGGGCTGTTCTTCGGCCTGTGGTGGGTGTGGCGCGAGCGGACGCTGGGGCGCCCGGTGTGGCAGGCGCTCGCGCTCGGCGTGCCGCTGGCGACCGTCGCCGCGCTGCCGACGCTGGCGGCGTGGGGCTGGTATGCCGCGCACGGGCACGGCGATGCGTTCGTCTATGCCAATTTCGTGTCGATCGGGCAGCGCGTGCCCGATCGGCCGCTCGACCAGCTCGCCAATCTCGGCATCATCGTGCTGATCCTGTCGCCGCTCTGCGCGATGGCGATCCTGTCGGCGCGGCTGCCGCGCCCGCGCAGTTCGCACGGCGGGATGCAACGGTGGCTGTTCGGCTGGGCGATCGTCGCGGGGCTCGCGTTGCTCCTGTTCGGGACCTATTTCGATCATTATGCGCTGCCGCTGCTCGTCCCGCTGTGCGCGTGCGCGGCGGGCTTCTTCGCCGGGCACCGCGCCGCCGCGCGCGTCGCCGGGCCGTTGTTCGCGCTGCTGTTCGCCGGATCGGAAGCGATCGTGCTCGCCAAGCTGCACGGGCGCGGCACGCCGGCGCAGTTCCGCTCGATCGCCGGCGCCATGGCGGACGGGCCGCCGGGGTGCCTCTACGTCTATGCCGGCACGCCGCTGTTCTATGCGGCGAGCGGGCGCTGCGCGGCGACGCGCTACCTGTTCCCCGGCCACCTGACGCGGATGCGCGAGAACGGCGCGATCGGCGTCGACCAGGCGGCCGAAGTGACGCGGATCATGGCACGGCGCCCCGCGATCGTCGTCCTGGGTCCGCCGTTTCGCGGCGAGCGCCCGGCGTTGCGCGCGCTGATCGTCCGGCTGATCGCGCGCGATTACGCGCGCCGCGCCGATTTCCCGCTCGGCGACGTCCGCGTCGCGGTCTATGCGCGCCGCCGGACTGGCACGCCGCGCCTGGCGTCGAGCAAGTCCCGATAATAGGCCATCAGGTCGATCGCATGGTCGCGGTCGCTGCGCACCTTGGCGGCGGCGACCAGGGCGGCGCGGCGCAGCACGCGCCGGTCGCGCGCGAACAGGCGGTGGATCGCCATCGCCGCCGACTGCGCGTCGCGCGCGGTGTAGAATTCGGACGCATGCCGGTCCGCCACCTCGGCGCAGCCGCCGGTGTCGGGCACGATCAGCGGCAGGCCGCTCGCCATCGCCTCGGACGCGACCAGCCCGAACGGCTCGGCCTCCGAGCCGTGGATCAGCGCGTCGCAGCTCGCCACGATCCGCGCCAGCCGCTCGCGGTCATAGACCGGGCGGAACAGGCGGATATGCGGGGAGCCCGCGATCCGCGCCTCGATCGTGCGGCTCTCGACCCCGGCGCCGAGCAGGATCAGCCCGACCGGCAGATCCGAGCCGGCGCGCTCGACCGCGTCGATCACCAGCCGCCAGCGCTTTTCCGGATGATGCCGCCCGAGCCCGAGCAGCAGATGTCCGTTCGCCGGCAAGTCGCACTGCGCGAGCAGGGCCGCGCGCAGCCGCTCGTCGCGCAAGTCGGGCGAAAAATGCCCGCGCTCGATCCCCAGCGGCATCGCCGCGTCGATCCGCACGCCGCGCCGCCTCAGGCGCTTCTCCAGCGCCGGGCCGTTGGTGACGACCGTGTCGAACTGTTCGAGGAAGCGCGACATGTAGCGGCTGTACCAGCCGAACGCGCGCTCCAGCCGGTCCTGCGGCGCCATCCGCTCCAGCCAGCGCAGCGCATAGGCGGCCATGTTGTCGTTGTGCATGAAGAAGGACTTGATCGTCCCGCCGTCATAGCGCGGCTGCCACTTGCCGATGATCCAGGGCAGGCGCCACGGCGAGGAGGTCTCCACCACGTCGGGCCGCAACCGGTCGAGCAGATGGAGGATCGGCGCGGCTTCCCAGAAGATGCCGTAATTCCGGTCGAGCGGCAAATGCCCGGTACGGATCCAGAACACCCGGCCGCCGCCGGGGCGTTCCTCCACCGCATCCTCGCGGCCCGGCGCGATCACGATCAGCTCGTGGCCGAGATCGGCCATGATGCCCATCTTGCGGTCGATATAGGTCCGCACCCCGCCGCCGGTCGGCGAGTAGAATTCGTTGACATCGACGATCCGCATGACGTCAGCCCCCGGAGATCGGGCCGAAGCCCCCCAGTCCGCGCAGGTATTGCGCGCGAATGTCGGCCGACACAACGCCCGCCGGCACCACGATCCGCGCCATCGCCAATTTCGGGCGCGAGCGGCCGAGCCGGACGTTGCTAGCGAAGCCGGCGCCGTCCTGCCAGATGTTGAACTTGTTCTGGCCGTCGCGATTGTGCGTGAACAGCAGCGCATAGGGCCCGGGGCTCGGCACGCGGATGCACAGCACGATCGGGCCGGTGGCGGGCGTCGGCAAGCGCACGCGGCGGAAGACCTTGCCTTCCCTGATCAGGTCGCGGTCGTCCTTGAGGAAATCCTCGTCGTTGGCGGGATACAGTTCGAGCTTCAGCTCGCCGGTGCGATCCCGCAACCCGTCGACCGTCACGCGGATCGCCGGGCCGCCGGTGACGCACGCCGATCCGTCGCTGCCCAGCGGCACCGGCGCGGCGCGAGCCGCCCCGGGAACCACCGACAGGGCTACCACAGACAGAGCTACCACAGACAGGGCGACTACCGGCAGGGCAACCGCCAGCGTCGTCGCCACCACCACCTTGCGCATCATCGTCACGTCCTTCATGTCATGTCTTTCGCATCAGGCCGACCACGCCGAACATCGCCACCAGCACGACGTGCACCAGCAAGGGCAGTGCCGCGGTCACCGCGATCAGCACCGACAAGGCGGCATCCTGCCCGATCAATAGGGTGGCGAAGGTGGCGAAAAGAAGGTCCTTGTTCGGCACCAGCGGCAAGCGCCCGACGATCAGCCGCGCCGCCGACAGCAGCAGCCACATGCCGACCGACACCGTCGGCAGACCGAAATGCCAGGCGAACGCGGTCAGCACCGACGCGGCGACCAGCCGCAGGCAATGTACGCCGAAGATCCACCACAAGGTCCTGCGCGGCAGCGAGAAGACGCGCTTGGAGAAGATCAGGAACGGCAGCGACATGGCGAACACGATCAGGATCGACCAGATCGCCTTGTGCAACTGGTCCGGGGTGAGCAGCCCGATGCCGAGCGGCATGGCCACCGCGATCATCGCCAGCGTCACCGTGTTGCCGGCGATCGCCGACAGGATCGTGACGTCCTTCACCGCGCCGAACGGGGCGGCGACCATCGACGAACGCTGCCGCGCCCAGGCGTAGAAATAGGCCTCGCCCGAATAATTCAGGATGTCGTTGGCGATGCGCTTCTTGACGAGCGCGGCGAAGCCCGCGGCGGGAATGCGCCACAGTTTGCGGAAGATGATGAAATCGCCGGTGACGGGCGAAAAATAGAGCAAGGCGAAGAACAGGTAGAAGAGCGGGTTGCGCGGCATCGCGGCGAGCAGGCTGTCGACGCCGAGCGCGCGCAGCTTCATGCCCAGCCAGGCGATCATCACGACCGTCACCGCGGCGCCCAGATAGGACGGCCAGCGCCGCTTCATCGGCGTCATCGGCTCCAGCCCGCCGATATCGTGCGGGATCTGGGGGGGGGGCGGCAGGGCCTGGAGCGGCGGTCCGCCCGACGGCGCGGGGGCGAGCCGCCCGATCGACGGGGGCGTCGACGCTCCGCTCCCCGATCCGGTCGTGATATTGTCCACTGGGTGAAACTGTCCGCCTGTCGCCGATGCTGGCGCGCCAATGCCGCGCCTTAGCGGCAGAAGTGTGGCGCGGCAAATCGCTTGGGGCGGAGCGAAGGGGACGGGTCGGGGCGCTTGACGGCCGCGCCGCGCCTATCCCGCCGCATCGCCTTCCGCTTCCGAGCTTCGTTCCAGCGCGACCTTGATCATCGCGGTCATCGGATCGGCCAGCGTCAGCCCGAGCACGCCGAACAGCGTGCCGGCCAGGATCTGCATCGACAGCGTCAGTGCGGGCGGCAGGTCGACCGTGCGCCGGGCGACCATCGGGATGATGACATAGCCGTCGAGCGTCTGGACGAACAGATAGATGCCGATCGCCGCGAAGCCGGTGTGCATCCCCGCGCTGAACCCGACCGCGACCATCAGGATGCCGCTGGTGATCGCGCCGATATTGGGGATGAAGGCGAGGATGCCGGTGATGATGCCGAGCACCAGCGCCATCGGCACGCCGAAGATCGCCAGCGCGATGCCGGTCATCACGCCTTCCAGCGCCATGCCGAACAGGCGCCCGGCGAGCAGGCGGCGCAGCGTCACCGCCATCTTCTCGATCGTGCCGGCGAAGCGCGGGCGGACGTCGCTCGGCACCAGCCATTGCAGGCCGCCTTCGTACAGGCGCGGCTCCATCGCGACGAACAGGCCGATCACCAGCACCATCACCAGGCTCGCCAGCGCGCCGAACGCGATGCCGAGGTACGAGGTGAGCTTGCCGAACGAGCCGAGCGCCTGTTGCGCGATGCCGTTGAGATCGGCCTTGCCCGGCATGATGCCCTTGTCCGACGCCCAGCCGACCAGCTTGGCCGCCTGCGTCGTCAGCGTCGCGCGCAATTGCTCGACCTGCGCCGAGATGCCGGCACCCGTCAGGTAGAACACGCCGGCGATGAACAGCACGGTGAGGATCACCACGATCGCCAGCCGCCACGGCCGCGCGACCGGCAGCACGCGGCCGAGCAGGCGCACCCCGCCGTCGAGCATCGCGGCGAACACCAGCCCGCCGAAGATGATCAGCAGCGGCTGCACCAGCAGCACGACCAGCGCGATCGCCCCGGCGAGGCCGAGCCACACCGTCGCGCGCTTCAACTCCTGCCGCACGAACGGATCGCGCAATTCGTGGGGGGCGGGCTCGGCGACCAGTTCGCTCGGGGGTTTGTCGCTCATTTGCCTGGTGTCTCCCCGGTCGCCGCGTGGAGCGAGGTGCCGGCACGCCCGCCGCGGAACGACTGGCCCCAGGTCAGCGGGTTCCAGCTCCCCAGCCCGGTCTTGGAGAAGGTGATGAATTCCGCGCGCCCGCCGAGATATTCCCACGGCACCGGCCCGCCCAGCCCCTGTTCGGCGAGGCTGAAGCGGCTGTCGGCGCTGCGATCGCGATTGTCGCCCATCAGGAAGACGTGGCCCGGCGGGACGAGATGCTCGGGATAGGTGTCGCCGGGGCTGCCCTCTTCCAGGTCGACCGTCTCGTAATGCCGCCCGCCCGGCAGCGTCTCGGTATAGAGCGGCAGGCGGCAATAGCTGCGGCCGTCCGCGCCGGTGTGCATGCCGCCGGGATATTGCGCGGGGTCGCACGTCACGCCGGTCTCGGGCGCGGGCAGCGCCACGCCGCCATAGCTCGGAATGTCGACATAATGCAGCGGGCCGCGTTTGAGCGGCACGCCGTTGAGGATCACCACGCCGCCGCGCACCGCGATGCGGTCGCCGGGCAGGCCGATCAGGCGCTTGATGTAATCGGTCCGGGTCCCCGGCGGCGTGACGATCACCACGTCGCCGCGCTCGGGCAGGCGGCCGAGCAGGCGGCCGCGCAGGAACGGCAGCAAGTGGAAGGTCGGCGAGACGAACGACCAGCCATAGGGATATTTGCTCACCACGAGCTGGTCGCCGACGAGCAACCCCGGCAGCATCGATTCCGACGGGATGTAGAAGGGTTTCGCGACGAAGCTGTGGAAGCCCAGCACCGCCAGGATCAGCCAGAAGATGCCGCGCAACTCGCCCGCCCAGTCGGTCCGCGGCGGCTTGGCAGTGGTCGCGTCGCCGCTGTCGGGCTGGCCCGGTTCCCCCGCTTCGTTCGTACTCAGGGCCAGATCCTCGCTCATGTCTCGTCCCTGCGGACCGCCTCGATGATCACGAACGCTTGCGCCCAGGGATGATCGTCGGTCATCGTCAAATGTACCACCGCGACGTGGCCGTCGGGCGTCAACGCGTCAAGCCTCGCCCTGGCTCCGCCGGTCAGCGCGAGGGCGGGCGCGCCGCCGGGAGCATTGACCACGCCGATATCCCGCATGAACACGCCGCGCCGGAAGCCGGTGCCGACCGCCTTGGAAAACGCCTCCTTCGCAGCGAAGCGCTTGGCGAGCGTGCCGGCCCTGGTGAACGGGCGGCGGTTCGCCTTGGCTTGCTCGACCGCGGTGAAGACGCGGGCCTCGAAGCGCGCGCCGAAGCGGTCGAGCGATGCCTGGATGCGCTCGATGCTGCACAGGTCGGAGCCAAGGCCGAGGATCACCTTCCCTTCCCCTCCCGCTCGCAGGGGCCGGGGGAGGGGCGTGCGCCAGGCGGGGCGCACAGGGTCGACCGCCCTCTCCCGGCCCCTCCCGCAAGCGGGCGGGGAGCAGGCGGGAGGGGAGCAGGCGGGAGGGGAGCAGGCGGGGCGACGTTCACCGCGCCGCATCCATCGCCGCGCGCATTTCGCGCACCGCTTCGCCGAGCCCGACGAACAGTGCCTCGCCGACCAGGAAATGCCCGATGTTCAGCTCGCGGATCTGGCGGATCGCCGCGACCGGCGCGACATTGGCATAGGTCAGGCCGTGCCCGGCATGGACCTCCAGGCCGTTCCTGGCGGCCAGCGCGGCGGCATCGGCGAGACGGCGCAGCTCGGCCGCCTGTTCCTCGCCCGCCAACTCGGCATAGCGCCCGGTGTGCAGTTCCACAACCGGCGCGCCGAGCCGGATCGCCGCCTCGATCTGGCGCGGGTCGGGTTCGATGAACAGCGACACGCGGATGGTCGCAGCCCGCAGGGTCGACACCAGGGAGGCAAGGCGGTTGTGCTGCCCCGCCGCATCGAGCCCGCCCTCGGTGGTGCGTTCCTCGCGCTTCTCCGGCACGATGCAGGCGGCATGCGGGCGGTGACGCAAGGCTATCGCGAGCATCTCGTCGGTCGCCGCCATCTCCAGGTTGAGCGGGATGGTCAGCCGCTCGGACAGGCGCGCGATGTCGTCGTCGGTGATGTGCCGCCGGTCCTCGCGCAGGTGCGCGGTGATGCCGTCCGCGCCCGCGTCCGCCGCCAGCAGGGCCGCGCGCACCGGATCGGGATAGCCCGCGCCGCGTGCGTTGCGGACGGTGGCGACATGGTCGATGTTCACGCCCAGGCGGAGGTGGCCGGTCATGCGCACGCCGCCACGATCCGCACGACGCCGGCCGGAGGTGCCGCGACGGCGACTGCCTCGACCTTTGCCGGCACATGGCTGGCGGCCGGCGCGATGAGGGCGGATATCATGCCGCGCGACTCCCCGGCTCGATCGCGGGGAGCGCCGCCAGGTCCGGCGACCGGATGAAATGTCCCTCCAGCGACGCCTCGGCGGCGCGGAATCCGGCCAGGACATCGTCGTCGGTCAATGTCGCGGTCATCGTGTCGTTCTCGGCGGGCGGGTGGCCTGATTACGGTCGCCGGTGCCGCAACGCAACGATTGCGCCAAAAAAGGTCATGTCGCGCTTGAGACGGGGCCACCCCTTGCGTATAGGCCCAGGTTCGTCGGGTTCGCGCCCGCTCTCTTTCGCGCTGGATTCGGCGCCGCCGCCAGGGGTAGAAGCAAGTGATGCGTAGGATCGGGATCAAATCGATCGTGCTGGCCGCAAGCCTCGCGCTGACGACGATGGGGGCCGCGCAGGCCGCTCCAGCCGCGCCGGCTGCCCCTATGACGACCGCCGCCGCGCCCGCTGCCGCCGCTGCCCCGGCCGATCCGATGCTCGCGGTCGACGGCGCGCCGGCCGTGGCGGTCGACCCGGTCGTCGGCCATGCCGTCGACGGTCACTTCACGATCCAGCCGCAGGTCACGCCGAACGGCGAGCGCGCCTTGTGGTTCCACGACTGGCTGCTGGTGCCGGTCATCACCGTCATTTCGGTCTTCGTGCTGTTGCTGCTCTTGTGGGTCGTGATCCGTTACCGCAAGGCGGCCAACCCGGTCGCCTCCAAGACGTCGCACAACACCGTCCTCGAAGTGCTGTGGACGGGCCTGCCGGTGCTCATCCTGCTCGGTCTAGCGCTCCCGTCGATCGGCTTGCTGCAAGCGCAGTTCAAGCCCGCGCCGAAGAATGCCGTCACGCTGAAGGCGATCGGCAACCAATGGTATTGGTCGTATCAGTACCCTGACAATGGCGGGTTCGAGATCACGTCGAACTTGCTCAAGGAAGCGAACGAGGTCGGCAAGGGCGAGCGCGCCCGCACCGAGATCGACGGGCCGCGCCTGCTCGCCACCGACAATCGCGTGGTGCTGCCGATCAACACGCCGATCCGCCTCATCACCACCTCCAACGACGTGATCCATAGCTGGGCGATCCCGGCCTTCTGGATCAAGCTCGACGCGGTGCCCGGCCGCCTGAACGAGACCAGCTTCACGATCGAGAAGCCCGGCGTCTATTTCGGGCAATGTTCCGAACTGTGCGGCGCGCGCCACGGCTACATGCCGATCACGGTGGTGGCGGTGACGCCGGCGGTCTATGCGCAATGGGTCAAGGCCAAGGGCGGCACGATGCCCGGTAGTGTTGGGCCCGGCGCTGCGCCCGATGCGACGGCGCCGGCCGCCGCGACCGACCCGACCGCCAACGTCACCGGCCCGGTCGAGCCCGCGACCGCGACCGGCCCCGTCATCACTCGCCCCGCGACGGCAAATCCCGCCGGCGCCGGCAACGCTGGACAATAAGGCATGACCGACACCGCCCTCACCCCCGGCTCCGGCTACGCGTTCGACGCCCCCGCGCACGACACGCACGCGCAGGACGACCACCGGATGTCGTTCTTCGCGCGCTGGTTCATGTCGACCAACCACAAGGACATCGGCACGCTGTACCTGATCTTCGCGATCACCGCGGGGATTATCGGCGGCGCGATCTCGGGCCTGATGCGCGCCGAACTGGCGCATCCCGGCATCCAGTATCTCGGTTACTGGGCAAGCTTCCTGCCCGGCGGCGAGCAGGGCCTCGACCATTCGCTGCACTTGTGGAACGTGCTGATCACCGCGCACGGGCTCATCATGGTGTTCTTCATGGTCATGCCGGCGATGATCGGCGGGTTCGGCAACTGGT
>CAXTJX010000052.1:15791-18965 GCA_964244765.1 uncultured Sphingomonas sp. | reverse complement strand
ATTTCATCGCGCAGAAATATGTCGAGGCGATCGGCCTGTTCGCGACCTCGCCCAATGCCAAGACGATCCTGTTCCCGGTAGAGGCGACGCAGTTGATGGGGACGCTGGGCGGTATCGGCGAGCTGGCGAAGGAGGCGTTCCGTGACAGTCCGACGCCCGCCCCGCCCCCGTCAGCACCAACACCGGCACGACCGCGCGGGCCGTTCGAGGGAGGCGCGCAGTGATATTGTTCGGGCTGGCGTGGAGCGTCGGCGCGCTGTGGCTGGCGGCGGCGCTGCTACTGGTGATCGCCGAACTGCTCGCGCCCGGATTCTTCCTGGTGTTCCTCGGCGTGGGCGCGGGGGTGACCGGCCTCGCCGTCCTGCTGCTGCCGCTGCCGATCCTCGCGCAGGCGGTTCTGTTCGCGGTCTTTTCCGGGGGTACGTTCGTGCTGGGCAGGCGCTGGTATCGCGGTTTGGACAAGCGCTCGGCCGACCCCCTGCTCAACGATCGCACCGCGCGGCTGATCGGCCGCCAGGTCGAAGTGTGCGACGCGATCGTCGGCGGCGAAGGCCGGGTCAAGGTGGGCGACGGCGCGTGGAACGCGACCGGGCCGGACGCCGCCGCCGGTACGACGGTGCGGATCGTCGGCACGACGGGCAGCGTGTTGCGGGTGGAGTTGGCCTGACTGCGCTCCGTCATTCCCCGTCAAATGCGGGACACGGTCGACCCGGCCCTCCCTGGCGAGGGTGACGGTCATTTGCTGAACCGCGCCGCCAGCTCGGCGTGTGTCGACCAGCGGAATTGCCCGACCGGCCGGACCCAGTCGAGCGCATAGCCACCCTTGCACAATATCTCCGCATCGCGTGCGAAGCTGCTGGGATTGCAAGAAACATACGCGATGACCGGCACATGCGATACCGCGAGCTGCATGACTTGCTCGCGTGCACCCGCGCGGGGCGGGTCGAGCACGATCGCGGTGAAGCGGTCGCATTCGGCCGTGGTCAGCGGGCGGCGGAACAGGTCGCGATGCTCGGCGAACACCGCCCGCCCCGCCGTCGCGGCCCCCGCCTTTAGCGCGAGGATCGCATCGCGCCCGGCCTCGGCGGCGTAGACCTTGCCCGGCAGCGAAGCCGTTAATGCAAGGGCGAACGTGCCCAGCCCCGCGAACAGGTCGGCGGTGATCGTCGCCGTCCCGACCGCCTCGCGCACCGCCGCGACGAGGCTCGCCTCGCCCTCGCGCGTCGCTTGCAGGAAGGAACCGGGCGGGAACGGCACCGCGACGCCGCCGAGCGTGACCGTCGCGCTCTCGGGCTCCCAGCGCGTCTCCGGACCGATGCCGTCGTCGATCGCCAAGCGCGCGATGCCGTTGCTTTGGCAGAACGCGGTGATCGCCTCGATATCGGCGAGGCCATCGGCGATCTTGCCCTCGATCAGCACGTCGACGCCTTGGTCGATTTCGGTCAGATGGAGGCGCGCCCTCCCCTTCAGCACACGCGCGAGCACCATGCGCAATGGCGCGATCAGCGCGAACAAAGCCGGTGTCAGGACCCAGCATTCGCGCAGATCGACGATCGTATGGCTCGCCGTCTCGCTGAAACCGAGCTGGACGGCGCCGCCTTTCGCCTCGGCGTGGAGCGTCGCGCGGCGGCGCGTGCGGGGCGGCGACAGCATGGCCGGGCGGATCGGCGCGGCAAGACCCTGCGCCGCCAGCGCCCCGGCGATGCGGTCGGTCAGGAACGTCGCATAGCTCTCGTCGTCGAGATGCTGGAGCTGGCACCCGCCGCATCGCGGGAAATGGCGGCATGGCGGGGTCCGGTGATGCGGCCCGGGAAGCACGGCGTTGTCGGCGGTCAGCGTATCGCCCGGCGCAGCGAAGGCGGCATGGCGGCCGTCCGCGGTGACGCCCTCCCCGCGCGCCGCGACGCGCACGATCAGGTTGGTCACAGCCCGAAGCTCACAGGAAGGCGCGCACGGCGGACAATTCGCGGACGAGATCGTCGGCGATGAACGCGGCGCCCAGCCGGCGTGCGGCTTCCCCGTGCATCCAGACAGCCGCCTCGGCGGCGCGGTCGGGCTCGACCGCGCCGAACAGGGTCGCACCGACGACTCCGGCCAGGACATCGCCCGTGCCGGCGGTCGACAGCCAAGCGCTGCCCCGGGCCGCGACCTTGGCGTGGCCGCCAGGGTGCGCGACAACGGTATCCGCCCCCTTGAACACGATCGTCGCGCCGGATCGCCGCGCAGCGGCGCGCGCCGCCTCGATCTTCGAGCCTTGCCAATCGCCGAACAGCGCCGTGAATTCACCCGCATGCGGGGTGAAGATCACCCGCAGGTCGTGGTCTTGGATCGCCAGACGCTCGCGGAACAGCGCGAAATGACGCTCGTCGAACAAATGCAGCGCGTCGCCGTCGATCACCAGAGGCCTTTCGCAGGCGATCGCGGCATCGAGCTTGGCGGCGGCATCCTCGCCACGACCGAGACCGGGGCCGATCACGATGGCAACCTTGCTCTTGCCCTCGATCGCCGCCGTCAGCGCGCCGGACGACCAGTCCCGCCGCACGACCGCATGCGGCATCGCGGCGTCCGTGTCGGCGAGCAACAGACCGTACCCTGCCCCCGCCCGCATCGCGGCCTGCACCGCGAGCGCCGCCGCACCCGGCATCGCGCCGCCGATCGATACCACCATGCCGCGCGTATATTTATGGGCCGAGGCTTGCGGCGCCGACAGCAGCGGGCGCGCGATGGTCTGGTCCGGGCCGACATTCTCCCACCCCGCCAGGGCGAGGCCGATATCGATCAGCCGCACCGTCCCGCACAGGCTCGCCGCGGGTTGCAGGACGTGCGCGGGCTTGAGCGCGCCGAGCGCTAGCGTCAGATCGTATTCGGGGATCTGGAAGCGGTTGAGTTCGGCGCCGGTGTCGGCATCGACGCCGCTCGGCAGATCGACCGCGACCGACAGGCACGCATACTCCACGAGCGCGCCGATTGCGTGCGCTACGTCCGGCTCGAGCGCGCGGGAAAGCCCCGTACCGAAGACCGCATCCACGACCACAGGGCTATAGGCATCCGCATCCGGCAGCGCGTCGGGGAAACGCTCGACCGCACCGCCCCAAGCTCGCCGCGCCGCGACTGCAGCCGCGCCGTTCGGCTCGCCCAGCGCGTATTCGTACTCGATGCCCAGTCGCGCCATGA
>CAXTJX010000052.1:0-15781 GCA_964244765.1 uncultured Sphingomonas sp. | reverse complement strand
AGTGACCCGCCCGGCAGGTCCGGCACTGACCGCAGCTGAGGAACGGCTCGCCCAGCGCCGCGACCCGCACATCGGCGCCGTTGGCCTTCAAGATACGCGCCGCGACATACCCGTCGCCGCCATTGTTGCCCGGGCCGCACAGCACCAGCACCGGCGACCCCGCCGAGAGCCGGCGGACGGCTTCCGCCACGCCCGCCCCGGCGCGTTCCATCAGGTCGCTCACCGAGGAACCCGCCGCGATCGCGCGGTCTTCCGCCGCGCGCATCCGGGCGGCGGTCAGGATCGGTTGCCCCTCGATCGGGATCACAAGGCTTTCCGCGCGCCCTTGACGGTCGCCGGCAGGCGGTAGCGGTCGCCGCCGAGCGCGACTTCGATCTCGCCCGGGCCGAGCACGGTGACGATCGCCTTCTCCGCGCCGTCCGCCGCGATCACGCCGCGGCCGTCCTTGGTCACCAGCAGGCGGTGGAACGCGCCGTCGGGGTGGCGCACGGTCAGGATCAGCCCATCGTCGCTGTCGGCGCGGTCGACCGCGCAGGTCCGCGCGAAATCGGTCGATCCCTTTTGTGCGCAGACGATGGTGCCGCCATCGTCGCGCGCGGCGCGCTGTTCCGCCTCGACCTTGGCCAGCACGGCATGATCGGTACGCCGTTCGCCGCACGCAGCAAGCGAGAGGGCGAGGAGGAAGGCGGGCAGGAACGCGCTAGGGCGGATCGGCATTCATCTTCCTTGGTTGGCCTTCGGAGTTCCGTCACCCCGGACTCGTTCCGGGGTCCGCCAAGCGGCTTTCGACCCGAATAGTGATGTGATCGCCGAGTTCGCGGCACGGTGGACTTTGGAACAAGCCTGTCCTGAGCTGGTCGAAGGGTCCGGGATGACGGTCTTGTCGGAAAATCCGCGGGCAAATTACCGACACTGAAGGTCGATTCGCGCTAGATATCCGCATAGACATGGGTTTCGGCCGCTGCTCCCGGGTGGGTGACGGCGCCCTTATAGGCGGGTCCGACGTTCCGGGAATAGCGCCACAACGCGCCCGACTGGTAATCGTTGACGCGCGCGCGCCACGCCGCCTTGCGTGCGGCGAGCGTCGCCTCCGACACGTCCAGGTCGATCGTCCCGGCCTCGGCGTCGATCCGGATCGTGTCGCCGTCCTCGATCAGCGCGATCGGACCGCCGTCCGCCGCTTCCGGCCCGACATGGCCGATGCAGAAGCCGCGCGTCGCGCCGGAAAAACGACCGTCGGTGATCAGCGCGACCTTCTCGCCCAGCCCGAGGCCGTACAGCGCGGCGGTGGTCGACAGCATCTCGCGCATGCCGGGGCCGCCTTTGGGACCTTCGTAGCGGATGACGATGACTTCGCCTTCGACGATGGCGCGCGCCTCGACCGCGGCGAAGCAATCCTCCTCGCAATCGAACACGCGCGCCGGACCGGTAAACTGGAGCCGGTGCATGCCGGCGACCTTGACGATCGCGCCGTCGGGCGCGAGCGACCCGCGCAGGCCGACCACGCCGCCGGTCGCGCTGAGTGGCGTCCTGACGTCGTAGATCACCTTCTGGTCGGGGTTCCACGTCACCTGGTCGATATTCTCGCCCAGCGTCCTGCCGGTCACCGTCAGGCAATCGCCGTCGAGGAAACCGCCGTCGAGCATCGTCTTCATCAGCATGTAGACGCCGCCCGCCTCGTACATGTCCTTGGCGACGTACTTCCCGCCGGGTTTCAGGTCGGCGATGTACGGCGTCGATTTGAACGCCTCGGCCACGTCGAACAGGTCGAAGTCGATGCCCGCTTCGTTCGCCATCGCCGGCAGGTGCAGCGCCGCGTTGGTCGAGCCGCCAGTCGCCGCCACCACGCGCGCGGCGTTGACGAAGGCGGCGCGCGTGCAGATGTCGCGCGGGCGGATGTTCGCCTCGAGCAGCGCCATCACCTGGTCGCCCGCCGCGACCGCGATCTCGTCGCGGCCGCGATAGGGGGCGGGCATCATGTTGGAATTGGGCAGCGACAGCCCGATCGCCTCGCCCACGCACGCCATTGTGTTGGCGGTGAATTGCCCGCCGCACGCGCCGTGGCCGGGGCACGCGACCTTTTCCAGCTCGATCAGCTCCTGCAACGGGCACGCGCCCGCCGCATATCGCCCGACCGCCTCGAACACGTCGACCACCGTCACGTCCCTGCCGTGATAGCTGCCCGGCAGGATCGACCCGCCATAGACGAAGATGCTGGGAATATTGAGCCGCAGCATCGCCATCATCATGCCGGGCAGCGACTTGTCGCACCCGGCGAAACCGACCAGCGCATCGTAGCAATGCCCGCGCACGCTGATCTCGACCGAATCGGCGATCACTTCGC
Organism: uncultured Sphingomonas sp.; assembly: GCA_964244765.1. GTDB lineage: Bacteria > Pseudomonadota > Alphaproteobacteria > Sphingomonadales > Sphingomonadaceae > Sphingomonas. The sequence goes on along the minus strand of CAXTJX010000052.1, from coordinate 13,437 downwards.
GGCTGACCAGCGAGGATTTCATTCCCTGATGGCCCATCGCGATGCCGTCGGTGACGGTGATGGTGTTGAACCGCCGTGGCATGCCGCCCCCGGCGATGACGCCGGCCTGCGCCGCATCGGCCTGCGCGTCCAGCGTGGTGTTGCACGGCGCGGAATTGTTGCCAGCCGAGGCCAGCGCGACGAACGGCCGGGCGATATCCTCCTCGGCGATGCCCATCGCATAGTAATAGCTGCGGTGCGGGCTGCGCTCCGGGCCCACCGAAACGTGGCGGCTGGGGAGCTTCGATTTGTCGAATGTACGGGTCATGGCGACAGCCTATGTCGCGCGAAGCCGATTCGGCGCAAGTCCGTTGCTGGTCGCCGGTCGGTCAAGACAGCGTAGGGACGGTGAAGATCCCCCCACCGTCCCATGGCAATGATGGCGGACGGGCGAGCCGTGGACCATCGACGGGCGCGGCGCTCGAAGCGCGGGACCCGCTGCCTCGTACCACAGCAAGCGCGGTGCCATGCGCGGTTTTCCGCCGGTTTTCGGCTCGCCTGTCGTTCAACCTGTCCCGCGTTGGCGCTAAACCGTCACGCCAGTGTCGTTTCGAGACACCACCAGTCGGGGTGCGCCGTACGGATGCGCGCAGCGGCGGCGGTGCGCTCGGAGTCGCTGCCGTACAAGGCGAAGCACGTCGCGCCCGAACCCGACATGCGCGCGAGGATCGGGCTGTCCACGGCCAGCATCGTCAGCACCATTGCAATAACGGGGGCGAGACGACGTGCCGGCGCTTCGAGATCGTTGCGGCCCGCCCGCACGCGCGACAGCGCGTCACCGCCGGGCATCGCGCCTCTGTCCACGCCGTCCCACGCCTTGAATACGGCGGCGGTCGAGACGGCGACGCCGGGGTTGACGAGCAGGACCGGCACAGCGGCGGGGCCGTCGACAGGCTGGAGCCGCTCGCCGCGCCCGGTGCCGAGCGCGGTGCGGCCGAGCAGGCAGGCGGGCACGTCCGAGCCGAGATCGGTGGCGATGTCGAACAGGCGGGGGTCGTCGACCGGAACCTGGTTGGCGCGGGCCAGCGCGCGCAGCGCCGCCGCCGCATCCGCCGAGCCGCCGCCGATGCCGGATGCTACGGGCAAGCGCTTGTCGAGCGTGAACGCGCCGTTCTCCGGCAGGCCATAGGCGGCGGCGAAGGCACGCGCGGCGCGCAGGACGAGATTGTCGCCCTCCCCGCTCAGCCCTGCGGCGAACTGGCCGGTGATGGCGAGGCTTAGCGGGCCGGGTTCCAGCATCAGGAGATCGCCGTCCGTGACGAAGGCGAACAGCGTTTCCAGCTCGTGATACCCATCCGCCCGCCGCGCACGGACGTGCAGCACAAGGTTGATCTTGGCGGGGGCTGGTTCGGTGAAAGTCACGCGTTCGACTTGCTCTCTCCGCCACCCCGGACTTGTTCCGGGGCCCACCGTGCCGCAAGCCAAAGCGCATATGGCGCAGTGGATGCCAGAACAAGTCCGGCATGACGAATGTGTGTGGGGCGGCGGGTTGGGCAGGAAGCGCCGCGGCAAAGCCGCGCCGTCGGACGGCGCTGCTGGCGCCGCCGGCCGCGCGCGCTGCGGTTTCTCGTCGTAGCTGCGCGACGCCTCGTACAGCGCGCGTCACATATTCGGATAGTTCGGCCCCCCCCCGCCCTCCGGCACCACCCAATTGATGTTCTGCGTCGGGTCCTTGATGTCGCATGTCTTGCAATGCACGCAATTCTGCGCATTGATGACGAACTTCGGGTCGCCCACATCCTCGCCGACGATCTCGTACACGCCCGCCGGGCAGTAACGCTGCGCCGGCTCGTCATACATCGGCAGGTCGTAGGTGACGGGCACGTCCGGGTCCTTCAGCGTCAGGTGGACCGGCTGGTCCTCCTCGTGATTGGTGTTCGAGATGAACACCGAGGACAGCCGGTCAAAGGTCAGCACCCCGTCCGGCTTGGGGTAGGCGATCGGCTTGACCTGATCCTTGCGCCACAGGCTCTTGTGGTTGGCGTGGTGCTTCATCGTGAAGGGCATCTTCAGCCCGAGATATTCCGCCCACATCGTCACGTTCGCCAGCGCCGAGCCGATCAGCTCGCCGAACTTCTCGACCAGCGGCACGACGTTGCGGACAATCGACAGCTCCTTTTTGACCCAGCTCGCCGCGAACGCCGCGGGATAGGCGGCCAATTCGTCATGCTGGCGCTGCGACAGGATCGCCTCGGCAGCGGCTTCGGCGGCCATCATGCCGGACTTCATCGCGGTGTGCGTGCCCTTGATGCGCGGCACGTTGAGGAACCCGGCGGAACAACCGATCAGCACGCCGCCGGGAAAGGTCAGCCTGGGGATCGACTGCAACCCGCCGTCGCTGATCGCGCGCGCGCCGTACGACACGCGCTTGGCCCCTTTCAGGATCTCGGCGATCCCGGGATGCGTCTTCCAGCGCTGCATTTCGTGGAACGGCGACAGATAGGGGTTGGTATAGCTCAGCCACGTCACGAACCCCAAGGCGACTTGCCCGTTCGCCTGATGGTACAGGAACCCGCCGCCGTTCGACCCCTCGGTCTCGTTGAGCGGCCAGCCCTGCGTGTGGATCACCCGGCCCGGAACGTGCTGTTCCGGCGCGACGTCCCACAATTCCTTGATGCCGATGCCATAGACTTGCGGTTGCGCGTCCTTGGCCAGGTCGAACGTGCGGATGATCTGCTTCGACAGATGCCCGCGCACGCCCTCGCCGAAAAAGGTGTACTTTGCGTGGATTTCCAGGCCCGGCGTATAGTCCGGCTTGCGCGTGCCGTCGCGCGCGACGCCCATGTCGCCGGTCGCCACGCCCTTCACCGATCCGTCCTCTTGGTAGAGGATCTCCGCCGCCGCGAAACCGGGGAAGATCTCGACCCCCAGTTCCTCGGCCTGCCCCGCCAGCCAGCGGCACAGATTGCCGAGGCTGCCGGTATACGTCCCCTTGTTGTGCATGAACGGCGGCGTAAGGAAGTGCGGGACCGATAGCTTGCCCTTTTTCGACAGCATCCAGTGCTGGTTGTCGGTGACCGGCACGTCGGCGAGCGGGCAGCCCTTTTCCTTCCAGTCGGGGATCAGTTCGTCGAGCGAGCGCGGATCGATTACCGCGCCGGACAGGATATGCGCGCCGACCTCCGAGCCCTTTTCGAGCACGCAGACCGAAATCTCCGCGTCCTTCTCGGCGGCAAGTTGCTTCAGCCGGATCGCCGCGGAAAGCCCGGCGGGGCCCGCGCCGACGATCACCACGTCGTACGGCATGGACTCGCGGTTGTTTTCGCTCCCGCTATTCTGGCTGCTCACATATCGTCTCCACCGGGGCGCCGCGGCGATACTCGTCGCGCGCGCGGAACGTCCTGTCCATCCGCGCGTGCCAGCGAATTGACCTGCGCGTCAACATGATAGCTTAAGAGCACATGGGGGCAGACCAGAATATCGACTGGCGGATGATGGCGGCTAGCGCGCTCGAATGGTGGCGCGACGCCGGCGTCGATACACTGGTCGACGAAGCGCCGCGCGACTGGAGCGCCGCGCCGCCCGCACCCCCGGCACCGCCCGCGCGCCGCCCCGGCGCCCCAACCGTGGCGTCGCCCGTCGCCGTGCCGCTCCCCGCCACGCTTGCCGCGTTCGCCGCATGGCGCAGCGGACCCGATGCGCCCGAGGCGTCGTGGCCGGGCAAGCCGATCGCCGCATCAGGCGATCCCGCCGCCGATATCATGATCCTGGCCGACGTGCCGGATCGCGAGGATGGCGATACCGGCACGCTGTTGAGCGGTGCCGCCGGGCGTCTGTTCGACCGCATGCTCGCGGCGATCGGGCGCGACCGCGCATCGGTGTATCTCGCGCCGATGTGCGGCGTGCGCCCGGTGGCCGGGCGGATCGCGCCGGAGATCGAGGCGCGGCTGGGCGAGATCGCGCGGCACCACGTCGCGTTGGTCGCTCCCCGGCGCCTGTTGCTGCTCGGCAATGCGCCGAGCCGTGCGCTTATTGGGGCGGACGTCGCGCGGGCGCGCGGTAGTTTACAGCTCGTTAACCTCGATGGCGGAGTGTCGCTGGAGGCCGTGGCGAGTTTCCACCCCCGGCTGCTGATCGAACGCCCGGCTGAAAAGGCGCGCGCGTGGAAGGATTTGCAGATGCTGATCGCAGGATTGGACGCATGAAGATCGAATTGGTGCTGCTGGCCTCGCTGATGACGGCGCTCTCCGGCACGGCGCACGCCACCGCCGAACCGATGACGGCGATCGAGACCGCGCAGCCCCGGGCCGCGATCCCGCCGCAGCTCGACGCCGAGCAGCGCGAGGGCTATCGCGCCGTGTTCGCCAGCATCCGCGATCAGCGATGGCAGGACGCGCAACTCCTGCTCGCCGCGATGAAGCCCGGTCCGCTCCACGCGATTGCGCGCGCCGAATTGCTCACCGCCAAAGGCTCGCCCAAGGCCGAGCTCGACCCGCTGATGAAGCTGCTCGCCGATGCGCCGGAACTGCCGCAGGCTAAGCAGATCGCGACGATGGCCGCCTCGCGCGGCGGTATCGGCCTGCCGCCGCTGCCCGAGGCGCGCGCGCTGACCTGGATCGACGGCGCGCCCGCCCGCAAGCGCGCCAAGAGCCTGGTCGCCGGCGACATGATCGCCGCCGAACTGGCGATCAGGATGCAGCCCTTCGTCAAGGCCGACAGCGGCAGCGACGCGCAGGCGCTGCTGGAGGCGACGCCGGGCCTGTCGTCCGATTCGATCACCGAATGGCAGCGCAAGATCGCGTGGATGTACTTCCTCGCCGGCGACGACGCCAATGCCCGCGCGATGGCCGCCAAGGCTGCCGCCGGCTACGGCGATTTCGCGACCGAGGCGGTGTGGGCCGGCGCGCTGGCGGCATGGCGCCAGCACGATTGCGCCGCCGCCGGTGCCGCGTTCGAAACGGTCGCGGCGCGCGCGACCGACACCGAACTGCGCGCGGCTGGCCTGTTCTGGGCCGCGCGCGCCGACCTGCAATGCGGCCGCCCCGACCGGGTCGAGCCGCGCCTGAAAAACGCGGCGCAATATCGCGAGACCTTCTACGGCCTGCTCGCGCGGCAATCGCTCGGCATCAGGGACGTCCCGGTGCGGTCGCGCGTGACCTCGGTGACGGGCGACTGGCAGGCGCTGGAGCGGCGCCCCAACGTGCGCGTCGCCGCCGCCCTGGTCGAAATCGGCGAGAACGGCCTGGCCGACGAAGTGCTCAAACAGCAGGCGCGGATCGGCGACCCGTCGGAATATCCCGCGCTAGTGCGCCTGACCGCGGCGATGGACTTGCCGGGCACGCTGGTGTGGATGTCGCATAACGGACCCGTCGGCGCGAGCCCGCCGGTCGAAGCGCGCTTCCCTGCGCCTAACTGGGCGCCCGATGGCGGCTGGCGCGTCGACAAGGCGCTGGTGTTCGCCCACACCTTGCAGGAATCGCGCTTCCGCACCGATGTCGTCAGCCCGGCGGGCGCTTACGGCCTGATGCAGGTCCGCCCCGGCGCCGCCACCGACATCGCGCGCAGGCAGGGCCGCAGCGGCGGCTTCGACCGCAGCGCGCTGTCGCGGCCCGGCACCAATTTCGAAGTCGGGCAAAGCTATCTCGAACAACTTCGCGACCAGCATTGCACCGACGGCCTGCTGCCCAAGGTCATCGCCGCGTACAATGCCGGCCCCGGTCCGGTCGAGGCGTGGAACGCGATGTCGCGCGACGGCGGCGATCCGTTGCTGTACATCGAATCGATCCCCTATTGGGAAACGCGCGGTTACGTCACCACGGTACTGCGCAATTACTGGATGTACGAAGGGCAGACCGGCAAGCCGGCGTCGGTCAGCCGTGCCGCGCTCGCGCAGGGGCTGTGGCCGCGCTTCCCGGGCCTGCCGGGCGCGGCGGCGGTGCGGCTGACGTCGAGCTCCTCGGGGCAAGCCGTGGCGAGCGTGCGGTAGGGCTGGAAGAAGACGGTTCACGCGAAGACGCGAAGTGGTGTGTTGGTTGCCTAAGGGCGAATCGACCTTCATTCCGGCGATGTTGCCCACAGATTTTCAAAACCGTCACCCCGGACTCGTTCCGGGGTTCACCAAGCGGCTTTCGCCTCAACATTAGTATGATCGCCAAGGTCGCGGCATGGTGGCCCTCGGAACGAGTCCGGGGTGACGGAAATCTTGGTAAGGCCTATCAGGGAGGATGACCTCTTTGCACCCTTCGCGCGAACCAGCATCTCTCATCTCAAGCACCGAACATGCTACAGGATAGCCGACTCAAAGCCGGAACCCAACGATGCCGATCGACGAAACCGCCGCCTTCCTCCCCGTTCGAATCGCCGTGCTCACCGTGTCCGACACGCGCACGCCGGAGGATGATCGTTCGGGCGACACGCTGGTCGCGCGGCTGAGCGAGGCGGGCCATGTCCTCGCCGCGCGCGCGATCGTGCAGGACGAGGTCGCCTTGCTCGTCGCCACGCTGCATCGCTGGATCGACGATGCGGACATAGACTGCATCGTCACCACCGGCGGCACCGGCGTCACCGGCCGCGACGTCACGCCCGAGGCGATCGAGCAGGTCGCCGACAAGCTGATCCCGGGCTTCGGCGAACTGTTCCGCTGGCTGAGTTTCAGGACGATCGGCACCTCGACCGTCCAGTCGCGCGCTTGCGCTTGCGTGACGCGCGGCACCTATATCTTTGCGCTGCCCGGATCGACCGGCGCGGTGAAGGACGGGTGGGACGGCATCCTCAAGGATCAGCTCGACAGCCGCCACAAACCCTGCAACTTCGTCGAGCTGATGCCACGCCTGCGCGAGCGCTGAGCGAGCTGGTATCACTCGAACACGTTACCGTTTCCCCCCGCGAAATCGGGGGCCAAGGCGCCACAAGCGGTGTCTTGCGTAATCCTTAGGCTCCCGCTTTCGCGGGAGGACAGGCGTTATCCTGGTCCGAACGGGATAATCACCGACTGATCCGGGGTTGTCGAAGCACCGCCCTTCACGGGCCGACCGTTTGCGGCGGCATGCCCTTCGACAGGCTCAGGGCGAACGGGGTGGTGATACCGTTCGGTCATGTTCCCCCCAACCAGCGCTGGCCCGTGCTTCCCGAATAGCGTAGCGTATTGTTCGACTGGGGACCGCGACGATGGTGACGCAACTGATCTACATGTCGCAGCCCTTCGGGTATGACAGCGCGATCCTCGCCGGGATATTGACCACCGCGCGCCGCAACAATCCGCGTCTCGACATCACCGGCGCGCTGATCTGCCGCAACGATATCTACCTTCAACTGATCGAAGGGGATGCAGCGGCGATCGACGCGCTGTTCGAGCGCATATCGACCGACGACCGGCACCATGCCGTCACCCTGCTCAGTCGCTTGAAGGTAGCCGACCGTATCTTCCCCGATTGGGCCATGCTCCACGATCCGGCGCACTCGTGGCTGTGGTCGCCCGACGATGTCTGGCGCGGGGCGGTGCGCGACGCGACCCCGGCGGTGCTGCAACAGGTGTTCGCGCGCGCCGCAGCCGCCGTTCCCGCGACCGGTTAGCCCGGCTGCATCGCGGCGATTTCGTGCCCCGCGACATCGCGGAAATGGAAACGCCGACCGCCGGGAAAGGCGAAGATCGCCAGCGTGATCTCGCCACCGGCGGCGCGGACCTTCGCCTCGGCCGTCTCCAAATCGTCCACTTCGATCACCGGCAGCAGATGCGCCGTCCCGTTCGCCGCATCGCCGTTCAGGCCGAGATCGGTGTCGCCGGTCGTCGTCGCGGCATAGTCCGGGCCGAAATCGGCGAAATCCCACCCGAAAGCGTGGGCATAGAACGCCTTGGCCGCCGCGACGTCCTTTACCGGCAGCTCGACATAATTGAACCGCGCCATCTTCGCCTCCTTCAATGTTCTTGTTGTGTTCTCATCAATCTGTTAGCCAGTGTCAATGGCCACATCCCGCCCCGTCCGCGGCGCGACGCTCAACCGCGACAGCAGCCGGTTCAATCTGCCGCAACGCGAGGCCGATGGCGACTGGCTCGACGCAAGAAGCGACGTGGACGGCGCCCCGCCGCGCCTGCGCACCACGGTAACGGTCGAGCGGCCACGCACCATCATCAGCCGTAACCAGTCGCCCGATATTCCGTTCGACCGTTCGATCAACCCGTATCGTGGGTGCGAGCATGGCTGCATCTACTGCTTCGCGCGGCCGACCCATGCCTTTCACGACCTGTCGCCGGGGCTCGATTTCGAAAGCAAGCTGTTCGCCAAGCCCGACGCGGCGGTGCTGCTCCGCGCCGAATTGTCAAAGCGCGGCTATGTCGCGCGGCCGATCGCGTTCGGGACGAACACCGATCCGTACCAGCCGATCGAGACCGACTGGCACATCACGCGCGAGTGTATCGAGGTATTGGCCGAGACCTGCCATCCGCTGACCATCACCACCAAGTCCGACCGCGTGGTGCGCGACATCGATCTGCTCGCGGCGATGGCGGCGAAGGGCCTGGTATCGGTCGCGCTGTCGGTCACCTCGCTCGACCCGAAGGTCGCCATGACGCTCGAACCGCGCGCGCCCGCGCCCCGGCGACGGCTGGCGGCGGTACGCCTGCTCGCCGCGGCGGGCGTGCCGGTCTACGTCTCGCTCGCCCCCGTCATCCCCGCGATCACCGATCACGAGATGGAGCATATCCTGGAGGCCGCCGCCGAGGCGGGCGCGAAGGCCGCGTTCTTCCTGCCGGTGCGCTTGCCATGGGAGGTGGCACCCTTGTTCAAGGCGTGGCTCGACACGCATTTCCCGGACCGTGCGAGCAAGGTGATGGCGACGATCCAGTCGATCCGCCAGGGCCGCGAGAACGACCCGAACTTCTTCACCCGCATGCGCGGCAGCGGGCCATGGGCGGACCTGCTGCGCACGCGGTTCCACATCGCCTGCCGCAAATACGGGCTGAACCGGGAGCGGATCGAGCTGCGCAACGACCTGTTCCGCGCGCCGCCGGGCGACCAGGGTGAATTGTTCTGACGACAAGCGGAGCTTGGCGCTTGCCAAGGATGCAAGGTGGTGACTCGGGTTGCGAAAATGCTAGAGCGGCGTGAGATGCGGGGGCTTCTGACATTGGCGGCACTGGCCGCGACGACGCCGGCGTGCGGACAGGTTCTGCCACCCGCGCCCGAAGGCTTCGATCTGGCCGCCAACATCCGCTTGCGCTACGAAACGATCGAGGGTCAGGCGCGGGCGGCCGTCCCGGCGGCGGAAGCCTCCACGCAAGTTCGCACGATCCTGCATGCGACGTATCGCGCCGGGCCGCTCACCATCGGCAGCGAAGTGTATGATAGCCGCGCGCTCGACGTGCCGACGCCCAGCGCGATCTCGACGAACGAGGTCGACGCGCTGGAGCCCGTGCAGGCGTTCGTGGCGCTGGATTTCGGCGACGCGGCGCGCAAGACGTGGTTCGGGCGCGTCACCGTCGGACGCCAGACCGCGGATCTGCGCTCGCGCCGGTTGCTCGCCAATGACGATTTTCGCAACACGACCAACGGCTTCACCGGGATGCGGCTCGATCTGGCCGATGGCGGACGCTGGAACCTGACCGCCTTCTACCTGCTGCCGCAACAGCGCCTGCCGGACGATACGGCGGGCGTACGGCGCGGCCGGATCGTCCTCGACCGTGAAGGGTTCGACAAGCGCATTTGGGGCGCGACGGTGGCGCGACCCGATCTACTCGGCCGCGTTGGCGTGGATGCCGGCGTCTATCGCTTCGAGGAGCGCGATCGCCCCGCGCTCGCGACACGCGATCGCCAGTTGACGATCCTGACGGCGCGCGCCCTCGCACAGCCCGGCGCCGGCCATCTGGATGGCGAGGTGGAGGTGATGCGGCAAACCGGATCCATCTCCGCCAGCGTCGTGTCGGGCGCGCCGCGCCTACCGGTCGAGGCGTGGTTCGCCCATGCCGAGATCGGCTATGCGTGGAAGGCGGCGTGGCTGCCGCACTTGGCAATCGAAGGCGACTATGCGTCCGGCGACCGGCGCGACGGCCACTATCGCCGGTTCGACACGCTGTACGGCATGCGCCGGGCGGATTTTTCCGGGGCCGGCTTGTACAACGCGGTATCGCGCAGCAACGTGATCGCGATCGGGCCGCGGCTGGAAATCACGCCGTCCGGACGAGTCGATGCCTTCGCCACGGTCAAGAAGCTCTGGCTCGCTTCGTCTCGCGACGCCTTCGCCACCACCGGTGTGGTCGATCCGACCGGGCGATCCGGGCGGGATGCCGGCTGGCAACTCGACGCACGCGCTCGCTTCTGGGCGATTCCCAAGCGGCTGCAACTGGAGGCCGACGGAACGTGGCTGGCCAAGGGCCGGTTCCTGACCGACGCGCCGAACCGTACGACCGACCGCAATACGCTGTACCTGGCGCTCAACGCGATGGTGTTTCTCTGACGCCGCGGCGGCGGTGCTACGCCGTCGCCAGCACATGATCCCGGAAGCGCGCGCGCAGCTCGGTCTTGAGCAATTTGCCGGTCGCGGTGTGCGGCAGGTCGTCGACGAACACGATCTCATCGGGCAGCCACCATTTCGCGACGTGCCGCGCCAGATGCGCGGTGATCTCCCCCGGCGAAACGTCGCTCCCGGGCTTGCGCACCACCAGCAGGATCGGCCGCTCGTCCCATCTGGGGTGCGCCACGCCGATCGCCGCCGCCTCGGCCACCCCGGCGCAGCCGATCGCGGCATTCTCCAGCTCGACCGAGGAAATCCACTCGCCGCCCGATTTGATGACGTCCTTGGCGCGATCGGTGATCTGCATCGTGCCGTCGGAGTGCAGCACCGCGACATCGCCGGTATCGAACCACTGCTCGGCATCGACCGCATCGGCCTCGGCCTGGAAATAGCGCTTCACCACCCACGGCCCGCGCACTTGCAAGCGGCCGGAACTGGTGCCGTCGCGCGGCAGCACGGTGCCTTCGTCATTGAGAATGCGCAGCTCGATGCCGAACGGCACCTGGCCCTGTTTGCAGACATGATCGACCTGTGCGTCATGGCTCATCTCGTCCCATGTCGGCGGATGGAAACCGGCGGTGCCGATCGGCGAGGTCTCGGTCATGCCCCACAGATGCTTGACGACCACGCCCATGCCCATGCCCATGATCCGCTCGATCATCGCGCGCGGCGCGGCGGAGCCCCCGATCGTCACCTGGCGGAGGAAACGCGGCGTGTCTCCCGTCGCATCGATATGCTGGAACATCGCCAGCCATACCGTCGGCACGCCGGCGGAATGCGTGACCTTTTCCTCGTTCATCGACCGGCACAGCACCGCCGCGTCGTTGACTTGCGAATAGACGATCTTGGCGCCCGCCAGGGCACAGGCGAAGGGCAGCCCCCAGGAGGCGGCATGGAACATCGGCACCACCGGCAGCACCACCGCGCCGGGCGACAGGTCGAATACCCAGGGCGCGACCTCGGCCATCGCGTGGATCACGGTCGAGCGGTGTTCATACAGCACGCCCTTGGGGTTGCCGGTCGTGCCGCTGGTGTAGCACAGCATGCACGGCTCGCGCTCCGGCCCCTCGACCCAAGCGTAATCGCCGGTTTCCGCTCCGATCAGCGTTTCGAACGCGGAGCCTGTCCCGGCCTCCGAGCCGGGGCCATCGAAACAGATATAGTGCTCGATGCCGGTCCATAGCGGCGTCAGCCGATCGACCAACGGCTGGAACTGCTTGTCGTAGAGCAGCACCCGGTCCTCGGCATGGTTGACGATATAGACAAGCTGCTCGTCGAACAGTCGCGGGTTGACCGTGTGGATCACCCCGCCCATCCCGATCGCGCCGTACCACGCGACGAGGTGGCGGCCGTGGTTCATCGCCAGCGTGGCGATGCGGTCGCCCGGCGTGCAGCCGAGCTGTTCCAGCGCCTGCGCCAGCTTCCTCGCGTCACGCGCGATGCCGGCCCAGTTGGTGCGGGTCTGGGATCCGTCCGCCCAGTAACTGACGATCTCGCGGGCACCATGTTCGCGCGCGGCATGGTCGATCAGCCGCGGCACCCGCAACTCGAAATCCTGCATTCCGCCAAGCATCGTCTTTCCCTTCCGCCTGCGGGAGGGGATCGGGGAAGGGCAGACTGCACCACCACATTTCCGCATCCCCGGCCCCTCCCGCAGGCGGGAGGGGAGCAGGTCCAGCTACCCCACCAACGCCAGCCGCGCTTCGGCGGTTCTCAGCATCACGTCGTCGACATCCTGCAAGGCTTCGATGCGCTGGGCAAGCTCCCCGTCGAGCAGGAAGTCGCGTCCGAGCAGTATCCGCGTCGTGCCACCTTCGATCGGCACCGTCGCCCACACCTCGCCGCGTGCGCCGCGCGCGTCGGCCAGCAGCGCGCCGAGCGCCGCCATCGCCGCCGGCGTCGCGACCGACAGCTCCAGGCAGAAGCGCGCGTTGGACGCGAGCGCCTCGAACGGCTGGATGCGCTTGACCGTGACGCGCGGCGTTTCCTCGCCGGGGCGCCGGTCGAGCTCGACGGTCACCAGCCCGCACCCGCCGACCCGCGCCGCTTCCGCCAGATCGGCCGCGACCGCATCGTCGAAGCAGGTCGCGACGAACTGGCCCGACGGATCGGACAGCGTCGCCATCAGATAGCGCTTGCCCCGCGCCGAGGTGCGCCAGCGTGCTTCCTCGACCAGCACCGCCATGGTCGCCCCGGCGCGGCTGCCATCGTCCGGGATGTCGAGTTCGCCGAGCGCCGCGAAACTGCGCGCGCCGTGCATCTTCGCCAGATGGCCGTGGCGGTCGACCGGGTGCGCGGAGAAATAGAAACCGAACGCCTCGCACTCCTGCTCCATCCGCTGCGCCAGCGTCCAGCGCGCCGACAGCGCCAGCTTGATCGGCGGCTCCGACGCTTCCGCCGTCCCGAACAGGCCGCCCTGCCCGCTGGTCTTCTGGTCGGCGATGCGCGCGGCGGCGGCGAGGATCGTCTCGGCGCACGCGAAGATGCCGGCGCGATTGTCGTCCATCGTGTCGAACGCCCCCGCCGCCGCCAGCGTCTCCAACTGCCGCTTGTTCATCAGCCGCGGATCGACGCGGCGGGCCAGATCGTCGATCGAGTCGAACCGCCCCCCCGCCTCGCGCTCGGCGACGAGCCGCTCCATCGCGCCTTCGCCGACCGATTTCAGCGCGGCCAGCGCATAGCGCACGGCCAGCCCGTCCGTTGTTTCCTCGACTGAGAAGTCCGCCTCGCTGCGGTTGATGTCCGGCGGCAGCACGACGACGCCGAGCCGCCGCGCATCGTCGACGAACACGCCCAGCTTGTCGGTCAGCCCCTGGTCGAAGCACATCGACGCCGCGTAGAACTCGTGCGGATGATGCGCCTTCAGCCACGCCGTCTGATAGGCGAGCAGCGCATAGGCCGCCGCGTGCGACTTGTTGAAGCCATAGCCGGCGAACTTGTCGATCAGGTCGA
>CAXTJX010000051.1:0-19168 GCA_964244765.1 uncultured Sphingomonas sp. | reverse complement strand
TCGGGCGCGGCCCACACCGCATCGTCATGGTCGCGCGCATCCGCCGGGTCGATCGCGACGATCGGCAAGTGGCGCAGATCCTCGCGCTCCTCCCCCAGGCCCTGCCCCGCCACGCGCACCGCTTCCTCCAGCGTCTCGGGCGAGAACATGTCGGGAATGCCCAGCTTGTGGATCGCGATCAGCGAGAAGGCGCGCGGCGCGAACGGATCGCCCAGCACTTGCGTGACGCGCACGGTGATGCGGGGCGGGCGGCCGGCTTTCTCCGCCAGCACCAAGTCACCCGGCCTGCCCGTGCCCGCGTCGGACACCTGGAACTCGCGGCGTTCCTTCTTCTCGACGCCTTGCAGCCACAGGCCCCCGCCCTCCTGCCGCAGCACGCCGAGCACTAGGTCATCGCCCTTGGGCAGGACCTTCATCGGATGCGCGATCCAGCCATTGCCGGCTTCCTCGGTCCGCGCCAGCACGCGGTCGCCGACGCCCAGCGCACCGCGCCTGCGCTCCCGCACGCGAAGTCTCGGGGCGGGCGTCTCCGCGTCCCAGCGCTCGGGCACCGCCCATACGGTGCCGCTGTCGTCGACATCGGCCACGCGCAGCACCGTCACCTTCGGCACGCCGCCCATCTTGTGGAACGCGCGGCCCCCCGCACCCCCCGCTCCGCCGTCGATCAGGCCCTCGTCGGCCATGTCGCGGAGCATTGCCTTGAGCGCGATCTTGTCCTGCGCACTCAAGCCGAACGCCTTGGCGATCTCGCGCTTGCCCGCCGGCACGGGCGAGGACGCGATGAAGTCGAGGATCTGCTCGCGCGTGGGCAGGCCGGGGGTACGCTTGTCGGGCTTGGGCATCCTTCACGCGATACGGCAGCGCCGCGCAAACGGCAAAGGAAACGCTGGATTTTCCCTTGCCAGCACCGCTCGAAACGCGCTTCTTAGCGAGTTTCCAAACGGACTCTAGGGCGTCGGAACAGTAGCCGGCGCCGGCACAGGTGCAGGCATCGCCGCGGGATCGGTCAACGGATCTTCCATCGCCGGCGGTGTCGAGGCGCCCCCCTCCGCCGGCTTCGCCGCAGTCCCTTCCGCGGGATCGGTCAGCGGATCGTCGAACGCGCTCGGCGGGGCGTCCTCGCCCTTGCGCAGATCGGCGACCGCCGCGGCGCGGTCCTGCAGATAGGCCGACCGCAACGTCGCATAGGGATCGACCGCGCCTGCCTCCAGCGCGCGCAATTCCGCATCCGATTCGGCGCGGCGGTCGAGCCCGGTGATCACGCTTTTCGGGATCTGGAAGCGCGGATCGTCGAACGGCGAACCGACCGCATAGGGCAGCACGATGCCGTCGGCGGCGTCGCCTAGCACGTCGCGGAAATTGCTCGGCCCGACGAACGGCAGGAACAGATACGGCCCGGGCCCGACGCCGTACCGCCCCAGCGTATTGCCGAAGCCGTTCTCCCGGTGCGGCAGCTTGAAGTCGTCGGTCCTGGCCACGTCGACCAGGCCGCCGATGCCGATCGTCGAGTTGATCGTGAAGCGCCCGAACGTCCTGAGCGCGCGCTTGGGCTTCAATTGCAGCAGGTCGTTGACGAACACGATCGGCTCGCCGGCATTGGAGAAGACGTGGCGGATGCCGCCGCGCACGATCTTCGGGATCACTTTCCTGTAGGCGATCGACACCGGCCGGTAGAAAAACCGGTCGAGCACCTTGAACACCTTGTACATCGCCCGGTTGAAGCCTTCGAGCGGATCTCCCCTGGCGTGATGACGCCTGGCGGTCGGCGTGGCCGTGGCCGCGGCGGGGAGCGCTGGCGCGGGCGCGACCTGCATGAGGGCAATCCGCGCGGTGAGCGTGCCTTGCGCCCCGACAGGTGCCGCCAGCATAGCCGCCAACACGAGCGCCACCGCGCCGATCGCCCTCCGGTATCGCCGCATCGTCAGCGCGCGGCCTTCGCCAGTCGGTCCAGATGCCCTATCAGCGCCTTTGCCCCGCCTTTCGCCAGGATTCCCTCGAAATCGGCGCGGCGCGTCGCGAGCTGGCTGATCGCATTCCTGTAATAGACGTCGATGATGCGCCATTTCCCTCCGGACTGGCGCAGGCGATAGCCGATGCTGACTGGGCCGTCCCCGGGCCGCACCAGCGTGGTGCGCACCAACCTGTCGGCGCCGCGCGTCTCGACCCTGGGGTCGATCGTGAAGCTTTCCCCGCCGTAACTGTCGAAATTCGCGGCATATTGCGCCACCGTCAGCCGCCGCATCGCCGCGATCAAGGCGGTCTGGTCGGCCGGCGCGATCGTCGTCCAGGGCGCGCCGACCGACAGGCGCGTGACGAGCGGGATATCGAACGCCTGGTCGACCACCGGAGCGATCCGCGCCGCGCGGCCCTGCGCGCCGAGCCCGCTGCCGCCCTTCATGATCGCGAGCAGCCCGTCGTCCAGCGTCTGCACCGGGCCGCGCGCGGGATCGGCGGTCTGCGCCGCGAGCGGGGTAGCGAGGGCAAGCGCCGCCACCGACACGGCAAATCGCAAGGAAGACATCATCGAAAGCTCCTTATGGGATATCCGGCGATACCCCATGCGGTCACATGCGGGCGTTATCACCTCGGCCCCGCTAGCACAAACGGCTGTAGCCGCGATGAACGGCACGAAGGCCGACATCGATGCCGAACGGAACGGAGATCGGACGAAGACGAAGCGGGCGAGCGGGTTTTCACGTTTCCTTTATGGTGCGATGCGGATAGGATGTTTTCGGGGGGCATGGATGACGTGACGACGCCACGGTTTCAGGCAGTGGGTGGAATTCGGCGTCAGCGCGGACGAAAGGGCATCGCTTGCAAGTTATCCTGGCCAACCCGCGCGGCTTCTGCGCCGGCGTCGTGCGCGCCATCGAGATCGTCGAGCGCGCGATCGAACGCTACGGCGCGCCGGTCTATGTCCGCCATGAGATCGTCCATAACCGCCATGTGGTGGAGACGCTTCGCGCCAAGGGCGCGGTGTTCGTGGAGGAACTGTCCGACGTGCCCGACGGCGCGATGACGGTGTTCAGCGCGCACGGCGTCGCCCGCACGGTGGAGGAGGAAGCGAAAGCGCGCGGCCTGCCGGTGTTCGACGCGACGTGCCCGCTCGTCACCAAGGTGCATTTGCAGGGCCGCCGCTATGCCAAGGCCGGGCGGACGCTGGTGATGATCGGGCATGAGGGCCATGCCGAGGTCGACGGCACGCGCGGGCAGATCGACGCGCCGGTGCATCTCGTCTCGACCGAGCGCGACGTCGCGGCGCTCGACTTGCCGCCGGACACGCCGCTCGCCTATATCACGCAGACGACGCTGAGCGTGGACGATACCCGGAACGTCATCGCCGCGCTGGGCGAGCGCTTCACCGATCTGATCGGGCCGGACGTGTCCGAAATCTGCTACGCCACGCAGAACCGCCAGACCGCGGTGCGCGACCTGTGCAAGGTCGCCGACCTGATCCTGGTGGTCGGGTCCGAAAACAGCTCCAATTCCAGCCGCCTGCGCGATCTCGGCGCGGACGAGGGGCTGCCGAGCTACCTCGTCGCCGACGGCAGCGCGATCGACCCGGCATGGTTCGAGGGGATCGCGCGCGTCGGCCTGACCGCCGGTGCCTCCGCGCCCGACGAACTGGTCGACACCGTGATCGACGCGCTGCGCAAGCTCGGCCCGGTCGAGGTGACGCAGCTTTCGGGCGTCGAGGAATCGCTCGAATTCGGCTTGCCGCGCGAGTTGCGCGGTCCAGCGCCCGCCACGGGCACTACCAAACTCGCCGCCGTCGGCGCATAGGACCCGCCATGACGCTTCCCCTCGCCCCGCTCGTGCGCATCGGCGCCTATACGCTCAAGCAGCACATCAAGGGCGGCAGATATCCGCTCGTGCTGATGCTGGAGCCGCTGCTGCGCTGCAACCTGGCCTGCCCCGGCTGCGGCAAGATCGATTATCCCGATCCGATCCTCAACCAGCGCATGTCGGTGCGCGAATGCATGGACGCGATCGACGAGTGCGGCGCCCCCGCCGTATCGATCGCCGGCGGCGAGCCGCTGCTCCACCGCGACATGCCGGCGATCGTCAAGGGCTACATCGCCAGGAAGAAGTTCGTCATCCTGTGCACCAACGCGCTGCTGCTCAAGAAGAAGATCGACCAGTACAAGCCGTCGCCCTTCTTCACCTGGTCGATCCATCTCGACGGCGACAAGGGCATGCACGACCATGCCGTCGACCAGGACGGGACGTACGAGGTCGCGATCGAGGCGATCGAGCTGGCCAAGGCCCGCGGCTTCCGCGTGCAGGTCAATTGCACGGTGTTCGACGGCGCCTCGTCCGAGCGGCTGGCCGGATTCTTCGACGAGATGGAGCGGCGCGGCGTCGAGATCACCATCTCGCCGGGCTATTCCTACGAACGCGCCGCCGACCAGGAACATTTTCTCACGCGGGAACGGACGAAGAACTTTTTCCGCGACGTGTTCAAGCGCGGCGACGGGGGACGGGCGTGGACCTTCACCAACTCGCCCTTGTTCCTCGATTTCCTGGCGGGGAACCAGACCTATGAATGCACGCCCTGGTCGATGCCGCTGCGCACCGTGTTCGGCTGGCAGAAGCCGTGCTATCTCGTCGGCGAAGGCTATGTCGGGACTTTCGCCGAGCTGATGGAGGGCACCGACTGGGACCAATACGGCGTCGGCAAGTACGAGAAATGCTCGAACTGCATGGTGCATTGCGGGTTCGAGGGCACGGCGGCGGCGGACGCGGTGCGCAACCCGCTCAAGATGTGGACGGTCGGCCGCAAGGGCATCCGCACCGACGGCCCGATGGCGCCCGATATCGACCTGTCGCAGGCGCGCGCCGCCGAGGACGTGCACTCGACGCATGTCGAGGCGGAACTCGCGAGGATCAAGCTGGCCGATCCCGACGGCTTCAAACGCACCCAGCGCGCGGCTTGACTGTCCGCACGGGCGCGGAAGGTTAGGCCAAGGTTAGGGCAAAAACGCCGGAAACGCGTCGTTCTGCCGGGCGCACGCGCGATCGCGCGTGCGCAGCGCGGATGATGGCGCGGCGCGGGTTTCGGAGGTGTCGACGGTGGAAAGAGCCGGGATGATCCTGGCATGATCGCGCTTGTGTAGGACAGAGGCGACGTCTGCTTGCGCCCCGGTTGCGGACATTTATCTTTGCCCTCCCCCGCGGAGGCGGGAGAGGGCTATTTAATAACGACCGCTTCCCGCCAATGATGGTTTCTCGTTGTCAGACGTTTGCGTCTCCGTCCGACAGGGCGGCAAGAGCGCGGCGTAACGCCGCGAACGCCGCCCCGGCATCGCGTCCGGTGCGGATAAGCGCGGGAAGCTGGCGCGGGTCGCGGGCAAGTGATGCGAGGATCGCGCCCAGCGCCACGCCGCCATCGCGCTTCATCCCGACCAGCGCCGCCGGGGGGAGCGCGTGACCGGCGGTATCGGAGATCGTGCGCAGAATCGCGAAGGGCAGCCCATGCCGCGCGGCGACGCGGGCGGCGACGGGCGATTCCATGTCGACCGCGATCGCACCGGTGGCGGCGTGGAGCGCGGCCTTTTCGGCGGCGGAGGCGACGATGGTGTCGGCGCCGATGACGGTGCCGCGATGGGCGTGGGGGAGGTGGTGCGCGAGCCAGTCCGCCAATTCGTCACCCCGGACTTGTTCCGGGCCCCACCGCGCAACGAGCAGCGGCGATCCTTTTGGCGCGGTGGATGCCGGAACAAACCCGGCATGACGGATATGGCCCACCACCACATCCCCCGCCCGCAAACCCGGGTCGAGCGCCCCCGCGACGCCGCACGACAGCACCGCCGCCGCCCCGCCGACCGCCGCTTCCAGTTCGCGCTCCAGCCGTGCCGCGTCGCCACCGCCCGCCACCACAGTCCAGCCCGGCCGTGCGATGATCCTCGCCTCGCGCCGCAGCCCGCAAGCGACCAGGACCGTCACATTCCCCATGCCACACGCGCCTCGTTCCCGCGCTTCAGGTTGCGATAGCGCGCCACCGCCCAGAGCGGGAAATATGCCGGATAGCCGTGATAGCGCAGGTAGAAGACGCGCGGGAAACCGCCGCCGGTATGGTGTTCCTGCCCCCACAGGCCGTCCGCCTGCTGGTTGGCGATCAGCCAGCGCACGCCGCGTTCCACCGCCGGATGATCGACCCGGCCCGCCGCCATCAGCGCGAGCAGCGCCCAGCCGGTCTGCGACGCAGTGGAAAGTGCAGGCGTGTAGCCCTTGTAATCCAAGGCATAGCTCCCGCAATCCTCGCCCCAGCCGCCGTCCATGTTCTGGATGTGGATCAGCCAGTCCGCGCCCTTGCGCACCATCGGCGCGTTGGACGCGAGCCCCGCGGCGTTGAGCGCGCACAGCACCGACCACGTCCCATAGATGTAGTTCACCCCCCAACGCCCGAACCAGCTTCCGTCGGGCATCTGCTCCCGTTCGAGGAAGCCCAACGCGGCCGTCATGCGCGGGCTGTCGCGCTCGCCGAGCTGCGCGAGCATCGAGACGCAGCGCGCGGTCACGTCGCTGGTCGGCGGATCGAGCAGCGCGCCGTGATCGGCGAACGGGATGTTGTTGAGGTAATGGTAGGCATTGTCCGCATCGAACGCGCCCCAGCCGCCATCCTTCGATTGCAGCCCGACCGTCCACTCCACGCCGCGCGCGATCGCCTCGTCGTAAGCGGGGCCGGCACGTTGCTTGACCCGGTCCATCGCCATCACCACCACGGCGGTATCGTCGAGATCGGGATAATGCGCGTTGTTGTACTGGAACGCCCAGCCGCCGGGGCGCACGTCCGGCCGTTCGTCGGCCCAGTCGCCCTTCACGTCGAGCACCTGCAACGGCTTGAGCCATGCCAGCCCCGCCGCCGCGCCGCGCTCGGCCGCGTCGCCGCCCGCCTCCAGCATCGCGTGCGCGGCGAGCGCGGTGTCCCACACCGGCGAGACGCACGGCTGGCAATAGGCCTCGTCGTCCTTCACCACGAGCAGCTTCTCGACCGCCGTCCGCGCCACGGCGCGCGCCGGATGGTCCTCGGCATAGCCCAGGCAATCGAACATCATCACGCTGTTGGCCATCGCCGGATAGATCGCGCCGAGCCCGTCCTCGCCGTTGAGGCGCTCGGTGACGAACGCGACGCACGCCTCGATCGCACGGCCGCGCATGCCCCGGGGCCAGAGCGGTTCGACCGCCTTGAGCACCGCGTCCAGACCATTGAAGAACAGCGTCCACGCCCGCTTGGTGCCCGCCGCCCTGCTGACCAGCGCGGCGCGGCGCGAGGTGTACAGCTCGTCGACCCGCACGCCCGCGGCGTTGCGCGCGCGCGGCTTCTTCGCCGCCAGCACCAGCAGCGGGACGATCACCGTGCGCGCCCAGTACGACATCTTCGACAGATGCACCGGAAAGCGGCGCGGCAGCAGGATCAGCTCGACCGGCAGCGTCGGCACCGTCCGCCAGTCGGCGCACCCGAACAGCGCGAGCTGGATGCGCGTGAACACGTTGACCGCCGCCGCCCCGCCCGCCTTGCGGATCGCGGCGCGGGCTTGCGCCATGTGCGGCGCGGCCACGTCGTCGCCGATCATCTTCAACGCGAAATACGCCTTCACGCTCGCGCTGACATCGAACGCGCCGCCGTGGAACAGGCCCCAGCCATGGTGCGATGCCGACTGGATGCGCCGCAGATAGACGCCGATCCTGCGTTCGATCTCCACATCGCGCGGTTCGCCGAGATAGTGGCGCAGCAGGACGTATTCGGCCGGGATCGTGGCATCGGCTTCCAGCTCGAACACCCAATGCCCGTCGTCGCGCTGCAACGCCCCGAGCGCCGTCGCGGCGCGAGTCGCGGCGGCATCGGCCTGGTCCATCAGGCTGGCGCGCTCGATCGTGTCGGTGACCATCGCCATGCCTTAGCCGAGGACGCTTGCCCGCGCCAAGCGCGCGGCGGTCTCGCCCGAGCGGATCGCGCCCTCGATCGTGGCGGGCAGGCCGGTCCGCGTCCAGTCGCCGGCGAGGAACAGGTTGCGGAAGCGCGTCGCGGCGGGCGGGCGCCTGGCGTCCTGCGCGGGGGTGGCGGCGAAGGTCGCGCGCTTCTCCTTGACGATCTGCCATGGCGGCAGCGCCGCGGGCAGGCCGTGCACCGCCGCGACATCGGCCCAGATCGTCGCGGCGAGGTCGGCGCGGTCGGTGTCGACCAGGCGGTCCGCCGCGCTGATCGTCACCGACAGGCGATCCGGGAAGGCGAAGATCCACTCCGCCGTGCCGCCGATCACGCCGACCATCGGCGGCGTGCCCGGCGGCGGCGGACACGCGAAATGCGCGTTGACGATCGCGCGGAAATCGTCGGGCACGGTCAGGCCGGGCACCAGCGTCCGTGCGACCCAGGGCGGCACCGCGAGGATGATCGCGTCCCCCGGCGCGACCGGCTCCGCGCCGGCGCCGAAATCGAGCGCGACGACGCGGTCGCCGTCGAACCGCAGCGCGCGCAGCCGGCGCCCGAGCGTCAGCATCGTGCCATGTCCCGCCAGCCACGCCACCGCCGGATCGACGAACGCCGCCGCCAGCGTCGGTCCGGCGATGCGCGGACGCGTCGCGCGGCCGCCCTTGCCGAGCGATTCGCGGAGCACGGCGGCGGCGAGCGCCGCCGACCCGTGCGCCGCGTCGGTATTGAGCGCGGCGAGCAGCACCGGTTCGATCAGCCTGTCCCACACCGGCCCGGTCGGCTCGATGCAGTCGCCGACGGTCTGCCCCGGTGCGCCGGTGAACAGCTTGGCGAGCCGCAGATAATCGCGCAGCGCCGTCCCCGGCACGCGGCGCGCATCGCTGAACACCCACCACGGCACCCGGCCGTCGTTGATCGCGACCGTCCAGCGCGCGCCGCTCGCGCGGTCCACGAACGCGAAATCGGCATGCTCCGGCCCGCTCAGCCGGTCGCTCGCGCCGATCGTCGCGAGATAGGCGGCCACCGCGCGATTGCCCGACAGGACGAGGTGGTTGCCATTGTCGATCGTCCGATCAAGCTGCGGATCATGATAGCTGCGGCAGCGCCCACCGGCCTGCGCGGCGCCGTCGACCAGCTCCGCCGTCACCCCGGCACGCGCCAGATCGACCGCGGCCGCCAGCCCGGCCATCCCCGCGCCGACGATCCGAACGTGCCGCCTCAACGGAACAGGCTGAGCCGGATCGCGGTGAAGATCAGCGCCACCTTGTTGGTGCGGATGCGGGTGCGCGGCGCGGCCCAGCCGGCCACCTCCATCCGCCGCAGGATCGGTTCGTACACCGCCGCCATCAGCCGCGGCGCGAGCAGATGCCCGCGCGGCCGGGACGACAGGATCGCCTGCGCCGCCGCGAAATGCTCGTGCGCCTTCGCGGCGAGCAGGCGGCACGCCCCGTCGATGCGCGGGTCGGTCACCACCGCCAGCGGATCGGTCAGGACGATCCCCGCCGCCAGCAACGGCTCGGCGGGGAGATAGACCCGGCCGATCGTCGCATCCTCGTCGATATCGCGCAGGATGTTGGTGAATTGCAGCGCGCGGCCGAGATGATGGGCCAGCGTCACGCCGGGCGCGCGTTCCATCCCGAAGATCCGCACCGACAAGCGCCCGACCGCCGAGGCGACGCGGTCGCAATAGAGATCGAGCGTGTCGAACGGCGGCCAGCGGATGTCGCCCTCGACGTCCATCGCCATGCCGTCGATGACCGCGAGGAAATCGGCCTGGTCGAGATCGAACCGCCGCGCCGCCTCGGCCACGAGCGCCGCCCGACCGGACGGCTCGCCGGCGTAGAGCGACTCGATATCGCCGCGCCACGCCGCCAGCGCCGCCGCCCGCGCGGGGCGTTCGCCGACCTCGTCATCGGCGATGTCGTCGACCGCGCGGCAAAAGGCGTAGACCGCGTACATCGCCTCGCGCTCGGCCCGGGGCAGCACGCGCATGCCGGCATAGAAGGAACTGCCCGAGACTTGCGCCTGCAGCGCGGCGGGGGTGGCATCGGGATTCATCCCCGCCCCTTAACCACTTGGGCGCCCGCCGCCAACGCCGCGAGCGCGAGCATTTCCGCCTTCCCGTGATGGACGCGCTGCGACAGCGGATCGCGGTTACGCAGCCGGCGGTTGAGGCTGGCGGCGAGGCGGTGGATGATCGCCACTTCGACCGCGAGGCGGCGGTCGCGGATCTGCCGCGCGAAACCGGCGGACTCGGCGAGCAGCGTGTCGGTGCGAACGACGAGATCGCGGATCGTGGCGAGCAGTGCGGGCGTCGCGGCGGGCTTCGCCAGATCACCGACATCAGCGCCGTGCTTGGCCAGCAGGTCGAGCGGCAGATAGACCCGGCCGATCGCGCGGTAATCCTTTCCGCAATCCTGCACATGGTTGATGATCTGGAGCGCGGCGCACAGCGCATCGTTCGCCGCCCAGGTCGCGCGGTCCTCGCCGTGCACGTCGAGGACGTAGCGCCCGACCGGCATCGCCGAATAGCGGCAATAGTCGATCAGCGCGTCCCAGTCGGCGCAGCGGTCCACCGTGCAATCGCGCTCGAACGCGGTCAGCAGATCGAGCGCGTGGCGGCTGCTCAGGCCGTGCGCCGTCATCGTCGCGCGCAGGGCGAGCGCGTCGGCATCGGCATCGCTCGTCCCCGCGATCGTCGCGCGCATCGCGGCGAGCAGCGCCAGCTTCTCGTCCGCCGACGCCGTCGCATCGTCCGCCACGTCATCGGCGGCGCGCGCGAAGCGGTAGAAGGCCATCACCGGCGCGCGGTGCTCGCGCTTGAGCAGGGCCGAAGCGACGGGAAAGTTCTCGTCCCTGTGGCCCTTGCCGGAAGAAAGGCTCGCCGCGCTCATGCCGAAAGCTCCGCCTGCGCGCGGCCCTTCCACATGCCGCCGCGCCCGCGCGCATGCTGCCACGCCGAGAGCAGGGTGCAGCCGGCATAGAAGGTGGCGATCGCCGGCAGTGCGATGCCCCACAGCGGCGACCGCCGGTAGAAGCGCAGCATCGGCTGGAACGCCAGCGCCATCAGCACCCACGCCGCGAGCGCGGCATCTTGCGCCGGGCCGCGCGCGAAGACCGTCAGCAGCGGCGGCGCGAGATAGGTCAGCGCGAGGCCGAGCATGGTGCCCGCGAGCACTGCCGGCGAATAGCCGAGCTGCGCATAGGCCGAGCGCGAGATCATCGCCGCGACCGAGCCCCAGGTGTCGTAGCGCCGGATGCTGACCGCGCGATCGGTCAGCCCGAGCCAGATCGCGCCCTGCCGCTTCAGCAGCGCGCCGAACGCGCAATCGTCGATCAGCGCCGAGCGCACGGCGGCGATGCCGCCCGCCGCTTCCAAGGCGCGGCGATCGACCAGCATCACGCCGCCGGCCGCAGCACCCTTCCGGTTTTTTTTTGGCCCGCGCCCGCGCCGGTTCACGGCGGCGAACGGATACAGCATCCGGAAGAACCACACGAACGCCGGGATCAGCGCGCGCTCGGCCAAGCTCTCGCAGCGCAGGCGGGCCATCAGCGAGACCAGCACGCGTTCGTCCCCCACGGCGCGCGCGACGAGGCTGCGCAGGGTGTCGGGCGCATGGGCGATGTCGGCGTCGGTCAGCAGGAGATAGTCGGGCGTGCCGCCCGCTGCGGCGATGCCCTGCGACACCGCCCACAGCTTGCCGGTCCACCCCGCGGCGAGCGGCGCGCCGGTCAGCACGCGCACCCGCTCCGAGCCCAGGCCGCGGACGATGTCGGCGGTGCCGTCGCTGCTCGCATCGTCGACCAGCAGGATGCGGAACTCGCCGGGATAATCCTGCGCGGCGAGGCTGCCGATCGCGCGCGCGATCACCGCCGCCTCGTCGCGCGCGGGGACGATGGCGGTGACGGCGGGCCATGCGCCAAGTTCGTCACCCCGGACTTGTTCCGGGGTCCACGGTGCCACGCACTCGCCGGCTGAGTTCGTGCAGCCCGGTGGACCCCGGAACAAGGCCGGGGTGACGGGGACAGGGTGAGTATCGCGCTCCCGCGTCAGCCAGAACCCGTCGCGCGCGACCACCAGCACCAGCCAGATCGCCAGCGACAGCAGCGCAAGGCCGGGCACGATCATGCGAGCATCCCAGCTCGGGCGAACCACGCGACCGCATCGGCCAGCGCTTCGCGATACGGCCGCGCCCGATACCCCAGTTCCGCTTGCGCCTTCGCGCTCGAATAATACATGTCGTGCGCCGCCATCCGCAGCGAATCGAGCGTCAGGAACGGCTCCTTTCGCGTCACGCGCGCGAGTTGCTCGTTCGCCCAGGCGAGCGGAAACAGCGGCGCGGTCGGGATGCGCACGGTCGGCGGCCTGCGCCCGACCAGCCCGGCGACGGCCGCCAGCATCTCGCGCAGCGACACGTCCTGCCCGCCCAGCACGTAACGTTCGCCGATCCGCCCCCTGGCCATCGCCAGCAGGTGCCCCTCGGCCACGTCGTCGACATGGACGAGGTTGAGCCCGCTCTCGACGAACGCCGGCATCCGCCCCGAGGCGGCCTCGACGACGATGCGGCCGGTGGGCGTCGGGCGCGCGTCGCGCGGGCCGATCGGGGTGGAGGGGTTGACGATGACGGCGGGCAGGCCCTGCTCGGCGACCATCCGCTCGACCAGCCGCTCGGCGACGACCTTGCTGCGCTTGTATGCGCCGACCGCCTGTTCGGGCGTGGCGGGGCGGGTCTCGTCGGACGGCCTGCCGCGATCGGGCCGCAGGGTCGCGACGCTGCTGGTATGGACGATCCGCTCGACCCCGGCGGCGAGCGCGGCGTCCATCACCGCGCCGGTGCTGGCGAAATTGTTGCGGACGATCTCCTCCGGGTCGCGCGCCCACAGGCGATAGTCGGCGGCGACGTGGTACAACTGCCGCACTCCCGCCATCGCGCGCGCCATCGCGGCGGGGTCGCGCGCGTCGCCCTCGACCAGGTCGCCGGGAAAATCGGTGAGGTTGGTGCGCGTGCTGCTCGCGCGGGCGAGCCCGCGCACGCTCGCGCCGGAAGCCGCGAGGCGACGCGCGACGGCGGAGCCGACGAAGCCGGATACGCCCGTGACGAGGATGATGTCGCTGCTCACGCCAGCGCTCTACGGTTCGCGCCAGAGCGCCGCAATGG
The DNA here is from genome assembly GCA_964244765.1 of uncultured Sphingomonas sp. Classification (GTDB taxonomy): domain Bacteria; phylum Pseudomonadota; class Alphaproteobacteria; order Sphingomonadales; family Sphingomonadaceae; genus Sphingomonas. The sequence continues at coordinate 6,076 of CAXTJX010000051.1, read as the reverse complement.
GGTGACGTCCACCGCCGTCACCCCCGCCTCGTGCCGGGGTCCGCCGGGGCGGCGGGGCAATGCTCGAAGGACGAACCGTGAGCGTGCGGCATGCTGGACCCCGGCACAGGCCGGGGTGACGAAGGGCGCGGGTCTAGCGGGCGGCGACGGCAGCGGTTACGGAGCGGCATGGGGCCTTTTCTCGCGATCTCGACGTTGACGTTCGGCTGGCTGGCGATCGTGCTGGCAAGTGCGGGGATCGTCTACCAAGTCGCCGCCTCGATCATCCTGCGGCGTTTCTTCGCCACCCCCCCGAGCGCCCCGCGCCGCACCGACGCCGTCACCTTGCTCAAGCCGCTGCACGGTGCCGAGCCGCGCCTGTTCGACAACCTCGCGACCTTCCTGACGCTCGACCATGACGGGCCGGTGCGGATGGTGTGCGGCGTGCAGCGCGCCGACGACCCCGCCATCGCCGTGGTCGAGGCGCTCCGGGCCGCGTATCCGCACGCCCAGATCGACCTCGTCATCGACACGACGATGCACGGCGCGAACGGCAAGGTCTCCAACCTCATCAACATGATGGCCGCCGCGAAGCATGACATGCTCGTGGTCAGCGACAGCGACATCGCGGTGCGGCCCGATTATCTCGCACGCGTACTCGCGCCGTTCGACCAAGCGGGCACGGGCGTGGTCTCGTGCCTGTATCGCGGGCGCGGCGACGCCGGCTTCTGGTCGCGCTTCGGCGCGGCGGGACTGAGCTACCAGTTCATCATCGGCGTGGTGGTCGCGGTCGCGCACGGACTGGCCGATCCATGCATGGGCTCGACCATCGCGCTGCGCCGCGAGACGCTCGGGGAGATGGGCGGGTTCGAGCGCTTCGCCGATACGCTGGCCGACGACCATGCGATCGGCCAGGCGGCGATCGCGATGGGGCTGAAGCTCGCCGTGCCGCCGATGTTCGTCACGCACGCCTTTGACGAGGCCGGTTTCGGCGCGCTGTGGCGGCACGAACTGCGCTGGAACGCGACGGTGCGCGACGTCGCTTTCTGGTCGTACGTCGGGGCGATCGTCGGCATGCCGCTGCCGGTGGCGTGTCTTGCCTGCATCCATGCCCCCGCAATCGGCCTGGCGCTGGTCGCGGCGGCGCTGATCGCGCGGTTCCTGGTTGTGCGCAGCGTCGATGCGGCGGTAGGGGAGCGCGTCGCGCCGTTCTGGATGGCGCCGGCGCACGATTTTTTGAGTTTCGCGGTGTATGTCGCGGCCTTCTTCGTGCGATCGGTTGCCTGGCGCGGGGCGACGCTTACAATGCAGGACAAGGGCCGGATCGCGGCCACGGAGCACTGACACCATGTTGCGCACGCTTTTCCTCCAGGCGCCCTCGTTCGACGGCTATGACGGCGGCGCCGGTGCGCGCTACCAGATGAAGCGCGAGGTGAAATCGTTCTGGTATCCGACCTGGCTCGCCCAGCCGGCGGCGATGGTCGCGGGCTCGAAGCTGATCGACGCGCCCGCGCATGACCAGTCGTGGGACGACATCGCGCACGAATTCGACGGCCGCGATCTCGTCATCCTCCACACCTCGACGCCGAGCTTCAACCAGGACATCCGCACCGCGAGACTCATCAAGGCGCGCAACCCGAAGATCGTGATCGCGTTCGTCGGCGCGAAAGTGATGATCGAGGACAGAGCCAGCCTTGAGGCGTGCGACGCGATCGATCTCGTCTGCCGCGAGGAATATGATTTCACCTGCGTCGAATTGGCCGAGGGTCGCCCGCTGGCCGAGATCGACGGCATCACCTGGCGCGCGCCCGACGGTTCGGTCGTGCGCAACAAGGACCGCGCGCAGATCGAGGACATGGACGTCCTGCCGATGGTCTCGCCGATCTACAAACGCGACCTCGATTCCTCGAAATATTTCGGCGGCTACCAGCGCCACCCCTACGTCTCCTTCTACACCGGGCGCGGGTGCAAGAGCCGCTGCACCTTCTGCCTGTGGCCGCAGACGATCGGCGGGCATCGCTACCGCCACCGCAGCGTGCCCAAGGTGATCGAGGAGGTGCGATACATCCTCAAGGAAATGCCCGAGGTGAACGAGATCTTCTTCGACGACGATACGCTCGCCGACGCGCACGATTTCGTCGTCGAATTGTCCGGCGAACTGGCCAGGCTCGGCTTCGGCAAGCCCGGCTTCCGCGTCACCTGGGGCTGCAACGCCAAGGCGAACGTGCCGCAGCCGGTGCTCAAGGCGATGAAGCAAGGCGGCTGCCGGGTATTGCTCGTCGGCTATGAGAGCGGCAACCAGCAGATATTGCACAACATCAAGAAGGGCCTGCGCACCGATGTCGCGCGGCAATTCACCAAGGACGCGCACGCGCTGGGGCTGACGATCCACGGCACCTTCATCCTGGGGCTCCCCGGCGAGACGCTGGAGACGATCGAGGAGACGATCCAGTACGCCAAGGAGATCGACCCGCACACCATCCAGGTGTCGCTCGCCGCGCCGTATCCGGGCACGTTCCTGTACAAGCAGGCGACCGAGAATGGCTGGTTCGATTCGTCGCACGACCTGCTGACCGACGGCGGCAACCAGATCGCGCAGCTTTCCTATCCGCACCTCTCGTCGGCGGTGATCTTCGACAAGGTCGAGGAATTCTACAAGCGCTTCTACTTCCGCCCGTCCAAGATCTGGGAGATCGTGCGCGAGATGCTGACCGACTGGCAGATGATGAAGCGCCGCCTGCGCGAGGGCGTGGAGTTCTTCGACTTCCTGCGGCGGCGGAAAGAGGCGGTGTAGGCGATTGACCGGGCTTAATCCTTCTCCGGCAAAGGCCGGGGCCCCGTCGCGATGATCGAGGTAACGAAGCGCGGCGCTCACCGACGCGGGCTGCGCAACCGGGCCCCGGCCTCCGCCGGGGAAGGGCATCAGGGGTGAAGACCGCCATCATCACCGCCGACGATTTCGGCGTCTCGACCCAGGTGAACGCAGCGGTCGAGCAAGCGCATCGCGACGGCATCCTCACCGTCGCCAGCCTGATGGTGACGGGCGCGGCGGCGGCGGATGCGGTCGCGCGGGCACGGGTCAATCCCACGCTCGGTGTCGGCCTGCACATCGCGCTGGCCGAGACGCCCCCGGCCCTGCCGCCGGCGCAAATCCCCGATCTGGTCGACGCGAACGGCGCCTTCCGCATCGAATCGCTGCCGGTCGCGCTGGCGCTGGTCGGCAAGGCGTCGGTGCGCCGCCAGCTCGAAGCCGAGATCGACGCGCAATTCGCGCTGTTCGCTGCCACCGACCTCCCGCTCGACCACGTCAACACGCACAAGCACCTGCACCTGCACCCCGTCATCGCCGCGACGCTGCTCAAGGTCGGCAAGCGCCACGGCATGAAGGCGCTGCGCGCGCCGGTCGAGGAACGCGCCCTGCTCGCCGAAGCCGTCGCCGGGTTGGACATCGCCAAGCCGTTCGCGCGGCATGTCCAGCGATCGGCGCGCAAGGCCGGGGTGACGGTGCCCGACCGCGTGTTCGGCCTCGCCTGGTCGGGCGCGATGCACGCCGGACGCTTGCGCGGCGTGCTGGAAACGCTGCCCGAGGGCATCAGCGAAATCTACCTCCACCCCGCGACCGGGCATTACCCGCTGTCCGCGCCGGCGTACCAGTACGAAGCCGAACTTGCCGCCTTGCTCGATCCGCTTGCGCGCGACATCGTGACGCGCCAAGGCATCGCGCTGGTACGGTTCGCCGATCTGTGAGCCGATCCGTGAGCCGATCCGTGAGGTTGCCATGAATTTCGTCCCCACCAGGATCGACGCCGCCGCCCCCCCGCCGGGCAAGCGCGTCAGGCTCGGCAGCGAGGATCACAAGATCCTGTTCTGCCGCACATTGCTCGACACGCACGACCCCTATACCCCTGCGCTGATCGACTGGCCGACGCTCGCCCCTGAGACGCAGGCCAGGATCGTGTCGCTGCCGATCTGGGACATGGCGGTGCAGACCGAGGGGCGCACCGGGCTGTTCGTCGCGACGTTCGGCGAAATCGTCACCGATCCGGTCATCAAGGCGGCGGTCGAGATGGATGCGTTCGAGGAGAAGCGCCACAAGATCGTGCTCGCCGACATGGTGACGCATTACGGCATCGTGCTGGAACCGGAGCCGCCTTATGTCCGCCCGCGCGACCCGGAATGGTCGTTCATGCGCTCGGGCTATTCGGAGTGTATCGACAGCTTCTTCGGCTTCGGCCTGTTCAAGGTCGCCAAGGACACCGGCTTCTTCCCGCCCGAGTTGATCGACACGTTCGAGCCGGTGATGCGCGAGGAGGGGCGGCACATCCTGTTCTTCGTCAACTGGGTAGCGTGGTGGCGCCGCACCATGCCGTGGTGGCGCCGCCCGTGGTTCGAGGCGAAGGTGATCGCGGTGTGGCTGTTCCTCATCTGGGAACGGATCGACATGGCCAAGGGCATGGGCGACGGCACCAAGGCGCAGGAGAACAATTTCACGCTCAACGGATCGAAGGAACTCGGCGTCGAGATCGCCTTCCCCGAACTGGCGGCGATCTGCCTGGCGGAGAACGACCGGCGGCTGGCGGTGTATGACGCGCGGCTGATCCGGCCGAAATTCGTGCCGGGCGCGATCCGGCTGGCGCTGCGCTTCATGGACGGGAAGAAGGGGGCGACCGCTTGACGTCGGTCGGGTTGACGCGTGGGGGGCGCGGAGAAGGAAGATTTCCTCGCACAAAGTCACGAAGACACGAAGAGAAGAAGGTTGTTCGCGCGGAGGCGCGGAGACGATTTACCCGCCGCGCGGCGGTATCAAAAAGTCGAAAAGGGTGTATTAGCTGCCTGCTGCCGCAGGCGTCTTTGTGGGACCCTACTTCTTCGTGTCCTTGTGTCTTTGTGCGAGAAAATCTTCTTCCTTCCCTTCGCTCGTCTCGCCCTTGAGCGATGCGAGCAATGAACCGCCCCGCCAGCATCGGCCTCCTCGCCGCCACCGTCATCGGCCTCGCGGTCGCCGCGGCGACGGTCGGCACGGTGGGCTTGCGCGAAGTGCTGGCGGCGATGGGGTCGATCGGCGTGATCGGCATGGCGACGTTCGTGCTGTGGTCGGTCGGTGTGCTCACCCTGCTCGGCATGGCCTGGATCGCGGTCGCGCCGGGCGAGCCGGCCGGGCGCTTGCCGCTGTTCGTCTGGGCGCGCACCACGCGTGAGGCGGCGACCGATATCCTGCCCTTCTCGCAACTCGGCGGCCTCGTCGTCGGCGCGCGGACGCTGGCGGCGGGCGGCGTGCCGCAGCCGGTCGTCTACGCCTCGATGATCGCCGACATGACGACCGAAATGGCGGCGCAACTGGTGTTCACGCTGTGCGGCGTGGCGGCGCTGCTGCTCGTGCTGACGCACGCGCCGATGCAGCACGGGCTGGTGCCGCTCGCGCTCGGCGGGGTGGCGGCGATGCTCGCGCTGATGGTGGTGTTCGTGGTCGCGCAGAAGCCGATGCTGAAGCTCGCCGGCACGCTCGGCGCGCGGATGCTGCCGGGGTCGGTCGCGGCGATGGCGGCGGTGCGCGCGCAGCTCGACGCGATCTACCGCGAACCGCGCCGCGTGATCGCGGCGTTCGCGATGAACCTGCTTGCCTGGCTGGCGAGCGCGGGGGGCGCGTGGATCGCGCTCCACTTCATGGGGTCGAGCGTGCCGTTATGGGCGGTGCTGATGATCGAGGCGCTGATCTTCACGCTGCGCAGCGTCGCCTTCGCCATTCCCGGCGCGATCGGCGTGCAGGAGGCGGCGTACGTGCTGATCGGGCCGCTGGTGGGGTTGCCGCCCGCCACCGCGCTCGCGCTCTCGCTGCTGAAGCGCGCGCGCGACGTGGCGATCGGCTTACCGGCGTTGCTGGCGTGGCAAGTCGGCGAGGCGCGGCGCGCGGCGCGCTAGGGCGGATCGACCTTCAGTGTCGGCAGATTTTCCCACCAGAACCGTCACCCCGGGCCCTTCGCCCAGCTCAGGGGACAAAGCTCACCAAGGAAGATGAAAGCCGATCCGCTCTAGCACTACTTCGGCAGGAGTGTGATTTTGGGATTTCCTGTGTGGGAGATGCGTGGTTCATCGGGAT
>CAXTJX010000050.1:0-19298 GCA_964244765.1 uncultured Sphingomonas sp. | reverse complement strand
ATTACCTCGTCAACTCGAAATACGCATCAACGTGATACCGGCATACTCTGGGGCGCTCATGCTCCTGCACTGTCGCCAGATGGACCTCGATCCCGGTCGCCCGGATCGACGCCAGCTCGGCCAGCAACGTCTGATTGACGTGCGTATCGTTGCTGAACCAATAGTCGATCAGCGCATCGCAGGTCACCTGCGGCGCGATATTTTGCAGTACCGGTGCAAGACGATCGCGCAGCGCCGCGTGCCCGTGGATCACATCGTCCCAATGCTGCTCGAAAAAGGCAGTTTGAAGCGTGGCTGCCGGAATGCCGATGTCGCGCTCCAGATTGGCGCTCCAGCCGCGGTTGTCGGGATGGACGACAAGCACGCCATCGACATCGACCATGATCGCTTTGATCATCATTCGATCATCAGGAGCATTGTTTGCCCCGCCGGGCAAGTAGTCAGGTGGCGGCAATTGCCTTCGACTGCGCTCAGGGCGACCAAATTGTGGGTTGTGAACGGTTCTACCGCACCAGCTCGACCAGTTCGTACCATGTCGCCATGTACCCGCCGACTCCGCCTTGAACGAAGACCGCGTCGTCGTCCGCCGTCACCCACATCTCGTAGCGCGGATGTTCCTTCCCGCCCATGCCGGTATCGCTCGAGTCGATGAAGGCGAATTTCCGGCAGTCGAACGTGCCCGCCGTCACGCTCACCGTCTCGTCGCCGCAATAGTCGAGGTCGATCTTCACTTCGGACGCCATCGGCGGGGTCGCGCCGCGATGATCGGGCGAGGGGACGAACACGCGGATCGTGCGGCGGTGCGGCCCCTTCGCCACGTCCATGCAGCGCGTTATATAACCGTCGCCGACGATCGGGTGCGTACCGAACCCGTCGAGGTCGCCGTCATAGGCGACCCGCTGCGACAGGCGACCGATCGACGGGCCGCTGCTCTCGCACGCAATCTCGCCGGGCCGGATATCGAACCAGCCCGACCCCATGAACGCATCGCCGACCATCAGGTGGACATGCAGGTTGCGCGGACGGCCATCCGGGCCGATCGCATAGATCACGTCGCGCAGCACGGTCGGTGCGGGTTCCTCGATCTCGCATTGCGCGCGCAGCGTCACCGATCCGTCGCCGTGATGCGTGAACGCGAACCACTCGCGCCCGCGCTCGTGGTCGAGCAGCTCGGGCTTCCTGGAGGTGTAGCGGATGCGTCCGCGTACGGTACGGTGCTGCATTCCGGGCGGCATCATAGCTTCTTGAGTTCCCGGCTGACCTGCTCGACCGGCTTTTCCTCGACCGCCATCGCCTCCATCGCCTGTTGCACGCCGCGCATGACGCGCGCGATATAGGATTTGGTCAGGACGCCGCGTTCGTACGCCGCGTCCTTGTCGGGCACGAACGCCTCGATCTCGGCCTGCGTCACGCCACCCTTCGCCTCGGCCAGCCGCTCGACCGTGTCGAGCCGCTGGCGCAATACCGACACTTCGCCGACCAGCGCCATGGTGATCGACAGCAGCCGCTCGACCGCGGGATCGTCGAAATAGTCCGGCCGCTTCCCCTTGGCGCGCTTGGCCGAAAGGCCGATCCAGTCGAGTTCTTGGCTCATGCCTGCGCCTTCCACGCGCCATAGGCGTTCCACACCGCGGCACGGCCATGGTCCTCGCCGGCATCGGCCTTCTGCTGCGGGAAGATGTCGGTATCGACCACCGCGCGCACGCCCGTCGTGAACAGGTTCTCGCGCGGAAAACCGGCCTCGACCATCAGCGATTTCAAGTCGAGCGCGTGCATCGCCGACCAGAACGGTTCGTTGTTGTTAAACGCATCCCAGTCGCGGATGAACTGTTCGTACAGCGGCATCGCGTCCGAATATTGCGGCTGTTCGAGATGGAACATCAGCCCACCCGGCGCGAGCACGCGATACCCCTCGCGGATGATGCGCGGTAGCGCGGTGCCGGACAGTTCGTGCAGGTACATCGTCGTCTGCACCCAGTCGAAATGGCCGTCCGGGAAGGCCGCCATGTCCTCGGCATTCATCTGCACGAAGCGGATGTTGCGCGCGCCCAGCGCCTGCGCGCGGGCATGGCCGTAGCGCAGGCACGCCGCCGCGGTGTCGATCGCCACCACCTCCGCATCGGGAAAGGCGAGCGCGAGCGGCACGATATTGTGGCCGATCGTGCTGCCGAGATCGAGGATGCGCCTGGGCGTCCAGCCCGGCCGCTCGCGCTTCGCCCATTCGACCAGCGCCTGCCCGCCGCCGTCCGACAGCGCACCGAGCCCGCCGGCGGTGGTGGCGAACAGCCCGCAATCGTAATTGGCGCCGGCCGAAACGTCGCCGGGCCGCTCCTCGCCGTGATAGCTGCCGGGCATGCAGTGGATGTCGACCGCCTGCTGGTAGCGCGGCACCGGGATTTCTGGATGCAACTCCAGCGTGTCGCGGCCCTCGTTATACTGGCGGACCTTGGCGTCGAGTTCGTCGAGCTGGCGCAGCACGATCTGGCGGCCGTTCTGCTGGCGCATCTCCATCGAGTTGCGCTTGAGCGCCGACCAGAAGCGATGCCACGGATCCTTGTTCATCGCGCGGCGGATCTCGAAGCGATCCTCCGGCTCGCGGCCATGTTCCTTGACGAACGCGGGCAGCACGCGCGTGTCGTAGGCGCGCTTGTTGCCCGGCCCGAGCGTGCCCGACATGTATTTGTTGAAGTTCGCGAGGAAATCGAAGCGCGCGGCCTCGTCATGACTCGGCTCCGGGAATACCGCGTGGCGGGACACCGCGGTATAGGGCGGGGCGACGTCGTGCTTCATATCAGGCCATCCTTGGCAAGGCGCGCGATCACGCTTTCGTGAACGCGCAGGAAATGGTCGCGATCCGGGATCTCGCCGGCGCCGAGGCTGTCGGCGGGCTGGACCGATCCGGCATAGGCCGCGACGAACAGTTCGAGCCGCTGGCGCGCGAGCTGGTTGGTCATCCCCGGCTTGCGGCGCTGCGCCCGCAGTGCGGCGAGATCGATGTCGGCGAAGGCGGTGAAGGTCTCTCCGGCGTTCGATTCGGCCAGCATCTGCCCCTTATAGTCGATCACGCAACTATTGCCGTCCGCAGAAGCCGCGGGCAGCGCGGTGCCGGTGATTCCCGCGGTATTGGCCGAGACGACATAGGCCATGTTCTCGAATGCGCGCGCGCGCCGCGCGATTGCCTTGGGCGTGGCGATCGGCGATCCGATTTCGGACGAGCAATGCACGAACACCTCTGCGCCGCGCAGCGCATGCGCGCGCGCGATCTCGGGATAGAGGATTTCCTCCGAGGCGATCGCGGCCAGATTGCCGATCTCGGTCCGCGCCACCGGGAACACGCCGTCGATGCCGTAGATATCGAGATATTTCGACCACACGTCGTGCGGCGTCGGGGCGAACATCGAATTGAGCCGGCGATAGCGCAGCACCACCTCGCCCGATGGCGCGATGACGAAGCTCGTCTGGAAATACAGCCCCGGAAAATGCGGGTCACGCTCATAGGCGTTGCCGGCGAGAAACAGCTTCTGCGCGACGGCGACGGTGCCGAGTGCTGCATATTCCGGGCCGTCGATGTCGATCGCCGCCTTCGCCGCGAAATCGGGGATCGAGATGCGGCCGGGATAGCTGGTCAGCAGATATTCGGGCAGCACCGCGAGCCGCACCGGCGTGCCGCCATATTGTTCGATGAAGACGCTCGCGCCGCGCAGCTTGACGGCGACGGTGTCGATCATCGCCAGCATCTGCGCCGAGGCGGCGGCACGATCGGCACAACGCTCGACCGACTGCGCCGCGAGCTGAAGCGCGAGCGCGGCATAGGCGCCGGGTACGTCAGCCATGGATCACAGTTCCAGCACGCCCGGGTTCATCCGGCCGTCTGGATCGACCGCCGCCTTCACCGCCTGCACGATCCTCCATGCAGCCGGATCGCTCCGCTCCGCGATCGGATAGGTGCGGCCGATCTGGAAATGGATCGCCTCCATCCGCCCGAAGATCGCGACGATCTCCGCCCGCAACGCGTCCACCAGCGCGCGCGCCGCCAGGTTGTCGGGAAACTCGCCGAGCTTGGCATAATGTGCCGGTTCGATCGAGCGGCGGTGGATGTCGGCATGCGCTCCGGGCCAGTAGAACACCGGTTCGATCAGGAAGCCGGTGGTGGCGACGGGCAGAAACATGTAACCGGCACCGATGCCGAGCCGCTCCATGTCGGCGGCATGCGCCTCATACAAGGCGATCACCGCCTCGATCGTGGCGAGCGCCTGCGAATGGCGCACGATGCCGTGTACTGGCACCCAGCGCTCGCCATTCGGGCCGAGCATCGAATTGACCGGCGGGAACGGGTTGGCGCGCAGCACCTTGGGAATGGTGTTCTCGACCTCGCGCCCGCCGGACGCCAGCGCAATGGCGCAGATCGCCGCCATGTCGGCATCGGCGGCGGCCTGGCTGCGCCCTTCGGCGATGGTGTGGATCGAGAAGGTCGCGTGGTCGAGGAAGGAGCGGCCGGCCGCGACGACCTTCGCGCCCTCCTTCAGGCCCTTCCAGAACCCGCCCTGCGCCTTCATCATGCCGACCAGCGCCTTGGCATCTGCGCCCAGGCTGTCGCGCTTCATGCGCTGCGCCTGGAGGAACGGATCGAAGCCGAAGCTTTCGCTGGCAAGGCCCGCGCGCGAGACCTCACTCATCGCCCGGGTAAACTGGCCGGGCGTATCGAACGCGAAGCTGCCATAGGCTAACGCCGCCGCCTCGCGGACCAGCGGCAAGGTGACATGCGCCTTGATGCCGAACGCGCCGCAATCGGCGGCGAACAGCCCGGTCACGTCGGGACCGAACGGGCGCAGCACCTCGCTGCCGGTGCGCACGACGCTGCCGTCGGCCAGCACCACGTCGAAACTGAGCGCGGATGCCGCGACCGACCCGTTGCGCGCGCCCCAGAACACGCCGTTCTGGCTCATCCCGCCGCCGATACTGGCCTTGATGCCCGACAGCGTCCCCCATAGCGGCGTGCGCAGGCCGAGCGGATGGAGGGCGTCGTATAGCTTCGCCCAGCTGCATCCGGCCTCGACCGTCACGGTCATGTCGGTCGCATCGATGTCCAGAATGCAGTCCATCGCCGCCATGTCGATCAGCAACGCGCCCGGTGCCGGAGGCAGATAGCCCGACGTATAGCTCATGCCACCGCCGCGCGGCACGATAACCAGCCCATCGGCCGCCGCCGCCGCAATCCCGCGTGCAAGCATCGCGATGTCGGCGGGGCGGAACACGGCGAGCGGAGCGGGGCCGCGCGTGAAGACGTCCTGCCCGTGAAATGCCAGCTCGGCGGCATCGGTGACGATCGCCGCGCGCCCGACCGCTGCGATCAGCCGGTCGACGCTCGTCATTCGGTCATCAGCCAGCGTTGCCACGGTCCGCCTCCAGTACCGGATATCTGCCGAGCGTCAGCAACAGCGCGCCGCCGGCCGCGAACATGATCACCGCCGCGGTCAGCATCGCATCATAACCACCGGTCATGTCGCGCACCTTGCCGTACAGGATCGGCGAGATCGCGCTGCCGATGCCGAACGGCATGTAGAGCGCGCCATAGATCGCGCCATAGTTCGCCATCCCGAAATAGCGCGCGGCGAGGAACGCGATCACGTCGCTTTCCGCCCCCGCCGCAAAGCCGAGCAGGAACGCCCCGGTCATCACCGTTGGCAGCATGTTCGTCGTCCCCATCAGCAGGAAGCAGCCGATCGCCGGCAGCAGCATCGCCGGAAAGGCGACCGCAGGCGCCCAGAAGCGGTCGAACAGCAGCCCGATCAGCAAGCGTCCGGCGAGGATGCCGAGCGCTACCACCCCCAGCATGCTCGCCGCCATGCGCGGCGTGAAGCCATGCAGCGACGCGATCTGCACCATGTGGATATGCGCGCCGCCATAGGCCAGCGCGATGACGAGGATCGACAGGATCAACGTCCAGAAGCGCCGCCCGCGCATCGCCTCGCCTAGCGTCAGCCCGATCAGCTTGCCGCTGGCGTCCGCGACGCTCGGCGGGCGCTCATCGGGACGCGGCTCGCGGAACCACAACAAGGCGACGGGCAGGGCGATCAGCAGCGGGAACAACGCCACCACCGGGAACGCCAGCCGCCAGCCGCCGGTAGTGATCGCGCGCGTCGCGACCTGGGGGACGACGACCGCAGCGATGCTGGTGCCGATCAGCATGATCCCGAGCGCAAGACCGCGATTCGTCACGAACCACATGCTCACCGCGCGGCTCCACGTCACCGGGGTCGAGCCGATGCCGATCAGCCCGAGTACCGCCCAGAAACTCCACCATCCGACAAGCGTGCCGGGGACGAACCAGAATGCCGCGAACGTGACGATGAAGGCAACCAGCGACAGGATCGCCACGCGCCGCACGCCGTAGCGATCCGCCATCCGCCCGTAGAGCGGCGCGAGCAGCGCCGCGATAATGCCGAAAATGGTCACGCCCGCGCTGATCGCGGTGAAGTCCCAGCCGTATTGGGTATGGATCGGCCCCATCACCAGTGGCAGCACGTTGAACGGCAGCGGCGATGCGCCGCAGGCGACGCCCAGCAGCGCCGATACCAGCACGCGCCAGCCGCGCCGGAACTCGCTCAAGCGCCCTGCTCGCGGGTGAATTCGGACAGTTCGAACACCGAATCCATATACCCCCCGACCTCGCCCCGCACATAGAGGAAATCGCCGTCCGCGCTGACCCACATGTCGTATGGCGGATGGTCGTTGGTGAGCCCGACGAAGCGGACGCGGTGACACTCGAAGCGTCCCGCCGGCACGTCGATCGTCTCGCGCGCCACATAGTCCAGCCCCGAGCCCGTGGTCGCGATCATCGGCCCGGTCGCGCCGAGATGATGCGTCGAATGCAGCAGGTTGCGACCGAAGAACTGGCGGTGCCCCGGCCCCTTGTCATACGGAAACGTCGCCGCCAGCCAGCCGTCGCCTTGCACCGCATGGATAACGAAGCCGCGCAGCGGACGCGTGATCGCCATGCTCTGCGACACGCGGCCCTGCTCCGCGGTCCAGCTTTCGCACGTTGCCGCGCTGTCGGTGAAGTGGAACCAGCCGGTGCCCGTCACCCGGCCTTGGTTCATGATCCTGACCGCCGCATCGTGCGGGTGGAAATCCGGATGCACCGACAGGATCGAATCGCGCACGACCTGCTCCGCGCCGAGCGTCATCTCGCAATGCGCGGACATCACGCGCAGGCCATCGGCACCGCGCGTGATCGACCAGTCCTCGAAACCCCATGGCGCGCGGTCGCCGCGCCGCCGATACGTCACCCGGCCGCGCAGCCGCGGCAGGGGAACGAAGGGCGGCGCGCTGGCCGCATGGTCGTCACCCTCAGAAATCGTACTTCGCCCGCACGGTCCACATCCGCGGCGCATTGAAATAGGTCGTGTTGACCAGCGCCGATTGCACGAACGCCTTGTTGAAGCAGTTGGTGCAATTGACCGACAGCTGCCATTTGTGGCCATCACCGTTCAGCGCGAGGCCGGCATTGACCAGCCACGCCCCCTTGCTGAACGATCCGATCACGAGATTGCCGCCATTGGGGTTGTAGGCGAACGTGCCGTTCGGCCCGGTGACGCTGCCGGTATAGACCGACAGGTTGGAGGTCGAGACATCCTGGTCGGTATGATACGCCGCGCTCGCCGACGGCACCAGGGTAAGCCCGTGGCCGATCTGCCCCTCGTAGCTGCCGCCGAACGACAGCGTCCAGTCGGGAGTGCGCACCGGCGAGGCGATATTGCCTTGCGCGGTGACGATACCGGCGGCGCAGGCGGGTGCGTTGTTCGCCGGCGTGCCGGCCGGCGAGGTGTTGGGCGTACCGGGCACCTGCCCGGCCGCGAGTTGAAGCTTGCAGGACGCCTGCTGCGCGGCGACCGACTGTACGCCGTACTGGTCATAGGCCGGTGCATTGTAGTTCACGATATACTTGTCGTTCTGGTAGCCGACGTTGGTGAACAGGTTGAGCCCCCGCACGGGAATAACGGTGAATTCCGCTTCGACGCCGGTATTACGGTAGTTGGCAAAATTGCGCGTGACGAAGCTGATCGCGCCGGTAGCCGGATTGACGATGCCCGACAGCGTCTGCAAGTCGGTCACGTCTTCACGATAGACATTGACGTTGGCGCGCAGATGGTGGTTGAAGAATTCCGACTTCACACCGGTTTCGTAGCTCCACACCTTTTCCGGGCCGAACGGCAGGACGCCCGACGGAGTGTAGCCCCGCGCGTTCCAGCCACCCGATTTGAAGCCCTTGGTCGCGCTGACGTAGAGCAGGATGTCGTTCGAGAATTTGTAGTTGGCCGCGAAGCGCGGGGTCCATTGCTTGGTTTCCTGGCGCAGCGGAATCGCGGCCGTAACCGGCACCGTCGTGCCGTTCGCGGCCACGAAGAAGTTCTGGTCGAACAGGCAGCTAGCCGCCGGAACCGCGACGTTGCACGACGCGCGGTGATCCTCGAAGTGGATGCGCTTGATCTCGTCGGTATAGCGGATCCCGGCGGTGAGGGTCAGCGCCGGCGTGACGTGAAGATCGGCCTGGGCATAACCTGCAATCGCATCCGTCGTGTTCTTCAGCGTGCGGTCGCCTAGCAGCAGCACGTTGGCGAACACGTCGGCAAAGTCGGTCGTGTTGTGCTCGGTGAGATAATAGACTCCTCCGACATAATCGATCAGGCTGCCGATCCGGCCGTTGAGTTTCACTTCCTGGCTGAACTGGTCGACCTTGCCGTCGTTGAGGATGCTGAAGCCGCCGCGTGGCAAACCGCGCACCGCCGGAATGGGGGCCGCAACCGTCGGGCCGGAGCGGCCGTCGTAGAAATCGATCGCATATTGCTGGGTCTGGTTGACGAAGCCGGTGATTAGCGTGAGCGTCGTGTGATCGGCGACGTCAATCGCCAGGTTCGACGTAATCAGATTGGTCGCGGTGCGGTTGCCCAGCCCGTAATTCGCCTTGCGCCCGATCACGCCCAAGCCTGCGAAATTGGCCGCCCCCGGCACCGCGCTGAGGCCCGTGGAAGAATAGCGGCCGTCGCACACCGTCGGGCGGTTGGGGTCGCACAGGAAATTGAGGATATTCTCGCCGTCCGCCTCGATATAGGCATAGCCTGCATTCCAGCGGACGTTCGACGACAGATCGCCGTGAACGCCGAGTCGCACGCCCCACCCGTCGTCGTCGTTCAGCCGCTGGTTGGTGACGCTGTCATAGGTATAGCCGTCGTCATTCTGCCAATAGCCGCTGACCTTTATCTGAAACGTGTCGGCGATCGGGATATCGACCGAGGCGCGCGCCAGCTTCTTGTTGTAGCTGCCATAGCCGATTTCGCCGTAGCCGCCGAACGTCTTGCCCGGCTCGCGCAGGATGACGTTGACCGCGCCGCCGGTGGTGTTGCGGCCGAACAGCGTACCCTGCGGACCGCGCAGCACCTCGATTCGCTCGACGTCGAACAGGTTGAGGTTGTTGGCGTTCTGGCGGCTCAGATAGACGTCGTCGACATAGGTGCCGACCGGCGGATCGAACGTCGCGATGGTCTCGGTATTGCCGAGGCCGCGCAGGAAATAGGCGTTGGCGGAACCCAGGCCGGTATTGTTCTGTGCGATCAAATTGGGAACGAACTGGCCGATGTCGAGCGCGCTCGATACGCCTTGGGCCCGCAACTGGTCGGCGGAAAAGGCCGATACCGCAATGGGTACGTCCTGCACGCTTTCCCGGCGGCGCTGCGCGGTGACGATGATATCCTTGATCTGGCCGTCGTCGGCCTGCGTGTCAGTCGTGGCAGCGGGTTGGGCCTGCGCGGTAGGGAGCGGCGCGGTCTGCGCGATCGCGGGGGAGGCCAGAACGACGCCGATCGCGCTGGTCGCGGCGAACAAATGGAGTTTCATAAAAGGTCCCCTTTTTTGCGCGATTCCATCCCTAGATCGCATGGTTTTCAGATCGTATCTTTACGATTTGTCCGGACAAGTTTTCATGTAATAGAAAGCTTGTCAAGCAATCGATCCGAGGGAATGACAGCCAATGAGCGACATCGCCTATCGCAGCCTGGTATTCTTGCACCTTCTCCTTTTCGTGCTGTGGCTGGGTGGAGATGTCGGCGTGTTCGTGCTCGGTCAACATTTTCGCAAGCGCCGGATATATTCGCTGGATCAGCGGCTGGCACTGCTGAAGCTGCTGGTCGCGGTCGACATGGGGCCGCGCACCGCCTGGGCGCTGATGGTGCCGCTGTCGCTGAGCGTCGCGACCGCCGGGGGCTGGGCGGTGCTGCCCGGCACGCTCGTCGCGGCGGCGTGGATCGCGGGGGGCGCGTGGCTTTGGCTGGTGTGGGATTCGCACACGCACGACCAGACGCCCCGCGCCGCGCGTAACCGGCGGATCGAGACGGGGATCAAGGTCGCCATCACCGCTTTCTATCTCTGGCTGGGGCTGGCCTCGCTGACGACCGGCGCGCCGATCTCGCCGCCGTGGCTGGCGTGGAAGGCGTTGCTGTTCGGCGCGATCTTCCTCGCCGCGATCATGATCGACGTGGCGTTCAAGCCGGTCGGCGCGCTGCTCGGCGCGCTGATCTCGCAAGGGTCGTCGGACGCGACCGAACTGCCGCTCCGGCGGACGATGGACCGGACGCGCATCTGGGTGCTGCTGGTGTATCTGCTGCTGCTCGTCACCGCGTGGCTCGGCGTGGCGAAGCCCGACCTGTGAACCGGGTGTCGAACGACCGGTATTTTAGCTTGACGTTTGATAGTTGTCCGGACAAATTACTCCCATGACGTCGAACGATTCCAGTGCAATGCGGCTGACCAGCTTGCTCTTCGTTCCCGGCGTGCGCCCGGACCGGTTCGCCAAGGCGCTGGCCAGCGCGGCCGACATGGTGTGCGTCGATCTGGAGGATGCGGTGCCGGCCGACGGCAAGGCGGCGGCACGCGATGCGGCGATCGCCGCGATTGCGCCGCGACTGGCGATCCGCATCAATGCGGTGACGACCGCGCACGGATTGGCCGACCTGCTCGCTTTGGCCGCCGCGACGGCGCTGCCGCCGCTGATCCTGGTGCCCAAGGTCGAGTCGACGGGCGAACTCGCGGTGATCAGCGGCGTGTTGGGTAACGGCGCACGGCTGGTGCCGCTGATCGAGACGCCGCTCGGCCTGCGGCGGGCGCCGAGCATCGCGAGCGCGCCCGGCGTGGCGGCCATCATGTTCGGCGGGGCAGACATGGCCGGCGAACTCGGCACGGCGCTCGCATGGGAGCCGCTGCTGTATGCGCGGCAGACGTTGGTGATGGCGTGCGCGGAGGCGGGCGTGCCGGCGATCGACGTGCCGTGGATCTCGCTCGACGACGAAGCCGGCCTGGCCGACGAGGCGCATCGTGCGCACGCGCTTGGCTTCCAGGCGAAAGCGGCGATCCATCCCGCGCAGATCGACGCGATCCACGCCGCGATGCGCCCGTCGGCGGCGCTGGTGGCGGAAGCGCGCGACGCGCTGGCCGCGCATGCCGCGGGCGATGGCGGCGCGACTCGTTTCAACGGCCGGATGCTGGAGGCGCCGATCGTGCGGCGCTATGCCCGCATCGCGGCGAAGGCGGCCCCTAGGGCAGGAAAGGACGAAACGGATGCGTGACGGCGTGATCGAGGTGGCGCCGGGGCGCTTCCGGGAAACGTTCGGGCGGTCGTACGAGGATTTCGTCGTCGGCCATGTCTACGAACATCGCCCCGGGCGGACGATCACCGACCATGACAACGTGTCGTTCACGCTGCTGACGATGAACACGCATCCGGCGCATTTCGATTATGAATTCGCCAAGAAGACCGAATTCGGCAAGCCGCTGGTCGCCTCGCCGCTGACGGTCGCGCTGATGGTCGGGATGAGCGTGTCGGACATCAGCCAGAAGGCGGTCGCCAATCTCGGCTGGGACAAGATCAGGATGACGCATCCGCTGTTCCCCGGCGATACGCTCTATGCCGAAAGCGAAGTGCTGGAACTGCGCGAATCGTCGTCGCGTCCAGAGCAGGGCATCGTGACGGTGACGACGACCGGCAAGAACCAGCATGGCGACGTGGTGTGCACGTTCAACCGCACGATGCTGATCTGGAAGCGGGGCTGCGGCCCCGTCGACGATTGAGGAAACCGAGTAATGGCTAGCGTGCTTAAATATGACGATATCCCGGCGACGATCGACGCCGACGAGGAAGCTGCGCTGCTCGAGGCGGTCGCGCGCTGGGTCGACAAGGAAGTCCGCCCGGTCGTGATGAAACACGATCATGACGATATATGGCCGGCCGAGCTGGTCGCGCAGATGGCGGAGATGGGCCTGTTCGGTGCGACGATCGGCAAGCGCTATGGCGGCCTTGGCCTGCCCGCGACGACCTATGCCAAGATGGTCGCCAATATCTCGTCCTACTGGATGGCGATCACCGGCATCTTCAACTCGCACCTCATCATGGCGGTCGCGGTTGAGAAATTCGGCACCGAGGCGCAGAAGCGCGAATGGCTGCCGCAATTCGCCAGCGGGGACGTGCGCGGCGGCTTGGCGCTGACCGAGCCCAATGCCGGCACCGACCTGCAAGCGATCCGCACCACCGCGGTGCGGGACGGCGACTATTACGTCATCAACGGCACCAAGACCTGGATCTCGAACGCGATCGAGGGATCTTGCTTCGCCCTGCTGGTCAAGACCGATCCGCAGGCCGACCCGCGCTACAAGGGCATGAGCCTGTTCATCGCGCCCAAGGGGCCAGGCTTCACCACCGGCAAGAAGTTCGAGAAACTCGGCTACAAGGCGATCGACAGCGCCGAGCTGATTTTCGACGATTACCGCATTCCGGCCGCCAATCTGATCGGCGAGCGCGAGGGGCAGGGCTTCTTCCAGGCGACCGGCGGGCTGGAACTGGGGCGGATCAACGTCGCCGCGCGCGGGGTTGGACTGGCCGACGGCGCTTTGCGGCTGGCGACCGAATATGCCCAGCTGCGCCACACGATGGGCAAGCCGATCGCCGAGCATCAGGCGATCCAGCTCAAGCTCGGCGACATGGCGACGCGCGCGCGCGCCGCACGGCTGCTGACGCTCGATGCGGCGGAGGCGTATGACCGCGGGGAACGCTGCGACATGGAGGCCGGCATGGCGAAATATTTCGCGTCCGAGGCGGCGGTCGAAAACGCCAACGAGGGCATGCGCATCTTCGGCGGCTACGCCTATTCGAAGGAATATGAGATCGAGCGCTACTACCGCGACGCGATGCTGATGTGCATCGGCGAGGGCACCAACGAGATGCAGCGGATGATCATCGCCAAGCAATGGGTCAAGCGTAACCCCGTATGACCCGTCCGCTCCCCCTCGCCGGCTACCGAATCCTGTCGGCGGAGCAATATGGCGCCGGCCCGTACGGCACGATGTTCCTCGCGCAGCTCGGCGCCGAAGTCATCAAGATCGAGCCGCCGAAGGGCGGGGATTCCGCCCGGGGCGCGGGGCCCTATTTCCTCGGCGCGGACGACAGCCTGTTCTATCAGACGTTCAACCTCAACAAGCGCTCGCTGACGCTCGACATCCGCACCGATGCGGGCCGCGCGGTGCTGCACCGGCTGGTCGCGAGCGCCGACGCAGTGACCAACAATGCGCGCGGCGATCTGCCGGCACGGCTCGGTCTCGATTATGCCAGCCTCGCGGCAGCCAATCCGGCGATCGTTTGTGTCCATGCCTCCGCCTATGGGCGCGAAGGGCCGCGCGCGTCGTGGCCGGGCTATGATTTCCTGATGCAGGCCGAGGCCGGCTTCATGGCGATGACCGGCGCGCCGGACGACCCGCCGACGCGCTTCGGCCTGTCGATGGTCGATTTCATGACCGGGTCGATGTTGGCGACGGCGACGCTGGCCGGGCTGATCGACGCCAAGGCGCGCGGCGTCGGCCGCGATTACGACCTTTCGCTGCTCGATGCGGCACTGCACCAGACGACCTATCCCGCAATGTGGTATCTGAACGAAGGGTACGAAACCGGCCGCGCGCCGCGCTCGGCGCATCCGACCGTCACCCCGTCGCAGGCGTTTCGCACCGCCGACGGCTGGGTGTTCGTGATGGCGCAGTTGCCGAAGTTCTGGACGCTGCTCGTCGATGCGATCGGCGCGGCGCACCTGAAGGACGATCCGCGCTTCGCCACCATCCCCGCGCGGCTGGAACATCGCGACGCGCTGACCACCATTCTCGACGGCATCTTCCTGCAGCATGCGACCGACCATTGGGTCGAACGGCTTGGCGGCGTGGTGCCGGTCGCGCCGGTCTACGGGCTGGCGCAGGCGCTCGACAACCCGCGCGTCGCCGACATGATCGCGACAGTCGCGCATCCCGACCAACCCGACGGCCTGCGCGTGCTGGCCAACCCGATCCGGCTGGACGGCGAAAGGCTCCCCAGTCGCGCGGCACCGAAGCTGGGCGCGGACAGCGATGCGGTCTTGGGCGAGGTGGGCTACGCCGCCGACGAGATCGCGGCGCTGCGCGCCGCGGGGGTCATCTGAAGGGTGGGAAAGCTCAGTGGCATCCGCGTGCTCGACCTGACGCAGTTCCTGCCCGGCCCGATGATGACGCTGATGATGGCCGATCAGGGTGCCGAGGTCATCAAGATCGAGCCGCCGGCCGGCGACCCGGCGCGCGCGCAGGCACCGTTCGAGGCCGGGCAATCGGTGTGGTTCCGCAACCTCAACCGCGGCAAGACCGGACGCGTGCTCGACCTCAAGAGCGATGCCGGGCGCGACGCCTTGTGGGCGCTGATCGAGACCGCCGACGTGTTCGTCGAGGGCTTCCGCCCCGGGGTGATCGCGCGGCTCGGCTTCGGCTATGACGCCGTCGCGGCCCGCAACCCGCGGATCGTCTATTGCTCGGTCAGCGCGTTCGGCCAGACCGGCGCGCTCGCGCACCATCCGGCGCACGACATGGCGGTGCAGGCGCTGACCGGCTTCCTGTCGGTCAACGACGGGCCGGACGGCATACCGGTCGTGCCGGGCGCGCCGTCCGCCGACATGGCGGCGGGGCTGACCGCGCTGTCGGGCGTGCTGATGGCGCTGATCGGTCGCGAACGCAGCGGACGCGGCGACTATCTCGACATCGCGATGTTCGACGCGTTGCTACCGTGGTGCGCGCACATCGCGGGCGGCGCGATCGCGGGCGGTGCCGCCCCGCAGTCGGCGGCGCAGCGCTCGCTCGGTGGCGCGGCCTTCTATCAGGTCTATGCAACCGCCGATGCGCGGCACGTCGCTCTGGCCGGGCGCGAGCCGAAGTTCGTCGCCACCCTGCTCTCCGCGCTGGAGCGGCCAGACCTCATTCCGCTCGGCGATGCGCCGGCGGGCGAGCAGGGCGAGCTGATCGCGTTCCTGCGCGCGACCTTTGCCGAGCGTACGCGCGACGCGTGGGTCGCGTGGGTCGCCGACAAGGACGTCGCCTTCGCGCCGGTGCTCGATTTCCGCGAGGCGCTCGATCGGCCGCACGTTGCCGAGCGTGGGCTGCTGGTCGAGGCGGACGATGCGCACCACCTGGCACCCGCGATCCGCTTTGCCGGAGACGATGCGTGGCAGCCGACCGTTGCCCCGGATCTCGTCCCTTGAGCCGTTCAGCCCTCGACCTCGATATGCATGCTGTAGGCGAAGCGATCGCCGGGATGGTGGCTGACGGAGAATTCGATCATCCGCCCGTCGCTGTCGAGATAGCAACGCAGGATGCGCAGGCACGGGCTGCGCCGCGCCACGCCGAGCGCCGCCGCGACGGTCGCGCTGGCCGGCACCGCCTTGATATCCTGCGTGACGCGCGCGATCCTGAGCTTCGCGAGCGTTTCCAGCTGCCGGAAAATCGTGGCGCCGGACGGGTCGATCGCATCGGCGGCGGCCATCAGGTCGGGATGGACATAGGCATCGGTCGCCGCGATCGGCCGGGCGTGGGCGGTGCTGGTGCGGATGCCGCGAAAATGCGCCCAGCGCCCAGACCGGGCACCCCCGATCTCGTCGGCGAGCTTCTTCGGCAACGACACGTTACCGTCGCGCGCGAAGGCGACACTCGTACCATTGGCATATTGCAGGATTTCGGCGACGTTCGACAGCGGCTGATGCAGCGCGCCGCCGCGCGCTGCGGCCGGCTGGATGACGGTACCGGAGCCGCGCCGCCGCTGGATCAGCCCTTCGTTCTGCAACGTGCGCAACGCCTCGCGCACGGTGAACCGGCTGACGCCGTAGCGCGCGCACAGCACGCTCTCGGTTGGGAAAGGATCGGCATCGGGCAAGCCGCCACCCAGAATCTGCCCGCGCAGGTCTTCGGCGAGTTCGAGATACCGCGGCTTGCGCGGCGCGGCCTCGATCCTTCTATCGACCTTCAAAAAATCTCTCCTGCGGCGCGGCACCACGCATGATAGAAGACGATCATAGCCTAACCGAAGCGCTTGCACAGCATCTGTTGCGTCCGATCGGGCAGGACATTTTCCTTCGGGCAAGGCTGCACTTGCTCGACTGGATGGGGTGTGTGGCGGGCGCGCGCGGCAGCGCCCCCGGGGGCGTGCAACGCCGCATGACGGGCCAGCCGGTGACGCTGCGCGCGGCGCTGCTCGGCAACGTGCTGGAGATGGACGACGTCCACCGCGCCGCGATCCTGCACCCTGGCCCGGTGATCTGGCCGACGGTGCTCGGCGATGCGGAGCAGGGCATGGACGCGGTGCTAGACGCGGCGATCCGGGGCTATGAAGCGACGATCGCAATCGGCGCGACACTGGACGCGGCGCATTATGCTTATTGGCACAACACCACGACGGCCGGCGTGTTCGGTGCGGCGGCGGCGGTGGCGGTGCTGTTCGGTGCGGATACGGCGACGCTCGCCTCGGCGCTGGGGCTTGCCGGATCGGTGTCGGGCGGGCTGTGGCAGATGCGGCACGAGCCCGGGATGGCCAAGCAATGGCATATCGCCCATGCCTTGCAGACCGGCGGATCGGCCGCGTTCCACGCCGCGAGCGGCGTCATGGGGCCGCGCTTCATCCTCGAAGGACCGCAGGGCCTGTACGCCGCGACCTGCCGAGCGCCGAAGCCGATGAAGCTGGACGAGGGCTGGCGCATCGCCGAGGTGAGCTTCAAGCCGTGGGGCGCGTGCCGCCACGCGCATCCCGCGATCGACGCGGCGCTAGAGCTGCGCGCGCGAGGCCAGGTCGAGGGCACGATCCTGGTCGAAACTTTCGCCGATGCGCTGGCGTTTTGCGACCGGCCCGATCCGACGACCCCGCACGAGGCGAAGTTCTCGATCCAGCATGCCGTCGCCGTGGTCGCGGAGCGCGGCGTGCCGACGCTCGCCGATTTCGAACCCGATGCCATCGCCGCGCTCGCCGAGGCACGCACGCGCATCACAGTGCGCGAGGATACGACGATCACGGCGCGCTACCCCGAGCATTTCGGCGCGACGGTGAGCGCGGGCGGGGTGCGGGTCGCGTTGGTCGATACGCTGGGCGACCCCGAACGCCGGTTGTCCCGCGATGGCGTGATCGCCAAGGCGCAGGCGCTGTTCGCGTGGGGCGGACTGAGCGATGCGCAGGCCGAACGCGGCGTAGCGCTGGCGCTGGACGGCGACGATGCCGTGGCGATCGTCGCGTGGCTGGAAGACATCCTGTGACCGCGGCGACCGATCGCCTGCTCGCCTTTGTCGGCGTGCCGCATGTACTGCCCGCCGCCGTGCGCGCCGACGCCGCGCGCCTGCTCGCCGATACGCTCGCGGTCGGCGCGGCGGGATCGACCGCACCGGGGGCGGCAGGCGTGCTGGCCGCCGCGCGCGGTTGGGGGGCGGGCGACGATGCGCGGCTGATCGGATCGCCGGGGCGGCTGCCGGCGCCGGGAGCCGCGTTCGTCAACGCGTTCCGCATCCACTGCCTCGAATGGGACGCGGTGCATGAACCCGCCGTGGTCCACGCGCTGTCGGTCGTCACCGCGGCGCTTGGCGCGAGCATCGACCGGATGGGGGGCTGCGATCCGGACGCGGCACTGGTCGCGCTCGCGGTCGGCGTGGACGTCGCCGCCGGGCTGGGCATGGCGGCGACGTTGCCGCTGACGTTCTTCCGCCCGGCCACCGCCGGGTGCATCGGCGCGGCGCTGGCGGTCGCGCGGCTAGAAGGAATTGAAGCGCTGGAGAATGTGCTCGGTCTGGCCTATTCCTTCTGCTCCGGCACGATGCAGGCGCATGTCGAAGGATCGATCGCGCTGCCGCTGCAAATCGCCAATGCCGCGCACTCGGCGATCATGGCGGTCGATCTCGTCCGCGGCGGCCTGACCGGGCCGCACGATGCGCTGGAAGGGCCGTTCGGCTATTTCGCGCTGATCGACCGCGGCGATCTTTCGTCCTATACCGATCGCGTCGGTGAGCGCTGGCTGATCTCCGACGTTTCGACCAAGCCCTATCCCTCCGGCCGGGCCAGCCACGGCGCGCTCGGCATGATCGCGGACCTCGGCGTCGCGCCGGAAGACGTGCAATGGATCGAGCTGTTCGCCCCGCCGCTCATCAAACGGTTGGTCGGACGACCGTTCCATCCCGGCATGACGCCTGCCTATGCGCGGCTGTGCCTGCCGCTGCTCGCCGCGCTGATGCTGCGCGACCGGCAGATCGATCCGCGCCGTTTCACGCTGGCGACGTTCGCCGATCCGGCGCTCGCCGACCTTGCCGGTCGAGTGATCGTCAACGACGACGGCAATCCCGATTCCAATACGCTTTCGCCGCAGAGGATCGTCCTCACGCGCCGCGACAATTCGGTGAGCGAGCATGCCATCCCGGCGACGCTCGGCAGCCCGGAACTGCCGCTCTCGCCCGTGCAGACCGCCGCCAAGCGCGACCTTGCCCGCATCCTCGCACCGGACGCCGATCCGCGCCTGTTCAATTCCCCGCTCGCCTGGTTCACGGAGCCGCAATGACCTTCCCGACCTATTTCGAAGCCTTCGATGCGAAGCGGATGCTGGCCGATTATCCGATCGGCGACGCCTTTCTGGCGCGCTATGTCGGCATGAGCCGCGACGAGCTGCGCGCGATCCAGGAAGCGCGCTTCACCAGACTGATGGCGCGCGGGTGGCAAGTGCCGTTCTACCAGCGGTTATGGAGCGCAAAGGGCATCGAGCCGGGCGACATTCGCGGCCTCGACGACATCGTGCACCTGCCGGTCTACGACAAGACCGACCTGATGGCGTCGATCGCCGAACATCCGCCGTTCGGCGATTTCGCCGGAATGGGCGGGGCCGACCGCGCGCCGACGATCTTCCACACCACCAGCGGCACCACCGGGCGGCCGCAGGCGCTGCTGTTCGGGC
>CAXTJX010000049.1:0-20853 GCA_964244765.1 uncultured Sphingomonas sp. | reverse complement strand
CCGGATCGGCGTGTTCGAGGCCGTCCGCGTCGATGACACGATCCGCCGCCTCATCAACGACGGCGGCGATGAGGATGCGATCACGCGCCATGCCTTCGCCACCAACGCGACGCTGGCGCTCGCCGCGCGCACTCTGGTCGAACAGGGGCTGACCACCGCGGAGGAAGCCGCCCGCGTATCGCGCCGCGATGCCACCGATGTGGTGGAACCGGTTGTGGCGGATGGCTGACTTCGACTATCTCGCGATCGACACCCGTGGGAACGAGACGCGCGGGCATGTCGCGGCCGAGACGCTAGACGCCGCGCGCAATACGCTAGATCGCCGACGCCTGTACGTCGTCCGGATCGAGCTGGGGTCCACCCCCGCGACCAAGGGCCGTCCATTGTTCGGGCTGCAACTCGGGCGCGCGAAAATGTCGCCCAAGCAGCTCACCTTGTTCACGCGCCAGCTTGCGACGCTCAACCGCGTCTCGCCGCTGGAGGAAGCGCTGCGCACCATCTCGCGCCAGACCGAGCAGGAGCATGTCCGCGCGATCGTCGATGCGGTGCATGCCGGCGTGGTCGAGGGGCGGCGGCTGCACGAGGCGATGGCGCGCGAGGCCAGAAGCTTCCCGGCGCTGTACCGCGCGATGGTCTCGGCGGGCGAGACGTCGGGGTCGCTGCCGGTGATCCTCGAGCGCCTGTCGATCCTGCTGGAGCGGCAGGCCGAGATCAACGGCAAGATCGTCACCACGCTGGCCTATCCCGCCGTGCTGGCGGTGGTGGCGATGGCGGTGGTCACCGCGCTGATGATGTTCGTGGTGCCGCAAGTCGTCGCGCAGTTCGACACGGTCGGACAGCAACTGCCGTTCCTCACGCGCGCGGTGATGGCGCTGTCGGCGTTCCTGGTCGGCTATTGGTGGGCGCTGCTGGGGGGCGCGATACTGATCGGCATCGGCGCGTGGCGCGCGCTGAAGAACCCGCGCGCGAAGCTCGCGTTCGACACCTGGCTGCTCAAGCTGCCGCTGCTCGGCCGCTTGCTGCGCGATCTCCACGCCGCGCGGATGGCGCGCACGCTGGCGACGATGGTGGCGAGCCGGCTGCCGCTGCTGGAGGGCCTGAAGCTCACCGGCGGCACGATCCACAACCTGCGGCTGAAACAGGCGTCGGACGACATCATCGACTCGATCCGCGGCGGCGGCAGCCTGTCGGCGGCGATGCGCCGGGCCGGCGTGTTCCCGCCGCTGCTGACCTATCTCGCCGCCTCGGGCGAGACGGCGGGGCAGCTCGACGACATGCTGGAACGCGCCGCCGATTACCTCGAGCGCGAGTTCGACCGGTTCACCACGACGGCGCTGTCGCTGCTCGAACCGCTCATCATCGTGTTGATGGGGGGTATCGTCGCGACGATCGTGCTATCCATCCTGCTGCCGATCCTGCAACTTAATACGCTCGCCGGGCAATGAGGTCTGTAATGCTTACCGATGCTTCCCCCAACCCGTGTCGCAAGGACGAATCCGGCTTCACCCTCGTCGAACTGATGGTCGTGATCGTCATCCTCGGCCTGCTCGCGACGATCGTCGCGTTCAACGTCATCCCGCTCGGCGACAAGGGCAAGATCACCGCCGCCAAGGCCGATATCGCGCAGATCGACAGCGCGCTCGACGTCTATAAATTGCAGAACGACGCCTACCCCTCGACCGCCGACGGCTTGCAGGCGCTGGTCTCCCCGCCGGCCGATGCCGATGCGTCGAAGTATCAGCGCGGCGGCTATATCAGGAAACTGCCGCTCGACCCGTGGGGCAAGCCGTATCTCTACGCCGCCCCCGGTCAGCATGGCGAAGTCGACGTATGGACGCTGGGCGCGGACCACAAGGAAGGCGGCGAGGGCGTCAATGCCGATATCGGTAGCTGGCAATAGCGGGTCCGCCGAACGCGGCTTCACGCCCGTTCGGCGTTTCGCCGAACACGGTTTCACGCTTGTCGAACTGATGATCGTCATCACGATCATCGGTCTGGCGAGCGCGGCGGTGGTGCTCGCGCTGCCCGATCCGCGCGGGCGGCTGGTCGACGAGGCCGCGCGCTTCGCCGCGCGCACGCGCGCCGCGCACGATCTCGCGGTGGTCGATGCGCGGCCGATCAGCGTGTGGGTCTCGGGCGGCGGCTACGGTTTCGACGAGCGGCGGGACGGGGCGTGGGTGGCGATGGCCGACAAGCCGCTGCGGGTCACGGCGTGGAGCACGGGCACGCGGGCGCTGCCGACCGGCGGGGCGGCGCGCGACCGCGTGCTGTTCGATTCGACCGGCATCGCGGATCGTCCGCTCGACGTGACGCTCGCGCGCTCGGGCGAGACGGTGGTGGTGCATGTCGGGTCCGACGGCGGGGTCAAGGTCGGTGGATAGGTTCGTTCGTTCCCGGGGCTCCGCCGGCGTGGGGGCGGTTTCGCGCCGGCGCGAAACCGGATTCACCCTCATCGAGATGATGGTCGCGCTCGCGGTGTTCAGCCTCGCCGCGCTGGCGCTGATCCGGCTCGAAGGCGCGACGGTCCGCGGGGCGTCCAGCCTCGCTACCACGCTGATGGCCCAGACCGTCGCGCGCAACGTCGCGATCGAGGCGCTGACCGATGCCCGCCCGCCGGCGATCGGCACCGCGACCGGCGTCGAGCGCAACGGCGGCCGCGCCTG
Source organism: uncultured Sphingomonas sp. (assembly GCA_964244765.1). GTDB lineage: Bacteria > Pseudomonadota > Alphaproteobacteria > Sphingomonadales > Sphingomonadaceae > Sphingomonas. The sequence continues at coordinate 18,190 of CAXTJX010000049.1, read as the reverse complement.
GACCTGGACGCGGGTGACGCGGCCGACCGGCGACTTGCGCATCCTGCGGATCGACGTCGACGTGACCGATGCGAGCGGGCGCGACTCCGGGCACCTGACGGTGGTGCGCGACGGGGCGACGAACCCGTGACCGGCCTTCACACCTCCCCCCGCGCAGGCGGGGGTCCAGCCCTCCCCCGCGCAGGCGGGGGTCCAGCGTTACCGGGCGCACCGCGCGCGGCCTTTGAACCCCCGCCTGCGCGGGAGGACGAGGCGGCGGGGCAGGCGGGTTTCACCCTGGTCGAGGTGATGGTGTCGCTCCTCATCTTCGGCTTGCTCGCGGCCGCCGGAGTGGCGTTGCTGTCCTTCTCCGTCCGCGCGCAGGCCGCCACCGGCGCCAGGCTCGACGACGTGTCGGCGATGAACCGGCTGACCTCGATCCTCACCGCCGACCTCGCCCAGGCCTCGATCCGCACGACGCGGGGCGAGGGGGGCGAGATGCTGCCCGCTTTCACCGGCGAATCGGGGTCGAGCGGCACGCCGGTGCTGCGCTTCGTGCGGGGCGGGTGGAGCAACCTCGACGGCACGCCGCGCGCGAGCGAGCAGAAGGTGGACTATGCGGTGATCGACGGCGCGCTGGCGCGGATCGCCTGGCCGATGCTCGACGGCGCGCAGGCCCTGCCGCCGACCGCGCTGCTGCCGCATGTCCGGCAGGTCGCCCTGCGCTATCGCCTCAAGGGCGCGTGGAGCGACCGCTGGACCGGTAGCGCGCGCGCGCCGCTGCCCGATGCGCTCGAACTGCGCGTGCTGCGCGACGATGGCGTCGAGACGCGGCACTTGTTCCTCGTCGGCACCGGTTACGGGAGGCGGCGCGATGACCGCACCGGCTGACCGCAAACCCGCTGAACGGGGCGCGGCATTGCTGACGGTGCTGCTGCTCGTCGCGGTCATCGCCGTGCTGGCCGGGACCGCGCTGGAGAAACTGCGGCTCGCCACCCGCCTTGGCGGCAATGCCGTCGCGCTCGACCAGGCGCGCGCTTATTCCTTCGCGGCGGAGACGCTGGCGGTGGTCAAGGTGAGCGACCTGCTCGCCAGGAGTCCCGATCGCATCACGCTGCAAGGGCGATGGAGCGGCACGCCGTTCGCGCTGCCGATCCCGCACGGCACGGCGACCGCGACGGTGGTCGATGGCGGCAATTGCTTCAACCTCAACAGCCTGGTCGCCGAGGTGACGCCCGGCGTCCATGCCGCCTACACGCCGGCACGCCTGCAATTCGCGCGGCTGATCCGGCTGGTCGACCCCGCCGCGCGCTCGCCGGAGGGCATCGCGGCGGCGGCATCGGACTGGATCGACAGCGACGACAACCCGCTCGACGGCGGCGCGGAAGACGGCGCCTATGGCGGGGGCACCCAAGGCTATCGCACCGCCAACACGCTGATGGCCGACCCGAGCGAATTGCGCGCGGTCAGCGGCGTCTCGCGCGCCGATTACGACAGACTGCGCCCGTGGCTGTGCGCCTTGCCCAGGGCCGAGCCGGCGAAGATCAACGTCGACACGCTGCTGCCCGAACAGGCGCCGCTGATCGCGATGCTCGCGCCGGGCACGATTTCGGTCGAGGCGGCGCGGCAGGTGCTGCTGCGACGGCCGCCACAGGGCTTCGCGTCGACGGGCGCGTTCTGGTCGCAACCCGCGCTTGCGGGCCAGTCGGTCGGGGATGGCGCGGCGCAGACCGACGTGAAGACGACATGGTTCTCGTTGCGGGTCGATGTGATGCTGGGCGGCACGCGGCTGGAACAAAGCGGGCTGATCGACGCATCGGCCCTTCCCGCGCGGCTCGTATCGCGGCAGTGGGGCGAGCGATCATGACCGACACGCTGCTCCTGTTCCTGCCGACGCACGAGATACCGTGGCGCTGGCTGCGCATCGCCGGCGACGCCGTGTCGGCGCGCGGCGAGGGGTTTCCCGCGCCCGTCGCGGGGGAGGACGCCAGGCATGTCGCCATCGCCCCGGCCGATGCGGTGACGCTGCACTGGGCCGAATTGCCGGATCGCTCGCTCGCGCAGTCGGTGGCGGCGGCGCGGATGCTGGCGGCGGAGGCGAGCGCCAGCCCGATCGCCGAACTGCACGTCGCGGTCGGGCGCGAGGAGGACGCCGCCGAGCGGCCGATCGCGGTCGTCGCGGCGCTGCACATGCGCGACTGGCTTGACGATCTCGCCGCCAACGGTGTCGATCCCGACATGCTGCTGCCCGCGCCGATGCTGCTGCCGCGCCCGGCCGAGGGCTATGTCCGCGCCGATCTCGGCGGGGCAGGGGTGGTGCGCGGCCCGACCAGCGGTTTCGCCGACGAGGCGCGGCTGACCGACCTCGTCACCGGCGGCGCGGCGCCCCCGGTGATGACGCGCGACGATCTGGAGGCGGCGATCGTCGCTGCCGTGGCCGCGCCGGCGCTCGACCTGCGGCAGGGCGCGTTCGCGCGGCGGTCGCGGATCGGCGTGGACTGGGCGCTGGTCCGGCGACTCGGCTGGCTGAGCGCGGCGATCCTCGGCGTGACGCTGCTCGTCACGCTCGCGCAATTGTTCAATTACTCGGCCGCCGCCGACGAGATCGAGCGCCGCGCCGATCTGCTCGCGCGCACCGGCCTCGCACGCGGCGAAGCGGTGAACGATGCCGACCGCCAGCTAAAGGCGCGGCTGGAGCGGCTGCGCGGGGCGGGAATGGGGTTCAGCCGCACCGCCGCCGCCGTCTTCGCCGCCGTGCGCGCGACGCCGGGGAGCGAGGTGCGGACGCTGGACTTCGATCCCGACGGGGCGATGCGGGTCTCGCTCGGCGTGCAGAACGAAGGGCAGGTCCTGGACTTGCAGCGCCGTCTCGACGCGAGCGGCTTCGACGCCGCCACGATCGGCCAGTTCCAGTCGTCGGGCGGGCGCCTGTCGGGCGACATCACGGTGAAGCCAAGATGAGCGAGCGGATGCTGCTTTGGTATCGGGCGCTGACGCCGCGCGAGCGCTATCTCGTGCTGGCGGCCGCGGTCTTCGCCGTGCTGACGCTGGGCTATTTCCTGGTCGTGCCGGCGAACGAGGCGCTCGCTTCGGCCAAGGCGCGGCACGCCGATGCGGTGATCGCGCTGGGCGAGACGCAGGCCCGCGTCGATGCGGTCAAGGCCGCGCAATCGGGCCGTGCCGCGCCGCTCGACGTGCCGCTGGAAGCGGTGATCCGCGCGCGCGCCAACGACGCCGGCTTCGCGCTCGCCAGCGTCGTGCCGCAAGGGCCGGACCGCGTGCAGATCGCCATCGCCTCGGCCCGGCCCGGCGCGCTGACCGGCTGGATCGCCGATCTCGAGGCGGGCGGCCTGCTGGTCGATCGTCTCGCCACCACCGATAACGGCGATCGCACGGTCGCGGTGCAGATGACGCTGAAGGCGCAAGGATCATGACGGGCTTTCGTCTCAAGACCGGCTTTCGTCTCAAGACCGGCTTTCGTCTCAACACCGGGCCGGTCGCCTTGTTCGGGGCGGTGTTCGTGCTCGCCTTGATCGTGTCGCTGCCGCTCCGGCTGGTGCTCGGCTGGTTCGATCTCGATCGCACCGGCCTCGCCGCGCGCGCGGCGAGCGGCAGCGTATGGTGGGGCAGCCTGCGCGAGGCGCAGGTCGGCGGCATCGCGCTCGGCGATCTGACGGCGGGAGTCTCGCCGTGGCCACTGCTGGTCGGGCGCGCGCGCGTCGATCTTTCCACCGGGGAGGACCGTCCGCTGCACGCACTGCACGGCGCGATCAGCGTCTCGCGCCATGCGGTCGGCGTGGACGACATGAGCGCGAGCTTGCCGGCCGGCGCCGTGTTCGCGCCGCTGCCGGTCAGCGGCCTCGACCTGGACGAGGTCAGCGTCCGCTTCGTCGACGGGATGTGCGACCAGGCGGAGGGGCGCGTGAAGGCGACGCTCGGCGGGGATATCGCCGGGATCAGCCTGGGCCAGGGGCTCTCCGGCACCGCGCGCTGCGATGCCGGAGCGCTGCTGCTGCCGCTCGCCAGCCAGGCGGGGACCGAACGGGTCGCGCTGCGGCTATACCCTTCGGGCCGCTTCCGGGCCGAACTGATCGTCAGGCCGACCGACCCGGCCGCCGCGCAGAGGCTCGACCTGAGCGGTTTCCAGCCGACCCCCGGGGGGCATCTGCTCGCGATCGAGGGCAAATTCTAAGCGTCGTTTGAAAATGCGCGAAGGAGCGCGGTTCGATGCGGTGCCGGCCGGTACTCCCCCGCCCGGCCACCATTCAGGATACGCTGTGGGTGGCCGGGAATGGGAGCGCGCCGGTGCCGCGAATGCGCCTCGGCGCCGTTTCAGACCGACTCCTTCATTCTTGACGCTTGCCCCCGCCGCCCGCTAGGGGCGCTTGCTCTGCGGCGATCGTAGTTCAATTGGTTAGAGCGTCGGCTTGTGATGCCGGATGTTGCGGGTTCAAGTCCCGTCGGTCGCCCCATTTCTCAACAGCCAGGACTTCGCGTTGACCACCGGCTGGGGCTTCCCCGATTTCGACGACCATGAGGACGTGCACCTCTTCACCGATTCCGCGTCGGGAATGCGCGCCGTGATCGCGATCCATTCGACCAGGCTCGGCCCGGCGGCGGGCGGGGTGCGGTTCTGGCATTATGCCGATCACGAGCGCGCGATCACCGATGCGCTGCGCCTGTCGCGCGGGATGAGCTTCAAGAATGCGATGGCGGGCTTGCCGATGGGCGGCGGCAAGGGCGTCATGCTCGCCGCCAATCCCGGCGATGCGATCACGCCGGCGCAACTGGAAGCGTTCGGGCGCGCGATCGAGTCGCTCGGCGGGCGCTATGTGACGGCCGAGGACGTCGGCATGTCCGAGGCGAGCATGAAGACCATCGCGACGATGACGCGCCATGTGTCCGGCCTGCCCGTCGCGGCGGGCAGCGCGGGCGGCGATCCGGGCCCCTCCACCGCGACCGGCGTGTATCTCGGCATCAAGGCGGCGGCGCGGCGTGCGCTTGGTGCCGGCGACATGAACGGCGTGCACGTCGCGATCCAGGGCGTCGGCAGCGTCGGCGGGGGCCTTGCGCGCTTGCTGGCGAAGGACGGCGCGCGGTTGACGCTGGCGGACGTCGACGCGGCGCGTGCGACCGCGCTGGCCGAGGAACTGGGCGCGGCAACGGCGGCGGCGGACGCGATCCTGGGCATCGCGGCGGACGTGGTCAGCCCCAACGCGCTCGGTGCGATCCTGACGCCCGAGTCGATCGCGGCGCTCCGGACGAGCGTGGTGGCGGGCGGTGCCAACAACCAGCTCGCGACGCGGGCCGAGGGCGCGGCGTTGCACGCGCGCGGCATCCGTTACGCGCCCGATTACGTGATCAACGCGGGCGGCATCATCAATGTCGGGCTCGAATATCTCGGCCATGGCGACCGGGCGGAGGTCGAGGCGCGCATCGCCAGGATTCCGGCGCGGCTGATCGAGATATGGGACGAAAGCGACCGCACCGGCACGCCGGCGTCCGATGTCGCGGATTCGATCGCGCGGCGGCTGATCGGGCGGGGCTAGGGCGGATCGGCTTCCGTATCGGCAGTCTTGCCCGCCGGTTTTCCCACGAACCGTCACCCCGGATACGTTCCGGGGTCCACCGTGCCGCGACCTCGGCGCTCACCACCATGCGGATCGAAAGCCGCTTGGTTGGACCCCGGCACAAGCCCATCCCGAGCTTCGCCGAAGGGACCGGGGTGTCGGTTGGGTGTTCATCCCGCGCGCGGCTCGGGCCCGGCAAAGGTGACCAGGCTCTCCGCTCCATCCGCCGCGACCGCGCCGACGCCGAGGAAATGGTCGTCGGCGCCGATGTCCTTCAGTACGATGCTCGTCGCGCTCGCGGCGACATCGGTCGATTTCTGCCAGTCCTGCGCGTCGGTCCGGCGCCAGTGGATACGATAGGCGGCGGCTCCTTCGACCGGCTTCCATTTGATCGTCGTGTCGAAGCTCAGCGCGCCCGCGATCGTCACGCCGTCCGGCGCGGCCGGGGCGGCGGCGAGCCGGCGGATCGTCGCGACGTTGATCTCGATGACCTTGGCGAGGTACGCGAAGTCCATCCTGTCGACGGTGTCGCCATACGCGATGCCGTGCTCGACGCGCACGTCCTGATACTGCTGCGTCCAGTTCTCCGCCCCGACCGTAAAGCGCACCGCCGGATAGCCGAGTGCCAGGAACGGCTCATGGTCGCCGCCGCGCCCGAGGCGATCGGGGCGGCGGTCGACGAACACGTCGAGCCCGCCGGGGATCGTCCCCGCCACGGCATCCGCCGCCTTGGCCAGCGCACGCGACGGCCCGTCATCCTCGCCGCCATTGCCGCGCCGCGCGAGCTGCGCGGGCATATCGTCGGCGGCGCGGATACCTTCGGAAAACACGCGTACCCGGTCGGCGACGCGCACGCCGTTCCGGCCCGTCGTGTTGCCGACGATATCGTTGTCGAGCATCGCCGACACGGTCCAGCCGCGCTGCTTCGCCGTCTCGGCCAGCAACTGCCCGCCGAACAGGCCCTGTTCCTCGCCCGAGAACACCGCATAGACGATCGTCGCGCGGAACTTCTCCCTCGACAGGATGCGCGCCGCCTCCAGCACCAGCGCCACGCCCGATCCGTCGTCGTTCGCGCCGGGGGCGTCGTGCACGGCGTCCATCACGTCGCTCACGCGGCTGTCGATATGCGCGCCGACGATGACCACGCGCCTGGGGTCCAACCCCTGCTGGAAGCCGAGCACGTCGACGACATTGACGCCGCCCGGCGCACGCGGCCCGGTGAAGGTCCGCGCGATGTTGGCGACGGCGATGCAACCGTCGCACGCATCGGCGATCCGCGTCATCTCGCCCGCCACCCAGGCACGGGCGGCGCCGATGCCGCGCACCGGATCGTCCGGCGACAAGGTATGGCGCGTGCCGAAGCGCACGAGCTTCTCGACCGTCGCCTTCAGGCGGACCGGGTCGGGCGCGGGCCTGGCGGCGTCCCTGGCGAAGACCGGGGTGGCGAGGACGACGAGCGTCGCGGCGATGCTGGGGAAGGCGCGCATCGCGGCATGGTGGCGGGCGGCGACGGTCGCTTCAACCCCCTTCGCATCATGCCGGAACGGGCGGGAACGGGCCGGAACGAGACAGTCCGGTCGCCGGCGCCCGGTCAGTGCCCGGCAGCCCCCGGATCGGGCGCCGCCGACGGCCCTTCCGGCCGTTTCAGCAGCAGCACCAGCGGGATCGCGCAGGCGGTGAGGATCATCATCAGCTTGAAGTCGTCGAGATAGGCGACCATCGCCGCTTGCAGATTGACGATGCCGTCGGCGATCGCGAGCAGGCTGTCGGTACTGCCGCCGACGATCGAGCCGACCACCGGGTCGGTCGCGGTCAGGCCGAGATCGGGGATGTGCGGGGCGAGCACGGCATGCTGCGTCTGGACGTTCGTCGCGAGCAGTGCCGTCACCACCGAGATGCCCACCGATCCGCCGATGTTGCGCGACAGGTTGGTCATGCTCGCGCCCTCGGTGCGCTGGTGCGAGGCCAGGGTGCCGAACGCCATGATGTTGAGCGGGATGAAGATCAGACCGAGCCCGACCCCCTGGACCAGCCCGGTGACGATGAACGCCGTCGCGTTCATCTCCAGCGTCCAGCCGGTCATTTCCCACAACGAATAGGTCGCGATGACGAGGCCGGCGGTGACCGGAATGCGGGGATCGACATTGCGCTGGATCATCCGTCCGGCGATCCACATGCTCGCCACGATCCCCACGCCGCGCGGCACCAGCAGCAGGCCCGTCGTCAGCACGGGGTAGCCGAACAGGCCTTGCAGCATCGGCGGCAGCAGCGCCATCGTCGCGTTCATCAGCACGCCCACGACCAGCATGAAGCCCAGCCCGGTGACGAGATTGCGGTTGCGGAAAAGACCGCGCTCGAACATCGGGTTGCGGCCGGTGACCATGTGGACGACGAACATCCACGCGGCGGCCAGCGCGACCAGCCCCTCGATCCACACTTCCCAGGAAGCGAACCAGTCGTCGGACTGGCCGCGATCGAGCATGAGCTGGAAGGCGCTGATCGCGACGGCGAGCATGGCGAAGCCGAACAGGTCGAACGCGCGCATCCTGGTCGGGCGCGAGGGCAACAGCGTCCACAGGATCGCGAAGCAGACGATGCCGACCGGCACGTTGACGTAGAAGCACCAGCGCCAGTCGTAATTCTCGGTCAGCCAGCCGCCGATCACCGGCCCCAGGATCGGCCCGACCATGACGCCCATGCCCCAGATCGACATGGCGGAGGCCTGTTTCGACTTGGGGTTGATGTCCATCATCACTGTCTGGCTGAGCGGATTCATGAACGCCGCGGCGATGCCCTGCACGATGCGGAACAGTACCATTTCGGTGATGCTCGTCGCCAGCCCGCACAGCATCGACGCCAGGACGAAGCCGACGATCGCATACAGGAACAGGTTGCGCGACCCGATCCGGTCCGACAGCCAGCCGGTCAGCGGCATCGCGACGGCGGCGGCGACGATGTAGCTGGTGAGGATCCACGTCACCGAATCCGGCGTCGCGCCGAGCGACGCGCGCATGTGCGGCAAGGCCACGTTGGCGATGGTCGAATCGAGGATCTGCATGATCGTCGCGGCCATCACGCCGACCGTCAGCAGCGCGCGGTTGCGGGTATGCAGTGCCGCGCGGTCCTCCAGCGGCTCGGGCGCTTCGGTCGAAAGGGTGCGGGCGAGACGATCGGCCTCGCCCGAACCCGAACTAGCGCCCGAACTAGTGCCCGAACTAGCGCCCGGACTAGCGGTTGCCATTGCCGCGCACGTCGACCGTGACGTCGGCGCTCAGCCCGGCGATCAGCGGGCGCGGGCTCGCCTCGTCGAGGACGATGCGCACGGGCACGCGTTGCGTCACCTTCACCCAGTTGCCGGTCGCGTTCTGCGCCGGGAGCACCGAGAATTCCGAGCCGGTGCCGGCGCCGATCGACTGGACGTGACCCTTCAGCTTCAGCTTGCCGAAGGCATCGAACGACACCGTCGCGGGCTGGCCGATGCGCATCCGGTCGAGATCGGTTTCCTTGAAATTCGCCTCCACCCACAGGCGGTTGCCCGCGACGATGCTGACGGCGGGCAGGCCCGTGATCATCATCTGGCCGACTTGCAACCGCGTCGACTGCGTCACCATGCCGGCGACCGGCGCGTAGACCGACGTCCGCTGGAGATCGAGCAACGCCTTGTCGCGCTGCGCCATCGCGGCCTGCACCGCGGCGGGGATGCCCGACCGGCCGGTGCCGCTGCCGACCTGGACGCGCGCCTTGGCCGCGCTGGCGTTGGCGGTCGCCAGTTTCGCCTTGCCGGCCGCGACTTGCTGGGCAGCGGCGTCGAAGCTGGCGCGCGTGGTGAAGCCCTGCTTCATCAACGCGGCCTGCCGCTCGTAGGTCGCCTGCGCCAGCGCGATATCGGCGCGCGCGCTGGCGACGTCGGCGGCGGCGCTGCCGCGGTCGGTCGCCAGCGTATCGACCTGCACGCGCGCGGTGGCGATCGCGGCATCGGCCTGTTCGAGCGCGATGCGATACGGCGCGGGATCGATCTGGAACAGCAGGTCGCCGGCCTTGACCGGCTGATTCTCGCGCACGGTCACCGCGACGATCCGGCCCGTCACGTCGGACGACACCGAGACGCGGTCCTGCTGCACATAGGCGTTGGCGGTCGACACGAAGCGGCCGGCGGTCAGCCAGAAATAGGCGACGACCGCGACGATGATCAGCGGCACGCTGACCATCAGCGCGGTCCTGCGCCACGCACCGCGCGGCGCTGCGACCGGCGCGGCGACCGGCGCGATCGGGGCCATGTCGACGCTCGTCGCGCGGTCGATCCGGGGGTCTGCGTCAGCCATGTCGGGCCTCGTCGCCTTCCATCGTGTCGTTGAGATTGGCGTGGATGCGCGTCAGCGACGCGAACAACGCGGTGCGCTCCGCATCGCCCATGCCGGCGAGCGCGTCGGCGAACAGCCCGTCTGCGACGACGCGCAACTGGTCGATCATCGGCCGCGCCTTGTCCGTCAGGAAGATGCGCCACGCGCGCCGGTCGCCGGGGTCGCGCCGCCGCTCGACCAGGCCGGCTTCCTCCAGCCGGTCGACCATGCGGCACAAGGTGATCGGCTCGACCTCGAGCAACTCGGCGAGCCCGCCCTGATTGATCCCCTCGGCGCGCGACAGCTTGGTCAGGACGTTCCACTGCGCCCGCGTCACGCCGATCGCACGCGCCCGCTCGTCGAACCGCCGCCGCATCAGCCGCGATACGTCGCCGATCAGGAAACCGAGGGTGTCGCTCATGACGGCCATATAATAAGCATGCTGTTATATGACAATGCTCATGGCATGCGTGCTGAACATTCGCGATTGCGCCGCACGCATGCGACCGCGCGGGCCGACCCTTGCTACAGCATCCGGGCGACGATGGCGATCGCGCACCACATCGACACCGATACGACCGCGACGATGAACAGGCCCGTCCCCGCCGGCACCTGACGCGCGCCGCGCAGATGCGCGGCGCGAAGCAGTTTGATCGATCGGTCCCTCATCCCAACAGCTCCAGCCGCGCCATGTTGTCCCGTATGCACGCCGTCCCGTTTCGAAAGTCTGACGATAGCGACAAGGCTTCGTTCATTTCTGCCACGCCGATCGCCCTTGCCGCGCGGCCGAAACTCCGTATCGTCGCGGACGGCCGTACAAGCGGTGGCGTGGGGGGATGCAATGGCGACGATCTTGGCGGGCGATGTCGGCGGTGGCGCGCTTGCCACACCGAGCCGCCGCGACATCCAGCTCGTCATCACCGCCTCGTCGCTCGGCACGATCTTCGAATGGTACGATTTCTTCATCTACGGCACGCTCGCCGCCTCGGGGATCATCGGGCGCACCTTCTTCCCCGCGCAGACGCCGCTGCTCGAAACGCTGTATAGCTGGGCGGGGTTTGCGGTCGGCTTCGGCTTCCGCCCGCTCGGCGCGATCCTGTTCGGCTATCTCGGCGACAGGCTCGGCCGCAAATATACCTTCCTCGTGACGATCACGGTGATGGGGCTGGCGACGGCGGGCGTCGGCATGGTGCCGTCCGCCGCGGGCATCGGTCTGGCCGCGCCGTTCGTCGTCATCTGCCTGCGCATCCTGCAAGGCCTCGCGCTCGGCGGCGAATATGGCGGCGCGGCGATCTATGTCGCCGAGCATGCGCCGCCGGGCAAGGCCGGCTATTATACCAGCTTCATCCAGGCGAGCGTCGCCGGCGGCTTCATCCTCAGCCTCGCGGTCGTGCTGCTGACCAGGCAGATGCTGCCGGCCGGCGCGTGGGAGGCGTGGGGCTGGCGCATCCCGTTCCTGTTCTCGCTGGTGCTGCTGGCGGTGTCGTTGTGGATGCGGCTGAAACTGTCGGAAAGCCCGGTGTTCAAGCAGATGAAGGCGGCGGGCGAGACGGCGCGCAATCCGTTCGTCGAGAGCTTCACCTATCCGGGCAACCTCAAGCGGCTGTTCGTCGCCCTGTTCGGCATCGCGGCGGGGCTGACGGTGATCTGGTACACCGCGATGTTCACCGTCCTCTCCTTCCTGCAAGCCACGATGCGCGTGCAGGAGACCGCCGCGCAGTTGATCGTCGGCGCGGGGGCGCTCGGCGGGCTCGGCTTCTTCGTGCTGTTCGGGCGGTTGTCCGACACGGTCGGGCGCAAGCAGCCGATCGTCATCGGCTATGCGCTGACGCTGGTGCTGCTGTTCCCGATCTTCTGGCTGATGGGCGCCGCCGCCAACCCGGCGCTGACGCAGGCCGCCAAGCGCGCGCCGGTCGTCGTGTCGGGGCCGGCCTGCCGCTACGACCTGTTCCCCGGCAAGCCGAGCGACTGCCGCCACCTGCTCGATTACCTGTCGAAGAAGGGCGTCCCCTATACCATGGCGCGCTCGCCGGTGACGCTGGCGATCGTCGGCGGGGTCGGCGTGGACGACGTGAGCGACGCCGGGCTCGACGCGGCGCTGACGCGCGCCGGCTACGACCTCGAGCCGGTGGTGCCGTCGCCCGGCAACATCGTGCTGATCCTGCTGGCGATCCTGTCGCTAAGCGCGCTGTCGGGCATCACCTACGGCCCCGTCGCGGCGCTGCTGGCCGAGATGTTCCCGCCGCGCATCCGCTACAGTTCGATGTCGATCCCCTATCATTTCGGCACCGGCTATTTCGGCGGGTTCCTGCCGTTGATCAGCCAGGTCATCGTAGCGCGCACCGGCGACCCCTATGCCGGGCTGTGGTACACCATCGCGGTGGTGGCGATGGCGCTGGTGGTGACGGCGTGGGGGCTGGAGGACACGAAGCCGGGCAAGGCGAGCGCGACCTAGCGCATTTATCGGCTCGCTCGGATCCACCCTCACCCTTGCGTCGCTGCGCTCCTTCCTCCCTCTCCCGACGGGAGAGAGAAGGGTGAGGGTGATCCTACGACAGCGGGGAATGCTTTGGCGCCGATCCCGCCATGCCGATGCGGGGTCGCGCACTGGCGTTCGCGGGTCCGCCCCGCTAACCGCCGGGAATGACCGCGCCGCTCCGCCTCCGCCTCGATGCCGCCGCGCTGGCCGCGAACTGGCGCGCGCTCGATGCGTCGAGCGGGGCGGCGGCGTGCGGCGCGGCGGTGAAGGCCGACGGCTACGGCCTCGGCGCGCGCGGCGTGGCGGCGCGGCTGGCGCGGGCGGGGTGCCGCGATTTCTTCGTCACGACCTGGGCCGAGGCGACGGCGCTGGCCGATCTCGCGCTGGACGTCGCGGTGCTGCACGGGGTGCGCGTCGAGGACATGCCCGTCGCGGCGGGCGGCATCGCCCGCCCCGTGCTCAACACGCCCGCGCAGATCGCGCGCTGGCGCGACGGCGGCGGCCGCCGCTGCGACGTGATGGTCGATACCGGCATGAACCGGCTCGGCGTGTCGATCGAACAGGTGCGGCAAGGCCTGCTCGACGGGCTGGAGATCGACACGCTGATGAGCCATCTCGCCTGCGCCGACCAGGACGTGCCCGCCAATGCGCGGCAGCGCGACGCCTTTGCGGCCCTTCGCGGGCGTACCGGGGCCGCCCGGCTGAGCCTCGCCAATTCCGCCGGAATCGCGCTCGGCCGCGATTATGCCTTCGATCTGACGCGGCCCGGCCTCGCTCTGTACGGCGGCGTGCCGCGCGCGGAGCTGGCCGGCGTGGTGCGGCAAGTCGTCACGCCCGAGGCGCAGATCCTCCAGCGCCGCACCTTGGCGGCAGGCGAATCGATCGGCTACGACGCCCGCTACACCGCCACCGCGCCGGTCGAGGTCGCGATCCTCAACATCGGCTATGCCGACGGCTATTGGCGCGGCTTCACCAACACCGGCGTCGCATGGGCGGGGGCAGGGGCAGGGGCAGGGGAGGCGGCGCTGCCGGTGCTGGGCCGCGTGTCGATGGATTTGACGGCGATCTCGGTCGATGCCGCGCGCGACCTGGCCGAAGGCGACTGGGTGACGCTGGATTTCGCGCTGCCGCAAGCGTCGGCATGGTCGGGCATGTCGCAATATGAATTGCTGACCGGGCTGGGCGGGCGGTTCGAGCGGGTCTGGCGATAGGAAAGCGCGTCGCCGTTCGGTCTCACCGCTCCACGCACATCGCGATCCCCATCCCCCCGCCGATGCACAGCGTCGCCAGCCCCTTGCGCGCGTCGCGCTTCGCCATCTCGTAGAGCAGGGTCGTCAGCACGCGCGCGCCCGACGCGCCGATCGGGTGGCCGATCGCGATCGCGCCGCCGTTGACGTTGACGCGGGCCGCATCCCAGCCGAGTTCCTTGCCGACCGAGAGCGCTTGCGCGGCGAACGCTTCGTTCGCCTCGATCAGGTCGAGGTCGGCGACGCTCCAGCCGGCCTTTTCCAGCGCGCGGCGCGTGGCGGGGACGGGGCCGATGCCCATGATCGACGGATCGACGCCGGCCGACGCCCAACTGGCGATGCGCGCGAGGATCGGCGCGCTGCGGCGCTCGGCCTCGGCGCGGCTCATCACCACGAGCGCGGCCGCGCCGTCGTTGATGCCCGAGGCGTTGGCCGCCGTCACCGTGCCGTCCTTCTTGAAGGCGGGGCGCACGCCCGACACGCTTTCCAGCGTCGCGCCGCTGCGGATATATTCGTCGTCGGCCACGATCACGTCGCCCTTGCGGCCCTTGACGGTGACCGGCGCGATCTCGTCGCGGAAGCGCCCCGCCGCGCGCGCGGCCTCGGCGAGGTTCTGCGAGCGTACCGCGAAGTCGTCCTGCGCGCCGCGCGTGATCTGATACTGTTCGGCCAGATTCTCGGCGGTGACGCCCATGTGATAGCTGTTGAAGGCGTCGGTCAGCCCGTCCTTGACCATCGTGTCGATCAGGCTGAGGTCGCCCATCTTCTGCCCGGCGCGCAGCGATTGCGCGTGCGCGCTCATCGACATCGATTCCTGGCCGCCGGCGACGACGATGCTCGCGTCCCCCGTCGCGATCGCCTGCGCCGCCAGCGCGACCGCGCGCAGGCCCGAGCCGCATACCTGGTTGACGCCCCATGCCGGGACCTCCTTCGGCACCCCCGCCGCCATCGCGGCCTGGCGCGCCGGGTTCTGCCCCTGCGCCGCGGTCAGCACCTGGCCGAGGATCACCTCGGACACTTCGTCCCCTTCGACGCCGGCTTGCGCCAGCGCCGCCGCGATCGCGACGCGGCCGAGTTCGTGTGCCGGGACGCCGGCGAACGCCCCGAGAAAGCTGCCGACCGGCGTGCGCTTGGCGGCGGTGATGACGATATCCTGCATGACGGCGACTCCGGTGACGATGCGCGGCTATCTAGACCCGGGCAAGGCGTTTAACCAGCCCGACAGCGGTTCCCACACCTGTGCCCTGGCGCTCCGCCCGACGATCATCCCGACATGCCCCGCGCCGAGATCGTGCCGGTCGGGCAGGTCGGCCGCGCTCGCCGCCGGGACGATGCGGTCGTTGGCGGAGACGAACTCGATCGCGGGGCAGGAAAGCGCGGCCGGGGAGATGGTCGTGCCGCCGATCCGCCACCGGCCGGCGCCGGTCGCGTCGTTCGCGACGAAATCCTCGAACAGTTGATGGCCGGTGGCGAAGGGCAGCGGCGTGCCGGCATTGGCCCAATCCTCCAGCGCGACGAAGGTGCGCGCGGCGGCGCTGTCCGGGTCCATCGCGCCGAATGCCGCGTATTTGGCGACGGTCCGGGCCGGGTCGAGCCGCCAGAAGCCGGCTTGCAGCACTTCCATCGGCACCAGCCCGAGGGCGTCGCATGTCGGGGACGCGGCCTCCCACAGCGCCGCCATGTCCGCGCGCGACGCCGGGCCGAAGCCGGCGAAGCGCCACGGCGCGGCGATCAGCGCCAGCCCGGCGACGCGCGTCACGCACGCCGCGGCAAGCGCCATCGTCCCGCCCAGGCAATAGCCGACCAGCACCGGCGGCGCGGGGAATTTCGCGATCAGCGGGAGCAGCACGCGCATGACGTGCGCGGTCAGGTCCATGGCGCGCGCGTCGGGCGGCTGCGCGCCCCAGTCGAGCAGGAAGGGCCGGTGCCCCCGGCTCGCCAGCCAGCGCAGCAACGATAGCTCGGGCAGCAGATCGAGGATGTGCGGCGGATTGATGAGCGACGGGACGAAGATCACCGCGCGCCCGGTGTCGCCGCGACCGCCATAGTCGCGCAGCCGCGCCTTGCCCTTGCGGTAGCGCGCCGGCATCGGCTTGCGCGGGCGGCCGCGCGGCGCCTCCTGATACGCCCGCAACCCCGCCAGCGCCGCCGCGCGGCGCTCGGGCGACGCCGCGGTCTGTTCGCGCAGCATGTCGAGGAACAGCGGCAAGGGGCGCGGCCCGTGTTGCGATGCGGCATCGAATGGTGATAGGGTGGACACCATCATCAGGCGGGGAGCCTCTCTTCATGAAGAAGACCATACCGGGCGACGGCCCGGTCACGATCAAGAAATACGCCAATCGCCGCCTCTACAATACCGAGACGTCGTCTTACATCACGTTGGAGCATCTTGCCGCGATGACGCGCGAAGGGCGCGATTTCAAGGTGCTCGACGCCAAATCCGAAGAGGACATCACGCACAACATCCTGACGCAGATTATCATGGAGGAGGAACAGCGCGGGCAGACCATGCTGCCGGTCAATTTCCTGCGCCAGCTTATCTCGATGTACGGCGATTCGATGCAGGCGATGGTGCCGGGCTATCTCGAGGCGTCGATGGACAGCTTCCGCCGCAACCAGCAGCAATTCAAGACCGCGGTCGAGGGGGCGTTTGCCAGCTCGCCCTTCGCCAATTCGCCGTTCGCGGAACTGGCCAAGCAGAACATGGCGATGTTCGAGGCGGCGACGCAGGCGTTCAAGCCCGGCGCGATGGGCGCCGCCGCCGCGCCCGCCGGCGCCACGACCGAGAGCAAGGATGACGAGATCGCCGCGCTGAAGGCCGAGCTCGGACGGCTCAACGAGAAGATCGAAAAGCTCGGCGACTGACGCCGATGCCTTGGCGGGACTGGGGCGGGGCCTTGGTGGGCCCTACCCCGCGTTTTGCGACACCCCGGACCCGTTCCGGGGTCCACCAAGCCGCTTTCGACCCGATAGCAGTTTGATCGCCGAGGTCGCGGCCCGGTAGACCCTGGAACGGGTCCGGGGTGACGGTTGTGAGGAAATGCGGGGCAACTGCCGAAACCGCAGTTTACCCCTCATCCCCCATCCGCAACGCCGCGATGAACGCCTCTTGCGGGATGCTCACCGAGCCGTATTCGCGCATCCGCTTCTTGCCCTCCTTCTGCTTGTCGAGCAGTTTGCGCTTGCGGCTGGCGTCGCCGCCATAGCATTTCGCGGTCACGTCCTTGCGCATCGCGGCGATCGTCTCGCGGGCGATGACCTTGCCGCCGATCGCCGCCTGGATCGGGATCTTGAACAGGTGGCGCGGGATCAGGTCCTTGAGCCGCTCGCACATGCCGCGCCCGCGCGATTCCGCGGTGCCGCGGTGGACGATCATCGACAGCGCGTCGACCGGCTCGTTATTGACGAGGATGCTCATCTTGACGAGGTCGCCCTCGCGGTAGCCGATCTGATGATAGTCGAAGCTGGCATAGCCGCGCGAGATCGATTTCAGCCGGTCGTAAAAGTCGAACACCACTTCGTTGAGCGGCAACTCGTAGGTCGCCTGCGCGCGGCCGCCGACATAGGTCAAATTCTTCTGGATGCCGCGCCGGTCCTGGCACAGCTTCAATATGCTGCCGAGATACTCGTCCGGGCAATAGATCACCGCTTCGATCCACGGCTCGGAAATGCTTGCGATCCTGTTGGGGTCGGGCATGTCGGCCGGGTTGTGCAGTTCGAGCTGCCCGGCGCCGTGCGTCAGCTCGATCTCGTACACCACGCTCGGCGCGGTGGTGATGAGGTCGAGATCGTATTCGCGCGTCAGCCGCTCCTGGATGATCTCGAGGTGCAGGAGTCCGAGGAACCCGCAGCGGAAGCCGAAGCCGAGCGCCGCGCTGGTCTCCATCTCGAACGAGAAGCTGGCGTCGTTCAGCCGCAGCCTGGAGATGCTCTCGCGCAGTTTCTCGAAATCGTTGGCGTCGACCGGGAACAGGCCGCAGAACACCACCGGCTGCACTTCCTTGAAGCCGGGCAGCGCGGTGGCGGCGGGGCGCCTGGTGTCGGTCAGCGTGTCGCCGACGCGGGCTTGCGCCACGTCCTTGATCTGCGCGGTGATGAAGCCGATCTCGCCGGGGCCGAGATCGGTCAATTGCTCGATCTTGGGGCGGAAACAGCCGACGCGGTCGACCAAGTGAGTCGTGCCGGCCTGCATGAAGCTGACCTGCTGGCCCTTCCTCAACACGCCCGCCATCACGCGCACGAGGATGACGACGCCGAGATACGGGTCGTACCAGCTATCCACCAGCATCGCCTGGAGCGGGGCGTCGGCATCGCCCCTGGGCGGCGGGATGCGCTTGACCACGGCCTCCAGCACCTCGCGGATGCCAATGCCCGACTTGGCCGAGGTCAGCACCGCCTCGGACGCGTCGAGGCCGATCACTTCCTCGATCTCGGCGCGGACCTTCTCGGCATCGGCGGCGGGCAAGTCGATCTTGTTGATGACGGGGACGATCTCATGATCGTACTCGATCGACTGGTAAACGTTGGCGAGCGTCTGCGCCTCGACGCCTTGCGCTGCATCGACCACCAGCAAAG
>CAXTJX010000048.1:0-21136 GCA_964244765.1 uncultured Sphingomonas sp. | reverse complement strand
GCATCAACAAGGACACGCAGCGCATCTCGCTCGGCATGAAGCAGCTCGAGAGCGACCCGTGGGAAGGCGCGTCGGTCAAATATCCGGTCGGCGCGAAACTGTCGGGCCGCGTCACCAACATCACCGAATATGGTGCGTTCGTCGAACTGGAGCCGGGCATCGAAGGCCTGGTCCACGTCTCCGAAATGTCGTGGACCAAGAAGAACGTCCATCCGGGCAAGATCGTCTCGACCTCGCAGGAAGTCGACGTCGTGGTGATCGAGGTCGATCCCGACAAGCGCCGCATCTCGCTCGGTCTCAAGCAAGCGATCAGCAACCCGTGGGAGGCGTTCGCGGACGCGCATCCGGTCGGCAGCCAAGTCGAGGGCGAAGTCAAGAACGCGACCGAGTTCGGCCTGTTCATCGGCCTCGACAACGATGTCGACGGCATGGTCCACATGTCGGACATCGCCTGGGGCGTGTCGGGCGAGGATGCCCTCAACCTGCATCGCAAGGGCGAAGTCGTCCAGGCGATCGTGCTCGACATCGACGCCGAGAAGGAGCGCATCTCGCTCGGCATGAAGCAGCTCGAGCGTGGCGCTCCGGCGGCGGGCGCGCCGGCCGGCGGGACGTCGGCGGCGGCATCGGGCCTCAACAAGAACGCCGTCGTCACGGTCACCGTGCTCGAAGTCCGCGATGCGGGCCTCGAAGTGCAGGTCGGCGACGATGGCGCGACCGGGTTCATCAAGCGCACCGATCTCGGCCGCGACCGCGACGAGCAGCGTCCGGAACGGTTCCAGACCGGCCAGAAGTTCGACGCGATGGTCACCGGGTTCGACCGCTCGAAGAAGCCGACCTTCTCGATCAAGGCGATGCAGATCTCCGAGGAGAAGCAGGCCGTCGCGCAATACGGCTCGTCCGATTCGGGCGCGTCGCTGGGCGACATCCTCGGCGCGGCGCTCAAGGCACAGGGCAGCGACACCAAGAAGTAACGGACAGGCGGGGCCATTCGCCACATCGAGTAGCCCCGCCCCCCGTCCGCGCGTCGTTTCGGACCTATCGTTTCGGTCAACGTTGCGATAGATCAAGCTCGAAACTGCCCGTAATGCCCGTGGGGGGCGACCCGGGCGCAGGGAAACGCGCGATGATCCGTTCAGAACTCGTCCAGATGCTGGCCACCGAAAACCCCGATCTGTCGCTGCGCGACATCGAAGCGCTGGTGACGACCTTCTTCGACGAGATTACCAAGCGCCTCGCCGCCGGGGGGCGCGTCGAATTGCGCGGCTTCGGCGCCTTCTCGACCCGCGCGCGCGACGCCCGCACCGGCCGCAACCCGCGCACCGGCGAGCTGGTCGACGTGGACGCCAAGCGCGTCCCCTATTTCAAGCCCGGCAAGGAGATGCGCCTCCGCCTCAACGTGGAGTGAGCCGACCGCGGTCGCACCATGGCGGCGCACGCATCGCAGATCGCGCTTGGCTCCGAATCCGTCCCCGACTATGCACGAACGCGGTGTGCGGGCGTGGCGAAATCGGTAGACGCACCGGACTTAGACGAATGACTTGAGTGCTCGCGGGGAAACCCGCGATGCAGAACTGCTCAAATTCGGGGAACCCTGTGACATGGCGATCCCGAGCCAAGCCCGGCGGCGCAGCGCCACCGGGAAGGTGTAGAGACTAGACGGGCAGCACCTACCCCCCGGTTCCGGGGCACGGTGAAGGGATAGTCCAGACCACGAACGCGCGCCCACGATCCGGGCGGGCGGCGGCGAAAGCCGTAGCTGGTACGAAAATCCGTCGGGCCGCAAGGCCTGTGGGGGTTCGAGTCCCCCCGCCCGCACCACTTCCTTCGGGGCCGTTTTCCTCCGGGGCGATCGGTGGTTGTCTCCATTCGGACAAGGATCGCGCCCGTTCTGCCGCGAAGGCGGGAGGCCAGGGCGGATCGCCCTTCATTTCCTTGGGTAGCCTACCTCCCGGCGCTCACCACTATGCGAATCGAAAGCCGCTTGGTGGACCCCGGAACGAGTCCGGGGTGACTGTTCTTGTGGGGAAACCCCGCGGGCAACACTGCCGACACCGCTTGTCGCTCCTGGGCCCGCGCTTTCGCGGGGGAACGGGGGGCGTGCGTGGTCGAAGGAGACAGCCCCAAGGCGATCCACAGTGGCGCCGTGCGGGCGCGAGTGGCAGAGGGGCGCATGACCCGCCCGCCCCGCCCCTTCCCACGGAGAAGAACAGCCGCGGCCATCGTCGCGGGCGCGGTGCTGGCCGCATGTACGCCGCGCGCCGACAGCGGGCCGGTCGTGGTCAGCGCGATCGGCGGCGCGCCGCGGCTTGCCGATCCGGCGCGCGGCACGCTCGACACCCCCGCCCGCCTGCTGCTCGACGCGACCGCGCAGGGGCTGGTGCGGTTCGATGCGACCGGGCAGATCGAACCCGGCATCGCCGAACGCTGGAGCGTGATCGACAACGGCACGAGCTATATCTTCCGCCTGCGCGATGCCGAATGGAGCGACGGACGGCCGATCACCGCCGCCGACGTGGTGAAGATCCTGCGCCATCAGGTCGAGCACGAGTCGCGCAACGCCTTGCGCCCCTATCTCAGCGCGATCGACGAGATCGTCGAGATGACGCCCGAAGTGATCGAAGTGCGCCTCCGCCACTCGCGGCCCGATCTGCTCAAGCTGTTCGCGCAGCCCGAGCTGGCGATCTTCCGGGTGAAGCCGCGGGGCGGCAGCGGGCCGTTCCGCATCGTGTCGCAGCACGGTGCGAGCGTCGTGCTGCGCCCCGCCGCCGACCCCGCGCGCAGCCCCGACGACGAGGCGGCCGAGCCACCGCCCGAGGCCACCGTCCGGCTGATCGGCGAACGCGCCTCGCGCGCGATCCTGCGCTTTGCCGCAGGCGATTCTCATCTGGTGACGGGCGGCACCTTCACCGACTGGCCGCTCGTGCCGCTGGCGCAGGTCGCGCCGGTCAGCCGGCGTATCGATCCGGCCGCCGGGGTGTTCGGGCTGGCGGTGGTCAAGCGCGACGGCGTGCTGGCGGATGCCGCCAATCGCGCGGCGATCGCGCGCGCGATCGACCGCGCCGGGATGACCGCGGCGATTTCGCCGGAGTGGGAGCCGGCCACGCAATTGCTGCCCGAGCAGTTCGATTCCGCCGCGCCGCCGGCCGTCCCCGCCTGGGCACGGGACCCGTTGCCGGGCGAACCCGGTCCGCACGACCGCATCGCGCGGTGGCAGGCCGCGCACCCCGGCGCCATCCGCCTGCGCATCGCCTTGCCCGCCGGCCCGGGCGCGACGATCCTGTACGGCCATGTCGGCGGCGCGCTGCTGTCGCTGGGCATCACGCCGGAGCGGGTCGCGCCCGACGCCCCCGCCGACCTGCGCCTGATCGACGCGGTGGCGCCGTACGACAGCGGGCGCTGGTATGTCGCGACGGCGTGCCAGCCCTGCGGCGAGACCGCGCAGGCGGCGATCGCGGGCGCGCGCGACGCCGGGTCGATGCGGCTGCGCGCCCAATTGATCGCCGCCGCCGACGCGGCACTGGCGCGCGACGTCGCCTTCATCCCGCTCGCCCGGCCGCTGCGCTGGTCGCTGGTGTCGGCGCGGCTCAAGGCATGGTCCGGGAACTCGCGTGCGTGGCACCCGTTGAATCACCTGCGTAACGACACCAATTGAGGTGGAGCGAGGTGAAGTGACATGGCCAACACGACCCGCATGAGTCCCCCGCCGCTCGGCGATCTCGCGTCCAGCTATGCCGGGCGCGACCCGGCTGCGGTGCGCAAGCGCATCGAGGCGATGGAGCGCCTGCTCGAGGGCCTGTTCACGATACCCGGCACCAACCGCAAGATCGGGCTCGACGTGATCCTCGACCTGATCCCGGTGGGCGGCGACGCGATCGGCGCGGCGATGGGCGCGTGGATGGTGTGGGAAGCGCGCAATCTCGGCATGTCGAAGACGGCGATGGCGCGGATGTTCGGCAATGTCGGCGTGGATTTCCTGCTCGGGTTGATCCCGGTGGTCGGCGCGATCCCGGATTTCCTGTTCCGCTCGAACACGCGCAACCTGAAGATCATCAAGCGCCACCTCGACAAGCACCATCCGGCGACGGCGGTGATCGAGGGGCGGTAATGCGTCGTCACCCGGACTGAGGGGTTACGCAAGATACCGCTTGGCTACTGACCCCCGCTTTCGCAGGGAACGGTGGCGATGTGGGCGAGCGGCATCAGCCCCGACGTTGATCCGGGGTCCATGCATGAGCCTTGCGACAGGCGTACCGTCAGTTCGGACGGCTCGCATGGCTGCCGGATCGGGCCGGCATGACGTGACGCTATTTCCTGCCCCGCCAGATCTTCAGCAAGGCGTTGTCGCCCGATCCGCCCGACCCCGCCGCGCAACGCGTATAGGCGAAGCGCTTGTCGAGACAGAGCCAAAGTTCGTCGAGCCAGCCTTTCGCGTTCGCCGTGACGCGCACGGCGGTGGCCGGAACGCCGGGATTGACCGCCGCGAACGCCGCGGCGAATTGCCCGACATTCAACGGTTTGCGCGACAGGGCGTCCATGTCGGGATAGCGTAGCGTGCCGTACAGTCCGGTCGATTTCGCGAAATAGTCGGTCGGAGTCGTCCGCATGCAGGTGCCGTGCTTGGCCCATTCGTGCTGCAGCAATTGCGGCGACGGGGTCGAACAGACGTGCTGCCTGATCAGCGCGGGCGGCAACAACCCCGTTGCGGCGCAATATTGCGGCCATTCCTTGCCGATCCCGTCGGGCCACAGGCCGTGCAGCGTGAAGCCGAAGCGGTTGCCGCCGCCGCACTGGAATGTCGCCGACGCATCGCGCGCCCTGCCGTGGCAATATTCCGGCGCCCAGGTCAGCGCCAGCGTATACCCGCCGATCGGCCGCACCCGTGAGGGCTGGTCGGCGGTGGCGAGATCGGGATGCGGCCGGGGCAGCACGCCGGGCACGGTGCAGTGCAGCGCCTGCGCGGCCGCGACGGCGGGCGACCCCGCCAGCGCCACGGCCGCGAGCGCCCCGCTGGCAAGATAGCAGCGCTCGAACCGGACGATCGAGACCGGACGTTCCATCGAATCGTTTCCCCCTGGTCGACGGCAGACTAGCGGCGATCCCGCGCGGCGCAACCGCACCGGAACGCATGGCGGTTCACACCGCCGCGAAATCCAGCCCAATGTCCGCCGCCGGGGCGGATTGGGTGAGCCGCCCGACGCTGACGTACGTCACGCCGGTCTCCGCGATGGCGCGGATCGTGTCGAGCCGCACCCCGCCCGACGCCTCGGTCGGCACGCGCCCGCCGACCAGCGTCACCGCGCCGCGCAGCATCGGCGGGGCCATGTTGTCGAGCAGCAGATGCGTGGCGCCCGCCGCCAGCGCGGGTTCGATCTGGTCGACCGCATCGACTTCGACGATGATCCGCGCGATTCCCGCCGCCCGGGCGCGCGCGACCGCTTCGCCGACCCCGCCGGCGACCGCGACGTGATTGTCCTTGATCATCGCCGCATCCCACAGGACCATGCGGTGGTTGGTCGCGCCGCCCATCCGCGTCGCATATTTCTCCAGCACGCGCAGGCCCGGGATGGTCTTGCGCGTGTCGAGCAGGATCGCGCCCGTGCCGCGCAGCTTGTCGACATAGGCGCGCGTCATCGTCGCGATGCCCGACAGGTGCTGCACGGTGTTGAGCGCCGCGCGTTCGGCGGTGAGCATCGCGCGCGCCAGCCCCTCGATCCGCAGGAGATCGGTGCCCGCCGCGACCCGCTGCCCGTCCTCGACCAGCCGCTCGATCCGCGCGTCGGGGTCGAGCGCGCGGAAGAACGCCTCCGCGACCGGCAACCCCGCGACGACGATCGCGTCGCGGCTGTCCATCGTGCCGGCAAAGCGCGCGTCCGCCGGGATGACCGCCATGGAGGTGACGTCGCCGCCCCCGATCCCGGCAGGTCCGAGATCTTCGGCCAGGGTGGATGCGACGAAGGTCTGCAAATCAAAGAAATCCAGGGCGAAACTCATCTCGGGCTCCAATGTCTAAACATGGCGCTGGAATTATGGCCATGATCTACTATACGATGGCCATGGGAGACCGTCATGCCGCAGTACAGCGTCGCCACAACGAAGGACAAGCTCTCCAGCCTGATCGACAAGGCGCTGGCAGGAGAGGAGGTCATCATCACCCGTCATGGAAAACCGACGGTGGCGCTACGCGCGGTCGGGGAAAGAGCGGAACCGGCGCGCACTACGGCAAAGTGGATGGAATGGCTATGCGAGCGGCGTAAGCAACGCGCCCCGCTGGGCATCGGCGCCGCCGGCCTCGTTCGCCGGATGCGCGACGACGGCGCGCATTGAAACTTTATCTCGATACCAGCGCCCTGGTGTCGATCTTTCTCGAAGAGGATCGAACCGAAGCCGTCAGCACCCTGCTCAGCGAGTCATTAGCCCCCGTCATCGTTACCGATCTTGCGGCCGGCGAGTTCGGTGCGGCCGTTTCGATGGCGGTCAGGATCGAACGGCTGACGGCCGCCCACGCGGACGCGACACTGCAAGATTTCGATCTCTGGTTCGCCGCAGGCACCGAACCCGCTACCATGGCGAGCGTCGACATGCGGCTGGCGAGCACCTATGTGCGGCGTTTCGATCTCGCGCTGCTGTTGCCCGACGCGCTGCATCTGGCCGCTTGCCGGCGTCTCGGCGGAACGCTGGTGACCGGCGACAAACGGCAGGCAGCGGCGGCCGCCGCGCTTGGTATCGCCGTCATCGAGGTTTGACGCCGTTCTCCCGCCTCAATCCCCCGTCACCCGCAGCGGCCCGAGATCGCCCATGCCCACCGTCCCGCCCGCCATCGCCAGCATCGCGTCGAGGCTCTTTTTCGCCCGCAGCCGCAGCCCTTCCTCGATCTCGACGCGCTGGGTCAGGTCGCGCAGCGCCACGTAGAGTTTCTCCAGCGTGTTGAGCGCCATGTACGGGCAGATGTTGCAGTTGCAGTTCCCGTCCGCGCCCGGCGCGCCGATGAAGTGCTTGCGCGGGGCGGCTTTGCGCATCTGGTGGATGATGTGCGGTTCGGTCGCGACGATCAGCGTGTCGCCGGGCATCGTATCGGCAAAGGCGAGGATGCCGCTGGTCGACCCGACATAATCGGCATGGTCGAGGATGTAGGGCGGGCATTCCGGATGCGCCGCGATCGGCGCACCGGGATGCAGCAGTTGCAGCTTGAGCAGTTCGGTTTCGCTGAACGCCTCGTGCACGATGCACACGCCCGGCCACAGCAGCATCTCGCGCCCGGTCTTACGCGCGAGATAGCCGCCGAGATTCTTGTCCGGGCCGAAGATGATCGGCCGGTCGAGCGGGATCTGGCTGAGGATCTTCTCCGCCGAGGAGGAGGTGACGATCACGTCGCTCAGCGCCTTCACCTCGGTCGAGCAGTTGATGTAGGTCAGCGCGATGTGATCGGGATGCGCGGCGCGGAAGGCGGCGAACTTGTCGGGTGGGCAACTGTCCTCCAGCGAACAGCCGGCGTCCATGTCGGGCAGCACGACGATCTTGCCGGGCGACAGGATCTTGGCGGTCTCCGCCATGAAGCGCACGCCGCAGAAGGCGATGACGTCGGCATCGGTCGCGGCCGCCTTCTTCGACAGATCGAGGCTGTCGCCGACGAAATCGGCGAGATCCTGGATTTCCGGCTTCTGGTAATAATGCGCGAGGATGACGGCGTTGCGCTCGCGGCGCAGCCGGTCGATCTCGGCGCGCAAGTCGAGACCGGTCAAATTTTTGGGCTGTTCCAACTCCTGACTCCGTTCGGGCCTTGCGATGCTCAAGTAGGCGCGGACGGCGGCAAGCTCAACCGGTGAGTTGCCGCGTCAGCGCCGATTGCCCAGCACCTCGGCGATCGACCTGGTCGTGTCCCACACCTCGCCGGTGCCACGCGCCTCGTCGGCGAAGCGCACCTCGACCGTCGCCTCCAGCCCCGCCGCGCGCAGCGGCAGGGCGAAACTACGCTCGACCGCGCGGCGCGTGGCGTCGCGGGCGAGGGTCATCGGCACCGGCTCGCGCGCCTGTCGCGCCAGCTCGGTCTGCGCCGCCGCGCGGTTGGCGGCGTCCAGCCGGGCGTCGGCATCGGTGAGCGCCGAGAGGATGCCGCTGTCGCCATAGTCGCGGACCTGGGTGAGGTCGATCTGCGGCGGCGACGCCTCGACCGGGGGGAGGATCACGCCGAGCGTCCTGCTTTTCGCGTCCCACGTCACGTCGCGCGCGGTGAGCTTCGCCAGATCGACGCGATACTCGACCATGCCCGGCGTGATGAGCGTCTTCCTCGCCTGCAGGCCGA
This sequence comes from uncultured Sphingomonas sp., assembly GCA_964244765.1. Classification (GTDB taxonomy): domain Bacteria; phylum Pseudomonadota; class Alphaproteobacteria; order Sphingomonadales; family Sphingomonadaceae; genus Sphingomonas. The sequence goes on along the minus strand of CAXTJX010000048.1, from coordinate 12,837 downwards.
ATTGCGACCGGGTCGAGGTCGACACCGCGACGAAGCGCGCGGCGAAGGCCGACAGCCGGTTCTGCTCGCGCAGGCCTTGCAGCGATCCGCTGGCGATCGTCACGGGGTCCGGTCCGGCGAGCCGGTGCGAGACGATCGCGCCGATGCCCCACACCAATCCGACGACGAACAGCGCGACCAGCGCGAGCGCGGCGGCGAATTTCCCGATGAAGCTCATCGCGCGACGCTCCACACTTCGCCCGCCGTGGCGACCAGCGCACGGTCGCGCAGATCGATCAGATGCGCCAGCACCGATCGTTCGGCGGCGGGGAACAGGCGCGGGTCGATACCGGCATACATCGTCGCGACCATCGCCGGGACGGTCGCGGGACCTGTGCGCAACAGCCGCAGGATCTGCCCCTCGCGCTGTTTGCGATGACCCAGCATGCCGCGCACCAGCCGGCGCGGATGCTCGACCGGATCGCCGTGCGCGGGGTAGTAGATGCGGTCGTCGCGGTGCATCAATTTGTCGAGGCTCGCCATGTAGGCGGCCATGTCGCCGTCGGGCGGCGAGACGATGCTGGTAGACCAGCCCATCACATGGTCGCCGGTGAACAGCGCCCCCACCCCGCCCCCCACCCCGTCCTGCGCCTCGGGCAGCGCGAAGGCGAGGTGGTTGGAGGTATGGCCCGGCGTGGCGACCGCCGTCAGCGTCCACCCCTCGCCGCCGATGCCGTCGCCCTCCGCCAGCACGCGATCGGGCGCATAGTCGCGGTCGAACGACGCATCCGAACGTACGCCGTCATCGTCCGGCGCGAGCGGCGCGCAGCCCATCACCGGCGCGCCGGTCGCGGCGGCGAGCGGGCGCGAGCCGGGGCTGTGGTCGCGGTGGGTATGGGTGATGACGATGGCGCGGACGGGCCGCCCGGCGATGGCGGCGAGCAGCGCGTCGAGATGGACGGGGTCGTCCGGGCCGGGATCGATCACCGCCAGGTCGCGCGTCCCGACCAGATGCACTTGCGTGCCGGTATACGTGAAGGGCGACGGATTGGGCGCGAGCACGCGGGCGACCAGCGGTTCGAGCTGCTCGGGCACGCCGGGAAGTTGCTCGCTCATCGCCCGGAGATGGCGGGTCGCGGCGGGGATGGCAAGGGTCGGCTGCCTGACGCCCGCTTGTGGGATCGCGGGGCCTTTGCAGGACGCGCGCCGTCGTTCCGGACTGGTTGCGGGGGCCACCCTCCGGTTTTCCGTCACCCCGGACTGGTTCCGGGGCCCACCAAGCCGCTTTCGACCCGATAGCGGAGTGATCGCCGAGGTCGCGGCACGGTGGACCCCGGGCCGAGGGCGGGGTGAGGGTTCTGATGGACTCCGCGGGAAGAACTGCCGGGGATGACAGCGCGTGCCGAGGGCGATATGCGCGCTTCGCATAAGGAGACTCCCGCATGAAGAAGCTCTATCCCGACGCCGCCGCCGCCCTGGACGGGCTGCTCCATGACGGGATGACGATCTGCGCGGGCGGGTTCGGGCTGTGCGGCATCCCCGAGCGGCTGATCGACGCGATCCGCGACGCGGGCACGCGGGACCTGACGATCGCCAGCAACAATGCCGGCATCGACGGCGAGGGCCTGGGCAAGCTGCTGCGCACGCGGCAGGTGAAGAAGATGATCTCCTCCTATGTCGGCGAGAACAAGGAATTCGAGCGGCAATATCTGTCGGGCGAGCTGGAGGTCGAATTCTGCCCGCAGGGCACGCTGGCCGAACGCTGCCGCGCGGGCGGGGCGGGCATCCCCGGTTTCTACACCAGGACCGGCGTCGGCACGCTGGTCGCCGAGGGCAAGGAAATGAAGACTTTCGACGGCCCGAATGGACCTGAGGAGTTCATCCTCGAACGCGGCATCCGCGCCGACCTGTCGATCATCAAGGGGTGGAAGGCGGACGAGAGCGGCAACCTCCTGTTCCGCAAGACCGCGCGCAATTTCAACGCGCCGATGGCGACGGCCGGGCGCATCTGCGTCGCCGAGGTCGAGGAAGTGGTGCCGGTCGGATCGCTCGACCCCGACGCGATCCACCTCCCCGGCATCTATGTGAAGCGCATGATCGTCGGCACGCCGTATGACAAGAAGATCGAGTTCCGCACCGTCCGCGAGGCGGCGTGAGCGCGGACGACGCCCCGCGCGCGCCGGCAGGAGTGGCACCCTCTACTCCCCTCGCGCGGGCGGGAACGACACCTTCTCCCCTGCCGCTTGCGGGAGGCGCTCCTTCCCTCCCGCTTGCGGGCGGGACGCCCTCTTCTCCCCTCCCGCTTGCGGGAGGGGCTGGGGGAGGGCCTCAGCGGCATTGCGACGGCGCCCCCGCCGACAGGCACCGGACCCCCGCCCGGTGAAGAAGCCGGCCCCGATCGACCTGCGGCCCTATGCGGGCATGCTCGGCGACGCGCGCGAGTTCCTGCGCGTGTGGGCTACGGCAAGCGGGCCGACGACGTGCTTCATCAACCCGGTGCCGATCGGCGCGGATCCGATGGCGCTCGGCCTCGCCCTGGTCGACGTGGTCCGCCACGGCGCGCGGGCCTATGCCCAGGCGACCGGCATCCCCGAGGCCGAGGCCGAAGCGCGCATCTGGAAAGGCCTCGACGCCGAGCGCGCGGACCCGACCGATCCGGGCATGCAGATCGCCCCCGATGACGACGGCGGCGACCCGGGCGACGATTTCATCAGCTACGTTCCGAAAAAGGATATCGACTAATGGGCCAGGAAACCAGGGGCTGGACCCGCGACGACATGGCGGCGCGCGCCGCGCGCGAATTGCAGGACGGGTTCTACGTCAACCTCGGCATCGGCATCCCGACGCTGGTCGCCAACCACATCCCGGCGGGCGTCACCGTCACGCTGCAATCCGAGAACGGCATGCTCGGCATCGGCCCCTTCCCGCTCGCGGGGGAGGAGGATGCCGACCTGATCAACGCTGGCAAGCAGACGATCAGCGAATTGCCGCAAAGCGCCTATTTCAGCAGCGCCGACAGCTTCGCGATGATCCGCGGCGGGCATATCGACTTGACCGTGCTGGGCGCGATGGAAGTCGCCGAGAATGGCGACATCGCCAACTGGATGATCCCGGGCAAGATGATCAAGGGCATGGGCGGCGCGATGGACCTGGTCGCGGGCGTCAGGAAGATCATCGTGGCGATGGAGCATACCGCCCGGAACGGCGATCCCAAGTTCATTCCCGCCTGCACCCTGCCGCTGACCGGCCGGAACGTGGTCGACATGATCATCACCGATCTCGCCGTGTTCCAGCGGCCCGATCATGCCGCGCCGTTCCGCCTGATCGAGACCGCCCCCGGCATCACCGCCGACGAGATCGCCGCGAAGACCACCGCGCACTACGTCGCGTGACGCGCCGCATCGTCGTGGCGCTGGTCCTGCTGGTCGCGGTCGGGCTCGGCTCGGCGGCGGCGCTCACCTCGCCGCCGGGGCTGCTCAGCTTCCTCGACCGGGTGACGGGCGGCGGCGACGGCGTCGCGCTGCCCGGTTCGGCGATCGCGTTCGGCACGGCGGGGCAGACGCTCGACGTGTGGCGTCCGGCCGGGCCGGCGACCAAGCGCCCGGTGCTGATCTTCTGGTATGGGGGCGGCTGGGTCAGCGGCAACCGCCGCGCCTACGGCTTCGCCGCGCGCGCTTTTGCCAGGGCCGGCTTCGTCGTGGTCGTGCCGGATTACCGCAAGGTGCCCGACATCCGCTTCCCGGCGATGCTCCAGGACGGCGCGCAGGCGGTGAAGTGGACGCGCGACCATATCGCCGGCTATGGCGGCGACCCGGACCGCATCGCGCTCGCCGGGCATTCGGCGGGGGCGTATACCGTCGCGATGCTCGCGCTCGACCGGCGCTGGCTGGCGGCGGAGGGCGTCGACCCACGGATCGTCAAGGCCGGCGTCGGCTTGAGCGGCCCGTACGATTTCTATCCCTTCACCAAGAAGCGCGCGATCGATGCGATGCAGGGCGTGAAGGACCCGCTGATGACGCAACCGATCCATTTCGCCCGCGCCGATGCGCCGCCGCTGCTGCTCGTCACCTCCAGCGCGGACACGCAGGTGCGGCCGTACAATGCCGTGAACCTCGCCGCGACGCTGAAGCGGCTCGGCGGGCCGGTCGCGTTCCGCGACTATCCGGGGCTCAGCCACGAGGAGGTCGTGATGGCGCTGTCGGTGCCGTTCCGCGGCAAGGCGCCGGTACTGGCGGACAGCGTCGCGTTCCTTGACCGGACGCTCGCCGCGCGGCCGGCGGCGCGATAACGCCGCGCGCGGCTTTGCGTTCGCGCGCCTTTAGGGTTAAGGGCTGCGCATCATGGCCAGTCGCCCCCTCACCCTCTACGAAAAGATCTGGGCCGACCACGTCGTCGAACGCCGCGACGACGGGACGTGCCTGATCTATATCGACCGCCACCTCGTCCACGAAGTGACCAGCCCGCAAGCGTTCGCCGGCCTGCGCGCGAACGGCCGCGCGGTGCGCCGCCCGGACCTGACGCTGGCGGTGCCCGACCATAACCTGCCGACCACGGCGCGACGCGACGCGGGCGGCCGCCGTGTGCCGATCGCCGACCGGGAAAGCGCCGCGCAGCTCGACGCGCTGGAGCGCAACACGGCCGATTTCGGCATCGACTATATCGACGCGGCCGCGCCCGAACAGGGCATCGTCCATGTCGTCGGGCCGGAACAGGGCTTCACCCTGCCCGGCACGACGCTCGTCTGCGGCGACAGCCACACCTCGGCGCACGGCGCGCTCGGCGCGCTGGCGTTCGGCATCGGCACCAGCGAAGTCGAGCACGTCCTCGCGACGCAGACGCTGTTGCTGAGCCAGTCGAAGACGATGGAAGTGCGCATCGACGGTACGCCCGGCTTCGGCATCAGCCCGAAGGACGTGATCCTCGCCGTCATCGGCAAGCTCGGCGCGGCGGGCGGCACCGGCCATGTCATCGAATATACCGGCTCGGTGATCCGCGCGATGTCGGTCGAGGGGCGGCTGACCGTCGCCAACATGTCGATCGAGGCGGGCGGGCGCGCCGGCCTCGTCGCGCCGGACGAGACGACCTTCGCCTATCTCGAGGGCCGGCCGATGGCGCCCAAGGGCGCGGACTGGGACGCGGCGGTCGCCTATTGGCGCACGCTGCCGAGCGATCCGCAGGCACGCTACGACCGCGTCGTGACGCTCGACGCGAGCGAAATCGCGCCGCAACTGACCTGGGGCACCAGCCCGGAGGACGTGGTCGCGATCACCGGCACCGTGCCCGATCCCGACAGCTTCGCCGACCCGGCCAAGCGCGACGCGGCGCGCAAGTCGCTCGCGTACATGGGCCTCGTCGCGGGCACGGCGATGCAGGACGTCGGCGTCGATTATGTGTTCATCGGCAGTTGCACCAACAGCCGGATCGAGGATCTGCGCGCCGCCGCCAGCGTCGCGACCGGGCGCCGCGTCGCGGACGGCGTGCACGCGCTGGTCGTGCCGGGCTCGGGCCTGGTCAAGCGCCAGGCCGAGGCCGAGGGGCTCGACCGCATCTTCATCGACGCCGGGTTCGACTGGCGCGAGCCCGGCTGCTCGATGTGCCTGGCGATGAACCCGGACAAAGTACCGCCGGGCCTGCGCTGCGCCTCCACCTCGAACAGGAATTTCGTAGGACGGCAGGGGCCGGGCGCGCGGACGCATCTGGTGTCGCCGGCGATGGCGGCGGCGGCGGCGGTGACGGGCAGGTTGAGCGACGTACGAGAGCTCGTCTAGAGGCGAGCCGGTTTTAGGGGAGATGGTCCGATGAAACGTGTTCTGGTTCTGCTCGTGATGGGCACCGTCCTCAGCGGCATCGCCGCTTACGCCGCGACCGCCCGGACCAGCGCGATCGGCGTCACCACCAGCAGGTAAGTCACCCCATGCGACCCGTCAGCCACGTTTCCGGCAAGGCCTATCCCTGGGGGCAGAAGAACGTCGATACCGACGTCATCATCCCCGCGCACTGGCTGAAGACCATGACGCGCGAGGGCCTCGGCAAGGGCGCGTTCGAGACGGTGCGCGCGGTGCCCGGCAACATATTCGACGATCCGCGTCATGCCGGATCGCCGATCCTGATCGCGGGCGACAATTTCGGCTGCGGGTCGAGCCGCGAGCATGCCGCCTGGGCGCTGGGCGACATGGGCATCGAGGCGGTGATCGCGCCGAGCTTTTCCGACATCTTCTCGGGGAACGCGTTCAAGAACGGCATCGTCACCGTCGTCCTGCCGCAGGAGGCGATCGACCGCCTGATCGAGGTCGCGCGGGACCAGCCCGTGACGGTCGACCTGGAGACGATGACCGTCACCACGCCGTATCAGGACCGCTTCCCGTTCGAGCTGGACGCGTTTCGCCGCCAGTGCCTGATGGAGGGGCTGGACGAGATCGGCCTGACGCTGGCAAGGGATACCGCGATTTCGAAATACGAAGCCGGGATGGCGTCGCACCGGCCGTGGACGAGCGGAGAACGGGTACATGCGGGCACTTCTGTCGACGGCGCCGGGCGGACCTGAAACGCTGATCCTGGGCGATCTGCCCGATCCGGTGGCGGGACCTGGCGAGGTCGTGGTCGCAGTCAAGGCTTGCTCGATCAACTATCCCGACGTCCTCATCATCGAGGACAAATATCAGTTCAAGCCGCCTCGACCGTTCGCGCCGGGCAGCGAGATTTCGGGCGTGGTCGAGCGCGTCGGCACGGGCGTGACCGGGTGGAAAGCCGGCGACCGGGTGATCGCCACGCTCGGATCGGGCGGGCTGGTCGAGCAGGTCGCCGTGCCCGCCGCCAGCCTGTTCCCCCTGCCCGAGGGACGCAGCTTCGCGGACGGCGCGGCGCTGCTGCTGACCTATGCGACGACGATCCATGCGCTGCTCGACCGCGGGCGTCTCGCCGAGGGACAGACGCTGCTGGTGCTCGGCGCGGCGGGCGGCGTCGGCCTCGCCGCGGTCGAGCTGGGCAAGGCGTTCGGCGCGCGCGTCGTCGCCGCCGTCTCCTCGGAGGAAAAGGCGCAGGCCGCGCGCGACGCGGGCGCGGACGAGACGCTGATCTACGGCCGCGCGCCGTTCGACAAGGAGCAGTCCAGGGCGCTCGCCGACCGGTTCAAGGCGGTGCTCGGCAAGGGCGGCGCGGACGTCGTCTACGATCCGGTCGGCGGCGACTATGCCGAACCGGCGCTGCGCTCGATCGCGTGGGAGGGGCGCTACCTCGTCGTCGGTTTCCCGGCCGGCATCCCCAGGCTGCCGCTGAACCTGACGCTGCTCAAGTCGTGCGACGTGTGCGGCGTATTCTGGGGCGCTTTCGCCGCGCGCGACCCGGCGGCGAACCGCGCGCATGTCGAGCGCCTGTTCCGCCTGTGGAAGGACGGCAGGATCGCCCCGCGCGTGACCGAGACCTTTGCGTTCGAGGACGGCGGCAAGGCGATCGCCAGGATGGCGGCCAGGGGGGCTATCGGGAAATTGGTGGTGGAGGTGGCGGCGTAGGCGGCGGCTAAAGTCGCAAGGTCACACCAACGATGGTGCGACGCGGTGGGAGGTGCCTGTTTTTGAGGCAAAGGTCACAAAGGTCGCACCATTCGCGCCGTTTTGGTCGCGCCGTTTTGGTCACGCCGTTTTGGTCGCGCCGTTTTAGCCAGCGAATCAACGGTTTGAAAGAACGGATGGCGAGCCTGACAGATTCGCGGCATGTAGGACAGAGCGTTTCGAACGCGCATAGGCTCCGATGGATTGTACCCGGAGAAGATATACGAGCCGACCTTGACACCGGGCGGATCAACGTCGTGCTGGATGACAACGGCACGATCAAGCGTGTGGGCTGCTATTGAGCGCCGAACGACGTCCGCAATTGGGCGAAAGCGGACGCTCTAACTATTGAGCGTCTGCCACGCCCTGCCCCCGCCACCCGAACCGCACCCATCCCGCGAACGCCAGCATCGCCGCCGCGATCGCGCAGACCCATAACGGCCCGATCGTCTTCCACAGCAGGTACACGTTGAGCCCCGCGATCACCGAACAGATCGCGTAGCCGATGACCTTTACCCACAGCGGATTGGCATAGTCGCCCATCCGCGTCCGGCTGCTCGTCACCATCATCAGCGGGAAGATCGCGAAAGGCAGTTGCATCGACAGCACGACCTGCGAGACGACCAGCAGCTCGACCGTGTCCTTGCCGCCCGTCGCGGAGACCACCACCAGGGCGGGCACGATCGCGATGCCGCGCGTGATCAGCCGCCGCAGCCACGGCGCGATCCGGAGGCGCAGGAAGCCCTCCATCACGATCTGCCCGGCGAGCGTGCCGGTGATCGTGCTCGACTGGCCCGAGGCGAGCAGCGCCACCGCGAACGCCGTCGCCGCCACGCCGCCCAGCGCCGGGCGGAGCAAGTGATGCGCCTGCTGGAGATCGTCGACCACCACGCCGCTGCGCCAGAAGATCGCCGCCGCCAGCACCAGGATCGCGGCGTTGACGAAGAACGCCGAGCCAAGCGCCACCACTGTGTCGACCGTGTTGAACGCCAATGCCGCCTTCACGTCGCGCTTGCCCCGGCCGAACGCGCGCGTCTGCACGATCGAGGAATGGAGATAGAGGTTGTGCGGCATCACCGTCGCGCCGAGGATGCCGAGCGACACCAGCAGCGCCGCCGTGTCCGGGATGGCCGGCGTCACCGCGCCGAGCGCAACCGCGTGCCAGTCGGGTTTCGCCAGCCAGATCGTATAGGCGAAGCACGCCGCGATCGTCGCGACCAGCGTCATCACCACCGCCTCGACCTTGCGCACGCCGAGGTTGAGCAGCAGCAGCAGCAACAGCACGTCGAGCCCGGTGACGATCACGCCCCACACCAGCGGCAGGCCCAGCAGCAGGTTGAGCGCCACCGCCGAGCCGACCACCTCGGCCAGGTCGCATGCGATGATCGCGATCTCGCACAGCAGCCACAAGGCGACGGCGACCGGCCTGGAATAACGATCGCGGCACGATTGCGCGAGGTCGCGCCCGGTGACGATGCCGAGCCGCGCGCACAGCACTTGCAGGAAGATCGCCATCAGGTTCGACGCGAGGATCACCCATAGCAGCGCATAGCCGAACCGGCTGCCGCCGGCGAGATCGGTCCCCCAATTGCCCGGGTCCATGTACCCGACCGAGACGAGGAACCCCGGCCCGGCGAAACCCAGCCATTGCCGCCAGCGCGGGCGGTGCACGTCGCCCGTCTCCCACACTTTCAGGCTGCGATATGCCTCGGGCAGCGAGCGCGTGAAATCCATGTCGCGGCCGCGCCCGGTGAAGCGGCCGAACCAGCTCGGTCGGGAGGGGGTGGAAGCCATCGGCCGAGGCCTTACCCCAAGAAAGCACGCTTGCCGACGCGCAAAATGGCTTTTCTGCCGCCCGCTGCGGCATCCGTTGCGCGCGCGCGGTGCCGCCCCTATGTCGGTCGGTGAATTCCACGGCGACGGGAGCCAACGGCCATGACGACTTTCGACGATCGCGAGCGTGCCTTCGAGACCCAATACGCCCGCGACGAGGAAGTCGCCTTCCGCATCACCGCGCGCCGCAACCGCTTGCTCGGGCAGTGGGCGGCGGGGCTGATGGGCCTGACCAAGGAAGAATCGGACGCCTATGCCACCGCCGTCGTCCAGGCCGATTTCGAGGAAGCGGGCGACGAGGACGTGATTCGCAAGCTCGTCAGCGACCTTACCGCCGCCGGCGTCGAGATCGACGAACCCGCCATCCGCCGCGCGATCGAGGAACAGACGGTCGAGGCGCGCCGCCAGTTGATGAGTTCCGAATAATGCCGATGGCGGGCCATGAGATCGCGGCGCTGATCGTCGCCGGCATCCCCGATGCGCGGGTCGAGATGACCGATCTGGCGGGCGACGGCGACCATTGGGCCGCACGCGTCGTCGCGGAGAGCTTTCGCGGCCAGCCGCGGCTGAAGCAGCAACGCGCGGTCTATGCCGCGCTCGGTGACCGGATGGGCGGCGTGCTGCACGCGCTGCAACTGACCACCGCCATTCCCCAGGAGCAAGCACCATGAGTACCGACCCCGATCAGATCCGCATCGCCGAGCTCGTCAGCAAGAGCGACGTGTTGCTGTTCATGAAGGGCAGTCCGCTTTTCCCGCAGTGCGGCTTTTCCAGCCGCGCGGTGGCGATCCTCAATCACCTCGGCGCGGACTTCGCCAGTGTCGACGTGTTGCAGGACCAGGGCGTGCGGCAGGGCATCAAGACCTTCTCGGATTGGCCGACCATCCCGCAACTCTATGTGAAGGGCGAATTCGTCGGCGGATCGGACATCATGATGGAGATGTACGAAAGCGGCGAGCTGGCGGCGTTGCTGGAGGAGCAGGGCGTGACGACGGCGGACTGATGCCCGTCGCGGCGCCCTCCCGTTCTCCCGCGAACGGCGGAGTACAGGGTTGCGCGGGTCTAGGGCGGATCGACTTTCAGTTTCGGCAGTCTTGCCCGCAGATTGTTCCACCAAAACCGTCACCCCGGACCCTTCGACCAGCCCAGGACAGGCTTGTTCCGGGGTGACGGAAAGGTCCGGGGGTAACGCCCACCAGGGAGGGTGAATGTCGATCCGCTTTACGCTCGCGGCTCTGGACTCCTGCTTTCGCTGGAGAGCTATATGATAAGGGCCGGGGTGGGCGGGCCGCGCTGCGAGGGAAGCGCTGGACCCGCCCGGCTGAAGCGATACCGCTCGGCACATCAGACACTATGCAGTCGCTGTGCCAGATGCACGACGGCGCGGTTTCGTGCGGGTCACGGTGGTTAACGATTCGAAACGACGCGTGCCGGATGTAAGAAATGCCGACACCGTGATGATACCGACCGCGATGAAGGCGGTTACGAAAAAGGCCGCGCCCTGATGGCACGGCCCTTCCGATACGCTCTACCGAGGTCAGGCGTCAGATATCGTCGCCGAGCGCGCCCTTGACCTTGCCGCCGAGTTGCTGGGCCTTGCCCTTCACCTCCTGCGTCGCGCCATCGGCCTGCGTATCGGGATCCTTGCTGTCCTGCTTGATCTTGCCGATCGCTTCGTTGACGTTGCCTTTGATCTTGTCGATGAGTTCGCCCATGATACAAATCCTTTCGATCGTGAGAGATGCCGGGAACCGACACCCGTTACTCCCGAGACTAAAACGGATCAGGATCAGCCGGGTTCCCATCGCCCTTGCCTGATCGCGTTCGATACGGCGCATTTCCGGGGCGCGACTGGATCGAGCGGATGATCCGCCTGTTGCCGCGCGGTGGCGCGATCCTCGATCTCGGCTGCGGCGGCGGCGAACCGATCGACCGTTTCCTGATCGACCACGGCTTTGCGGTCACCGGCGTGGACGCCGCGCAGTCGCAGATCGACCTCGCCCATACGCGCTTCGCGCGCCACCGATGGATCAGGGCCGACATGCGCACCGTCGTGATCGACGAGCGGTTCGACGCCGTCGTCGCGTGGAATTCGCTGACCTGGCTCAGCCGTGACGACTAGGCGCTGATGGCGACGCGCGCGGCGGAATGGCTCAAGCGCGGCGGGCGCCTGCTGTTCAACGTCGCGCCCGAACCCGACACGAACCGCAACGATTATCGCCCGGGTTCACCCTATCGCGCCGATCTCGAAGCGGCGGACTATAGCGCGGCGATCGCCCGGCGCGGCCTGATCGAGATGGCGCATGTCGCCGCGGACCCGACCTGCGACGGCGCCGGCGTGTGGCTGGCGCGGAAGCCTTGAGCCGAGCGCGCCCGGTAAAGCACGATCACCTTATTCCGTTCGCCCTGAGCGAAGTCGAAGGGCCGATAGCGATGCTTCGACCTTCGCCCGGCACGAACGGAATGAGTATTTCCGGCAGGGCGGATCGACCTTCATCCTCCTTGGTGAGCCTTGTCTTCCGTCACCCCGGACTCGTTCCTTGGTCCACCAAGCGGCTTTCGACCCGGATAATAGTGTGATCGCCGAGTTCGCGGCCCGGTGGACCCCGGAACGAGCCTGTCCTGAGCTGATCGAAGGGTCCGAGGTGACGGTTCTGGCAGGAAAATCCGCGGGCAAAACTGCCGAAACTGCCGAAACTGCCGAAACTGCCGAAACTGAAGGTCGATCCGCTCTAGCTCACAACCGCTCAGATCAGCCCCGCCAGCGGGCTCGACGGGTCGGCGTAGCGCCGCTTGCCCATCCGTCCGGCGAGATAGGCCAGCCGCCCGGCCTCGACCCCGGCCTTCATCGCGGCGGCCATCATCACCGGGTCCTTCGCCTCGGCGATGGCGGTGTTCATCAGCACGCCGTCGCACCCCAATTCCATCGCCGCCGCCGCGTCCGATGCAGTGCCGACGCCCGCATCGACCAGCACCGGCACGCTCGCGCCCTCGACGATCAGCCGGATCGTCACCCGGTTCTGGATACCGAGGCCCGAACCGATCGGCGCGCCGAGCGGCATGATCGCGACCGCGCCGACATTTTCCAGCCGTTTCGCCGCGATCGGATCGTCGACGCAATAGACCATCGGCAGGAACCCTTCCTTGGCCAGCACCTCGGTCGCGCGCAGCGTCTCGACCATGTCGGGGTAGAGCGTCCTGGCTTCGCCCAGCACTTCCAGCTTCACCAGATCCCACCCCCCCGCCTCGCGCGCGAGGCGCAGCGTGCGAATCGCCGATTCGGCATCGAAACAGCCGGCGGTGTTGGGCAGGTAGGTCACTTTTTTCGGGTCGATATAATCGGTCAGCATCGGCGCGTTGGGGTCGCTGACGTTGACGCGCCGTACCGCGACCGTGACGATCTCGGCGCCCGACGCCGCCAGCGCGGCCGCGTTCTGCGCGAAATCCTTGTATTTGCCCGTGCCGACGATCAGCCGCG
>CAXTJX010000047.1:0-21142 GCA_964244765.1 uncultured Sphingomonas sp. | reverse complement strand
TCCAGGAGAAGATCAAGCAGCCGCTCGCCGAGGAGCTGCTGTTCGGCAAGCTGGTGCATGGCGGTGAGGTGACGGTGAAGCTGAAAGACGGCGCGCTGGCGTTCGAGATCACCCCTGCCCCGCCCAGGAAACCAAAGAAGAAGGGCAAGGCCGAAACGGTCGACGCCAAATAGGACGAAGGAGGCGAGGCCGGAAACGATTCCGGGCTCGCTTCGGCTACGTCCGACCATGCTCCACTCCGGCGCCATGCCGCTGGCGGTGTTTACCAGGTGTTTGGTATCGCCGGGTTAAGGTGCGGCCATGCGTCGTGCCGTTCTTTCCAGCCTGTTCACTGTTCTGGGCGTCATGCTGGCAACGCTGCTCGGCACATCGCCCGCCACCGCCCGGTTCGGCCTGACCGGGGAGCGGGTGTCGCTGTGTCTCGCCCCCGCCCGGGCGGGGATGACGCCGCGGTCGATCCTGACGCAAACCGGGGGGTTCGATTGCGCGACGGCACAGCGATCGTTCGGGGCCGGCGATTTCTGGCTGCGATCCACGCCGCTTCGCCGCGACGGTCCGGTCGCCGTCCGGATGGCGAGCCTGTGGCAGGATCGCATGACGGTGTACGCCGTCTATGGCGATGGAACGATCGCCGCCGCCCCGCTCGACCAGCAGGGCATTTTGCGGCACCTCCAGCTCGGCGCGATCGTCGAACAGCGCTTTCCCTCCCGCGCCGCGCCGCTGGTCCGCTTGCTGTGGCATGTCGAGGGTGCCGCCAACCTGAGCCGCGTCGTACGCGACGCGCGTATCGCCAGCTACGACCAGAGCGCGCGCGCGAACTTGCTGATGAGCGCGGTCTATGCCGCGTTCGGCGGCCTGTGCATCGCGCTGCTATGCTACAATCTCGCGTTGTGGATGGCGCTGCGGCACCACTTCCAGCTCGCCTATTGCGCGATGGTGCTGGGCCTGTCGCTCTATGCGCTGTCGTCCTCCGGCGCGCTGGCGTGGATGTGGCCGCACCTCGCCAATAACGACCGGTTGCGGATCAACTACCTGATGCTCGGCCTGTCCGCGGTGGCGGCGTTCAGCTTCGCGCGCAGCTTTTTCGAGCCGCGCGTGTTTGCGGGGCTGCTCGCCCCGCTCGTCACCGGCGCGCGCCTATTGATGGCGGCGGCGGCCATCGCGTTCGCGCTGTTCGCGCCGTGGAACGTCTGGCTGTTCGACCGGCTGTTTTGCGTGGCGTTCGTCGCGCAACTGGCGGTGGTGGTGCCGATCCTGTGGCGCGCATGGTCGACCCGCAGCAATTATCTGTGGATGTTCGCGCTCGCCTGGGCCTCGCCGATCACGCTGGCGTGCCTGCGCCTGGCCAGTGCGGTGGGCTTGATCGGCGCGACCTTCTGGCTGGACAATTCGACGATCCTGTCGATGACGGTCGAGGCGTTGCTGTCGAGCCTCGCCATCGCCTATCGCATGCGCTTGCTCAGCATCGAACGCGACGAGGCGCGCGACGGCGAAACGGCGGCGCGGCTGCTCGCCGACACCGATTCGCTGACCGGCCTGCTCAACCGCCGCGCCTTCCTGGCGAACGCGATCGGGCGGGAGGGCGAGCAGATCCTGATGATCGCCGATCTCGACCATTTCAAGCGCGTCAACGACACGATCGGGCATGATGGCGGCGACGAGGTGCTACGCGTGTTCGCGCGCACGCTGCGCCAGTCGGTGCCGCCCGAAGCCCTGGTCGCGCGGATCGGCGGCGAGGAATTCGCCATCGTCACGCCGGTGGCTTACGCGGTCGAGGCGCAGGACGTTCTCGCACGGCTGCGCGCCGGGCGGATGCCGTACGATGTGTCGGTGACGGCGAGCATCGGCACTTGCACCGGGCCGTTGCTGCGCGAGACCGACTGGAAGGCGCTGTACGCCTGTGCCGACCGCGCGCTGTTCGACGCCAAGACCGCGGGCCGCGACCGCGTGCGCGGCCGTGCCCTGCCCGACCGGATGATGGCCGCCTGATCGTCACCGCACCGGCTTGCCGCGACTCGCCGTCGACGATAGGATGGCACGCCCAGGGGGACGACAGTTGCGTCATCGTCGCATCACGATCGGGATCGTCGCGCTGCTCGCGCTGATCGCCGTCGCACACCGCCCGAGCGCCGACATCCGGATCCTGACGCATGACGCTACGGATACCGCGCCGCATGAGGTGAAGGCGGCAGTCGATCTCGGCGTGGTCGCCGTCTCGGTGCTGGTGACATGGACGGGCAAGCGTCTTTCCTGAGCTTGCAGGGGCAAAGCGGCTTGCTTACACCCTTGTCAATGACCCCTCCCGAAGCCGCCTGGCGCGACCGTTATCGTCATCCCAATGCCTGGGACAGCGCGTTTCCTCCGCTGTCGATGGTCGCGTTGTTCGATGATTCCGCCGCGCGATCGGGCAACGACCCGCTGATCGATTTCCTCGGGCGGCAGTACAGCTTCGCCGAGACGCTCGACGGCGCGAACCGGGTGGCGGCGGGGTTGCGCGCGCTGGGTTATGGCCCGGGCGACCGGATCGGCCTGTTCCTGCCCAACGTCCCGCATTACGTCGCGGCCTATTACGGCATCCTGAAGATCGGCGCGACGGTGGTCAATTTCTCGCCGCTCTACACCGTCGCCGAGCTGGAGCATCAAGTCGCCGATTCGGGCACGCGCGCGCTGTTCACCCTGTCGGCGAGCGCCTTGCTGCCGACCGCGCTGGCGGTGCTCGACGGAAGCAAGCTGGAGCGGCTGATCGTCGGATCGATCGCGGGCGCGCTGCCGGGCGCCAAGTCGATCCTCTACCGGCTGTTCAAGCGCAGGGACGTCACGCCGCGCCCGCACGACCCGCGCATCGTCGCCTTCTCGACGCTGATCGCGAACGACGGCCGGCACCCGCCGGCCGCGATCGATGCCGACCGCGACGTCGCGCTGATCCAGTATACCGGCGGCACCACCGGCACGCCCAAGGGCGCGATGCTGACGCACCAGAACCTGTCGGCCAATGCCCGGCAAGTGATGGCGATCGATCCGCATCCGCATGAGCCCGACCGCATCCTCGGCGTGCTGCCGCTGTTCCACGTCTTCGCCAATACCTGCGTGCTCAACCGCACCGTGCTCAACGGCGGGTGCATCGTCATGCTGCCGCGTTTCGAGGCGGGGGCGGTGCTGGCGGCGATCCACCGCACCAAGGCGACCGCCTTGCCGGGCGTGCCGACGATGTACCAGGCGCTGCTCGACCATTCCGGGATCGCGCGCGTCGATTTCGCGTCGCTGCGCATCTGCATCTCGGGCGGGGCGCCGCTGGCGGCGGCATTGAAGGCCAGGTTCGAACGCGTCACCGGCGCGACCGTGGTCGAAGGGTATGGCCTGTCGGAAAGCGCGGGCGTGCTCGCCGCCAATCCGTACGGGGGCGACGGCAAGAACGGCACGATCGGCCAGCCGATCCCCGGCACGCGCCTGCGGCTGGTCGACAAGGCCGATCCGGCGCGGGACCCGCCGGCGGGCGAGCCCGGCGAGATCGTCGCGATGGGGCCGCAGATCATGCGCGGATACTGGAACCGCGCCGACGCCGATGCCGAGGTCTTCCTCGACACCGCCGAGGGCCGCTGGCTGCGCACCGGCGACATCGGGACGATCGACGCGGACGGCTTCGTCGCGGTCGTCGACCGGCTGAAGGACATGATCGCGGTCAGCGGCTTCAAGGTCTTCCCCAGCCAGATCGAGGCGGTGCTGCACCGGCATCCGGCGGTGAGGGAAGCGATGGTGATCGGCCTGCCCGACCCCTATCGCGGCGAGCAGCCGCGCGCGTACGTGACCCTCGACGAGGGCGCGGCCGAGACGGGGCCCGCCGTCACCGAAGCGACGCTGCGCGACTGGCTCAACCCGCAACTCGGCCGGCACGAGCGGGTCGACCGGGTCGTGATCCGGCCGACCATGCCCAGGACGATGATCGGCAAATTGAGCCGCAAGGACCTGATCGCCGAGGTGACGGCGGAGGAAGCGGCGTGGATGGCCCCCTGATGTGACACTTCGGTTAAGCCGCCGATTCCGATTGTAACAATCCGTCGCCATAGCGCCGGTGTCATGAACCTTGCACGGGAGCGGGACGATGGACACGGTAACGATAGTAAGCGGGGCGGCGACGATCACCGATTTCGCGGATTTCGCCAATTCGCATCCGGCCATCCCGGAACGGACGACCACCGAGCGCCGCCGTTACCGCACGATCTGGATCTCCGACATCCACCTCGGCACGCGCGGCTGCAATGCCGGGATGCTGATCGATTTTCTTGACCATGTCGACAGCGAGACGATGTATCTGGTCGGCGACATCATCGACGGCTGGCGGCTGAAGAAGAAGCTCTACTGGCCCGCCGCGCATAACGACGTGGTGTGGCGCCTGCTCAAGCGCGCCAAGCGCGGCGCGCGGGTCATCTACATCCCCGGCAACCATGACGAGGTCGTCCGCCAGTTCTGCGGGCTCGATTTCGGCGGCGTGGCGATCCGCCGCAATGCGATCCACGAGACCGCCGACGGCCGCCGCCTGCTGGTGCTGCACGGCGACGAATTCGACGCGATCACGCTGGCGCACCGCTGGCTGGCGCATGTCGGCGATGTCATGTATGAATCGCTGATGGCACTGAACCGCTGGGTGAACGCGTACCGACGCACCTTCAACCTGCCATATTGGTCGCTGTCGAAACACGCCAAGGCGAAGGTGAAGAACGCGGTCGAGTTCATCTCGAATTATGAGGAAATCGTCGCGCAGGCGGCGGGTGCGCGCGGGGTGGACGGCGTGGTGTGCGGCCATATCCACACCGCCGAATTCCGCGATATCGGCGGGATCGACTATTATAACGACGGCGACTGGGTGGAGGGGTGCACCGCGCTGGTCGAACATTTCGACGGACGGATGGAACTGCTCCACTGGGCCGACGAGATCGCCGCACGCGAAGGGTCGCTTCCGCCGGCGAAGATCGAGATGTTGGCGGCCTGACCGGCGTGCGCATCGCGATCGCCACCGATGCGTGGAGCCCCCAGGTGAACGGCGTGGTGCGCACGTTGCAGGCGGTGCGCGCCGAACTCTCCGCCCAGGGCCACGAGGTGCTGATCGTCTCCCCCGACCTGTTCTATTCGCTGCCCTGCCCGACCTATCCCGAGATCCGGCTGGCCTTCGCCAGCACCGCCACGGTCGGCAAGATGCTCGCCGATTTTGCGCCCAACGCGATCCATCTGGCGACCGAAGGCCCGGTATGCCTGGCCGCGCGGCGCTGGTGCCTGACGCGCGATTTTCCCTTCACCACCGCCTATCACACGCAATTCCCGGACTATGTCTCGGCACGCACGGGGGTGAACCCGGAATGGGTGTGGCGCTATATCCGCTGGTTCCACGCGCCGGCGCAGTCGATCCTCGCCTCGACCCCGTCGATCGCCGCGACGCTCAAGTCGCACGACCTGACCAGGGTGCGCCACTGGGGCCGCGGCGTGGATCTGGCGACGTTCGCGCCCGCCGCCGCGCCGCACGCCGGGATCGCCGCGCTCAAGGCACAAGGGCGCGGTCCGATCCAGCTCTATGTCGGCCGCGTCGCGATCGAGAAGAATATCGAGGCGTTCCTCGATGCGACCCACCCCGGCACCAAGGTCATCGTCGGCGACGGCCCGGCGCGCACGGCGCTGACCGCGCGCTATCCCGAGGCGCATTTCCTGGGGCCGCTGTTCGGCACGGACCTTGCCGCCGCCTATGCCACCGCCGATGTGTTCGTTTTCCCCAGCAAGACCGACACGTTCGGGCTGGTGATGATCGAGGCGCTCGCCTGCGGCACGCCGGTCGCCGCCTATCCGGTGACGGGCCCGGTCGACGTGTTGACCGAGGCGGTCGGCGCGATGGACGACGATCTCGACACCGCCATCGCCACCGCCCTCACGCGCGACCGGGCGGCGTGTGCCGCCTATGGCCGGACCTTCACCTGGGAAGCGAGCGCGCGGCAGTTCCTCGGCGCGCTGGTCCCGGTCGAGCATCCCGAGGCGATCGCCGCTTGAAGCGCTTCACGCGATATCGTACTTTGCGGCGGTGACGTCGGGAGCCTCGTGATGGACGTGTCGGTCGGAAAGCGCTGGGAATCCTTCGTCAAGGCGGTCGTCGCCGATGGCAGCTACGGGTCGGCCGATCAAGTGGTGGTGGAGGGTCTGCGGCTGGTGCAGGAACGCGAAAGCAAGCTCGCGGCCTTGCGCGAGACGATCCAGGCGTCGATCGCGCGGGGGGGGCAATAACACGATCGAGGACGTTCGCCGGCGTTTGAAGCTCGATCTCGAAGCGTGGGAGCGCGCGCAGGTATAGTGCGCCGCCTCGTCATCACTGATACGGCCGAAAGCGATGTGCAGACGATCGGTCGCTACATTGCCGAGCAAAGCGGTGTCGTCACCGCCGATGCCGTCACGGACAAGCTTCTCCTGCACTGTCAACGCCTCGCCGATTTGCCCGGCACGCTCGGCACCGACCGCTCCGGCCTCGTACCGGGCCTGCGCAGCACGCCGCACAAGGGCTATCTCATCTACTTCCGTGATGCGGGCGACGCCGTCGAGATCGTGAACGTGCTCGACGCCCGCCGCGACGTGGCGGCGCATTTCGACGGCGACCACGGCGAAACCTGATCCCGCAAGCGCGCGCTTGCCTCGCTCCCACATCCGTTCTACATCTGGACCAGCCAAGCGGCCGCCTCGACAAGGGGCGGCCCTTTCTATTTGCGCCGTTCGATCTTCAAGGAGTTTCCCGTGGCCCAGCCGCTCATGCCGCACGCGACCGCATCGTGGCTCGTCGACAATACCTCGCTCTCGTTCGAGCAGATCGCCGAATTCTGCGGCCTGCACATCCTCGAGATCCAGGCGATCGCCGACGACACCGCCGCGACCAAGCTGACCGGCCGCGACCCGATCCGTGCGCACGAACTGACGCAAGCCGAGATCGACAAGGGCCAGGCCGACCCGGATTATTCGCTGCAGATCCTCAAAGGGCCCGAGCAGGTCCGCCGCACCAAGGGCCCGCGCTACACGCCGGTGTCGAAGCGGTCGGACAAGCCCGACGGCATTTCCTGGGTGATCCGCAACCATCCCGAGATCACCGATGGTGCGATCGGCAATCTGATCGGCACGACGCGCACGACGATCGCGGCGATCCGCGACCGCAGCCATTGGAACATCGCCAACATCACGCCGAAGGACCCGGTGACGCTCGGCCTGACGACGCAGCGCGAGCTCGACGCAGCGGTCGCCAAGGCGGCCAAGGCGGCGGGCATCGAGGCGCCGGTCGACACGCGGCTGGAGGGCGACCGCGAGGCGCTGATCGTCGAGCTGCGCGCGCAACGCGAGCAACTGGCGCGCGATGCCGAAGCGGCGGAAAATGGCGAGGTGACAACCGCGCCCGCCGAGCCGACGGCGGAGACGCTGTTCAAGCGGTGATCCTTCTGCCCTCCCTGCAAGGGGAGGGATCGGGGAAGGGTCGGTCCGCGAGGAAACGTTACGCCCGCCCCACACCGACCCACCCTTCGATCCCCTTCCTTCCAGGGAGGGGAGGACGTGCGATGACCCAGCCGCCCCGTTTCGCCTTTACCGTCCACGCCACCGACGGCCGCGCCCGCACCGGCGAGATCGCGATGCGGCGGGGGACGATCCGCACGCCCGCCTTCATGCCGGTCGGCACCGCGGCGACCGTCAAGGGCGTCAAGCCCGCCGACGTGCGCGCGAGCGGGGCGGACATCATCCTCGGCAATACCTATCACCTGATGCTCCGTCCCGGCGCCGAACGGGTGGCGCGGCTGGGCGGTCTGCACCGCTTCATGGGCTGGGACCGCCCGATCCTGACCGACAGCGGCGGCTATCAGGTGATGAGCCTCAGCGACCTGACCAAGCGCGACGAGCAGGGCGTGACTTTCAAGTCGCATCTCGACGGCACGCGCCACACGCTCAGCCCGGAACGCTCGATCGAGATTCAGCGGCTGCTCGGCTCGGACATCGTGATGGCGTTCGACGAGCTGGTGCCGACGACCTCGACACCGGAAGTGCAGGCCGCCGCGATGGCGCGCTCGATGCGCTGGGCGAAACGATCGCGCGACGCCTTCGATAGCAGCGGAGAGCATGGCGAGCGCGCGGCGATCTTCGGCATCCAGCAGGGCGCGCTCGACCGGACCTTGCGCGGCGACAGCGCGGGGGCGCTGATCCACATCGGCTTCGACGGCTATGCGGTCGGCGGGCTGGCGGTGGGCGAGGGGCAGGAGGCGATGTTCGGCTGTCTCGACTTCGCGCCCGGGCAATTGCCCGAGGACAAGCCGCGTTACCTGATGGGCGTGGGCAAGCCCGACGACATCGTCGGCGCGGTCGAACGCGGCATCGACATGTTCGATTGCGTGCTGCCGACCCGCTCCGGGCGGACGGGCCAGGCGTTCACGCGGCACGGCCCGATCAACATCCGCAACGCGACATTCGCCGAGGATGCCGGCCCGCTCGACCCGGCCTGTGCCTGCCCGGTCTGCGCGAGCGGCGAACGCGGCGGGGGGGGGAGCCGCGCCTATCTTCACCATCTGGTCCGTGCCGGAGAAATTCTCGGCGCGATGTTGATGACCGAGCATAATCTGTGGTTCTATCAGGACTTGATGGCCGACCTGCGCGGCGCGATCGCCGGGGGGCGGCTCAAACCCTTCGCCGATGCGTTCCGTGCAGCGTACAAAAGCCGCAAGGAGAGGGACTCATGAGCGAGATCAACGAAATCGAAGCCGCCGCGCGCGACCACAAGCGCGTCCGCGACGCCGCCGAGGCGAACACCGACAAGGCCACGGAAAAAGCCGACCACTGGCCGATGGTGCCGATCGCGATCGGCGTCGGCTCGGCCGCGCTGGCGGCGGCGGTGCTGTACGCAGGATTCGGGCGGAAGAAGTAGAAGGCCGGGAGCGTGTCGCCCGATTGACACGGCCCCTGCCCTCCCCGCACTGTCGGCCCACCAGATTTCCCCCGGATCCGGAGTCTTCCATGCGCTTGTCCCGTGCCGCCCTCATGCTGGGCGCCGCCCTTTTGCCGCTTGCCGCGACCGCCAGGCCCGCGGCCAAGGCTCCGGCCCCCACGATCAAGCCGATCGCCTTTACCGAGCGCACGCTCGCCAACGGCCTGCGCGTCTACGCGATCCGCGACACGACGACGCCCAACGTGTCGGTGCAAGTCTGGTACGATGTCGGATCGAAGGACGATCCCGCGGGGCGATCGGGCTTCGCGCACCTGTTCGAGCATTTGATGTTCAAGGCGACGCGCAACCTCGTGTCCGAGCAGTTCGACCGGCTGACCGAGGATGTCGGCGGCAGCAACAATGCGTCGACCAATGACGATTACACCGAATATCACGAGACGATCCCGGCCAACCACCTCCGGCGCCTGCTGTTCGCCGAGGCCGACCGCATGGCGGCGCTGGTGGTGGAGCCAAAGACTTTCGCCTCCGAACGCGACGTGGTGAAGGAGGAACTGCGCCAGAACACCAATGCGCGGCCCTATGGCAAGCTGTTCTCGCTCTATTTCCCGGCGGTGTCCTATACGCGGCATCCTTATGCCCGCGGCACGATCGGCAGCATCGACGACCTCGAAAGCGCATCGATCGACGACGTGCGCGCGTTTCACGCGGTCTATTACCGGCCCGACAATGCCGTGCTGGTGGTCTCCGGCAATTTCGACCCGGCGCAACTGGACGGCTGGGTCGACCGGTATTTCGCGGGCATCAAGCGCCCGGCCGCGCCGATCCCGCGCGTCGCCGTCGTCGAGCCGGAGCGGACCATCGCGACGCATCATGTCGTGCACGAAGCGAACACGCCGCTGCCCGCCGTGCTGATCAGCTACCCGATCCCCGCCGACGACCATCCCGACGGCCCCGCGCTGACGGTGCTCAACGCGGTCCTGTCGCAGGGCGAGAGCTCGCGGCTGTACGAGACGCTCGTCTATCGCGACCGGCTCGCGCAATCGGCCGAAACCTTTCTCGACAGCAAGCAGGGGCCGGGCAATCTCGCGGCGGTCGCGATCATGGCCGGGGGCAAGACCGCGGCCGAGGGCGAGGCCGCGTTGCGCCGGGAGATCGCGCGGCTGCGCGCCGCGCCCGTTTCCGCCGCCGAACTGGCCGAGGCGAAGAACGAGATCCTGACCGGCGCCTTGCAGGGCCGCGAGACCGCCGAGGGCAAGGGCCGCACGATCGCCGCCGCGGTGATCGTCGACCGC
Source organism: uncultured Sphingomonas sp. (assembly GCA_964244765.1). Taxonomy (GTDB): domain Bacteria; phylum Pseudomonadota; class Alphaproteobacteria; order Sphingomonadales; family Sphingomonadaceae; genus Sphingomonas. The sequence goes on along the minus strand of CAXTJX010000047.1, from coordinate 10,909 downwards.
GACCCGCGCGCCGCCGACCGGCAACTCGCCGCGATCGGCCGCGTCACCGCCGCCGACGTGCGACGCGTCGCGGCGAAATACCTGCGCGACGAGCGTTCGGCGGCGATCCAGTATCTGCCGGAAGAGGCAACTGCCAAGGCTGCGCGGAACGACCGGATCGAGGTCGCCGATACGGTGGTGGTCAAGCCGCTGGCCGCACCGGATACGGTCGAGATCGTGACGCCGGCCAGCGCGACGACGCGCATCGCCCCGCCGCCCGCCGACCCGGCGATCGCGGCGAGCGCGCCGGTCACCGAAGATTTCACGCTCGCCAACGGGCTGCGCGTGGTGGTGGTGGAGAAGCACGATCTGCCGCTGCTCACGGCGCTGCTCGTCGCGCAGGGCGGCGGGGCGAACGATCCGGACGGGCGTGCCGGGCTGGGCAACCTCACCGCCGGATTGATGACCAAGGGCACCAGGACGCGTTCCGCGACCGAGATCGCGCGGCAGATCGAGACGCTGGGCGGGTCGATCTCGAGCGACGCGAGCTTCGACGGATCGAGCGTCGACGTGACGGTGACGTCCGACCAGGCCGCGCCGGCGTTGGCGATCCTCGCCGATGTCGCGCGCAACCCGGTGTTCGCGCCCGAGGAGATCGAGCGCGCGCGGGCGCAAGCCATCGACGGGGTGCAGGTAGAGATCAGGAATCCGAGCCAGCTCGCCGGCCTGGTCGCGGCGCGCGCGGCGCTGGGCGATGCGCCGTACGGGCATCCGCTGTCGGGCACGCCCGCCTCGCTCAAGGCGATCACGCCGGCGGATATCCGGGATGCCTATAAGGAGACGTGGACTCCCGACCGGACCACGCTCGTTCTTGTTGGCGATCTGACACCAGCCGCCGCCAGGACCCTGGCCGAAAAGAACTTTGCGGATTGGAAAAAAGCCGACGGAATCGCCGTCGGCCATCACGATCGCACAGCCGGCTACCCCAAGCCGCGCGTGATCGTCGTCGACATGCCCGGCGCGGGGCAAGCCGGCGTGGTCGTGGTGCGGCCCGGCATCGCGCGCGGCGACCCGCAATACTATCCCGCCGCCGTCGCCAACACGATCCTCGGCGGCGGTTTCTCCTCCCGGCTCAACCAGGAAATCCGCATCAAGCGCGGGCTGGCCTATGGCGCCGGCAGCAGCGTGCAGGCGGGCCGCTTGCCCGGCGCGATCGCCGCGCGCACCTCGACCAAGAACCCGAGCGCGCCGGAAACGGTATCGATCATCCTCGCCGAGATGAAGCGGCTCGGCGCGGAGCCGGTGACGGCCGCCGAGCTGGAGACGCGCAAGGCCGTGCTGGTCGGCAATTTCGGCCGCGCGACCGAGACGACCGGCGGCATCGCCGGCACGGTCGGCGGGTATGTGGTGCAAGGCATCCCGCTGAGCGAGCTCGGCCAGTACACGCAGCGCGTGTCGGCGGTCGATCCGGCGGCGGTGCAGGCGGCCGCGGCGAGGCTGCTCGACCCGGCGGTGGCGAGCATCGTCATGGTCGGCGATGCGAAACTGTTCCTGCCCGAGTTGCGCAAGACCTATCCCGCTGCCGAGGTGATCGCGGCCGATGCGCTCAAGCTGGATAGTGCCGGATTGAAGTAAACGCATTCCCTCGGTTCGGGTGACGCCGCTCGTTCCCACCTTACCTTAACCATCAATCGTCTCGCGGCGAGACAGGCGAAAATCGGTAGCACCCTCTTCATGCTCGATGCGCTATGCGCGGCCGTGTGGACGTGCGCGCGATCATCGGCTGGGTCAGGATGCGGCGGCTGAGCAAGCTCGGCGTCGCGGGTCTGTGCGCGCTCGTCCTGGCCGGCGTCTCGGCGCACGCCGCGTTGCGCGCGATCGTCGAGCGGCATCATGCCGGCGGTGCCCGCGGCGCACCCGTGCCCGCCGGCTACGAAACCCAGGATCACTTTCCCGGTGCCGCCTATTTCTACGCCGGCGACGAGACGGTGCCCGCCGCCCCGCCGCCCGCGATGAAGGGCGCGACCGGCACGATCGCGCTGCCCGACCTGCCGCTGCCACCCGACGCCGCGACGCTCGCGCCCGATAGCTCGATCCGCCCGGCGGCACCTTTCTCGATGGCGCGGGCAAGCGCGATAGATCGCGGCCGCGCGCTGCAATGCCTGACCGCCGCGATCTATTACGAGGCCGCGACCGAGCCCGATGCCGGGCAGCAAGCGGTCGCGCAAGTCATCCTGAACCGCGTGCGGCACCCCGCCTTCCCGGCGACGGTATGCGGCGTGGTGTTCCAGGGATCGGAACATGCCGGGTGCCAGTTCAGCTTCGCGTGCGACGGCGCGATGGCGCGGGGACAGCCGTCCGAAGCCCATTGGCTGCGCGCGATGAAGGTCGCCGCCGCCGCGCTAAACGGGCATGTCATGGCGCAGGTCGGGCTGGCGACGCACTACCACACCTATGCGGTGACGCCCGCGTGGAACCGCAGCCTGGTGATGACCGCCGCGATCGGCGCGCATTTCTTCCATCGCTGGCAGGGGTGGTGGGGCACGTCGGCGGCGTTCCGCCAGGCCTATCTCGGCGGCGAGCCGGTGCCAGGTCCGCATCCGCGCGCCGGGCCGCCGCCGATCCTCGCGTCGGCGACCGGGCCGGTGCCGCCGACCGAGGTGCCGGCGCCAATCCAGCCGGCCTATGCGCGGAGCGGCACGCGGGTCGCAGCGGTGCCGGCGGCCGACAGCTTGCCCGGCGAGTCGCAAATCCTCGACCGCTGGAAGGATACGGGCAAGCCGCTGCGCTGAAATTCCCGCTCCACCGGGGATGACGTACGGGGGCGCCTCCTACTTGTCGATACCCTTCGCCTTTCCCCACGACCGGGCGACGGTGTACCCCAGATAACCCGTCCCGAAAAGCGCGTAGAGCGGCTCGGGAATGCCATTGAGATAGGCGTTCATCCCGGCCGCGATGTCCTTGGCCATTTGCGGCCGGGCGGCGGCGATCAGGCCCATCGGGATCGCCCAGAGCAGCAGCGTGTACATCACGTAGAGAAAGCTCGGGCGCGCGCGGCTGGTCCAGGGGTCGGGCGATTGCGCCTCGGCCATGATCGCCGAGATCTGCGTCTTGACCTGCTCCATTTCCTGGCTGCCCTGCAGCGTGAGCAGCTTGAGCTTGGCCTCGTCGCGAGCCTTGGGGTCGGGGATGATCTTGTCGATGATGGCCGCGATCGGGCCGACGATGCCGTCGATGAGTCCCATGTCGTGTCTCCTGTTACGATTGGAAGGTTAGGCTAAGGTTAGGGCAAAAACGGCTGAGATTAGCCGATCCGGTTCGCGAGCCAGCCGTAGAGAAAAGTCTCGTTGGCCGGGCGGCGCTCCGCCAGCGCGACATAGTGCTCGCCCTGCAACGCCTCGACCGCGCGGAGCAGGACCTGCTCGCCCCCCGCCCCCCGCCGCGCGAGAAAGGCCGTGAGCGCGGCGAGCGTGACGTCGCCGATCCGCCCGTCGATCGCCATGTCGGGATAGTCGCTGGCGCCGCGATTGAGCGCGTTGAGCGCACGTTGCAGGAAGGCAGCGGCGACCGGCGGCCCCATGTTCACGCCGATATCGAACAGTTTCGCCGCCAGCGCGGGGGCTCGCGCGGCCACCGCATCGAAGCGCGGGCGAAGCCAGTAGAGCCGGCGATAGATGTCGCGCGCCTCGGCCAGCGGCAAGCTGCGCATCGGGCCGTCATAGCCGTTCGCCCGCGCGACGGCGACGGTGATGCCGTACTTGGTCTCCCCGCCGCGATCGGCGGGATTGTTGGTGTAGCCGCCCTCGCGGTCGAGCACGGCGTCGATCAGGTCTGCGGTCTGCATGGGTCACCTCCGGCGCGGGGAGATAACCTATCTGGTTTTTGTAGGACAGCGGCACCTGATGCGCCTCCTGAACCGGGGGGGGGGCGGGATCGACCGGGCGCGGATGTCTTTCCATGTCCTGCCCGCGCCCGTCAGGAATGCGCAGGATCGGGCGCGGGGCGGAGGCGGCCGCGTAAAGACGATATTGACACGTTTGCGATAGCACCATGGCCGTGACCATGCAGCTACAGCAACGCGAAGGGGCCGATCCGGCGCAGCGCCTGCGCGCGCGGCTGCCGATCGCGGCGGCCGTGTTGCCCGCCAGCGCCGATGCCGATCTGATCGCGCAGTTCGACGCGCGGGTGCGGCGGATGTTCGGTCTGCTGGACGCGGCGCTGGCCCCCACACTGGCCGATGCCCCGCCCGCCGGCGCCGCGATCGAGGCGCTGCGGCATGCGCTGCATCAGGTGGCGGGGACGGCGGCATTCTTCGGCCATGTCGCGCTCGGCACGGTGGCGGGCGAGCATGACGACACCCTGCGCGACGCACGCGGCCGGGTGACGCTGGCCGATCTTCGCGCGATGCGCGTGGAATTATGCCACGCCGCGGCGGGAGAGGCCTGATGGCGAAGATCGTGCTGGTCGACGATGACGAGATCGTCTGCCGGATCGTCGCGCGCACGCTCATGCCGCTCGGGCATGACGTCGTGTCGGTGCGTCATGGCGACGATGCGCTCGACGCGTTGTGGGAACATGGCCCCGATCTCGCGATCCTCGATTGCGCGCTGCCGGGCAAGACCGGGCTGACCATCCTGCGCGAAATCCGCGACTCGGCCAGGTTCGACGATCTGCCGGTGCTGATCCTCACCGCGCGGCGCAGCCAGTGGCACGCCCGGCTGGCACTGGATTCGGGCGCGAACGATTATGTGCGCAAGCCGTTCGAGGCGGCCGACCTGATCGCCAAGGTCGAGGGGCTGCTCGCCGCCGCGCCGCCCGGCGTCGCGGGCTAGTGGGTCGACCTTTCAGTTCCGGCAGTTTTGCTGGCAGATTTCGCGCAAGAAACGTCACCCCGGACTCGTTCCGGGGTCCAGCGTGCCGCGAACCCGGCCATCACCTTACTATTCGAGTCGAAAGCCGCCCGGTGGACCCCGGAACGAGTCCGGGTGCCGGAAAACTTGGGGGTTAAGCCTCACTCAGGAGGATGACGGTCGATGCCCCCTCGCGACGAGAGCATCCGCAGGGGGTGAGCCGGCGCGCGGGGCGTGCTAACGACGCACGCGTGCACGATCTTTTCCGACATCGCCGGGCAACGCTCGCCGCAGGCGCGATGCTGCTGCTCGCCGCCGCGCATGCCGCCATCTTCTGGCCCGGCATCCTGACGTGGGACGCGATCCGGCAATATGGCCAGGCGCTGAGCGGACACTATGACGACTGGCACCCGCCCGCGATGAACTGGCTGTGGCGGCAGATGGGCGTGTTCGGGTGGGGGCCCGCGCCGATGCTGTCGCTGCAAGTCGCGCTCTATTGGGGCGGCACCGCGCTGTGGATGCGGGCGGCGTGGCGGCGCGGGCAATGCCGGGCGAGTCTTGCGATCGGCCTGCTCGCGCTGTCGCCGATCCTGCTCGTGCTGGTCGGCACGGTGCTCAAGGACAGCCTGTTCGCGGGCGCGCTGTTGCTCGCCTCGGGCCTGCTCGCGGTCGCCGCGCCGGGCGCGCGGGCAGCCCGGATCGCGGCGGCGGCGGTGCTGGTCGCGGCGGCGACGTTGCGCTTCAACGCGGTGCCGGCGTGCCTGCCGCTGCTGATGCTGTGCGTGCCGCACGGCTGGCGGCGCACCCTGCCGCGCCTTGCCGGGACCGCCGCGCTGGCGGCGGTGCCGCTGGTGCTCGCCTTGCCCGCCGCCAACGCCGCGCTGCATGCCGAGCGCAGCGGGGTGGAACTGTCGCTGGTGATCTACGATCTCGGCGGCATCGGCGCGTTCAGCCATGCCGATACCTTCCCGCCGGTGCCCGCACCCGATCCCGTCGCGACCGATGCGGGCTGCTATTCGCCGGTCTCGTGGGACCGCTATGCGTGGTGGGGGCCGGCACCGTGCGCGATCGGCTTCGAGACGTTGCGCGGGCCGCTCGAGGCCGGGCATGGGCGGTATGCGTGGTGGGCGGCGGCGGTGCTGCGTCACCCGCTCGCTTATGCCGCGCACCGCCTCGCGCATTTCGATCGCAACACGCGCTTCCTGGTCCATGACGAGGATTTGCCGGCGCTGTCGCTCGCGTCGGACCCGAACCCGTGGCACTTCGCGGTCGCGCCCAATGCAGCGCTTTCGGCGGTCGCGGCGGCGGCGGGACGGGCGCTTGCCACCCCGCTCGGCTGGCCGGCCTGCTGGCTCGCGCTCGGCATCGGCCTGCTGGTGCTGCGTCCGTCGTTGCGGGACGGCGATCCGGCCGTGGCGATGGCTTGGTCGGCGGTGCTGTACGGTTTCAGCTACCTCCCGCTGAGCGTCGCGTCCGAAGTGCGCTATCATTGCTGGACGATCGCGGCGGTCGGCATCGCCGCCGCGCTGACGCTCGGGCGGCGCGAGACCTACGCGCTGCCGCGCGGGCGGCTGATCGTCGCGGCTTTGCCCGTAACGGTCGCCGCGACGGGGTGCGTCGCCGCGCGGATGATGTAGAGGAGCACGATGCGCGAGATCAATATCGACGGGCTGGTCGGCCCGAGCCACAATTATGCCGGCCTGTCGTTCGGCAATCTCGCCGCGACGGGCAATGCCGGTGCCGCCTCCGCCCCGCGCGCGGCGGCGCTGCAAGGCATCGCCAAGATGCGCGCGATGCTGGCGCTCGGCCTGACGCAGGGACTGCTGCCGCCGCACGACCGGCCCGATACGGCCTGGCTGCGCGGCCTGGGCTTCGCCGGGGACGACGATGCCGTGCTGGCGGCGGCGTGGCGCGCGGACCCCGAGCTGTTCCGCAACGCTTGCGCCGCCTCGGCGATGTGGACCGCCAACGCCGCGACGGTCTCGCCCGCGCCGGACACGGGTGACGAGCGCTGCCACCTCTCGGTCGCCAACCTCTCGACGATGCCCCACCGCAGCCTGGAAGCGCCGCAGACCGCGCGGCAATTGCGCCTCGCCTTCGGCGACAAGCGGCATTTCACGGTGCACGACGCGTTGCCCGCCGCGCTCGGCGACGAGGGCGCGGCGAACCATCTGCGCCTGGCATCCCGCCACGGCGAACGCGGGATCGAGCTGTTCGTCTACGGCAAGCGCGTCGAGGCCGGCTTCCCCGCGCGCCAGCACCGCGCCGCCAGCGCGGCGGTCGCGCGGCGGCACGGCCTCTACCCGGCGGACACGCTGCTGGTCCAGCAAAGCGCGGCGGCGATCGCGGCGGGCGCCTTCCACAACGACGTGGTGGCGGTCGCCAACGAAACCGTGCTGTTCGCGCACGAACAGGCGTTCGAGCACCGCGCGGCGGTTTACGATTTCATCGCTGCCCGCCTGCCCGCGGCGGTGATCATCGAAGTGCCCGCCGCGCGCGTCTCGCTCGACGCGGCGATCCGCTCGTACCTGTTCAACGCGCAACTGGTGACGCTGCCGGACGGCACGATGGCGCTGATCGCCCCGGCCGAATGCCGCGCGGTGCCCGACGTATGGGCGTGGTTGCAGGAACTGCTCGCCGGCAACGGACCGATCCGCCGCGTCGAGACGCTGGACTTGCGCGAATCGATGCGCAACGGCGGCGGCCCGGCGTGCCTGCGGCTGCGCGTGGTGGTGGACGACGAGGCCTGTGCCGCGATCGACCCGCGCTTCCTGCTCGACGACGCGCGCTGCGACATGGTCGCGGCGGTGGTGGAGCGGCACTGGCCGGAACGGATCGCACCGGAGGACCTCGGAGAGCCGGCATTGTGGCGACAATGCCGCGCGGCGCGCGCTGCCTTGCTCGCGGCACTGGGATTCGCGCCGGGCGACCTGTAAGCACGGGTATCTCTGGTCGGGGCGACAGGATTCGAACCTGCGACCCCCACACCCCCAGTGTGATGCGCTACCAGGCTGCGCTACGCCCCGACCGAGGGAGGCGCGTCTAGGCCGACGCGCGGGGCGATGCAAGCCACTGCGTGCCGGTGCGGGCGCGACGACGCGTTCGTGCGGCCTGCATCGGGCGCGGGGCACCGGGCGCGGGCGATCAGCGTGTTGCGCCGACCCGCGCGAGGTGATAGCGCGCGCCGCTTGTACGGGGCCGCTCCAAGGTCCCGCCATCCCCGCATGCCGCTTCGTGCCGGCGGGCCCGCTTTACCAAGGTAGCCCATGTTCGCCACCCCCGCTTTCGCCCAAACTGCCGGCGCCGCCGCGCAGCCCGACGGGTTCCTCGCCATGATCGTCAATTTCGCGCCGCTGCTGCTCGTCTTCGTCGTGTTCTATTTCCTGATCCTGCGCCCGCAACAGGCGCGCGCCAAGGCGCAGGCGGCGACGATCGGCGCGGTCAAGAAGGGCGATTCGGTCGTTACGGCGGGCGGCGTCGTCGGCAAGGTGACGAAGGTCGAGGACACGTTCGTCGAGGTCGAAGTCGCACCGACGCTGAAGATCAAGGTGGTCAAGGCGACGCTCGCCGAGGTCACGCCGCTGGGGTCGGCCAAGCCGGCGAACGACTGAACCGATGCAGGATTTCCCGCGCTGGAAGATCGTCTCGATCCTGGGGTTCCTCGCCTGCCTAATGGCGCTGGCGGTCCCCAGCTTCCTGCCCGAATCGGTGACCGACCGGTGGGGCGCCTTCCCGCACCCGCGCATCAATCTCGGGCTCGATCTGGCGGGCGGCAGCTATCTGCTGCTGGAGGCGGACACCAACCAGCTTGCGACAACGCTGATCGAGAACAAGCGCGAGGAAATCCTCAACGCGATGAACACCGCGCCGAAGATCGGCATCGGCGACATCGCCACCGACGGCGGCAAGCTGAGCTTCCTGCTGCGCGACGTGACGCAGATCGATGCCGCGCGCGAGCGGCTCAACAAGCAGATCGGCGGCGTCGCGCTGACCGGGCAGCGCGACTGGAACCTGAGCGTGGTCGATTCCGCGCGCATCGTGATGGCGCCGAGCGCGGCCGGCATGGCCGATTCGGTCGACCGCGCGATGGCGACGGCGACCGACGTGGTGCGCGCGCGCATCGACAAGCTCGGCACCAAGGAACCGACGATCGTCCGCCAGGGCAGCAACCGCATCGTCGTGCAGGTGCCCGGCCTCAAGGATCCGCAGGCGCTCAAGGAACTGCTCGGCCAGACCGCCAAGCTGGAATTCAAGATGGTCGCCGACCAGCCTTATACGCCCGGCGGCATCGTGCCCGCCGGGACGCAGGCCCTGCCCTATCCCGAAGGCGGCCCCGGCGCGCAGATCCTGGTCAGGCGCCAGGCGATCCTGACCGGCGACCAGTTGCTCAGCGCCAAGCAGAGCTACAAGCAGGAAGACAATTCGCCGATCGTCGATTTCGGCTTCAATGCCGAGGGCGGTAAAAAGTTCGCGCGCATCACGCAGGAAAACACCGGCAAGCGCTTCGCCGTGATCGTCGACGACAAGGTCATCTCCGCGCCGCGCATCAACACGCCGATCCTGGGCGGCGCTGGCTATATCGAGGGGAGCTTCACGGTGGAGAGCGCCAACAACCTCGCCATCGCGCTCAGCTCGGGCAAATTGCCGGTCAAGCTCAAGGTCGTCGAGGAACGCACCGTCGGCCCCGATCTCGGCGCGGATTCGATCAAGGCCGGCGTCACCGCCTCGGCCATCGCGGTGGCGCTGGTGGTGGCGTTCATGATCGTGACCTATGGCCGTTTCGGTTTCTATGCCGATTATGCCGTGGTCATCAACGTGGTGGTGATCATGGGCGTGCTGGCGCTGCTGGGCGGCACGCTGACGCTGCCGGGCATCGCCGGGTTCGTGCTGACGATCGGCACGGCGGTCGACGCCAACGTGCTGATCAACGAGCGCATCCGCGAGGAACGCCGGCGCGGGCGCAGCGTGATCCAGTCGGTCGAGCTGGGCTACAAGGAAGCGAGCCGCACGATCTTCGAAGCGAACGCGACGCATGCCATCTCCGGCGTCATCATGCTGCTGCTCGGGTCCGGGCCGGTGAAGGGTTTCGCGGTCGTGCTGCTGATCGGCATCGCGACCTCGGTGTTCACCGCCGTCACCTTCACGCGGATGCTGGTCGTGCTGTGGATCCGCCGCAACCGCCCCGCGACCATGAACATTTGAACGGCCGGATATCATGCGCCTGCTGAAACTCGTCCCCGACAACACCAACCTGCCGTTCGTCTCGCTGCGGACCTGGGCGTTCGCGCTCACCCTGCTGCTCTCGATCGCGGCGGTCGGCCTGGTCTTCGCGCGCGGGCTCAACCTCGGCGTCGATTTCGTCGGCGGGCTGATGATCGAGGAGAAGTTCGCCAGCCCGCCCTCGCTCGATACGCTGCGCACGACGGTCGACCGGCTGCACCTGGGCGAAGTGCGCCTGCAAACCGTGGGCAGTGACGGCAAGACCGTCTCGATCAAGCTGCCGCCGCCCGGGGACACCGACGCGGGGGCGACCAACCGCGTCGTCGCGCAAGTGCAGGCGGCGGTGAACAAGGCGTTCCCCGACGCGACCTTCTCCAAGCAGGATTCGGTCAGCGGCAAGGTCTCCGACGAACTGATCTGGAAGGGCGTGCTCGCGGTCGTGCTCGCGGTGGTCGGCATCGGCCTGTTCGCGATCTTCCGCTTCGAATGGCAGTTCGGCGTCTCCACCGTCGTCGCGATCGTGCACGACGTGCTGATGACGCTGGGCTTCTTCGCGCTGACGCAGTTCGAATTCGACCTCAACATCGTCGCGGCGGTGCTGACCATCATCGGCTATTCGATCAACGACAAGATCGTGATCGACGACCGTATCCGCGAGAACATGCGGCGCTATCGCAAGATGGACATGCCCGGCATCGTCGATCTGTCGGTCAACGAGACGCTGCCGCGCACCGTGATGACCTCGCTGACCATCCTGCTGGCGCTGTTCGCGCTGCTGATCTTCGGCGGGCATGTGCTGCGCGGCTTCACCGCGGCGATGATCCTCGGCATCTTCGTCGGCACCTATTCGTCGATCTACG
>CAXTJX010000046.1:0-21339 GCA_964244765.1 uncultured Sphingomonas sp. | reverse complement strand
ATCAGCGCGAGCACTTCCTTGCGGCTGCGCTCGTCGTCGCGGAACACGCCCATCATCCGGCTCGTCACCATCGCCACCCCCGGCGTGCGCACGCCGCGCGCGGTCATGCAGGCGTGGCTCGCCTCGATCACCACCGCCACGCCGAGGGGCTTGAGATTGTCCCAGATGCAGTCCGCCACTTCCGCCGTCAGCCGCTCCTGCACTTGCAGCCGCCGCGCAAAGGCGTGGAGCACGCGCGCCAGTTTCGAAATACCCACGACATAATTGCCGGGCAGATAGGCGATGTGCGCCTTGCCGATGATCGGCGCCATATGATGTTCGCAATGCGACTGGAACGGGATGTTCTTGAGCAATACGATCTCGTCATACCCGCCGACTTCCTCGAAGATCCGCGAAAGATGATAGGCCGGGTCGTCGCCATAGCCCGAGCAATATTCCTTCCAGGCGCGCGCGACTCGCTGCGGCGTGTCGACTAGGCCTTCGCGCGTGGGATCGTCGCCGGTCCAGCGGATCAGCGTCCGCACCGCCTCGGCGACCTCGGGCGGCACCGCAATCTTGGCCGGCGGCGCGACCAGATCGCCGTTTCCCCGTCCGTCCGTATCGTACGCCATCGTAATTCCTTCTCGAGTGTCTGCCACCGGACGTTACGGCAACCGCGTTTCGCCGTACTGCAGCATGAATTTGGTCTTGATTCGAAACTGTCTCATTTGGGCCACGGCGGCGCAACCCCGCAGTTTCCCTGACGATTATGGCATTGACGAGTGATTCCGCGAGACGCTATTTCACAAAACCGAATATTCGAAAACCGTTAGCCGGCAAAGACCGACCGCGGCCAGCAAGGGGATGCCACATGAAGAAATACGAACTGCTCGCCGCGTCTGCAATCGCGATGCTTTATGCCGTGCCGTCTTTTGCGCAAACCGGCGTGACGACCGCACCGCCCGTCCCGCAGGATAGGCCCGCTGCGCCGCTGGTCCAAGCCGATACGACTAGCAACAATGATGACATCATCGTCACCGCCACCAAGCGCGAACGCACCCTGCTCGATACCCCGGTCGCCGTCTCCGTGACGAGTGGCGCGACGATCGAGCAAGCGCAGATCCGCGACCTGAAGGACTTGCAGAGCGTCGTGCCGTCGCTGCGCGTCAACCAGTTGCAAAGTTCGGCCAACACCAACTTCATCATCCGCGGCTTCGGCAACGGCGCCAACAACGCCGGCATCGAACCATCGGTGGGCGTGTTCATCGACGGCGTGTACCGCTCGCGTTCCGCCGCGCAAATCTCCGACTTGCCCAACCTCAAGCGCATCGAGGTGCTGCGCGGGCCACAATCGACGTTGTTCGGCAAGAACGCATCGGCCGGCATCATCAGCATCGTAACGGCGGAACCCGCCTTCAAGTTCGGCGGATCGGCCGAGGCGACGTACGGCAATTACAACGCCGTCATACTCAAGGGCGCCGTCACCGGCCCACTCACCGATACGATCGCATTCAGCATTGGCGGCAATTACAACCGCCGGGACGGCTATGCCTATGACGCTCAGCAAAACACCCGTGTCAACGACCGCGATCGCTTTGGCATTCGCGGCCAATTGTTGTTCCAGCCCAATGCCGACTTCAAGCTTCGCCTGATCGGCGATTACGACAAGATCGACGAAAACTGCTGCGTCGCCGGCAACATCATCAACGGCGGAACCGGGGGGATCATCAATTTCGTGCTGCCTCCGGTGGGCGTGGACAAGATCAACCCGCAAAACCCGTTCTCCTACAAGGTCTACAACAACTTCCTGTCGTCGAACGTCATCGAGAATTACGGCGGGTCTGCGCAGGCCGACTATACGCTCGGCAATTTCGGCATAACCTCGATCACCTCGTATCGCGAGATCAAGTCCGATACCAATCAGGATTCGGATTTCACCGGCGCCGATGTGATCGGTCGCAACCAGGCAAGCCTCGGCATCCATACCTTCACGCAGGAAGTGCGGCTTGCGTCGGACTTCGACGGTCCCTTCAACTTCCTGCTCGGCGGTTTCTATTTCAACGAAAAAGTCAACCAGACCGGGCAGATCCAGTCGGGCACGCAGTTCCGTCCTTATGGCGATGCGCTGATCCGCAACAGCGTCTGCGGGGCAGCCGGTGCGGCAACCTGCGCCATCAACGTCGCGTCCCTTGAAAGCACGTTCGGCGCGCTCGAAGGGAACCCGGGCAAATATACCGGCAAGTTCTTTCAGGCGGGGACCGGATTGAACGAGCAATATGCCTTGAAGGACCAAAGCTTCTCGATCTTCGGCACCGCCGATTTCAAGCCGGTCGAAAGGCTGACACTGACCGCCGGCTTCAACTATACCGACGACCGCAAGCGCTTTTCGACCAATGTCGGGGACACCGACGTTTTCGGCACGATCGATTTCGACGCACCGCAATATGCGCCATTCCGTAACGCGTTGTTGCAGCAGGGTGCGCTCGCCCTCGGCGTGGGCCAGGCGCTCGGGCTCGGCAGCAACGTGTCGGCCAACGCGGCACAGATCGGCGCGTTCGCCGGCGCCAATCCGGCCGCCTACACCTTCATCGCGGGCCAGGCCACGGCTTATGCCAATGCCAACCAGAACAATGTCGCCGCCAACCCCCTGGGCTGCGCGACGCCTACGCCTGCCTGCCCGACCAGGCTGCGCGCGCTGCAATTCCTGCCGCCGTTCCAGAACCTTCCCAATTCCGTCGAGCCCGGGCGTACCAGCGACGGCAATTTTTCCTACACGCTGCGTGCGGCGTACAAGATCGACAGTCATCTCAACGTCTACGCCACCTATGCGACGGGCTTCAAGGCGAGCTCGGTCAACCTGTCGCGCGACAGCCGGCCCAGCGTGGCGGATGCTGCCGCGCTGAAGACGGCCGGCCGTGCGGTGGTCAATCTGACCACCGGCTCGCGTTTCGCCGGACCCGAAAAGTCGCGCGTGATCGAAGCCGGCATCAAGGGGCAATATCGCAGCTTCGCCTTCAACGCCGCGATCTTCCAGCAGCAAATCACCGGCTTCCAGAGCAACGTCTTCACCGGCACCGGCTTCACGCTGCTCAACGCCCCGAAACAGTCCACCTTCGGCATCGAGTTCGACGGTAGCGTAACGCCGGTGCGCGGGCTGACGCTCAACGGCGCGGTGACCTACCTCGATCCGAAGTACGATTCATTCCCGATCGGCGGCGCGATCGGTGACAGCACGAACCCGCCGGTCGCAAACAATCCCAACCCGACCTACACGGTCGTCACGACGAATTTGACGGGTACGCGGCCGGCCGGCATTCCCGAATTCTCGGTCTCGATCGGCGGCACCTTTACGCAGAAGATCAACGAGTCGCTGAAACTGCTGCTCCGCACGGATTTCGACTATCAGTCGCCAGTGCAGATCGCAGAGAGTGCCTTGCCCGCGATCGTGAACCTGAAACGCGAGGTCAAGGAACTCAACCTCGCCGCTACGCTGCAGTTCGCCAATGGACTGGAGCTTTCGGCCTGGGCACGCAACGTCACCAACGACCAGTATATCACGACGATCTTCTCGTCGGTCGCGCAATCGGGCAGCGTTTCGGGCTATCCTAACCAGCCACGCACCTATGGCGGCACGGTGCGCTTCAAGTTCTGACGACGGGTCGGGGACGGGCTCGGTCGAGCCCGTCCCCGACCGTGACGCAACTTTCCCGCGCGCCATGCTTTTCCCTTGTGAATAATGGAGCGGTACGATGGCGGATTTGAAGAAGGGCGATGCGGTCACCTGGAAATCGCATGGCGGCACGGCGCATGGCACGGTCGAGAAGAAACAGACCGGCGAAACCAGGATCAAGGGCCACAAGGTCGCCGCCACGCCCGACGATCCGCAATTCATTGTTAGGAGTGACAATGGCGGAAAGGCAGCGCACAAGAGGGCAGCGCTGAAGAAGGCGTGAACCCGATGTCGGCTGCAACGGCACAACAGGAAGGAAACAACATGGCCAAGACTCCAACAGCGAAGGCGCCCGCGAAAGCAAAGAGCGACGCCCCCAAGACCGGCGGCATCTTCGCCCCCATCACGCCATCCGCCGAGCTCGGCGCGATCGTCGGCGCCGACAAGCTGCCGCGCAGCGAAGTCATCAGCAAGGTGTGGGCGTACATCAAGAAGCACGACCTGCAGAACCCCGCCAACAAGCGCGAGATTCTGGCGGACGACAAGCTCAAGAAGGTTTTCGGCAAGGACAAGGTGACGATGTTCGAGATGAACAAGCACCTCGCCGGCCATATGAAAGCCTGATCCTTTCAGCCTTTCGAACCAGCGGAACGCCGACATTCCCCGGAATGTCGGCGTTTTGCATTGTGGCGACGGGCGCGGTTGTTGGCACCCAACGAGCGCAAGATCGAACGATCAGGCCCGGGGACATCGTTTGACCGAAGGGAGAATGGTGCACCCGGAGCGATTCGAACGCCCGACCCTCAGATTCGTAGTCTGATGCTCTATCCAGCTGAGCTACGGGTGCGTGGAGGCGTGCTCATACGGGCGTCCTTCGCGGGACGCAAGTGCGTTGCGCGGCCTTTCTCATCGGCATAAAGCGAGGCGGATGAACCGCTCCTCCCAGCCCGTCCGCCGCACCGTCGCCGTCCTGACACTTGCTTTTGCGACGGCGGGATGCGCGGCGCAGACCGCGACGCGCTACCCCTCGCTGCTGCCGCGCGCGATCGAGACGCGCAGCGACGCCGAGCCCGATATCGCGGCGCCGGTCGCGGCACCCGACCCGGCGGTGGACGCGGATCTGGCAAAAGTGCGCGCCTCGCTCGACGAGACCGTGGCGGCGTTCGGCCCGGCGGCGGATATGGCGGACAAGCTAGCCACGGCGGCGCAGGGCGATCCGGTCGGCGGCGAGCGCTGGATCGCCGCACAGACCGCGCTGGGCGGCCTCGACGGCTATCGCTCCACCACCTCGTCGATCGTCAGCGACGTGGACGCGATAGCGCTGGCCCGCGCCGCCGATAACAAGCCGGACTATCCCGCCATCGCCACCCTGCATGACGCCGCGCAGGCGGCGCTCGACGCGCAAACGGCACGAATCGCCGCGATCGGCGCGCGGCTGCCGGGGGCTTAGAGTCCGTTTGGAAACGCGCTAGAGAGCGCGTTTCCAAACGGACTCTCAGGGCAGGCCTTTGAGCAACGGCAGGATCGTCGAATAATCGTCGGTCCATGGCGTGAACCCCGGCCGCGCGCGCAGCGGTCGCCATGAAGCATCGGCGGTTTGCAGCATTTGCAGCGTGGCGGGATCGCGCGACAAGGCGATCCATTGCGACTTGGTCGCCGCCGGATTGTCCTGCTTGCCCGGCGTGTAGAACAGCGCCGCACCGTGCCATCCGCCGCCCTGCGCCGCCGCCGCGACGACCGGCTCGAGATCGAGGAAACGGTTCGAAATGTGCACTAGCAGCAGCCCGCGTGGCGACAGCACCCGCGCATAGCTGGCGAACGCCTCGCGCGTCATCAAGTGCATCGGCACCGAATCCGACGAAAAGGCATCGAGCGCGAGCAGATCGAACGACGCCGCCGCAGTGCGCGCCAGGTTCAGCCGCGCGTCGCCGAGCACGATGTCGGGATGCGGCAGGCAGCGCGACAGGAAGCTGAACTGTCCGGTGTCGCGTGCGATCCGCACCACGGCGGGGTCGATCTCGTACAGGCGCCACGCCTGCCCCGGCCTGGCGTAGCAAGCGAGCGTCCCCGCCCCCAGCCCGACCACGCCGACGCGCGCGGCGGGGCCGTACAGCGCGGGCAGCGCCCGCATCGCTTGGCCGACGCCGGAGCCGGGCACATAATAGGCCGTGGTCATCCGCTCGCGCGCGGGCGATCCGGTCAATTGCGTGCCGTGCACCGTCGTGCCGTGCGCGAGCTGGTGCTCGGTCGCGTTGCCGCGCACCGTGTAGATGCCGAAATAGCTGCGCGTGCGCGCGTGCGGCTCCATCGAGATCAGCACCGCGCGATACCCGCCGAACGCGATCAGCGCGCCGAGCACGGCAATGCCGAACGCGCGGCGCGTGCCGATCGCCAGCAACCCGATGCCGACCATCGCCAGCAGCGCGACCTGTTGCAGCGGCCCCGGCCCGTCGACCGGTCCCGGCACCGACAGCACCGCCGCGACCAGCCCGAGCACCGCCAGCGCCACCCCATAGAGCAGGATGCGGCGACGGCGCGCGTCGCCTTCCCACAACCGCCGCACCACACCGAGCAGATAGTGCTGCGGCACGAGCAGCCCGGCCGCGAGGATCAGGATCGGATATTCATAGGTCCAGTCGAACACCAGCGGCGCGACCAGCGCAGCGAACACCCCGCCCAGCGCGCCGCCGACCGACATGGCGAGATAGAAGCCGGTCAGCCGGTCGGGCTCGGGCCGCAGCCGGTAGAGCGCGGTGTGCAGCGCGACCGACACCAGGAACAGCAGCGCCAGCGCCATGATCGCGCCGAGGAACGGCATCCCCGCCATCCCGCCGACCAGGATACCGCCGAACAGCAGAATGGCGATCGGCGCGATCCGCGTCTGGATGTCGGCGGTGGTGCGGTCGGTCGCGAAGGCGATGGTGAAACTCAGCAGGTACAACCCGAGCGGCAGCACCCACAGCAACGGCATCGCGACGATGTCGGTGGTGATGAGCGTCGAGGTCGCGAGCATCAGCCCGGACGGCACGAACGCCAGCACGATCCAGTGCGCGACGCGGCGGCGGCCCGGCGGCGGCGAGGAGGCGATCGGCGCGGCACTGGCGGCAGGCTCATCGCGCGGCAAGGTCGCGGCGCATAGCGCCACCAGCAGCGCGACCGCGACATAGCCGCTGCTCCACAGCACGCGCTGGCCGTCCAGCGCCATGCCCGGCTCGACCAGCAGGGGATAGGCGATCAGCCCGGCGAAGCTGCCTAGGTTCGACGCGGCATAGAGCGCATACGGATCGTCGCCTCGCCGCGACAGGCTGAACCAGCGTTGCAGCAACGGCGCCTGTGCCGAGATCGCGAAGAACAGCGGCCCGATCGACAGCACCAGCAACCACGGCACCCAGATCGCCGGCTGCGCATCCGGCGCCGGTTGCAGCGCAGCGAGGCCAATCGGCAACCACAGCGATGCGACCAGCAGCAAGGCGAGATGGGTCGCCGCCTGCGCGCGCGGGGTCAGCCGCCCGAGCCAGTGCGCATAGGCATAACCGCCGAGCAGCAGCGCCTGATAGACCAGCATCGCCGAATTCCACACCGCCGGCGCCCCGCCGAGCCGGGGAAGCGCCATCCGCGCGACCATCGGCTGGACGAGGAACAGCAGGAACGAACCGGCAAGAATCGTCAGCACGAACAGCAGACGGGCGAAGCGGGACAGAAAAGCGACGGTCGTCATCGGGGTCGATCGATCCTGTACTGGACATGGGGCCGGCGCGGATCGGCCACGGCTAGGGCCGGATGGTTAAAATCTTCTTCAGCATAATCCCGCCTGCGCAGGCGCTCCATCGGCCGCCAGCGTCGCGCGTTCATCATGTGCCCGCCGGGCGGTCGATCGCATAGACGATCATGTCGCCGAGCACGTCGTCGGTATCGAGATAGAGCGGGTGACGAAAATCGAGTTCGGCCCGCCGGATCATGCCGATCCGGATCATCGGACCCCGGGACGGCGCATTGGCGGGGTTGGTCCAGGCCGCGATGCGTTCCGCCGGCGTGTTCGTCCAGCCCCAGTCGCGGCTCGCCTCGGCCGCCTCGCGCGCGATCCCCCGCCCCCAATGCCGTTCGGCGATGCGCCAGCCGATTTCGTGGACGCGCTCGACCGGCGTCCCCGGATGCCCGCGAGGCGCAGGCCGCAGATGCCGGCAAGCGCCCCGTCCGCCTTCGTGTCGACCGCCCACATGCAATGGCCATCGGCGGCCTGCTTCTCCATCTGCCGGTCGATCAACGCTTCGATCTGTTCGCGCGGACGCACGCCCCCGAAATGCTGCATCATCGTCGGCGTGTTGACGATCGCCTCGAACGCCGGCTTGTCGTCCTCGCGCCAAGGGCGCAGAACGAGGCGTGCGGTCTCGATCACCCGGCCAGCAGCCGCGCCGCATGCGCCGCGTGATAGGTCAGCACGCCGGAACAGCCCGCGCGCTTGAACGCCATCAGCGTCTCCAGCACCATCGGGTCGCGCTCGGCCGCGCCCGCCGCGACGGCGGCCTCGATCATCGCATATTCGCCGGAGACCTGATACGCGAACACCGGCACCTCGAACGCCGCCTTCACCCGCGTGACGATGTCGAGATACGGCAGGCCGGGCTTGACCATCACGCTGTCGGCGCCCTCGGCAAGATCGAGCGCGACTTCGCGCAGCGCTTCCTCGGCATTGGCCGAGTCCATCTGATAGGTCTTCTTGTCGCCCTTGAGCAGCCCGCGCGAGCCGACCGCATCGCGGAACGGGCCGTAGAACGCGCTGGCATATTTCGCGGCATAGGACATGATCTGGACATTGTGATGCCCCGTGCCCTCCAGCACGTCGCGGATCGCGCCGATGCGGCCGTCCATCATGTCGGACGGCGCGATGATGTCCGCCCCCGCCGCCGCCTGGTTGAGCGCCTGCGCGACCAGCACCTCGGACGTCGCGTCGTTCATCACGTAACCGGCGGCGTCGATCAGCCCGTCATGGCCGTGCGCGGTGTACGGATCGAGCGCGACATCGGTCAGCACGCCGACATCGGGCACCGCATCCTTGAGCGCGCGCACCGCGCGGCACATCAGATTGTCGGGGTTGAGCGCTTCCTCGCCCCCGTCGCTGCGCAAATGCCCCGGCGTGTTGGGGAACAGGGCGACGCACGCAATGCCGAGATCGCGCGCCTCCCGCCCACGCGCGACGATCCCCTCGACCGACCAGCGCGACACACCTGGCAGCGACGCGATCGGCTCCTCCACGCCAGTCCCGTCGGCGATGAACAGCGGCCAGATCAGATCGGCGGCCGTGAGCACGGTTTCGGCGTGCAGCCGGCGGCTCCACGCGGCGGCGCGCGTCCGGCGGAGGCGAAGGGCGGGATATTGTGCGGTCATGGCCGCGACTTGTGGTGGATCGACTTGGCCGACGCAAGCGTTACGCAAGCGAAATCGTCGCTGCTACAGGCACGGTTCCCAACGAAAGCCCAGCCGCCGATGCGCGAAATCAGTTCCGCCGCGATGATCGTCAACGCCAGGTCCCGCAAGGGCCAAAACCTGTTCGAACAGGCCTGCGCGGCGATGAAGGGGCTGCCCTTTCCGGTCGATGCGCATGCCGTCCACGACCCCGCCGACCTGGAAGCGACGATGGACCGCGCGCTGGCGAAGACGCCCGACCTGATGATCCTCGGCGGCGGCGACGGGACGATCAGCGGGCTGGTCGACAAGCTGGTCGGCAGCGACACCGCGCTCGCCGTGCTGCCCTTGGGAACCGCCAACAGCTTCGCGCGCACGCTCGGCGTGCCGCTCGATATTTCCGGCGCTGTGGCGGTGATCGCGGGCGGGCAGTTCAAGCGGATCGATCTCGGCATGATCGACGACGATTATTTCGCCAACGGCGCGGCGATCGGCATCGCACCGCAGATCGCCAGGACCATTCCGCACAGTCTCAAGAAATATCTCGGCCGCGCCGGCTATCTCGGCTGGGCGGCATGGGAGTTCCTGCACTTCAAGCCGTTCATGCTGATCGTCGGTGAGGGGGCGACAGAACGCCGCATCGCCGCGGTCGAGGTGCGCATCTCCAACGGGCCGTATCATGGCGGCACCGCGCTCAACGACAAGGCGGCGGTCGATAACGGCGTCATCGTCGTGCAGGCGGTGACCGGCCATGTGAAGCGCCGCCTGGTCAAGAACTGGGCGGCGACGGTATTGCGGCTGGACGCGCGGCACGAGACGACCGAGGAATTTATCGGCACCCGCTTGCGTATCCGCACCGAGCCGCCGCTGCCGATCTCGGTCGACGGCGAGATCCTCGCGATGACGCCGGTGACGGCCCGCGTCGCCCCCGGCATCATCGAGGTGATGGTGCCGGGGGCGGAGCGTTCCTGAGACACTGTCGTCACTCCGGCCCGTTCGACGAAGCTCACGACAGGCTCGTGCCCGGGTCCACCGCGCGGCTCGACGTGAAGGACGAAGCGAAGCGCGGCGCGTGCTGCACGGTAGACCCCGGCACAAGACCGGGGCGACGGAACTGGTGATCCACCGGGACCGCCCTACCCCGTCGGGTGCAACCGGCCGCCCGGCTCCGCCCCGGTCTGCGCCTGGTCGTGCGCTTCGGTCGCCGCGACCATCAGCCGCTGGTCGCGCCACCCGCCATAGCGATAATAGGCCGCCGCCATCGCCAGATTGGCGATCGACCCGATCGGGAAGCTCCACCACAGCGAATCCGCGCCGAGACTGTCCTTGAACGCCAGCGCGAAGCCGAGCCGCACCGGGAACATCGCGACGATCAGCATCGTCAGCGGCGCCCATACCGCACCGTTCGCGCGCACGGTCGACATCAGCACCATCACCATGCCGAAGACGATGAAGTTCCAGCTCGCCAGCACCTGGATATGGCGTGCGATCGGCAGCGCAGCGCTTTGACCGCCCAGGAACAGCGCCATCACCGGGCGATCGAACGCGATGATCAGCACGACCATGGTACTGGTCAGCAGCATGGTGAAGACGAGGCCGGACAGCGTGATGCGATCGACCCGGCCCCACTGCCCCGCCCCGATGTTCTGCGCCGCCATGCTGCTCACCGCCGCGCCGACCGCCAGCGCGGGCATCTGGATATAGCCCCACAATTGCATCGACACGCCGTACGCCGCGCTGGTCTCCACGCCATAACGGTTGACGAGGCCCGTCATCGCCAGCGCCGCGACCGAGACGACGAGCATCTGCGCGCCCATCGGCAAGCCCTTGGCCAGGATCGTGCGGGCCAGCGCGGCGGAGGGCAGCAGGTAGCGCACTTCCGCGCCGCGCAGCCGGATCGGCAAATCGCGGGCATAGACATAGGCCAGCAGCCCCAGCGACGCGACATAGGCCGAAATCAGCGTCGCCAGCGCGGACCCGGCGATGCCCAGCGCCGGCATGCCGAACCAGCCGCGGATGAACACCGGGTTCAACCCGCTGTCGAGCAGCACGCTCAGCACGGTGAACCATAACGGCGTGATCGAATCGCCGATCCCGCGCAGCGCCATGCTGAGCAGGATCAGCAGCATCGAGGCGGGCAGGCCGAGGAAGATCACGCGCAGATACGCCAGCGCCAGCGGCAGCACCGTGGGCGGCGTGGCGAGCATCTCCAGGATGTGCGGCGCGAAGATCCAGCCGAGCACCGCGATCACCACCGCGCCGCTCATCACCAGCCCGATCGACGCGCCGAACGCGCGCTTCGCCGCATCGACATCGCGGCGCCCGATCGACTGGCCGATCAGGATGGTCGAGGCCATGCCGAAGCCGAACACGAGCGCGAACATCAGGAACATGATGGTATTGGCGTTGGCCGTCGCCGCGACCGCCCCCTCGCCGAGGAAACGCCCCACCCAGATCGTGTTGATCGACCCGTTCAGGGATTGCAGGATGTTCGACCCGAGCGTCGGCAGCGCGAACGCCAGCAGCGTCATCGCGATCGGCCCGGTGGTGAGGTCGCGCGGCGCGGCGCGGGTCGGGGTGGATGCCATGGCCTCGCCTACTCCGTCATGCCGGACTTGTTCCGGCATCCCGTGCCGCACGCGTGATATCGCTTGCCTTTGGGGCAAGGCAGACCCCGGGACAAGTCCGGGGTGACGATAGTCCGGTCTACCCCAACCGCCCCAGCGCCGCGCTCAGCCGGTCGGCCTCGGCGGCCTTGTCGGTATGGTCGGCGCGCGCCTTGTCGACCGCTTCGGGCTTGGCGCGTTCGACGAAACTGGCGTTGGACAAGCGGCCGGCGAGTGCGTCGCGTTCCTTCTCGGCCGCCGCGATCGCCTTGGTCAGGCGCGCACGCTCGGCGTCGAGGTCGATGATGCCTTCGAGCGGGAGCTTGTAGCTGACGCCATCGACGACCACCGTGATCGCCGGCCCTTCGGCGCCAAGCCCGCCATCGGGGGTCAGGCCCGAAACCGACCGCATGAACTGCGTCCGGTTCAACCGCGCGAGGCGGAGCAACGCGTCCGCTTGCCGGTCGATTCGTGCCCGCAAGGTCGCGTCGTCGCTATAGACGTAAAGCGGCATCCTGATGCCGGGCGCGATGCCCAGTTCGGTTCGCGCGGCGCGAATCGCCGTGATCAGCTCGATCAGCCAGGCGATCTCCCGGCTCGCCTCCGGATCGATCGAGCGCGCATCCGCCATCGGCCAGCGCGCGACGATCAGGTCGGTCTCCCTTGGCCCCATCGCGTGCCACAGTTCCTCGGTGATGAACGGCATGAACGGGTGGAGCAGCACGAGGATCTGGTCGATCACCCAGCCCGCGACCAGCCTCGTCTCCTCGTCATTCCCTCCACCTTCGCGGGAGGGGTTGGGGGAGGGTATTTCCGCCGGCGGCGCACTCGTTTGAGAGTCCCCTCCCCCAGCCCCTCCCGCAGGCGCGAGGGGAGACAGCACCGGCTTGATCAGCTCCAGATACCAGTCGCAGAACCGGCTCCACACGAACTGATAGACCGCGTTCGCCGCGTCGTCGAAGCGCAGATCGGCGAGCGCCAGGTCGACCGCCTGGACGGTCGCGATGGTCTCGGTGATGATCCATTTGTTGACCGCGAGGGTCGCCGCCGGCGCCGCCGGCGTGGTGCTCGCGCCGATGCCGTTGGCCTGCGCGAAGCGGCACGCGTTCCACAGCTTGGTCGCGAAGTTGCGATACCCCTCGACGCGCTTCTCATCCATCTTGATGTCACGGCCCTGGCTCTCCATCGCCGCCATGAAGAAGCGCAGCGCATCCGCGCCGTAGCGATCGATCAGCCCGAGCGGGTTGACGACATTGCCCTTGGACTTGGACATCTTCGCCCCGTCCGCCGCGCGGACGAGGCCGTGCAGGTAGAGCTTTCGGAACGGCACATCGCCCATGAAGTGGATGCCCTGCATCATCATGCGGGCATCCCAGAAGAACAGAATGTCGAAGCCCGAAATGAGGATGTCGTTGGGGTAGCGACCGCCAAGACTCCCCTCCCGCAAGCGGGAGGGGCTGGGGGAGGGCAGTTCGACACCGGCAGCGCTCGCGGCACTCCCCTCCCCTAGCCCCTCCCGTAAGCGGGAGGGGGATTCTTGGTCCGGCCACCCCATCGTCGCGAACGGCCACAGCGCGGAGGAGAACCAGGTGTCGAGGACATCGGGATCCTGCCGCAAAGCGACGCCGTCGCCGGCTTGCGCCTGCGCGTCGGCCTCGGTCAGCGCGACGAAGATGCGGCCGTCATCGGCGAACCACGCCGGAATCCGGTGCCCCCACCAAAGCTGCCGCGAGACGCACCACGGCTGGATGTTCTCCATCCAGTTGAAGAAAGTCTTCTCCCACGTCCTGGGCACGATCTCGATCGCGCCCGAGCGCACCGCCTCGATCGCCGGTTTCGCCAGCGTCGCCGCGTCGACATACCATTGGTCGGTCAGCCACGGTTCGATCACCACGCCGGAGCGGTCGCCGTACGGCGTCTGGATCGTGCGCGGCTCGGCGTCGTGCGCGGTGCCGTCCTTGTCGACATGGGGCACGAGGAAGCCCTCGTCCTTCAGCCGCCGCACCACCAGCTTGCGCGCTTCCGCCGTGGTCAGGCCCAGCAGTTCCGCCGGGATCAGCCCGTCCGCCGTTTGCGTCACCTGCGCTTTGGCATCGAGCATGTTGAGCATCTCGCCCGCCTTCATGCCGGCGCGCTTGCCCACGTCGAAATCGTTGAAGTCATGCCCCGGCGTGATCTTCACAGCACCCGATCCGAGTTCGGGATCGGCATGCTCGTCGGGGATGACCTTGATGAGCCGACCCGTTATCGGCAAGCGAATTTCCTTGCCGATCAGCGCAGTATAGCGCGCATCCGACGGGTTCACCGCCACCGCCATGTCGGCGAGCATCGTCTCGGGCCGCGTCGTCGCCACCTCGATATAGCCCGCCCCATCGGCGAGCGGATAGCGCAGATGCCAGAAGCTGCCCTTCACCTCGCGCGTCTCCACCTCGAGATCGCTGATCGCGGTGCCGAGGCCGGGGTCCCAGTTCACCAGCCGCTTGTCGCGGTACAGCAGGCCCTCGTCGTACAGATCGACGAACACCTTGAGCACGGCCTTCGAAAAGCCCTCGTCCATCGTGAAGCGCTCGTTCGCCCAGTCCATCGAGCAGCCGAGCCGGCGGAGCTGCTGCGTGATCTCGCCGCCGCTCTCCTCCTTCCATTCCCACACCTTCGCGACGAACTCCTCGCGCGATAAATCGCCGCGCTTCTGCTGGCGCAGCGCCATCTGCCGCTCGACCACCATCTGCGTGGCGATGCCGGCATGATCGGTGCCGACCACCCACAGCGCATCCTTGCCCGTAAGCCGCGCGTGCCGGGTCAGGATGTCCTGCAAAGTATTGTCGAGCGCATGGCCGATGTGCAGCGATCCCGTCACGTTGGGCGGCGGGTTGACGATCGTCCACGGCTCCGCGCCGGGCCGGTCCGGCCGGAACTGGCCGCTCGTCTCCCAATGCGCGTACCAGCGGCGCTCGATTTCGGCAGGGTCGAAGGTTTTGGGGAATTCGGTCATGGTGCCGCTCTAGCGAGGTGCGCCGTTCAGTCCAAGGCATGACCGCTTGGCGCGATTCGATACCACCAGAGCCAATATCTCGCTCTCGCGAGGGTGGCGGGGGTAGGAAGATCAGCTATTTCGTCCCCGTCCACTTCCCCAGCCACCCCAGCACCTCGCCATACCATTGGCGGCTTTCCTTGGGCTTGAGTACCCAGTGGCTGCCGCCGGGGAACACCACCAGTCGCGAGGGGATGTCGCGCCGTTGCAGCGCGGTGAAGGCGGCGATGCCTTGCGTGTAGGGGATGCGGTAATCGCCTTCCGAGGTGATGACGAGCTGCGGCGTCTTCCACGCCGGCACATGATTGACCGGGTTCCACTTCTCGAACGCGGCGGGGTCCTCATGATAGGGATGCCCGCCATGCTCCCATTCGTCGAACCATAGTTCCTCGGTCTCGTACGCCATCGCGCGCGCGTCGAACACGCCGTCATGCTGGACGATGCACTTGAAGCGATCCGGCCACCGGCCCTCGATCCAGTTCATCATATAGCCGCCGTACGACGCGCCGAGCGCGCAGGCCTTGTCGCCGTCGAGCCAGGGGAACTTGTCGGTCGCGGCCTTTAGGCCCGCCTGCAAATCCTCCAGCGGCGAGCCGCCCCAATTGTTGCGGATATCGTCGGTGAATTTCTGGCCGTAGCCGGTCGACCCGTGGAAATCGACCGCGACCAGGCCGTAGCCCGCCCCGCGAACACCGCCGGGTTCCAGCGATACGACCAGCTATTGTTGCTCGACCCTTGCGGGCCACCGTGGACCATGAAGGCGATTGGTAGTTTACGACCGTTATAAGCGATGTGGACACTTTTTCGTCCGCGCCGGGGATCGTCAATGTATGGGTCTTCGTCCATGGGCTGCACAACATAGCCCCAGACAGTGTCGTTATTTGCGCCTTTGAAACTGAACCGAGTCACGCTCGGCATGTCCACGCCCGCCAGTTTCGCTGCATTGACCGAAGTCAGCCGCTTCGTATTCGTTCCCGACAGCCAGTAGAAATCGTCCGGCGCAGTCAGCGAATTCATCGCGAACACGACGCCCTTCGCGGTCGGTACGACGGCTGAGACATTGCCCGCCTGCGTCAGCCGCGCGACCTTGCCGGTGGCGAGCGAGACCGACCAGATCGGCGTCTCCTGCGTATCCTCGGCGGTGACGAAGATCGCCTTCGCATCGGGACTCCACGCGATCGAAACGATCGAGCGGTCCCAGCTTTCGGTCAGCGCGCGGACGGTGCCGGTCTTCAGGTCGCGCAGCATCAGCACTTGCCGGTCGGCTTCGTACCCGGGACGCTTCATCGCGAAATATGCGAGGTACTTACCGTCCGGCGACGCGGTGGGAAGGTTATCCATTGCGTCGTTCGCGTCGGTCAGATTGACCGGCGCGGCGGAGCCGTCGGCGGGTGCGGCGAAGATGTCGAGATTGGTCGACAGCGGCTCCATCGGCCTGGTGTCCGGCCCAGCCTCCCGCAACGCGAAGAACACGGTCCTGCCGTCCGCGCTCCACGACACTTCCTCGCCCCCGCCGAACGGCTTGGACGGCGTGTCACCGATCAGTCCCCCCTCGATCGCGACGCCGTCACCGCTTGCGCCCATGGCGTTCAGCGGCAGCACGAACAGTTGCGAGCGCGTGCCGTCCGCCCAGCTCGCCCAATGCCGCACGAACATGCGGTCGTAAGTGCGCGCGTTGCCGGCGACGGGGTCCTTCTTCTCCACCGCCGGCGCGAGGCTCGGCGTGCCCGGCTTGCGGTCGGCCCAGACCAGCAGCCTGTCCCCCTTCGGCGAGACCTTGAAGCCGTCCATCCCGCCCTTGAACTGCGTCAATCGCATCGCCGCGCCGCCCGTGACGCCGACCGACCACACCGCGTCGCCGCCGCCCTTGTCGGACTGGAAATAGACGGTCCTGCCGTCAGCGGAGAATTGCGGCGCGGTTTCGTCGACGTCGGCTTCGGCGACCAGTTTCTCGGGCGCCGCGCCCTTCTTCGCCAGATCGAGCCGCCACAGATCGAACCGTCCGCCGTCGATGGCGAGGTCGGTCTCGCGCTGCTGCCACACCAGCCAGCGCCCGTCGGGCGAAACGGCGGGCGCGGACACGCGCGACAGCATCGTCACGTCGTCGATGGTGAGCGGGCGGGCAGGCGCGGGAACCGAAACGCCGAGCGCGAACGGAGCGGCCGTCAGGGCGGCCACGACAAGAAGCATCTTCATGGACAGGTTACAGCAGAACCCCGCGACCGGGGCAACCGGCCTACTTGCCCGTGATCCGCTCGATCTCGCGCGCGACCATCGCCTCGACCATCGTCGGCAGATGCGCGTCGAGCCAGTCCTTGAGCATCGGGCGCAGCATCTCGCGCACCATGCCTTCGAGCGTGTCGCTGCCGGCGGCCTCCGGCTTCACCACCAGCCGCGACAGCGCATCGAGCGGGCCGCGGCTCGCCTCGGCGGTACGCTGCGACAGGATCGCGTCGGCGGGTACGGGTGCCGCAGACAAGGGCGCGGCGAGGGGTGCAGGCTGCGCGAGAGGCTCGCGCGCTTCCGGCACACGGGTCGGTTCGGGCACATGGAGCGGTTCCGGCATATGGAGCGGTTCCGGCGCGGGTTCGTTCAGTTCGAGCACTTCCTCGCGGTCGAACGGGCGCGGTTCGGACGTGGCGGCGACGGGACGCGCCGCCGGGCGGCGCGGCCGACCCGCCACCGGGTCGCTTTCCTCGGCGATGATGCGCTTGATCGAGGAGAGGATGTCCTCCATCGACGGTTCAGCGCTGATATCGCCCATCGAAAAATCCCCGCGACTGCCTGTTCCGCTGCTAGCGGTTCTTCGTCGCTTTCCCTGCGGTAAGTGGCGCGGTCCTGTCAACCGGGGCGTCGAGCAGCGGGTCGAGCGGACGCGTCACCTGCGAGCCTTGCGGGCGCGTCGCGTTGGTCCGCGTGCCGGTCACCGCCGGGTCGGCATCGGACGAGAAATCCCAGATCCGCCCGCGCGATTCCCGGTAGTGCACCGCCGGATCGTAGAGCGGCCCGCCGTCCAGCCCGAGGTCGCGCGCCTCCGCCTCGCCCATCGCCGCGAGCAGCGCGAAGCCCGCCACGTACGCGTCGCGCCGCGCCGTCACCAGCGTGACTTGCGAATTGAGCAATTCCTGCTCGGCATTGAGGATGTCGAGGATCGTGCGGTTGCCGACGCCGTTCTCGGCGCGCACGCCCTCCAGCGACAGCTTGTTGGCGTTGACCGCCACTTCGCTCGACGCGATCACCTCGAGCGAGGATTTCCACACGGCATAGGCCGAGCGCGCCTGCGCGATGACGCCGCGCTCGGTCTCGGTCACGCGTTCGATCGCCTGGAGCCGCGCGTCCTGCGCCTGGCGGATCTGCGCGGCGGGGCGGCCGCCCTGGAACAGCGGCAGCGTCAGGCCCAGCCCCACCGTTCCCGCCGTGCCGGCCTGTGACGTGGAAAAGCCGGTGCCCGCGCCGAGCGAGCCGAGATAATTGGTGTAATTGCCGCCGACATTGACGCTCACCCGCGGCAGGCGATTGGCCCGCGCCACGCCGATGTCATACCCCGCCGCGTCGCGCGCCTTGCCGGCGGCGAGCAGCGTCGGGTTGTTGCGCAACGCCACCTCGACCGCGGTATCGGGATCGGCCGGCAGATGCGGCAGTCCCGGCGGCGTATCGAGCGTGCCCGGCTCCGAGCCGACATAGCGGATATAGCTTTCCCGGCTGGAGATCAGTTGCGCCTGTGCCGATTGCAACTGGCTGCGCGAGACCGCCAAGCGCGCCTCGGACTGCGCGACGTCGGTGCGGGTCAGGTCGCCGACCTGGAACCGGTCGCGGCTCGCCTGGAGGTTGACGTCGAGCACCTTCACGTTCTGCGTGTTGAGCCCGACGATCGCCTCGTCGCGGATCACGTCCATATAAGCGGCTACAACGTTGCCGAAGAGGTCGGATTCGGTCCCGCGCAAGCTGAACTGTCCACCGTCGACGCGCGTCTGCGCCGCGCGCACGCTGTTGCGGATTGCCCCGCCGGCATAGATCGGCAGCGACAGGGTAACGCCCGCCGTCGCCTGGCGCGGCGGCGAGACGAAGGTGGTCGACGAGGCGATGACGTTTTCGGTATAGTTGCTGGTCGCGTTGAGGGCGGGCAGCGCCTGCGACCGCGCGATCGGCACATTCTCGTCGATCGCGCGGACATTGGCGCGCTGCGCGGCGAGCGTCGGGTTGGTCGCGTACGCCTTGACCAGCGCGTCGCGCAGCGTCTCCGCGGAAAGCGGCGCGGCGAGCGCCAGCGCCGCCGCGCCGATCGGAAAGGATAGGGATCGCATCGTCGCGGCTCTTTCGAAACTTAGAAGGTGAAGGGGCGAGGCTGCGCGAAGCCGGGGAGCGGCACGCAATCCACATCGGCGAAATCGAGCAAGGCGAAGCCGCCCGCGGTGCGCCGTCCGGCGGCCAGCCGCGTGACACTGCGATCGATGATACCGGCGACAACGCGCCCGCCGACCGCGACTTGCGCGACCAGCGCGTCCGGCAGCGCCGCGACTGCGCCGTCGACGACCAGCACGTCGTACGGCGCGGCGTCGGCATGGCCGGCGGCGAGCGGTCCTTCCACCAGCGTGACGGCCGCGATGCCGGCCAGCGCGGTGCGCGCGAGCGCGGCCAGCGCCGGATCGCTCTCGACCGCCACCACCGACGCCGCCAGATGCGCGAGCACGGCGGCGGTATAGCCCCCCGCCGCGCCGATCAGCAGTACGCGGTCGCCGGGACGCAGTTCGGCTTGCGTCAGCAAGCGTCCCGTGGCGATCGGCACATTCTGCGCCCGGCCGTGGCCGAGCGGCACGGCGGTGTCGCGATACGCCAGCCCGGCGACCGCCACCGGCAGAAAATCCTCGCGCGCGACGGTGTCCATCGCCGCCACGACGCGGGCATCGCTCACCGCGTTGGTGCGCAACTGGCTCGCCACCATCGCGTGGCGCATCGCCACCGCATCGGGCGCGCGGAGATCGCGCTTGCCGGACTCGAGATTCATGCTGCCACCCTCACTCGGATATCCATGTGCACAACTGCTTTAGTCGCACGATACACTTGATTGCCGCAGGTGCTTCTATCGCGGCGGCGGCGGTTCGCCAAGCGATGCCTGCGTGCTTTTCGGGTGCCCAAACCGCGCGGGGCGGTTGACAGCGACGGCGCACGCTTGCAGTAGCGCGCCTCCCGGCAGCGCAGCGGGGCCCGATGGCGGAGTGGTGACGCAGAGGACTGCAAATCCTTGCACCCGGGTTCGATTCCCGGTCGGGCCTCCACCGTTTCTCGCTTTCGTCGCGCATTTCCGCCCTTTCCCGAACAGCATCGTCGTAGCACGATATGCTCAGGACTTGGTTAACGCCGTCTCCAATATGACGACGAACGGCAGGTCCGCCGGCGGCATCGCCAGCGTGCGCAGCTCGGCCGGCGCGTGCCAGCCCAGCGCGATGGCGTCGAGCGCCTGCGGCTCGCCCACCCAGGCGCGGCACAAATACAGCAGCAACAACAACTGCCGGTCGACCAGGGGCGCGCTGGCGAAGGTCAGCGGCGACAGCGCCGCCTCCGCTACCGCGATGCCGAGTTCCTCCGCCAGCTCGCGCACCAGCGCCGCCTCCGGCGTCTCGCCGGGTTCGACCTTGCCGCCGGGAAATTCCCACAAGCCCGCCATCGCCTTGCCCGGCGGGCGCTGCTGGACGAGCACCCGTCCCGCCGCGTCGACCAGCGCCGCCGCGACCACGAACAGCGGCGGCCGGACAGCCGCGGCGATGACGGATTTAGCCATTCGTTAAGCCTCTCGCTTTAGGGATTCGTGCCGGGTGGCACTAGCGGACGGAAACCGCATGATCGTGGATACGACAAGACGACTGCTGCGCGATCGCAAGGGTGGCACCGCCATCGAATACGGTTTGATCGTCGCGCTGATCGTCATCGCCATGATCGCGTCGCTGCAAGGCGTCGCGAATACCACCGTGGGCATGTGGGGCAACATCAACACGGCGGTCGCCACCGCCCGCGCCGGTACATGAGGTCCGTCCTGCGAAAAAAGTTCCGTCCGGCTTAAACTTTTCTCAACCCTGCCTTTGTAGAACGGCCGTTGTTGGTCCGGTCTGCCGGTCCGACCGGGTACTGAAGACATCACCAACGGAGACCGGAATCATGAAGACCATCCGCAATTTCATCAAGAATTCGAAGGGCGCGACCGCCATCGAATACGGCCTGATCGCCGCACTCATCGCTGTCGCCGCCATCGCCGCGATGCAGGGCCTCGGCAACCAGCTCAAGACGACGTTCACCAACGTATCGAGCAACATGAAGACCTGATCTTTCGAAGACCCTTCGTTACCGGGGCGGCGAGACCATTGTTTCGTCGCCCTTTTCTTTACCGGGACCAACGCGATGCTGAAGATATTGGTAACGGTGCTGCGACACAGTCGCGGTGCCACCGCAATCGAATACGGCTTGATCGCGGCGCTCATCGCCGTGGCGGCCATCGCCGCCATGCAGGGACTGGGCAACAAGCTCAAGACGACCTTCACCAATGTATCGAGCAACATGAAGACCTGACCGCCCGGCATTTCCCCCTTCGGATTTCTCACCTTAGGCTGTAGTGACGCTCTAATCATTTGAGCCATGGCATGATGCTGGCGAGTTTG
>CAXTJX010000045.1:0-21552 GCA_964244765.1 uncultured Sphingomonas sp. | reverse complement strand
CCAATGAATCAAACCGCCGTTTCCTCCGCAACCACTTAATAGGTCCTGAGCCTAGCTGCGACACCACTCCGTCTACCGGACTCGTCAGTGTCTGAAGGTTTGATTTCTGTATTGCCTTTAATAGTTCCTCGCGGCGAAGCTTGATGTCAGAATCGGCCTTGGTAAGATCGGCTAGGACACGTGCGCGCGCCTCCGCGCTTGACTGCACGATGCTGCTGCCTGCCCCCGCCATCTGCGCCGACGCCTTGTTCGCGGTCTGGATTGCCGCATCCCGATCCCGTCCGCTCGCTAGGCGCTGGCGGCGCATCTCGATGACCTTGAGCTTGGAGACATAGCCTTTCGCGAGGAGTTGTTCATTGGCTGCGATCTGCTCGTCGAGCAGCGGTAGCGTCTCGGTCAGCTTCGCGGCCTGAACTTGGGCCTCGTTCCGCGTAGCAACGGACGCTTGACGATCCGCGCGATGTGTTGCTGCGGTTGCTTGAATGTCGGCAAACTGCGCGCGGGCGAGCGCGACCTGCGTCGCCACGACTTCCGGCGCGGTACCCGGCGGAGACGCGAACGCCAGCCCGTGTCCATCGAGACCGGAGAGTATCGCTCGCGCACGAGCCGCGTCCAACATTACCGTTTCAAGCGCCTTCTGAGCCTGCGCGGCCGCGGCGGTCGATACGGTCGGATCGAGCGCGACCAGCGGCTGGCCGGCACGCACATGCTGCCCGTCACGGACAAGGATCGCGCGGACCACACCAGGTTCGGCCGGCTGGATCAGTTTTACGCTATCGACTGGAATCAATTTGCCGGGCGCCGACGCAACCACGTCGATTTCGCCGAACGTCATCCAGGCGATCGTGGCAACAAGCAGGATCAGCAGCGCCCACGTCGTTGCGCGCGCGGTTGGCGATACGGGTGTCTGAATGATTTCCAATGCCGCGGGCAGGAACGCCGTCTCGTCAGACTTGAACAACGTGTTCTTGCGCGCCTTCTCGTCGGCGAGCGCGTGTCGCGCGATGTCCCAATGCCGCGAGATCGTTCATGCCGCATCCCCCGCAACGCCCATCTGTCGCCGATGCAAACTGGCGTAGCGCCCGCCGCGCTGTAGCAGCTCATCGTGCGAACCCACCTCGACGATGCGCCCGCGCTCGAGCGTCATGATCCGGTCGCACTGCCGGATTGCCGACAGCCGGTGCGCGATGATCAGGACTGTGCGGCCCCGCGCCATCGCTTTCAGGTTTTTCTGGATGATCTCCTCGCTCTCGGCATCGAGCGCCGAAGTTGCTTCGTCGAGGATCAGGATGCGCGGCTGCGTGACCAGCGCACGGGCGATGGCGATGCGCTGGCGTTGCCCGCCAGAGAGATTGACCCCGCGCTCCTCGATGATGGTGTCATAGCCGTGAGGCAATGTAAGGATGAAGTCGTGGGCACCCGAGAGCTGCGCCGCCGCCATGACGCTTTCGAGCGGCATTGCCGGGTTGGCGAGCGCGATATTCTCCCGGATCGAGCGGTTGAACAGCAGATTCTCTTGAAGCACCACGCCGATCTGCCGTCGGAGCCACGCGGGGTCGATCTGTGCGATGTCGACTCCGTCGATCAGGATGCGCCCCGCAGCCGGCGTGTATAGGCGTTGCAACAGCTTGGTCAGCGTCGATTTACCCGAGCCCGACGATCCGGCAATGCCGATCGTGGTGCCGGGCGGCAGATGGAAGTCAATGTCCTCAAGCGTCCACGGACCCTCCAGCCCATAGCGAAACTTCACGCCTTCGAACCGCACTTCGCCGCGCAATTTCGGCAGCGCGACCTTCGAGCCGGCCCCCGGCTCCGCGGGCGCGTTGAGCACATCTCCGAGACGGTCGATCGACAGTCGTACTTGCTGAAAGTCCTGCCACAGCTGCGCCATGCGGATAACCGGACCGGAAACGCGCTGCGCGAACATGTTGAACGCGACCAGCCCGCCGACCGTCAGCGTCCCGGCGATGACCTCGCGCGCCGAAGAAAAAGATCGCGGCGAGGCTGATTTTTGAGATGAACTGCACGGCCTGACTACCAGTGTTGCCGAGATTGATGACGCGCTGGTTGGCCGCGCTGTATCCAGCCAACTGCCGTTCCCAGCGCTCCTGCCATTGCGGTTCGACGGCCGAAGCCTTGACCGTCTGCATGCCGGATACGCTCTCGACCAGCAGCGCGTTGTTGGCCGAACCCCGCTCGAACTTGTCGTTGAGCAGACGCCGCAGCGGTCCTGTCACCAGCAGCGATACGACGATGTAGGCGGGGATCGTGAGCACGACGATCCAGAACAAGGTCGTGGAATAGATCCACATCACGACGAGAAACACGATCGTGAACGCCGGGTCGACCAGCACCGACAGCGAGGCGTTGGTCAGGAATTCGCGGATCGATTCGAGCTGTCGCACCCGAGTAACGGTGTCGCCAACGCGGCGCGCCCCGAAATATGACAATGGCAGACTGAGCAAATGGCGGAACAGTTTGGAGCCGAGTTCGACATCAAGTTTCTGACTGGTTTCGGAATAGAGCCGCGTGCGCAGCCATCCGAATACAACCTCCCATGCAGAGACAGCCACAAACCCGATTGACAGCACTTGAAGTGTCGCCAGGGTGTTATGCACCAGCACCTTGTCGATCACGTTCTGGAAGAACAGCGGCGCGGCCAGGCCAAGCAGGTTGAGCGCCAGCGTGATTAGCAGAACCTCGCCGATCAGCCGACGGTAGCGCACGATCTGTGGGATGAACCAGGTTACGTCGAACCTTCCGGCTGCGCCAGCGACGCCTTCGCGCGTCGTGATAAGGATCAGGGTACCCGACCACGCCGCGTCGAGTGCTTGTCGGTCTAGCCGCTCCGGGGCAGAACCAGGCCGCTGCACCAACGCTGCATCGTCAGCTATTCGGCCGAGGACGAACCAGCCTCCCGGTCCATCCGCCAGCGCCGGCAGCGGCAAGCGCGCCAGCTTTTCGTACGTGGTGCTGATCGCCTTGGCGCGAACACCATCCTGACGCGTGGCAAGCCTGAGCAACTCATCCGCCGAGACAGCGTCATGGTGACCAAGACTGTGACGTAGCTGATCAGGATCGACCGCAATGCGATGCATCGCCAAGACCGTGGCGAAAGCCACAAGTCCATCGTCCGCGCTCCGCGTCGCGGAGCGCGAGGTATCGTCCCCTCGACTCATTGCATGCCACTCCCGCTGGCTGTCCGTTGATACGCCGCCGATGGGTCAGATCAATGACAAAATTGTCAGAATTCAATCTTTTATAGTGACACCGTTATCAACCGTTTCGGTCCTAATCGTGGCACCTCGGCGGCGGGCGTTGCCACCGGCACCGCCCGCTCCACATAGTGACGACATTTCGTCGTATGCTGGCCCGTCTTATGCTGCTTCGAGGTCGAGCCACGGCGCAAGCACCTCGGCCTGCTTCAATGCAACCGCGCAGCGTTGGCTGAACCCAAGCGATCGACGGGCTTCGAGCGCTCCGACATAAGCGCGCCCGGCACGCAATTCTCCGATGCGCCGCAGGATCCGGTCCTCGACCACGTCGATGTCGGCGCGCGCGTCGAACAGTTTGCGCCAGCGTGCCAACAGCAGAGCACCGGTGATGACATCGCCTTCACAGACAGATTGTACGAGTTCCCACTGACCGGCGTTGATGAACTTGGCGACCATGAACGGCGCTGCGGTCAGTTTGGCCGGGATGTCGAGCGCAGCGGCGTACTCAGCCTGATGGATCGGCTTCATCTTGAACCCGCCGGTGAGCACGCGCGCGAAGTCGATATGGTGCTGGCGGCCATCGCCGCCGAACGCCATCCAGCGCCAATCCTCCGGCAAGGTGAGACCATAGCGCATGGCGGCGCAGACCAGCATCGGCTAGTCATGGAATGAGCCTGCCCAGCTGACGAACTCGGTGTTCGAGGGGCATTCCTCCAGCACTTGCAGGATGCCGGCAATCACGTCACGCTCGCTATGGTCTGGCGCGCTCAGCGTCACCATCCGCGTGATATCGACGTTGCCATCGTCGTGCTCGGTCAACACCATGATCGCGGCCGTCACGACCGTCTGAAAAACCCATCTCGGTGTCAGCAGGGGGTCGTCGGCGCGAGCATAGTTGCGACGGCTGGGCGCGTCGTGCTCGCTCGGCACGTGGCGTTCCATCGCCAGATAGCGGCGGTGACCGGTTTCATCGAGGACGGCGCTTTCGAGATCGACGATGACATAGTTGCGCTTGCGGCGTGGTTCGAGACTGTGGATTTTCATGAATGTCTCCGTGGGGCGTTGCGCCCGGATCGTGGGGAATAGGTGCGGGCCCTTGCTGCGCCGGGGCTCGCCCGAGGTCGTCAGCCGAACCGGATGATCGTTTCGCGGGGGCTGGCCGGCGGCTCGCGCCACGGATCACCGCGCGGCAGGAACACGTTGTTGTCGGCGAGCCGGTCGGCCATCGTCCCCGCGGCGCGACGGATGCGACGCATCGCGCGCGCCTTGCCGGTGCCCAGCGCCCTGGGCTTGCCAGCACGGCGTTCGAGCAACCCACGCGGCCCGACCGCGATGTGCTCGTCGCGCCGGGTCGAGACCAGCACGATCGGCGCGGTGTCATCGCCAGCGTATGGGAACACCCCGTCGATCCAGTCCACCTGCAGCATCTCCCGCAAGGCGACCGCGAAGCTGGCTGGCGCGGCGTCGGCCACGGTTCGCCAGCCGAGATAGATCACGTCCTTGCGCATTTGCGTCGCGAGCACCGCGACTTCCATGCCCTTGGCAAGGTCGGCGATGCCCCCGCCGGCAAATGCCGTGCATTCGTTCGCGGGCGCGAACAGCGGATAGCCCATTTCCTGGCGTAAGGCCCAGGCGATGTTCTGCGTCTTGATCTGGTATTTGAGGACGGCATCCTGTTCCAAAGCGTATCTCCTTCCAGTGTTCGGCCGGGTCGGCCTGAGCATTTTTCCATTTCCACGGTGCTCGCTTGCCCCTGCTGTGAGGGGGCCCTTCATGACCGGCGCGAGTGCTGCGCCGATCGCCTAGTCACCTGCTCGCGTCCTCGGCGGCGGCAGCGCGCCACGCGTCGAGCGTGCCGACTGCCAGTTCGTGCAGCGCGTCGGCGCGCTCCGGGGTGCCTTTCGCCCACAGGCGCAAGGTCGCCGCGGCGTTGGCGGCGAGCATGGCGCTGATCGCCTGATCGCGGACCCGTCCGTGGTCGGCGAGCATTTCGGCCACCGGCTCGATCGTTGGGATGGTGCCATCCTTGCACACTGCGTGGAACGAGGGGGCTGCCGCACCGCCGAAGCGATCGGCCAGGTCGATCGCGCCAGTGCCGACCGCTAACGCGAGCGCATCGACGAACGCGCGGTCCTCGTGCGGGCTGGCGTTCGTCGCTGCTGCGAGCAAGGCCGGAACGACACCCTCGGCAAGCCGCCAGCCGACCAGCGTGGCTGGCTCGTGCAACTGGTCGGTCAGCCAGCGGATCAGCGCTGCGTCGTTGATTTTCGATCCGGCTGGCGCGGCCTGGACGGCGATCACCGCGTCGAACTCGCCCGGCGCTTGCTCGACGATGTGAAACAGGCTGATTCCGGCAAGATATTGCTTGATGCTGCCGGTACGCGGATCGGCGCTCCTGATCCGGGCGATGGTGATGGCGATGGTCGGCGCAATGAGATCGTTCATGATGGTGTCCTTCAAGGACGCACGCCGTCGACGCCGCACGCGGGGAGGCGTGAGCGGGACGGACGTGCGAGGTTTGTTGAGGTCGGCGAAGCCGCAGTTCAGAAGGCCGGGTTCGCCGGCAGGGCTTCGACGTATTCGGCGATGTTGCGGCCGCTGAACGCACGCTCGGTCTTGGCCAGCTCGATCCTTCTGTCGGCGTGGCGCGCGGCCCGCTCGATCTGCAGTTCGAGTGCGCGGCCCCGCGCCCAGCGTGCGGGCGCACAGTCCGCGATCGACAGCAAATGCGATCGCTCCGGTGCTGCCTCGATCCACCGTGCCAGCTGGGCGAGCGGCTCGGCGATCGCTGCGTCGTCGCCCTCGCGGAACGCCACCCAGAATAGCCACGCGACATAGGTTGCGACCGTATCCTGCGCGCAGTACGCCACGATCCGATCGACGTCGCCAGCGGCGTGATAGTCGGCGACTTCGCTGCCATGGCTGTCCACCTTCACCGGGATGCCGAGCGCACCGCAGATCTCGGTCAGCGACGGACGCGGCGCGCCGCCGAAGTTCGAGAACAGCTCACACAGGTCGGCGTGCAGGCCGCCGAATCGATTGGCGCGGAACTGCGCCGACAGATTGCTCGCGTCGAAGCAGCGCTGCGCCATCGCGCCGACCGCCAGGTTCGGCAGGTCGAACCCGCGCCCGTTGGCGGTGACCGCCGTGCCGCACTTCGGCAAAAGGCGATCGACCTCGCGGTAGAAGCGGGCCCGGTCGGCGACATCGTACAGGACATTATCGAGGCGGAAGTCGTAGCGCCCTTCGCCCAGCGACCGCGCGGTCAGGATGCTGGCGACGACCGGCTGGTGCAGCGGCCATTTCGGAAATCCGTCGCCGGGCGGCGGGTTGGGCACGACCGTCTCGATGTCGAGCGTCACGACCAGCGACGGATCGTGGTCGTTCGACGGCGGTTTGGGTTTCATCAGGCTGTCTCCGGGAGATGCGCGCGCGGCGGCGCGGGTTGCAATCGGAAAGGCCGAAGGCCGGCATCACGGCCTTTTTCCCTCAACCTTCCCGATCACTGCATCTGCTCACCAAGCTGACCTGACCGGCGTGGGCGTCCCGCGGCTTTTCCACGGCTCGAACAAGGCTGGTCGGTTGCGCGGGAAGTTGCCGTCGCAACGCCCCCTTAAGGACGAGGCTCGCAGACACGACGACTATGGATGGGATGGATTCGATGGAACCGGCGAGCACAAACAAGACATATCCGACACCATGGCCGCACAAGGGCCCCACGCTAGGGTCGGTGCCAAGAACGGATTTGCCCGAAACCCTGCCGCTGTGTGCAGAATGCCCCGCTGCCTGGTGGTATCGGACGAACGGCGCGTTCGAATGCTTTTGCTCCAAATTCCGCAGCGTGGTCTTCGACAAGAGGAATGGGCCGGTGACGATGTGCGCGAGGAAGCGATCAAAGACCTGCGGTGAGACTGATCCGGAGGACGTCGGGCGCTAATTGCCGATACTGCCCCCGCCCCCAGGGAACATGCCAGGATGCAGCCGCATCGGCTTGCGATCCTGGGTTGCTGCCTCCGCGATGTCCTGCACAGCTATTCGCCCGGGGCGTAAGAGAACCCGCCCTGGCCGGGTCATGCCGACACCGTCGCTACGCTCGACCTCGTCCCATTCGGCCATCGCGCGCTGGCGAACAGCTGCGGCCTGCATCCACGGGTCGAGGGGCACCGCCGGCACATTTTCAAGGATGTGCTGGTTGGCGCTGGGCGGGGCGTCGACCCGAGCTGGCGACAGTGCGCGCTCGGTCCGTGTCAGTGGCCAGAGTTCCTCCACGAACGATTGGAAGTGCGGGTTGGCGCTCCAGCGCGCGACATCGGCTTGAAGCGTCGCCGAAAACCGTCCGTCGAGGCGCAGTCCGCCTTGGAGGCGCTGGAACGGCGCGCCATCGTACGGCTCGTTGAACACAGCGTCGAACCGATCACGTTGCTCTGTGCCGATCGCCTCGAGCGCGGCCTGGATCGCGGGCAGCACCAGCTCGGCAGGCGTGAGACCGACCTCGGCAAGCGCCTTTTGCGGGACCGTATAATGCCCCCGCTCGTCCCAGCTGACCCAATCGTCGCGCTGTCGTAGCGCGTCGAGCGCGGCGGCGCGGGCAGCGGCGGACATTGGCGGCGCGGCGCGCGGCGCATGGGCGTTCGGCTGTTGCGGCAAAGCCGTTCGAGCGTAGGGTTCGACCGTTCGTTCAGCGGCGGCTTGAAGCCGGCGCGCGGCTTCGCGCTCGATAACATCGTTCACGTGCGCTTCGACGGCGTCATCCACGGCGTCGGTGACGATCGCCTGTTCGACATTGAGAAGGGTGAATTGCGGATCGCGCAGGCGCGGGGCTTGCGCGCCGATCCGCAAGGCCTTGGGTGGGCCCGACAAAACCGGCAGAAGATCGCCAACGGGCACAAGCACAGGTAAGGTCTCAACCGACGGCGCTTGTGCCGGGACCGCGTAAGGCTTGGCGATCGTCGCCATGCGAGGTGGCGCGTGGCCGATCCTGACCGGCCGCGGCGGGGCCACGATGGTCGGCGCGCGTGGCGCTACGGCCAATACGGCAGGCGGCGAGGACATGGGCTCGACTGGTGCGGACACGACGGTGACCGGCGGCACCGGCGGGCTTCCGCGCACTGGTGACGGCAAGCGCATCGTAAGGCTTGCGGGCACTGCGTCCAAATGCGGTGCGGCCCTGGGCCTGGGCATAATGAATGGGAGATCAGGTCCGGTGAGACGCGGTGCCGGGGCGGCGCTGAAAGCATCGACCATGGCCGGCAAGTCGCTAATCGTCGGCACCGCCGATATCGCGCCGGAAGGGTCCGTATCGAGTTCCGGCGGCATGGTCATCGACGGTGTGCTTGCCGCTTCCGCGGCGATGGCGCGCTTGAGCCGTTCGAGCGTATCCAGGCGCTCGCGTGCCTTCCGCGCCTTGTCGCGCGCCTCGGCACCCCACCGCCTGGCTTCGTTGCGCGCGACCGCTGCGACATAGTCGCCGCGCCGCTGGGCGGCGGTCGCCTCTTGCCCGACATGTTCGCCACCCTCGCGGTCCATGCCGCGCTCGCGGTACGACAGTGCGGTGAAGGTGCGCTCAAGCCCGTACTCTTGCGCCACCTCGGTCATGACGTGCGCGACCATGTGGCGGATGAAGCGCAACCCTTCCTGCCCGTCGAGGTCGGTTCGCAAGTCGTTCGACACGACGAAGCTGCCGTCCGGCTGCCGCGCCATCGGCAGCAAGCCATAGTCGAGATGGAAATGCGGGTTGTCGACATCGGCATCCGGGTCGGAATCGTGCGCCGCGCCCGACCACGGCAAGCCGCGCGCGCCGAACACCTGCTCGCCGATGCGCTGCAACACTTCGCGACGAGCATCGACCGGAAAGCCGTAGGGAAACGCCCCGACCATGCGAAACCCCAGCTTCGCGTTCTTGCGTGTCGCGCGAAGCACCTGTTCTTGCAGCGCGACGCCCTCGGCAACATCGTCGATCGTATCGCCGAGGTTGCCGAGTAGGATCGGCTCGCCGACACTGTCGAGCGTGACGGCGGCTTCGCGGGTGATGTAGAACCAGTGGCGGCGGAGACAGCCGGGGCTGGCGTGCTTGCCGCCAGCGCGGACATAGCGGATGCGCAGCATCAGCCCTTCGCGTCCCCGTCGATCGCGCCGCGCCAGAGCGCTCGCCGCGTGCGCGCGCTTCACCAGCACGAGACCGCTATGACCGGTGCGGCGCATTCTCGCCTGGGGCGACTGTGCTGGCGACGATTGGCGCTTCGGTTCCGGCTTCACGCGCACTTGCTTCGACAGACGGCGGATGGCGGCATCCATTGCGCGTTCGTTCGCCTCGAACGCGCTGCGGATGCGCGCCTCGGAGATGCTGTCGGCGGCTTGCGCCAGCGCCTCGGCGCGGGCTTGCCGTAACCGCTTGAGGCCTGCGCTGCGCTCCTGGCGGAGCTGCGCGGCCAGGTCACTGGACGACACGCGCAGGCGCGTGCCGTCTAGCAGCAGGACCAGGAAACTACGGGTGGGGGGCGCAATGGACGGGCTTGGCCCGGACACCGAATTCGAAGAATTCATTTCTTGCGCTACCCCACCCTACCTACCCTCCTGCTATCCTTGCCAATGTCGTCGAACTTCCCGTCGTTCGTGTGTTCCTGTGACCGGATCACGCTTTTCCGCTCACCCCTACGATCAGGATCGCCGGTCGAGACATTATCGCCGCATGGCCCACATGATCGTGATGTCGTGAATGACTGGCCGGCTCAGCCGAGATCGACAATCGTCGGCATCGACTTGGTCAGCGGCCGACGCTGTCCTATACTATCCCCATGGATCATCCGGTTGCCATCGCTGAGGAGCTGAAGGTGTCGGCAACGCGACCGTTACCTGCCGACGTGTTGGCCATGATCGGCAGGCTGATCGAATACGTGGCGGGTCGCGTCATGGCAGCCCGCCGCGCACTCCGGCGCGCGGTGCTGGGTGCTTTGGGTGCTCTCGTGTCTCAGATCGAGCTGATGCTGATCCTCGCCGCTCGGCAGATCATTCGGTGGACCGGGGTCGCCGCGTTTGACGTGGGGCAGGATCGCGCTCGAGCCGAACGTCACCTTTATCACCCGCCGCAGGCCTGGGCGGCTCCGTAGCAGCATATCGTGGAATTCGACAGCGTGCAGCCGCGAAGAGCGGACGCGCGGAGATGACCATGCGAGGGCGGTGAAGCTGCGATAGCTGCGACATGTGCGAGACCTGCGATATCGCAGGTCTCGCACCTTCACCGTCTCGCCGGATACGAGAACGGCAATGACGATCAGTAGTGAATGGAAGCACCAGACCGACGTCGACCGGGCGGCCGATGCGATCCTGGACGAAGGCAAGGTGACCCTTGAAACGATCACCGCCTATCAGGTTGCGGCGCGGCTCGACCGATCGGCGAACCCCTCGCTGTACGCAAAGTTTCGCGACTGGCGTTCCCGTCGCGAGGCCGAGGCGGCCCCCGCGATGGCGACGATCGACGTGCCGCCCGAGGTCGAAGCGGGAATTCGAGCAATCTTCGATCGTCTGAGCGGCGAAGGGATCAATGCCTGCCTCAAGGCGGTGCGCGACGTCGGCAGCAACCTCGATCGCGTGATGATGTTGCGCGTTACTGTCGCCGAGCGCCGCGCCGACAAGGCTGCGGCCGAGACGACCGAGGTGCTGGCCATCGGCCAGCGGGCGGAAGAGGAGTTGCGCGTGGTCAGCGTGCGGTTGGCCGAGCTGGAACGGACGCTGGCCGATGCGCAGCGCCGAGAGGACCGGTTGACCGGGCGCCTCGAACAATATGAAGCCGATCTGGCGGTCGCCTTACGGCACCACCCGCATAACGACGCGCCCACCGCCACTCCGCCGATGGATGTCAGCGATGCTGCTGCCGAAGACGCAGACGCGTCCGGTGCTGCCGAACCGGGTGATGCGGGTCATCGTGATGACGGCGACGTCGCCAGTGCCCATCCCGTGGCCTTGCCAACCCCGGATCGCCGGCTCCCGATGACCTTGCAGCGAAGCGATCGCGGCGATGACGCCGGTTGAAATGATTGCGGTGCCAATCGGATCGGCACCCTCGATATGCGGCGCAAACGGCGGAAAACTGCCGTTGTCCAACGGGAAGTTCGGCGCATTGCGCGGGTTCATGCTGGCCTCCTTTCAGAAGGAGGCCAGCATGACGAGTCACATTTTCACACCTTACCCAGACGCCGCGCATGATCCGGTCGCGCGGCTCGACGCCATGATCGCCGATGCGCGATCCGAGTTGAGCGCAGCGGAAACCGAAGTCGCCGACATCGACACCGAGATCGCCGCGATCGAGCCGCATCCGCACGCGCATGGCCACACCGCTCGGGGCGATTGCGAGTATGCCTCGTTCCAGCCTGAACACTTCCTGCCACTCGCCGGACTGCTCGCGCAGCCATGGGTTCCTGCACTGGTGAGGGTTGAGGCGATCCGGCGAGAGCATGGGTTCGACTATCTGCTCAACGCCTTCCCGAGCGCTTTCACGGCATTCGGCGACGCGCTGGACGAAGACGGCGCGGCGCTGATCGACGCACGCGGCGACCGCATCGAAGACGATCTTGCCGAACTGTTCTCGCGCAGGCCGATGCTGGCGCTGGGTATGGTCTGGCGGCTGTTCGGCTTCGACCGTCGCGAACGCGACGCCTGGGTCGGAGCCTTTGCCTATGGCACGGGCCTGTCGGCGCTCATCGGCTCGACTAACGACATCACCACCACGACCATGTTGGGCGACGCACTGGCGTCGACCGTCGCCACGCATGGCAACCTCCTGTCGGCGATTGGCGCTCGCGAGCTTCATGGTCGCGCCGCGCGTCGCAACGCCGAACGGCAGGCGTCATGGGCGGAATTACCGGAAGACTATCGCCTGCATGGTCCATGGCGTGGCTGGTCGCCGACCAAACGTCAGCGCCACATGATGCAGCGCATCGAGGCGGCGCGCGGCCTGCCCATGCCGATCGCCGCACGGCGCG
Source organism: uncultured Sphingomonas sp. (assembly GCA_964244765.1). Taxonomy (GTDB): domain Bacteria; phylum Pseudomonadota; class Alphaproteobacteria; order Sphingomonadales; family Sphingomonadaceae; genus Sphingomonas. The sequence goes on along the minus strand of CAXTJX010000045.1, from coordinate 9,359 downwards.
GCGTCTCGTCTGACGCGATCACCGGTGCGGGCGGCAATCCGCGCTTCGGCGCCTCTTGCGAGGAGCAGGCGTGATGAGCGACGACACCAGCCAGGGCTCGGCGCCGCGCGCCATGACGATCACCGTCATCGACAAGGGCCAGTCGCTGCAGGTCAGCAATGTCGATCCGTGGATCGAGGAACGAAAGCTGCTGCTCCGCCGCGCCCGAGACATCGTGAAGGACTATGACGGCAACCCGTCGTCGCTCTACCCGCAACACGGGACGCTCGTCACGATCGCGAGGCGGATCGCCCAGATCAAGGTGATCTTCGACACGTACAACAGCGAGCGCAACCGCCACGCCGACGCCAATATCACGGCGCTGGTGGCGTATTTCACCGACCCGAAGACGCTGGAGGGGATCGATGACTGACCTCGTGGACCCCGTCCAGCGGCATATTTACGCGATCACGGTGCGCGATGCTATCGTGCCGGACGACGCCGCCGACCTGAAGCTGCCTGCGATGGTTTCGGCGAAGCAGCTGGCCCGTCTCCAGCGGGCGATGCTGCCCGACGTCGATATCCCCAACCGCTGCTACCCCGCGTCTCTCGACGACCCGGCCGGCCGGAGGGTCGGCCGGGTCGCGTTCGCCAAGCCGCTTCAGGCGCTCTGGATCGACGGACGCTGGACCGGTCCCGGCCCGGCACCGCATCGCCTGCCCGGCAATGCGACGTCGATCGCCGCCTTCATCCGTCAGCAGACGCATCTCGTCTGCGACCCGGGCGAGGATGGCGGGCGCGTGCAGCGATTGCTTGGCTTCAGCATCGCCGACCATGCCGGCATCACCGACCTGTTGCGCGCCGGCAGCGCCGGTGCCCGTCTCTTCATCGCCGCCTCGATGCTGTCCGCCGCATGCGCGAAGTATGAGAAGGCGCACCAGCGCACCGCCAGCACCGGACGACGCAAGGGCGATGCCGATCATTGTGCCGCGGCGGTTGAAGCGGCGCTGATCGGCACGGCGCGGATCGCGAGCGACGTGTTGCTTAGCGACAGCGCCGCGCCACGGGGTATCCGCCGCATCGCCGCCCACCTGGTGGATCAGGTAGAAGCCGTCCGGCGCAACCGCCCTCGCGGGAAGATGGAACGATCCGTGCGCATCGCTGCGGCGGCGGCAGACGCGGTGCATCTCTGGCTGACCCGCAGTATCCTCCATGACATCCCACTCAATCATGACCGCGATCCCGCGCGGCTTCTCCAGCGCCTGACCGTGACCAACGGCGAGATGGCGATGATCATCGATGCCATGATCGAGGACGCCCACGCCGTCGATGCCCCGGCCCTGTATGTGCTGCTGATGGCGCGTCGTCTGGACGTCGCACTCGACCGCCACCGCTGGCTTGCCGCGCCGCACCCGACATTCAGGCTGAACTATGGATACATCGGCGGCCACGCCCTGTTCGCCGAGATCGAGCGGCTCGGCGCGATCGTCGCCACAATGGCTGACCGACAGCGTATGGCGGACGGCACTGACCTCGACAAAAGGACGCTCAACCCAGTTCTTGCGTCTCCCGCAGTAGCGCAGGCAGCGATCGCCGCCCGGAATGCGCCGGGCCGCTATCTCGACCTGGGTGCCTATCATCGCGCGGTCACCACCGGGTTCATCCGGCGGCAGGCGCACTGGCTGGCGACGACGGTGCCGAACTATACTCACCACGCCTATGCACTCGGCTCGCGGTTCTGCGACCTCGCCGTTGCCGCAGGCGACGCCCCCACCCACGACTTCATCCGCCGTACCGAGTTAGACAAGCCCAGCCAGTGCGGCACCCGGCGCCAGCCGCTCGTCCTGTTCTACGGCCTGACCATCGAGGAAACCGTGATCCTCGGTTTGCGCCAGATTCTCGACCGGCTGATCGTGCGCGGGGCCGGGACCGACGACTGGCGCGTCGCCTTCGGTCGCACCGTCCATCACATTCTCAAGATGACCGCCCCGTCTATCGCAGCGCAACTTGAGATGTCGTCATCCCTCAAGATCGACGCCGCCACCTGCAAGGGAATGGTCAACCGTGCGACGGACCTCGCCAGCAGGTTCGACGACCGCGATCACGACCGACCAGCCGGAATCGGCTTCGACTATGCACTCTGGTTCCATCGCGATCGCGACGTTCCGTTCTGGGACCGGCTGCAGAAGGGCGCGAAGCTCTACGGCGCGTTCGGCTCGGTGTTCATTCCCGACGCGAGCGAGCGCGAACAGCTTCCCGGCCGGCGGGGCCGACGCGCTACCCCACCCGGTGCGCCGCCGTCGCGCTGGCAGCGGATCATGGCGGAAGCGAAGACGGCTTTTGATGCCTATCGGCCGCTCTACCTCAAGAGCCGCCCGAACCTGCTCACCGCCCGAATCATGGCCCGCATGAACGAGGGCTATTCGGCGTTCGCGTCCGATCCACAGTTCCGGGCGCTGTTTAGGTTCTGAGAATGGCAGTTTTCTGCGCGTTTCCGACGGGAACTTCATGATCCTCCCCGTCGGCAGATGCTCTAGATGCGTTCGCCAGATCATCAACCCGCCGAAAATGAGCCAGTCACGCCGACCGGACCCACGTCGGCTGCGCGTCTGATCCGGATACTTGCTCCAGCGCCCGATTTCCTGCCCCCGCTGGAGGGCGAGTCTGCTATGCTCATCCACCTGTTGGGTCAGGCGTTCACCGACCTGATCGAGGGGTGCTGACATGCGTATCAAGACCGAGGCTGAGAAGATCGTGGGCTATGTCCGCGTCTCTACCGACGACCAGGCCGACCATCGTACTTCGATCGACAGCCAGGAAGCGCAGATCCGCGCCGATGCCGAGGCGAAGGGCCAGATCGTCGCCCGGATCTTCGTCGAGGCGGGCGAGAGCGGGCAGGACGCGCGGCGCCCCGAGTTCAACCGCATGCTCGAGTTTGTCGAGGATCCGGCGAACGCAATCCACGAGATCAAGGTCGTCTCGCTTTCGCGGCTTGCCCGCAACATGGAGACGCAGGTCCAGACCTTCGCGCGGCTGAAGCGCGCCCGAGTGCGCCTCCATTCGCTGACCCAGAGCTTTTCCGACGACGCCTTGGGCGGGATGCTGCGCAACCTCATCGCTTCGTTCGACGAGTATTTCGCGCTCGAGACTGGCAAGCACACCCGGCGGACCATGCGCCGCAACGCCGAGGAAGGTTTCTTCAACGGCGGGCCAGTGCCGTTCGGCTATGAGAGCCGTACTGTCGAGATGCGTGGCACCAAGGCCAAGAAAAAGCTCTTCGTCCATGAGGATAATGCCCGCACCGTCCGGCTGATGTTCGATCTGGCCACTATCGGCGATGGCAACGGACCGATGGGCGGCCGCGCGATTGCCGAATGGCTCAACGAACGCGGCTACACCCAGGCGAACGGCGCAAAGTTCACCAACTCGAACGTCGCCGGCATCCTCGCCCGCCACCACTATCGCGGCCATTATTTCGACATGACGCGTGCCGAGGATGGTGGTCTGGCACCCGAAGAAACCTGGGTGCGCATCGAGTGCCCGCGCATCATCGCGGATGAGACGATGGACGCGGTGGCGGCGCTGCGCGCCGTACGCCGCCCGATGGTCACGCCGCCGCGCGTCACCAACAGCACGGTGCTGCTGACGAAGGTCGCCAAGTGCGGGATCTGCGGCGAGGGGATGACGATCCGCACCGGCAAGGGCGGGCGCTACGCCTATTACAGTTGCAACGGCAAGGTCAGCGCGGGCGCCGCCCGCTGCGCCTGCCCGCACGTTCGTCAGGAGCGGCTCGATGGTGTCGTGCTCGGCGCCCTCGAACGCCAGATCTTCGAACCCGAGCGGATGAAGGTGCTGCTCGGCCAGATGCTGGAGGCGTCCGTCGAGGCCGACGAGCGGCGCGCCCGCGATCTGACCCAGGCCCGACTGCACAAGACGCTGGCCGAAACCCGTCTTCGCAACCTCTACGAGGCGGTCGCCGACGGCAATGCCTCGGTCCGCGAGCCGGTGTTCGCCAACATCCTCGCCGAAACTAACGCCGGCATCGCCTCGGCGAACGCATCGGTCGAGACGCTGGAGCGGCAGATCGGCAAGTCGGCACGGACGGTCTCGCCCGAGATGGTCGAAAAGTTTGCGACCCTGGTCCGCGATCGCCTGCGCGACGACGACCCCGCGCTGCGCAAGGCGTACGTCGCGCTGTTCGTTTCCGAGGTTGCGGTCTCCCAAGAGGAGATCCGCATATCCGGCTCGACCAACATGCTCGAACGAGCAGTTGGCAAAGCCGAACCGGCCATCATGGGCATGGTGCCCATTTTTGACCGGGAGTGGTGCCGCTTACAGGACTCGAACCTGTGACCCCCGCATTACGAATGCGATGCTCTACCAACTGAGCTAAAGCGGCGTCGCTTCGATCCTTGCGGACGCTGGCGAGGGCGGGCGCTTATCAGGTCGAGGGCGGGCTGACAAGCGTTCCCCCTGCCTTGTCGCCGTTTCGCGCCCGCGCCGCGGCGGCGCCGCAATTCCTTTACCGGGCGTTTACCATGGGCGGTGCACAAGGCGTGCCGGCAACGGGCTCCCATGTCGGGATCGGCCCCAATGCAAGGTGAGGCGTCTGCGCATGGACAATGTTCGCGGTTTCGAGAGCGACCGGCCGGAAACGGACGCAGGAGTCGACCCCGACGATGCCGCATACGGTGTCGCGGATACGCGGATGCAGGTCGGCACCGACGAACGCCGGATGCACGTACGCGCCTATAATCATTGGGTTTCGCTGCTCGGCGGGCGAGCCTATCCCTCGATCGAGGATCTCGACCCCGCCAACATCGCCGATTTCGGCCCGCACAGCGTGCTGCTCGATTTCTCGTCCGGCATCGACAATCCGTCGATCGCGTTCCTGGGCAAGGCGCTGCGCGAGGAATGCAGCCTCGATTCGTCGGTCACGCACATCTCGCAAGTACCCAGCCGATCGCTGCTGTCGCGGCTGACCGACCATTATCTGCAGATCATCGCCAACCGCTCGCCGATCGGGTTCGAGGCGGAATTCGTCGGCACGCGCGGCTACAACACGATGTATCGCGGCATCCTGATGCCGTTCTCCTCGGACGAGGATTCGATCGACTTCATCTACGGCGTGATCAACTGGAAGGAACTGGTCGACGCCGAGACGCAGGCCCGGCTCGACGCCGAGATCGCCGCCGTCGTGCACAGCGCGCCCAAGGTCGTGGCGAGCGCCGCGATATGGGCCGATGGCCCCAGCGCCGGGTTCGACGCGGCGGATAACGCGGCCGGCGACGACGCCGGGGAAGAGGCCGCAACGCCCGTCACCGGTGCCAGCCTGCCCGACCAGTTGATGCTCGCGCAACAGACCGCCGCCGCGGTGCGCGCCGCCGACACGCGCAGCCGCGCGACGCTGTACCGCGCGCTGGGCCGCGCACACGATTTCGCCGCCGCCGCCGATGCCGACCCGGTCGGATACGAAGCGTTGCTGGATACCGCCGGGATCGCGGTGCAGCTTCGCGCGCCGATGACGCCGGTGGTGAAGCTGGTGTTCGGCGCGGATTACGATAAGACGCGGCTGACCGAATATGCCGCGGTGCTGGCTCATGCGCGCCGTATCGGCGTCGCGACGGGCGGCCTCGGGGCGTTCCTCGACACGGCCGAGGGCGGGATCAAGGGCGTGGTCAAGGCCGAACGCGCCGCCCGCGCGCCGGCCGGCCGGCCGGCCGTGGATTACCGCGCGGCGCTTGATGCCAAGCCCACGCTGGCGAACGTGACGCTCGATACGGGCGCGGCAGGGGGCGACTATATCGTCCTGCTGGCGCGCGCCGATGGCCGGGGCACGCTCGACATCGTCGCGGCGATCGGCGACGCCGTCCTCACCACCCGCGTATTGCGCCGCGCGGCAGGCTGAGCCCCTCGCCTTCCTGACACCGCAGACGAAGATGCCCCCGGCGCTGGCCGAGGGCATCCCGTTTCGTCAGCGATGCGGGATCAGGCGTAGGCGACGACCGGTGCGCGGCGCCGCCGCATGGCGGTGCCGACCATCTCGAACCCGGCGATCAGCATCGCCCAGGTGGCGGGTTCCGGGACAGCGCTCAAACCGCCAAGAGGGACTGCAATGTTCCCGAACCACTATTGCGCCTGCAACCATAGCCAACCGTGACGTATGGTTGAAGCGCCGGGAAAGTAGATGGCAATCCATTTCTTGGGAAGGTCGTATCGAATGATGCGAAATAGAATTCCTGATAAATTCCGTCGAAACGTTACCAACTAGATAAAATATCGTATTGCTGACGTTATAATATATATTCAAAAAACGAGTATTTGATTTGAATCCTACGTTCCGCCGAAGTTGACGTTCACGACCTTGGCCTCGGCGGTGGCCGGAAGAACGGCTAGCAGGGCCGTATGACCTATTTTCCTGAAGTACATTCCATTTCCCTCGTGCATTGCCCGGCGGGAAGCCCGGCGGCTAGAAGCGCAAGCACGGGGCCTCGCCTATTTCCCGGCCGTCGGGAGCTACCCGTTGGCCTTGCGCGGGATGTTATATCCAGCGAGCCGCCCGACATAACCGGGTTGCCCTGTGACTTGCGCCAAGCGCAGCGATGAAGGTTTCTACCCCCCGCATCGCCAACGACGGCTACTGCACATCCGTGCCGCCGTGGCGAGCGCGGACCGACTCATTTTTTCCAGATCCGGGACGATTAGGCCGTTCGTCAGGACGCCCTGGAGGTGCCGCACCGCGACAAGTCTTGAGGTCGCCACCCGTCCGGCGCATAGGGCGCGCATGGCCAGGACCACGTTGAAATCGCTGTCGGACGCGCTTGCCGCCCGGCTGACCAAAGGCGCCCTCCCCGGAGAATTGCAGGCTTTCGGCAAGCAGCAGCGCGGCGCCGCGGCCGCGTTCGTCGCCGCCGTCGCGGAGACGCGCCCGCCCGGCATGCCGGTGATGGAACTGGAGCCGCTCGCCGGCACCGATCCGCGCTCGACGCTGGGGCGGCGCATGCGGCTCGCCATCGTCAACGACGACATGCCGTTCCTGGTCGACTCGATCGCCGCGACGATCGGCGCGCACGGCATCGCGCTCGACCGCATCATCCACCCGGTGCTGCAGGTGACGCGCGATGCGGCCGGCACGCTGACCGCGGTCGGCGACACCGGCCAGGCGGAATCGATGGTCTATCTCGAACTGGAGCGCGCCGACGCGCGCGACCGGCGCGATCTGCTGTCGGCGCTGGCGCGCAATCTCGCCGACGTGCGCGTGGCGGTGACGGACTGGCGTGCGCTGCAGGAAGCGATGGCGGCCGATGCCGAAGCGCTGCGCCCCGTCGACGGCGACGGCGACGGCGACGGCGGGGGCGGGGGGGAGGGCGCGGCGCTGCTGCGCTGGTTCCTCGACGGCAATTTCACGCTGCTGGGCCATGAGCGCTGGGCGGGCGGCAAGAGCGTGTCGCAGCTCGGCATAGCGCGCCACGACCACGACGTGCCGCTGCTGGCGGACGCCTCGCGCACGCTGGCGATCGAGTGGTTCGAGCAAGGTGGCGAGGCACCCTTGCTGCTGAAGTCGAACTGCATCTCGACCGTGCACCGCCACGTCCCGCTCGACCTCGCGCTGGTGCCGACGATGCGGCGGGGCAAGGTCACCGGCCTGTCGATCCATGCCGGGCTGTGGACCAGCGCCGCCCTCAACGCGCCGCCGCAGGCGGTGCCGGTGCTGCGCGCGCGGCTCGCCGCGCTGGAGGCGACGTTCGGCTTCGACCCGAAGGGCCATGCCGGCAAGGCGCTGACGCACGCGCTGGCCGCGCTGCCGCACGATCTGGTGACCGCGTTCGACACCGCGCAACTGGAGAATCTCGCGCTGACCGCCATGTCGCTGGCGGACCGGCCACGGCCCAAGCTGGTGCTGGTGCGCTCCACGCTCGGGCGGCACCTGTTCGCGTTCGTGTGGCTGCCGCGCGACGATCTGACCACCGCGCGGCGCGTCGCGATCGGCGAGATGCTGGCCGAGGCGAGCAATGGCGAGATGCTCAACTGGTCGATCGCGCTGGAGGACGGCGTGGTCGCGATGATCCGCTATACCTTCGATCTGCACGGGCCTGGGCACATGCCCGATCCGCTGCCGCTCGACGCGCGCCTCGCCCGGATGGTGCGCGGCTGGGTGCCGGCGGTCGAGGCGGCGCTGGGCGAGCTGGTCGATCCGGCGCGCGCCACGCGCCTCGCGCTGCGCCATGCGGCATGCTTTCCGCAAGGCTATCGCAACCGCAGCACGGCAGAGGAGGCGGCGCGCGACATCGTCTGCCTCGCGCGGCTGGAAAGCGATGCCGATCGCACGGTCCGGCTGTTCACCGACGAGCACCGGGCGACGCGGCTGAAGATCTACCGCGAGGGCGGCGCGCTGGCGCTGTCCGACGCGGTGCCGGTGCTGGAGAATTTCGGCTTCCGCGTGATCGAGGAAGTGCCGACCGCGCTGACCGACGACGCGCACGGCTTCGTCCACGAATTCCTGGTCGAATCCGCGCGGCAGTTGAACGGTGACGCAACTGTGCTGGAACACGCGATCGCCGCCGTGCTGGAAGGCAAGGCCGAGAATGACGCGTTCAACCGGCTGATCGTCGAGGCCGGCATGGCCCCCGCCTCGGTCGCGCTGTTCCGCGCGTGGTTCCGCTATCTGCGCCAGGCCGGGCTGACCTACGGCCTCGCCACCGTGGTCGATGCGCTGCGCCGCGCGCCGGCCGTCGCCGCCGCGCTGATCGATCGCTTCGCGGCCGCGCACGATCCGGCGTGGCAGGGCAAGCGCCTCGACGCCACCGACGCCGCGATCGATGCCGGGCTCGACACCGTCTCGGCGATCGACGACGACCGCATCCTGCGCAGCATCCGCGCGGTGATCGTCGCCACGCTGCGCACCAACGCCTTCGCGCCGGCGGGCCGGGCGGCGCTCGCCTTCAAGCTCGACAGCCACGCGATCCCCGGCCTCCCCGCGCCCGTCCCGTGGCGCGAGATCTGGGTCTACTCGCCGCGCGTCGAGGGCATCCACCTGCGCGCCGGCCCGGTCGCGCGCGGCGGCCTGCGCTGGTCCGACCGGCGCGACGATTTCCGCACCGAGATTCTCGGCCTGATGAAGGCGCAGCGCGTCAAGAACGCGGTGATCGTGCCGACCGGCGCGAAGGGCGGCTTCTATCCCAAACAGCTTCCACCCAGCTCGAACCGCGACGCGTGGCTGGCGGAAGGGACCGAGAGCTACCGCGTGTTCATCCGCGCGTTGCTGTCGATCACCGACAATATCGTCGAGGGCGCGGTGGTGCATCCGGCGGGCGTGACGATCCATGACGGCGACGACCCCTATTTCGTCGTCGCCGCCGACAAGGGCACCGCGACCTTCT
>CAXTJX010000044.1:0-22108 GCA_964244765.1 uncultured Sphingomonas sp. | reverse complement strand
CCCGCCGCGCAGGGTGCCATCAAAGTAATGCTTCGATGGGTTCCCGCAGCGGGCGTCCGAACGGCGATGACGCTGGTTCAGCAGGGTCCGGTCACGCTCTGAGGCAGCCGGAACAAGCGGGCGACGGGTGCCGTCTGGCGTCGTTCGCGTCCCCGGCGTGCTGCGCTATTCCGGTCGGGCCGCCTTTGCCGCTATAGGTGGTCGCTCGAGGAACCGTCATGCTGCTCCACATCCCCGCTCTGTTTTCCGCCGCCGAGGCGCGCGACGCGCGCGCGCGCCTGGCGGCGGCCGAGTGGGAGGATGGCCGCCGCACCGCCGGCCACCGCGCCGCGCTGGTCAAGAACAACGGGCAACTCGCGCCCGACGATCCGCTCGCGCTCGACCTGGGCAACCGCATCCTCGACCGGCTGGCGAGCACGCCGCTGTTCATCGCGGCGACGCTGCCCTTGCGCGTCCTGCCCCCACGCTTCAATCGGTATCGGGACGGCGGCACGTACGGCCCGCATGTCGACAACGCGATCTTTCCCGTGCCCGGCAGTCGCGAGCGTGTCCGCACCGATATCTCCTCGACGCTGTTCCTGAGCGACCCGGCCGATTATGACGGCGGCGACCTGGTCGTTGAGGACGTTTTCGGCGACCGGCGCGTGAAGCTCGCCGCCGGCGACCTGATCGTCTATCCCGGCAGCAGCCTGCACCATGTCGCGCCGGTGACACGCGGCACGCGCTATGCCGCCTTCTTCTGGACGCAGAGCCTCGTCCGGTCGGACGACCGGCGGCGCCTGCTGTTCGATCTCGACGGCGCGATCCGCGACCTGGGCGCCGACCATCCGGAACACGCCTCGATCGACACGCTGACCGGCGTCTATCACAATCTGCTGCGGCAATGGTCGGACACATGAGCGCGGCGACGGCGCCGCGCCCGCCGCTCCGCGCGATTCCGCCCGATCTGCGGACGCTTGCCGATTATGAGCGCGTGGCGGTGCATCACATGGCACCCGCGTCGTGGCACCACGTCCAGTCGGGCGCCGGGCGCGAAGTGACCCTCGCCCGCAACCGTGCCGCGTTCGACGAGATCGCGCTGCTGCCGCGCGTGCTCGCCGATCTGCGCGGCGGCGGCACCGCGCTGGACTTGTTCGGACGCCGCCACGCCGCGCCGATCCTGTTCGCGCCGGTCGCCTATCAGCGGCTCGCCCATCCCGAGGGAGAAATCGCCACGGCACGCGCGGCGGCGGCGAGCGGGCTCGGCCTGGTGGCGAGCACCTTGTCGAGCGTCACGCTGGAAGAGATCGCCGGGAGCGCCCGCGGCGCGGCGCGCGAACTCGGCACGGCGGCCGCGCCGCTGTGGTTCCAGCTTTACTTGCAGGACAACCGCGCCACCTCGGCCGCCTTGCTGGACCGTGCCGAGGCGGCCGGGTACGAAGCGATCGTGCTGACGGTTGATGCCTCGGTCAAGCGATCGGGCTTCGTCCTGCCGGCGGGTGTCGACGCCGCCAATCTGCGCGGCATCGCCGCGCGCAGCCAGACCATGGCGGCCCATATCGGGGCAGGCCGCCCTATCCTGTTCGGCACGCCGCTCGCCGACCGCGCGCCGACCTGGGAGGATCTCGCGTGGCTGCGCGCCCGCACAAGGCTGCCCGTGTTGATCAAGGGCATCCTCGCCCCCCCCGATGCACGGCTGGCGGTCGAGCACGGCGCCGACGGCATCATCGTGTCCAACCATGGCGGGCGCACGCTCGACGGCGCCCCCAGCGCGCTCGACATGCTGGCGGGCGTGGCTGCGGCGGCGGGCAAGCTGCCGCTGATCATCGATGGCGGGGTGCGCGGCGGCGGCGACGTGGTCAAGGCGCTGGCGCTCGGCGCGTCGGCGGTGCTGGTCGGGCGCCCCCAGATGCACGCGCTCGCCGTCGCCGGCATGGCGGGCGTCGCGCATGTCGCGCACATCCTGCGCGCCGAACTCGAACTTGCCATGGCCCAACTCGGCTGCGCGCGGCTCGACCGGATCGGACCCGACAGCATCGTTGCACCAAGCGCGGAAGATCGATGACGCATGGCGGCGTGCAATCCGGGCGGATCGCGGAGCCTCCTGTACTTACACCTAACGCGTCGAACGTCAAATCGGGATCACCCCGAATTCCATCCGTGCTGAGCGTGTCAGCACCGTATTTCGATACGCAGGCGATGCGCTCGCGGCACGAAGGACGGCGTTTCGACGACCCCGGATCAGGTCCGGGGACAAACGGTTTGAAGTGCGCGTAAGATCAAACGCTCGACGCGCCAGGTAGCAAGACGCCGGCAAAGTGCAGGATCACGCCGCGCGCTGCTCCAGCGCCGCCGCGGCTTCCGCCATCAGCGCGGCGATGATCTCGGCAACCGGCTCCTCCTTCGTCACCATGCCGACCGACTGGCCCGCCATCAGGCTGCCATGCTCGACATCGCCGTCGATCACCGCGCGGCGCAAAGCGCCCGCCCAATAATGCTCGATCTGCAACTGCGCCTCGGCCATCGCGACCTTGCCCTCGTCGAGCATCTGCGCGACGTCGCGTTGCTTGGCGGTGAACAGCTCGCCCCCGGCATTCTTCAGCGCGCGCACCGGGATGACGGGCAAGCGCGGGTCGATCTGCACGCTGGCGACGGCATCGCGCGCCGAGGCGCGCAGGAACGCCTTCTTGAAATTGGCGTGCGCGATGCTCTCCGTCGCGCAGACGAAGCGCGTGCCGAGCTGCACCCCGGCCGCCCCCATGTCGAGATACGCCGCGATCGCCGCGCCGCGCCCGATCCCGCCGGCGACGAACACCGGCACCTGGTCGGCCACTTCGGGCAATATCTCCTGCGCCAGTACCGATGTCGAGACCGGTCCGATATGCCCGCCCGCCTCCATCCCCTCGACCACCAGCGCGTCGACGCCCGAGCGGATCAGCTTCTTCGCCAGCGCCAGCGCGGGTGCGAAGCAGATGACCTTGGCCCCGCTCCCCTTGATCGCGTCGAGCGCACCCGCCGGCGGCAAGCCGCCCGCCAGCACGACATGCGTGACCCGGTGCCTCGCGCAGACCGCGATCAGATCGAACAAGGCGGGGTGCATGGTGATGAGGTTCACGCCGAATGGCTTGTCCGTCATGGCCTTGGTCGCGGCGATCTCGGCATCGAGCAAGTCGGGCGTCATCGCCCCGCACGCGATCAGCCCGAAGCCGCCGGCATTGGACATGGCGGAAACGAGGTGACGCTCGGAAACCCACGACATCGCGCCGCACAGGATCGCGACGTGGCTGCCAAGGAAATCTGTGCCGCGCTGCATGCGGCGGACAAGGCGCGCGTTACCTGACGAAGGTGCGCCGACGGGAGAAGTCTGTGTCATCCCCGCCGCCTAGAGCAATTCGGCGCGCGGTGGAACAGCGGCGTCAGCCGGCCCGCGCGGCGGCCATGCGGTCGTCCTGCCCATACACCCGCACCGTCCCGCGCCGCGCGCGCTTCGCTTCGTAGAGCGCGACGTCGGCGCGGTACAGCAAGGCGCTGCGGTCCCGCGCGTCCTGGTCCAGCCACGCCGCGCCGATCGTCGCCGACACCACGATCCGTCCGTCGTCGAACACCGCGAGACGACCCAGGTCCGCCGCCAGCCGCGCCAGCACCGCGTCGAGATCGAACGCCGTGTCGCGCGGCGTGAACAGCAGGACGAACTCGTCCCCGCCGAGCCGCGCCGCGAACGCGTCCGCGAGATAGTCCGCGCCGAGCCGCACCGCCATCGCGCGCAGCACCTCGTCGCCGGCGAGATGGCCCTGGCTGTCGTTGACCGCCTTGAAATGGTCGAGGTCGATCAGCACCAGCGCCATCGGCGTGCCGGTCCGCCGCGCGGTCGCCATCACTTGGTCGAACACTTCGTTGAAGCGCGCGCGGTTGGCGAGGCCGGTCAGATCGTCGCGGCTGGCGGTGCTGCGCAATTGCTGCTCCAGCCGGTGCCGCCCGGTGATGTCCTGAAACACGCCGATCACCGCCACCGGCGCGCCGTCGTGCAGCTCCAGCTCGCCCATGCTGCGCACTCGCCGCTCCGCGCCCTTGGCGGTGACGAAGTCCGCCTCGACGCTGAACGGCTCGCCGGTCGCGATCGTGCGCGCCAGGGCACCGGCGATCTCGGCCCGCGCATGCGGCGGATAGAAGGCCAGCGCTTCGTCGACATGCGGTTTCTCGCCCACCGGCAGGCCATGGATCGCATAGACCTGATCCGACCATTCGGTATTGTTGTCGTCGAGCGTCAGCCGCCACGATCCGATATTGGCCATGCGCTCGGCCTGGCGGAACTGGCGGTGGGTCCGATCGAGATGCTGTAGCGCGAGCCGCCGCTCCTCCGCGACCATGCTCGCCTGCATGGCGAGCGCGCGCGCGGCGAGCAGCGATTCGGCCAGCCGCCCGAGCTTGCGCAACAGCTCCGCCTCGTCGGCGGTGAGCCAGCGCGGCTTGTCGTCGATCACGCAGACCGTGCCCATCGCATAGCGGACATCGGCCGCCGCCGGATCCTCTACCCGGATCGGAATGCCGGCGTAGAAGCGGACCTCGGGCGCGCCGAGCACGAACGGATTGGCGGCGAAGCGCGGGTCGCGCGTCGCATCGGGCACCACGAACAGATCGTCGCCGAGAATGGCGTGCGTGCAGAACGAGTGCACGCGCGGCGTCTCGTCCGCGTCGAGGCCGCATTTGGCCTTGAACCATTGCCGCTCGTCATCGACCAGCGACAGCAAGGCGATCTTGCAGCCGAGCAAGCGTTGCGCGCAGGCGATGATCGTCTCGAATTCGGCTTCGGGCGGGGTGTCGAGCAGCTTCAGGCCGCGAAGCACGGCGAGCCGCCGCGTCTCGTCCGCTCCCGCTGCCTGGACGCTATCGGGCAGATGGTCGGTCATGCCGCGGTCTTACCGGGCGACGGTTAACGAACGACTGCCGCCGCGACCGCCGTCCATCGCGCCGGCGCGTATACGGGCCGTGCGGCGCGATGCCGCCGGAGCCCCGCGCCGCACAGACCGAGCCCGCTCGGCAGCATCGCCCAGCTTCCCGGCTCCGGCACGCCACCGACCGTCGGCACGACGGCGGCGCCGAAGCGCAGTACCGTGTCGTCGGGATCGCACAGCGTCGTGCTGAACCCGTTGCCGACGCCGCTGTCCGGCCGGCCATAGGTGAGGGTGTCGTAATGACCGCTGCGACTCGAGCTGGTGAAGCTGAAGATATAGGTCGACATGCCGGGCGCCAAGTCGGACCGGGTTCGACGCCGAAAAAACGCTCTGCGTGTCGCCGAAATCGTTCAGCGCATAGCTGTTGCCGCCGATCTCAAGGCGTACCGCCAGCGGCGAGTCGGCATTGCCGCCGCCGAGCGAGAAGGCATAGGGGGCGCCCGCGACCGTGCCGCCCTTGGCAGAATCGAGCGTGATCCCGAGATCATGGGGCAAGCCCGCGAGATTGCGTTCGAACGGCCCGAAGATGCCGTCGTCGTCCGAGCCCGAGACCACCGTTCCGCGAAAGTCGTAAACCGTCACCTTCGCTGCCGCCGGCACCGCCAGACAGGCCAGGACCAAGGTGCCCAGTGCGAGTCAGCGCCTGGATCTCTCCCGCTCGTGCCGTCGAATCGACGGCATCCTTCGCGGGCGGAACAGCATCCCTGGCGGCCACCCGGAAAGAGCGAAGCGAAGGCCAGACCGCGACATCGTCCCCGTTCGGCCTGTACGTTCTACCGGGAAAGCCGTCGCTTGATCGACCTGGCGGCCAAATAAAGGGCGGTCTGAATCCGCCTCATGCCCGCGGGAACGACCACATAGTCCGCCCGTAGCGAATAATGTTTCCCGAACAGCGCGAGGTGCCGATCCGGCTGCAGCACCGAATAGTCGAGTCCGAGGTCGAGATGCGTCGCCACGCGCCGGTGCGGATGGGCATCCAGTAAAGGCGCGATGGCGAGCGTATAGGTGATCGGGCCCGTCAGGCGCAACACGCCGCCGCGACCGGGCCCGCCATGCCACAAGGAATAGTCCCGGATCCGCTCGACGACCGAGTCGATGACGGCGCGCAGGAACGGGTGGCCGGGCGCGCAGACGATGTGCCATTGCTGAAACTCCCCGCCCGGGACGTGCCGCAGATCGTCGTGCACGCCCCAATCCTCGTGGTTCTGGCCGACGCCGTTGTCCCATTGCGCGATGACATAGCCGGGATTCCCGTCGATCAACGTGTCGAGCGGCAGGTGGATGCTGCTTTTCACATCCAGATAAACGCCTCCCTCCTTGTACATCAGGAGGTATCTGAAGAAGTCGGCCTGGGCGGCGCCATATTCCGGGTTGATGCGATCGAAGGCGGCCAGCATCGACGCCTCGTAGTTTTCGAGGATGAAGCGCCGCATGTCGTCGAAGCGATACAGACGATGCTGCCATCTCGGATTGTCGGCCGTGATCCTGGCGATCGTGGCTTGCAGCGCTGCCGGAAGCTGTTCCGCGGCATCGGATCTGTTGAAGAAAATCTGATGTAGAATCCGGGGAATCTCGCCCTTGCGTTCCACAGCGGGAAGTGAGATCGGCATGCTGGCGCACCTTACATGAAGCCGAGAATGATCCGTGCCGCTTATCCTGGTGTAGCTGCTGCGGACAGTCGATGCTGCCCCGGTTCGGCAATCCTCAAGCCGCGACGTCCTCCGCATCCAGCCCGTAGGCCGTGTGCAGCACGCGCACCGCGAGTTCGGTATAATCCTCCTCGATCAGTACGCTGACCTTGATCTCGCTGGTCGAGATCGCCTGGATGTTGATGCCGCGCTCGCCCAGCGTCGAGAACATCGTCGAGGCCACGCCGGCATGGCTGCGCATGCCGACGCCCACCACCGAGATCTTGGCGACGCGCGTGTCGTGCACCAGCGACGCATGGCCGATCGTTTCGCGCCCTTGCGTCAGCACCTCGATCGAGCGCGCGAGATCGGCGCCGGGCACGGTGAAGGTCACGTCGGTCGATCCGCCCCCATCGCCCTGGCGGGCATGCGCGACGTTCTGGATAATCATGTCGACGTTGATGTTCGCCGCCGCAAGCGGCGCGAAGATCGCCGCGACCGAGCCCGGCCGGTCGGGCACGCTGGTCAGCGTGATCTTGGCCTCGTTCTTGTCGTGCGCGATGCCGGTGATGAGCTGGCGTTCCATGTCGTCGATCTCCTCTTCCCCCACGATCATCGTGCCGGGCAACGTGTCCGCCATCGGCGCGTCCTGGCCGGTGAAGGACGACAGCACCTGCACGCGCACGCCTTCCTTCATGGCGAGGCCGACCGAGCGCGTCTGCAAGACCTTCGCGCCGACCGAGGCCAGTTCGAGCATCTCCTCGTACGTCACCTTCTTCAACTTGCGCGCGCGCGGCACGATGCGCGGGTCGGTGGTGTAGACGCCGTCGACGTCGGTATAGATGTCGCAGCGGTCGGCCTTCATCGCCGCCGCCATCGCCACCGCGGAGGTGTCCGATCCGCCGCGGCCGAGCGTGGTGACGCGGCAATCGACTTCATCGCGCGTCACGCCCTGAAAGCCGGGAATTACCGCAACCTCGCCGCGTTCCCACGCCGCTTCGATGTGAACGGAGTCGATTTCCTCGATCCGAGCGGAAGCGTGCGCGTCGGACGTCCAGATCGTGACCTGGGAACCGAGCCAGCTCCGCGCCGGCACGCCAATCGCCTGTAGCGCGATCGCCAGCAAGCCACTCGTAATCTGTTCGCCGGCCGAAACGACCACGTCATATTCCTTGGGATCGTAGCGCGACGACGCCTCGCGGCAGAAGCCGACCAGCCGGTCGGTCTCGCCCGCCATCGCCGAGACGACCACCGCGACCTGGTTGCCCGCCGCGACTTCGCGCTTCACGCGCGCGGCGACCGAGCGGATGCGCTCGATCCCGGCCATCGAGGTGCCGCCGAATTTCATCACGATACGGGCCATGGGGCGAGAGAAGTCCTTGGGGCTTGCGGGGCGCCCTGATAGGAAGCGGCCATGAATAGCGCAACTCCCCCTGGCCGCTCGCGGGCACGCCCGACATGACGACCACGATCGACCCGGCGGAGGCCGCGCATTTCGGCGGGCTCGCCGCGGACTGGTGGAACCCGAAAGGGTCGTCGGCGATGCTCCACCGGCTCAACCCGGTGCGGCTGCGCTATCTGCGCGACCGGATCGATGCGCACTGGCCCGGCGACAGGGGCGGTGGCGAGACCGGTTTCACGCCACTGGCGGGCAAGCGCGCGCTCGATGTCGGGTGCGGCGCGGGCCTGCTGTGCGAGCCGCTCGCCCGGCTCGGCGCGGCGGTGACAGGGCTGGACGCGGCGGCGGAGAACATCGCGGTGGCGCAGGCCCACGCCGTCCGGTCGGGCCTGACGATCGACTATCGCACCGGCGGCGTCGAGGGGTTGGGCGCGGAGCGGTTCGACCTCGTCACCAGCCTTGAAGTGATCGAACATGTCACCGATCCGGCGGCGTTCGTCGCCGGGCTGGCGCGGGTGCTGGCGGCGGACGGCGTGCTGGTGCTGTCCACGCCGAACCGCACCGCGCTGTCGCGCCTGGCCTTGATCTCGATCGGCGAGGGGCTGGGCCGGATCCCGCGCGGCACGCACGACTGGGACAAGTTCCTGACCCCCGACGCGCTGACGGCGCTGGTCGAGGCAGCGGGACTGCGCGTGGTGGACGTGCGCGGCCTGAGCTTTTCCCCGACGCGCGGGTTCGTGCTAGGCGACGATACCAAGCTCGATTATTTCGTGACGGCGGTGCGGTAATATCCTCCCCTCCCTTTCAGGGAGGGGCCGGGGGTGGGTCGGTCCGAAGAATGCGCGACGCACATCACAATCGCGACGCAACGCAAATCTTCAACGAGAAATCCGCGCCGCGGAGAGCCACCCACCCCAGGACCCTTCCTTTCAGGGAGAAAAGGCGATGGCCACTGCGGTTTCCTTCAAAGCCCCAGCTTCTTCTCCAGCCAGCGCGCCGCGGCCTCCGGCGAGTCCTTGTCGGTATCGCGGTCCACGCGGTAATTCGCCGCGCGCATCGCCTCCACCGGAATCCGCCCGACCAGCGGCTTGAGCGCCCCTACGAATCGCGCATCCTTCGCGCGGCGCGGCGCGACCAGCAGGATTGCGTCATAGCCCGGGATCGCGCCGCGCGGGTCGTTCAGGACCGCCAGATGCTGCGCGGCGATGCGCCCGTCCGAGGAAAAGGCCGAGATCACGTCCACTTGCTTGCTGTCGAGCGCGCGGTACATGAAGGTCGGGTTATAGGCGTGCGCGCCGGCGAACGTCAGCGGATAGGCGCGCTTGATCGCCGCCCATTCGGGCCGCTCGAGAAATTCGAGATCGGACCCCAGCGTCAGCCCGGGCGACGCCGAGACGAGATCGTCGAGCGAGGCGATGCCGCGACGCTTCGCGTCGTCGCCGCGCATCGCGAAGGCATAGGCATTCTCGAACCCCAGCGCGCCGAGCAGACGCACGCCCGAATCCTTCGCCGCCCACGCCCCGATCGCCGCGACCATCGCCGGGCGCGGCGGGTTGTCGGTGCGCTTCATCTCGTTGGTCCAGATCGTGCCGGCATAATCGACATAGACGTCGATCGTCCCGCTCTTGAGCGCGCCGAACACCACCGCCGAGCCGAGCCCCTCGCGATACTGCACATGGTAGCCGGCGCGCTCCAGCCGGTGGCCGATCAGCCGGGCGAGGATATATTGCTCGCCGAAGCCCTTCGCGCCGATCGCGATCGTCTCCTGCGAACGCGGCAGCGCGGGGACGAGCGCGACCAGCACGCCGATCGCCAGCACGCCGCCCGCGACGAACGCGCGCACCCGCCGGCGCGTCGCGATTCCGGCTTCGATCACGCCGAGCAGCGCATCGACCGCCAGCGCCAGCGCCGCGGCGCTCAGGCACCCCGCCAGCACCAGCGCCCAATTCTGCGTCTGCAGCCCGGCGAAGATCATGTCGCCCAGACTCGGCTGGCCGACCGTGGTCGACAGCGTCGCCGCGCCGATCGTCCACACCGCCGCCGTGCGGATGCCCGCCATCAGCACCGGCGCGACGAGCGGCGCCTCGACCAGCCGCAATTTCTGCCACGCCGTCATGCCGACGCCGTCCGCCGCCTCGATCACCGCCGGGTCCAATCCGGTGAGCCCGGTCACGCCGCCCCGCAGGATCGGCAGCAGCGCATAGAGCGTCAGCGCGAGCAGCGACGGCAGGAAGCCGAGCGCCGGGACGCCGCCGCCGACCAGGCCGGACAGGAACAGCAGCAGCGGATAGAACAGCGCCAGCAGCGCGAGGCTCGGGATCGTCTGGATCACGCTGGCGAAGCCCAACGCGACGCGCGCCACGCCCGGCCGCCGCGCCGACCAGATCGCCAGCGGCAGGCTGACGACCAGTCCCAGCAGCAGCGCCGAGGCCGCCAGCAGCAGATGCTGCGCGAGCAGATCGGGCACGCGGCCCAGCGCCTCGGAGAAAGGCGTCATCGCCTGCCTGCCCCCTCATCCCCGCGAACGGGGAAGTCCCGCTTCTTCGACGGACTCGAAGAAACAGCGGGGTACACGCTCTCACGGCGGTCATCGAAAGGCGAGGACGTCACGCCTTCCCCGCCAGCGCGCGCAGTTTCTCCGCCTGCGCGCGCGGCACCGCGACCAACGCGTCGGCGACCGCACCGCCCTCACCCGCCAGCAACGCCCTGGGCGTGGCATCGGCGACAATCCGCCCGCGCTGCATCACCAGCACGCGGTCGGCCAGGATCAGCGCCTCGGCCATGTCGTGCGTCACCAGCAGCGTCGTCAGGCCGAGCCGGTCGTGCAACTGCCGGATCGCGGTGCCGAGCGACCCGCGCGTCACCGGATCGAGCGCGCCGAACGGCTCGTCCAGCAGCATCAGCCCCGGCGCGGTGGCGAGCGCGCGTGCCACGCCGACGCGCTGGCGCTGCCCGCCCGACAGGGCGTCCGGCAGGCGCGCGGCGAAATCGCGTGGCAGATCGACCAGATCGAGCAGCTCGGTCATGCGCGGGCCGCGCTCCTTCTCGCCCGCCAGCCGCAGCCCGATCGCGATGTTCTCCGCCACCGTCATGTGCGGGAACAGGCCGACATTCTGGAACACATAGCCGATCCGGCGGCGCAGGTCGTGCGGCGCCGCGTCCGTCACCAGCGCGCCGCCGATCCGCACCACGCCGTCGCTCGGCTCGATCAACCGGTTGACCATCTTGAGCAAGGTCGACTTGCCCGAGCCCGAACTGCCGACCAGCGCGACGAAACTGCCGCCGGCGATCTCGACCGACACACCGTCGACCGCCGCCGTCCCGCCGGGATAGCGCTTGGTCACGCCTTCGAAGGCGATGGCGGGGCCTTGTGCGGGACGAACGGACATCGACCACCGTTGTGCGCATGGTTCGTCCGGTCGTCAAACACCCGTCTCGTCACCCCGGCCCCCTCGACAAGCGCAGCAGAGCCTTGTGCCGGGGTCCACCGTGACGCACAAGCTGACCCCCGGCGGTGCGCGAGTCCGGTGGATGCCGGAATGAGTCCGGCATGACGGAGAAGAACCAGTGCGGAAAGCGATCTTCGTCACCGGCGGCGGTTCGGGCATCGGCCGGGCGACCGCGCGGCTGTTCGCGGCGAAGGGCTGGTGCGTCGGGCTGGCCGACATCGACGCCGCAGGCCTGGCCGAAACCGCGACGATGCTGCCCGCCGGCAGCGCGTCGACCTACACGATGGACGTGCGCGACCGCGCGGCCTGGGTCGCCAGCCTCGACGCGTTCGTCGCGACCACCGACGGTGCTCGGCTCGACGTGCTGTTCAACAATGCCGGGATCGGGCTGGGCGGGCCGATCGCCGACATGAGCTTCGAGGATCTCGACCGCGTCGTCGCGGTCAATCTGGTCGGCGTGCTCAACGGCGCGAAGATCGGCCATGCCTATCTGCGCCGGACGCCGGGCTCCTGCCTGCTCAACACCGCCTCCGCCTCGGCGATCTACGGGTCGGCGGGCCTGCCGGTCTATTCCGCCACCAAGTTCGGCGTGCGCGCGCTGACCGAGGCGCTCGACGGCGAATGGCATGGCGCCGGGATCAAGGTGCGCGACCTGATGCCGAGCTTCATCGACACGCCGTTGCTCGCGACGCCGGCGGGCAACGGCAATTACTCGATTCGGCAGGCCGTCACCCAGGCCGGGCTGGAGCTGACCGATGTCGAGGCGGTCGCGCAAGCCGCATGGGACGCGGTGCACGGCGACAGGCTGCACACCTATGTCGGCAAGACCGCCGACCGCATGGCCTTCGCGGCGCGCTGGCTGCCTGGCCGCCTGCGCCGGCAGATGCGGCGCGGGACGCTCGCCCCGTCAGTCGAGTAACGCGTCGATCGCCTCTGCCATCGCCACGTCCCGGTGCGACAGGCCGCCCGCGTCGTGCGTCGTCAGCGCCACGTCGACGCGGTTCCACACGTTGGTCCATTCGGGATGATGGTCGGCCTTTTCCGCGAGCAGCGCCACGCGCGTCATGAAGGCGAACGCCGCGCTGAAATCGGCGAAGGTGAAAGTCCGCACGATCGCGTCGCGCGCCTCGTCATGGTCCCACTCGTCCAGCGTATCGAGCGCCTGCGCGCGCTCGTCGTCGGTCAGTTGCTCCACCGCCACGTCGTTCCCCTGCTGGCGCCGGATGCGCCTTCGCCGTAAGGCATAGCCGATGCCCGTTCCCGATCAACCGCGTAGCGCGCCCGACGCGGCCACGATCGAGGCGATCGCGCGCTCGACCATCGCCGCGCTGCCGAGCGAATTCCGCGCGCATCTCGGCGACGTCGTGCTGATCGTCGAGGAGGTCGCCGACGACGAGACGCTCGACGCCCTGGAGATCGACGACCCGTACGATCTCACCGGCCTGTATCACGGCCGCCCGCTGGGCGAGAAATCGTCGATGGCATCGGGCCCGCCGCCCGACCGCATCCACCTCTATCGCCGCGCGATCCTCGACGAATGGGTCGCGACCGGGGTCGACCTGACCGCCCTGGTCGCGCACGTCACGATCCACGAGATCGGTCATCATTTCGGCCTGTCGGACGCCGACATGCACGCACTGGAAGACGCGGCAGGCGACGCTTGACGGGCGGGCTCGCCTTTCGCGGGGTCACCTGCGTGCGGGGCGGGCGGACGCTGTTCTCGAATCTGTCCTTCGCGGTGCCGCCCGGCGGCGCGGCGCTGGTCACCGGGCCGAACGGCGTCGGCAAGTCGAGCCTGCTCCGCATCGCCGCGACCCTGCTGCGCCCGGCCGGGGGCGACGTGGACGGATCGCCCGAGCGCGCGCTGATGGCGGAGGCGAGCGCGCTCGATCCGGGGCGGACGCTGGCCGACGCGCTGCGTTTCTGGGCGATGCTCGATCCCGACCCGGCGGGAGCGCGGGAGCGTGTGGCGCGCGCGCTGGCGGCGGTCGGCCTGACGCCGGTCGCCGGCGTGCCGGTGCGCCTGCTCTCGACCGGGCAACGCCGCCGCGCCGCGCTCGCCCGCGTCGTGGCGAGCGACGCGCCGCTATGGCTGCTCGACGAACCCGCCAAC
The DNA here is from genome assembly GCA_964244765.1 of uncultured Sphingomonas sp. Classification (GTDB taxonomy): domain Bacteria; phylum Pseudomonadota; class Alphaproteobacteria; order Sphingomonadales; family Sphingomonadaceae; genus Sphingomonas. The sequence goes on along the minus strand of CAXTJX010000044.1, from coordinate 8,588 downwards.
GGCCTCGACGTGGCGAGCGTCGCGGTGCTGGAACGCCTCGTCGCCGCGCACCGGGCGGGCGGCGGCGCGGTACTGGTCGCGACGCACACGCCGATCGCCCTGCCGGGCGCGGTCGAGGTCGTGCTGGGATGACCGGCTTCCCGACCCTCGTCGCGCGCGACTTGCGGATCGGCTGGGCGAGCGGCGGAATCGTCAACGCGCTCGCCTTCTTTTTGCTGGTGACGATCCTGTTCCCGTTCGCGGTCGGGCCCGACACGGCGTTGCTGGCGCGGATCGGCGGCGGGGTGATCTGGGCGGCGGCGCTGCTGGCGGCGCTGATGCCGGTCGAACGGCTGGTCGGGCCGGACGCGGCGAGCGGCGTGCTCGATCAGCTCGCCGTGCGCGGCGTGAGCATGGCGGCGGTGGCGGCGGCGAAGATCGTCGCGCACTGGCTCGGCTTCGGCCCGCCGCTGATGCTCGCGGCGGTGCTGGCGGCGGGTCTGCTCGGGCTCGACGCGGCGACCCTGGGCGCGGTCGAACTCGGCCTGTTGATCGGCACACCCGGGCTGGCGGCGCTGGCGGTGGCGACCTCGGCGCTGGTCGCCGGCCTGCGCGGCGCGGGCTCGGTCGCCGGGCTGGTGATGCTGCCGCTGGCGGTGCCGCTGCTGATCTTCGGGGCCGGCTCGATCGACGGGGGCGCCGGTGCGGTGAAGCTGCTGGCGGCGGTCACCCTCGTGCTGCTGGCGGGCGCGCCGTTCGTGGCGGGCGCGGCGATGCGGGCGGGGATGGAGTGAGCAGGAAGAAGGCGGTTCACGCGAAGGGCGCGAAGATTCGCGAAGGGCGCGAAGGAGTCGGGGATGGACGTTGAGCGCATCGCCACAATCGCAATCGACTGCGGTTTGGATATTCATCGGCGGGTTGGACCAGGGTTGCTGGAATCGGCGATGAAATCGTGCTGGCGCACGCTTTACAACAACGTGGTTTGGCGGTTCAGCGCCAATTGCTCGTCCCCATAGAATTCGATGGCTTGATCATCGATGGCGGCTTTCGCGCCGACATTCTCGTTGAGAATGTCCTCTGATCGAACTCAAGGCGATCGAGCGGCTGATGCCGGTCCATACCAGGCAAGTGCTGACCTATTTGAGATTTCTGGAATTGCCGCTTGGATTGCTGATGAATTTCAGCGGCGACACCTTCAAGGAAGGCCTATGGAGGATCGTCAATCACAACCCCGAGCCATTGCTCCCGTCACTTCGAATTCACCAAGCGCCGCCCGCTGCCTAAACCTTTGCGTTCTTCGCGCATCTTCGCGCCCTTCGCGTGAACCAACCTTCTTCTACCTCGACCACCGCGCGAAGATCGCCGTCGGCAGCAGCAGCCCGCGCGCTTCCTCGCGCACCGCCATCTCGCCCACCTCGACCGTGCCGCCGAGGTCGGCGAGCGCTTGCCGCACCAGTTCGCCGATCGCCAGCGCCGACAGACGCACGGCATAGACCGTCAGCACCAGGAACTTGCTGTTCGCATCGAGCAATCGCCGGCAATCGGCGATCAGGCCGGGCAGGCTTTCCTCCAGCCGCCACACCTCGCCGTCCGGCCCGCGCCCGAATTTGGGCGGGTCGAGGAAGATGCCGTCATAGCGTTTCTCGCGCCGCACCTCGCGCGCGGCAAACTTGGCGGCGTCGTCGACCATCCAGCGGATCGGGCGATCGGCGAGATCGGACAGGAAGGCGTTGGCCTTGCCCGCCTCGACCGATTTCTTCGAGGCGTCGACATGCGTGATGGCCGCGCCCTTCGCGGCCAGCGCCAGCGTGCCGACGCCGGTATAGCCGAACAGGTTGAGCACCTGATCTCCCTCGGCGACGTGCCCCCGCATCCACGCCCATTGCGGCGCCATGTCGGGGAAGAAGGCGAGGTGGCGGAACGGCGTGTTCTGGGCGGTGAACAGCAGTTCCTCCCAGCGCACATGCCACCCGCCGCGCGGCACGTCGCGCGAAAGGTGCCAGCGCCCGCCGCCTTCCTCGTCCGACGCGCCGACGAAATCGCCGTCGGCCTCCCAGCTCTCCGACGCCGGCGCCCACATCGCTTGCGGTTCGGGCCGGATGAAGCGGAAGAGGCCGTAGCGCTCCAGCTTGCGGCCGTGCCCCGAATCGACGAGGCCGTAATCGGCCCAGGGTTCGGCGACGAGGGTGGCGAGGTTCACTTTTGGCTCCCCTCCCTGAAAGGGAGTGGCTCGGGGTGGGTGGGTATGATGCCGGTGTCGATCTCTCCGCGCACCGGCCCACCCCCGCCCCCTCCCTTCCGGGGAGAGGAGCGATAGGCGTGAAGCGCTCGCATTACCGCGCCGTCGCCCGCCCGGCGATGTAACCCGTCACCGCGTCGAACGTGCCCGGCAGCGACGCATAGCGTTCCTCGCGGTCGAACAGGTCGCCGATCCGCGCCGGCAGCGCCGGGCGCTGGCCGGTGGCGCGTTCGACCGCGTCGCGGAACTTGGCGGGGTGCGCCGTCGCCAGCGTCACCACCGGCACGTCGGCGGCAAGCCCTGCCCGACGCGCGGCGGCAAGGCCGATCGCGGTGTGCGGGTCGATCACCTGCCCGCCGGCGTCGCACGCCCAGCGCATCGCCAGCGCCATGTCGTCCAGGTCGATGCGGTCGCTGGCGAACAGCGTGGCTGCCCCTTGCGACTGCGCATTGGTCAGGCGCATCGCCTGCGACGCCTCGAAACCCTTCATCTGGGCGGACAGCGCCGCGCCGTCCCGCCCGCCAAGGTCGAACAGCAGTCGCTCGAAATTGCTCGATACCTGGATGTCCATCGACGGGCTCGGCGTGGCGATCACCTCGCGGCTGGAATAATCGCCGGTGGAGAGTGCTCGCGCGAGGATGTCGTTGACGTTGGTCGCGACGATCAGCTTCGCCACCGGCAAGCCCATCTTCGCCGCGACATAGCCGGCGAACACGTCGCCGAAATTACCGGTCGGCACGCTGAACGCCACGGCCCGCTCCGGCGCGCCGAGCCGGACGGCGGCATGGAAATAATAGACGATCTGCGCCATCAGCCGCGCCCAGTTGATCGAGTTGACCGCCGACAGCGCGAAGTTGCTCGAGAACGCCGCGTCGTTGAACATCGCCTTCACCAATGCCTGGCAATCGTCGAAACTGGCGTCCTCCAGCGCGATATTGTGGATGTTGGGGGCGAGGACGGTGGTCATCTGGCGGCGCTGCACGTCCGACACGCGCCCGTTGGGGTGGAGCATGAAGACGTCGACCCCGGCCCGCCCGGCCAGCGCGTCGATCGCCGCCGACCCGGTATCGCCCGAGGTCGCGCCGATCACCGTGACGTGGCTGTCGGAGCCGGTGAGGAAGCGCTCGAACAGCAGCCCGAGCAATTGCAGCGCCACGTCCTTGAAGGCGAGCGTCGGGCCGTGGAACAGTTCGAGCAGCCAGTGCTGCTGGTCGAGCTGCACCAGCGGCGTGACGGCGGCATGGGCGAAGCGGCCATAGGCCTGGACACAGAGCGCGCGCAAATCTTCCACGCTCAGCACGCCTTCGACGAACGGCGTCATCACCGCGACGGCGGTGTCGACATAGGACAGGCCGTGCAGCGCGGCGATCTGTTGCTGCGTGAAGGACGGCCAGCGTTCGGGCAGGTACAGCCCGCCGTCGCCGGCGAGCCCCGCCAGCGTCACGTCACGAAAATCGAGGGTCTGCGCTTGTCCGCGCGTGCTGATGTACCGCATGGCGCTTGCGGTTAGCGGGGTGGAGGCGCGGGGGCAACCGTGCGCCGCCGCAGCGCCAGCGCGTAGATGATCGCGGCGAGCGCGGCGAACACGAACCATTGCACGGCATAGGCCAGATGGTTGTTCGGCACCGCCGACAGATCCGGGCCGGGATTGGGGTCGAGGCCAGCGAGCGACGGATCGGCGACGAGCATCAGGGTCTTGGGATGCCCACCGCCCAACCAGCCTGCGATCAGTGGCGTGTCGTCGGGCGCATGGGTGATGTACCCACGTACCTGGCCGCCCTTCCAGCCCGGCTTGGCGTGCGGGCCGCCGCCGAAGCCGAGCTGTACCGCGAAGCCCGGCCCTTCCGCGCCGGTGCGGCACTGCGCGATCTGGCGCCAGCCGGTGCCGCCGCGCGCATTGCGCCCGCCCTCGACCCGGAAGCTCACGGCTTGCAGACAGAAAGCACCGGCGCGGCGGAACAGCAGCGTGTCGTCCACCGGAATCCTCGGGAAAGCGACCGGCGGCAACGTGACGTTCCGCGCGTAGCGGACGAGCAACGCTTCCTTCTCGGTGCGGCGCTGCATTTGCCAGAAGCCGAGCGCGATCATCGCGGCGACGGCAAGGCCGACCAGGATCGTCGGGATGACGGGCAAGCGTTTCATGACGGCGTCGCCGGCGGAACGATGCGCCCTTCGCGGGCGGCGTTGCGATATTCCGCGCCGAGCAGCGCCGCCTTGCAGATCCGCAGCGAGCCGACCACGCTCGCCACGGTGATCGGCAGCCAGACGATCAGTTGCAGCCAGATCGGCGGGCCGAGCGTGAGCTGGATCGTGATGGCGAGCCCGACCACGACCGCGCCGAGCACCAGCGTCAGGATCGCGGCGGGGCCGTCGCCCACGTTGAACGCGCCGAAATCCAGCCCGCACGCCCGGCAATGCCCGGCGAAATCGACCCAGCCCCGGAACAGCGGGGAAGCACCGCAGCGCGGGCACAAGCCTTTCAACGCCGCGATCAGGGGCGTCGGCGCGGTCGCCCCAATCTCGGCCCCGCCCCGCTGTTCCGTCATCGCAGCCGGATCAGCCGGCGTGAACCGGCGCGCTCCAGCCGCCCCAGACATAGATGGTGACGAACAGGAACAGCCACACCACGTCGACGAAATGCCAGTACCACGCCGCCGCCTCGAAGCCGAAATGCTGTTTCGGCGTGAAATCCCCGCGATAGACGCGCGCCAGGCATACCGCGAGGAACACGGTGCCGATCATCACATGGAAGCCGTGGAAGCCGGTCGCCATGAAGAAGGACGCGCCATAGTTCAGGCCCTTGAACGGAAAGGGCGCGTCGCCATACTCATACGCCTGGATCGCGCTGAAGATCGCGCCGAGGATGATCGTCGCCCACAGCCCCTTCTTCAACCCGTCGCGATCGCCATGGATCAGCGCGTGGTGCGCCCAGGTGATGGTCGTGCCGCTGGTCAGCAGGATCAGCGTGTTGAGCAAGGGAAAGCGGAACGCGTCGATCACTTCGAGACCCTTGGGCGGCCACTGGCCGGCGGTGGCCGTCGCGACGCTGACCGTCTTGGCGACCGAATCGAACGCGATGTGCGCCGGAAACAGCGAGAAGTCGAAGAACGCCCAGAACCAGCCGACGAAGAACATCACTTCGGAGGCGATGAACAGGATCATGCCGTAGCGCAGGTGAAGCTGCACCACCGGGGTATGGTCGCCGGCATGCGCCTCCAGCACGACTTGCCGCCACCAGCCGTACATCACCGCGAGCACGCCCGCGACGCCGACGAAGAACAGCAGCCCGCCGCCGGCCGCCGAATGCATCCACATGATGCCGCCCGCCGCCATCGCCAGCGCGGCGAACGCCCCCGCCAGCGGCCAGATGCTCGGCGGCAGGATGTGGTAATCGTGATTCTTGGCGCCGGCCATCGGTCTTTCCTCGTTCGTGTCGTCCTCGCGTGATCCGCTCTAGCTTGCGGCCTTCGCGGAATCCACCGGGTAAAATGTGTAACTCAGCGTGATCGTCTGCACGTCGCTCGCATCGGGATCGTCGAGGATCTTGGGGTCGACGAAGAAGATCACCGGCATGCGCGCGGTCTCGCCCGGTTTCAGCGTCTGCTGCGTGAAGCAGAAGCACTGGATCTTGGTGAAATACTTGCCCGCCTGCGCCGGCGTCACGTTGAAGGTCGCGGTGCCGGTCACCGCCTTGTCGGACGTGTTGGTCGCGGTGAAGAACGCCATGTCGCGCGCGCCGACCGCCACGGTGTCGCTCGGATTCTCGGGCGCGAACTTCCACGGCATGTGCGGCGCGACATTGGTGTCGAAATCGATGCGGATCTGGTGATCGACCGCGCCGGGCGCCGCGACGCCGCGCTGGGTCGTGCCGTTGAGCCCGGTCGCCTGGCAGAACATGCGATAGAGCGGGATGCTCGCCCAGCCGAGACCGCTCATGAAGCACACGCCGAGCACCGCGAGCAGCGCGGTCCTGACCTTGCGATCGGCGATCCACAAGCTTGTCATCAGCGCGGATTTCCCTGCTCGACGCGGCTCGCGCCGCCATGGTTCATGCCGGCCCTGATCTTGGCGATGCTGATCGCGAACACCAGCACGACGAACGCGCCGAGGAGCACCGCCAGCACCGTCGCGCGGGCGCGCTGGCGCCGGCGGACCAGGTCGGCATGCGGGACCGGATCGTGTTCCGGCGTCACGCGGTGAGCCGATCGAAGGCCAGCGTGCCGAAGATCACCAGGAGATAGCCGATCGAATAGACGAACAGGATGCGTTCGGCCTTCATCTCCGCCGTGGTGCCGGCGCGCGCGGCGACGATCCAGGCGGCTAGGCCCAGGAACACCGCCGACGTCGCGGCCGCGACCACGCCATAGGTCGTTCCCGCCAGCCCGAGCGCCCAGGGCGACACCGCGGCGGCGGCCATCAGCACGGCGTAGAACAGCATCTGCCAGCGCGTCGCGCGCGCGCTCGCCACCACCGGCAGCATCGGTACGCCGCCCCGGGCGTAATCGTCGCGGATCAGCAACGCGAGCGCCCAGCTATGCGGCGGGGTCCACAGGAAGATGATCGCGAACATCAGCAGCGGCAGCGTCGCGACCGAGCCGGTCGCCGCGACCCAGCCGATCAGCGGCGGAAACGCCCCCGCCGCACCGCCGATGACGATGTTCTGCGGCGTCAGGCGCTTCAGGCCGACGGTATAGACCAGCACGTAGAACAGGATCGATACGGCGAGCAGCGCCGCCGCCGCCACGCCGATCGCCATGCCCATCAGGATCACCGCGAAAACGCCGAGGCCGACGCCGAAGTGGAGCGCAGTCTGGCGGTCCATCCGGCCGGCCGGCAGCGGGCGCTGGGCGGTGCGCTTCATCAGCGCATCGATGTCCGCCTCATACCATTGGTTGAGCGCCCCCGCCGCGCCGGCCGCGAGTGCGATGCACAGGATCGCGGTGACGGCGAGCGCCAACGGCAAGCGCACCGGCGCCGCGAGCATGCCGCACAGTGCGGTGAACACCACCGAGCGCATCACGCGCGGCTTGGTCAGCGCGAAGAAGTCGCGCCAGTCGGCGGGAAGGATGGCGGTGGGCAATGTGGTCGTGGTCATGTCAATTCCTTGCGGCGCCGCAGCAAGCCGCGTCGTCGGTCGTCACTTCGGACGCCGCCCGGCCGTTCGGCTCCCGCGATGCGGGACCGGCACGCGGCAAAGCTGCGCGCCTGCCTTCGGCTCAGTCGATCTTCGGCAGCGTCTCGAACTGATGGTATGGCGGCGGGCTCGACAGCGTCCATTCGAGCGTCGTCGCGCCGTCGCCCCACGGATTGTCGCCGGCCTTCCTGCCGGAGAGCAGCGAGAGGATGAGGTTGACGAAGAACACCGCCATGCCGACCGCCATGATCATGTACCCGACCGTCGCGACCCAGTTCCAGTGCGCGAGGCCGTCCTGATAGTCGGGCATACGGCGCGGCTGGCCCTGGAGACCCAGGAAATGCATCGGAAAGAACATCACGTTCACGCCGACGAAGAACACCCAGAAATGGATCTGGCCGAGCAGCTCGTTGTACATCTTGCCCGACATCTTCGGGAACCAGTAATAGAAGCCGGCGAACAGGCTGAACACCGCGCCCAGCGACAGCACGTAATGGAAATGCGCCACCACGTAATAGGTATCCTGCATATAGTCGTCGATGCCGCCGTTCGCCAGCACGACGCCGGTCACGCCGCCGACGGTGAACATGAAGATGAAGCCGATCGACCACAGCATCGGCGTCTTGAAGGTGAGCGAGCCGCCCCACATCGTCGCGATCCACGAGAAGATTTTGATGCCGGTCGGCACCGCGATCACCATCGTCGCCGCGGTGAAGTACATCTTGGTGTTCACGCTGAGGCCGGTCGTGAACATGTGGTGCGCCCACACCACGAAGCCGACCACGCCGATCGCGACCATCGCGTACGCCATGCCGAGATAGCCGAACACCGGCTTTTTCGAGAAGGTCGAGATCACCTGGCTGACGATGCCGAAGCCGGGCAGGATCATGATATAGACCTCGGGGTGGCCGAAGAACCAGAACAGATGCTGGTACAGGATCGGGTCGCCGCCGCCGGCCGGATCGAAGAAGGTCGTGCCGAAATTGCGGTCGGTCAGCAGCATGGTGATGGCGGCGGCGAGCACCGGCAGCGCGAGCAGCAGCAGGAACGCGGTGACCAGCACCGACCACACGAACAGCGGCATCTTGTGCAGCGTCATGCCCGGCGCGCGCATGTTGAAGATGGTGGTGATGAAGTTGATCGCCCCGAGGATCGACGAGGCGCCGGCGAGATGGAGCGACAGGATCGCCATGTCGGTCGACGGCCCCGGCTCGCCATAGGTCGAGAGCGGCGCAT
>CAXTJX010000043.1:0-22513 GCA_964244765.1 uncultured Sphingomonas sp. | reverse complement strand
ACCGCCGCATGGCGATGGGCGGCGACACCTCGCTCAACGTGCCGATGCGCGAGGATGGCGAGGGCCAGTGGCAGGACTGGCTCGCCGACGATTCACCCTTGCAGGACGCGGTCGTGGCCGAGGCGCAGGAAGCCGACGTTCGCCACGACATGCTGAACTCTGCGATGAGCGACCTCAACGAACGCGAGAAGTTCATCCTGACCGAGCGCCGCCTGACCGACGAGCCGAAGACGCTGGAGGAGCTCAGCCAGGTCTATGGGGTCTCGCGCGAGCGGGTCCGCCAGATCGAGGTGCGCGCGTTCGAGAAACTGCAAAAGGCGATGATGCGCCTTGCCGGCGACAAGCGGATGCTGGTCGCCGGCTAGGTTTCCAGGCGGATCGAGCTTCATCTTCCGCTTTGTCACCCAAACTCGTTCGAGCTTGTTCCGCTAGAACAGCTACCCCTCCGTTTCCCCACGAAAACGGGTGGCCGGGAGCGACGAATAGTGTCTCGCGTAATCCTGAACTTCCGCTTTCGCAGTAGAACAGGCGTGATCCTTGTTCGAACGGGATAATTACCGAACGAGTCCGGAGCCACCAAGCGGCTTTCGACCCGATAGCGTTGTGATGCCAAGGTCGCGACACGGTCGGGTCCGGAACGAATCAGGGGCGACGGTCTTGCGGGAAGGCCCGAGAGCAAAGCGGCCGGAATCGAAGAGCGATCCGCCTCGATCGTATCGAATTTCTGACGAAGAGTTCATTTCAGCGTCATGGATCCTGATTTATTGAAATACCGCACTTCCCGCGGTCCCGATATTGGACACGACACCCTTCATCGATAAAAAAACGATGTATCCGACCTTAACGACATGTTAACGCCCTGCTGTGCGATCGACAGTTGAGTCGTCTGGGATCGTCACGACGGATTGGGTGAGTACCTAACGTACCCCTGAACCACCGCTTTCGAACGGCCCGTTCCCGCCAAACGGGGGCGCGGTCAACCATATTGTCCTATCAGTGGGGTACTCCGATGAAAATGCTTTTCAACATAGCGGTGATCGCCGCCGCCGTCGCGGTGCCCGCCATCGCGCAGGCTCAAACCGTCGCACCCGGTTTCGATGCGACGACCTTCGCGCGCAACGATGACGGTGCCACCGGGGCCATCGCGCTGGGGTTTTCGGCCAATTACTTCGGCAACACCTATACCAACGCATTCCTCAGCAATAACGGCTATATCACGTTCAATTCCGGCCAGAGCACCTTCACGCCCAGCGGCCTCGGCGCATCCTATGGCGGCCAGCCGATCATCGCGCCGTTCTTCGCCGATGTCGATACGCGTAACGCGGCCAGCGCGCTCGCCGCTTACGGCGCGGGCACCTATGCCGGTCACGCTGCATTCGGGTTCACCTGGGACGGTGTCGGCTATTACAATACTCGTGGCGACAAGCTCAACTCGTTTCAGGCGATCCTGACCGACCGCTCCGACACCGGCGCGGGCAATTTCGATATCTACTTCAACTATGACACCATCCTGTGGGAAACCGGCAGCGCAAGCAACGGGGTAAACGGGTTCGGCGGCACGTCCGCGGCCGTCGGCTTCAACGCCGGCAACGGCAATGCGCCGGGCACGTTCTTCGAACTTCCCGGCTCGCGCGTCCCGGGCTCGTTCCTGGACTCGGGCCCGTCGGCGCTGCGCACCATCACCAATGATGGCGTCCCCGGTCAGCTCTACTTCACGGTGCGCAACGGCGCCGTCGTCGTGCCGCCGATCGCTGGCGTTCCCGAGCCGATGACCTGGGCGATGATGATCGCCGGCTTCGGCATGATCGGCGCCGGGCTTCGTCGCCGCAAGGTGACGACGACCGTTCGCTACGCCTGATCGAACGCGAAATGGGAGTGTCGCCGGTCGATCGACCGGCGGCACTTTCGATTCGCGGGCAAACGACCTTTGCGCGCGGGGCGACTCGCCCTAGGGGTCTGGCATGGCCGTTCCGCTAACCACCAGCCAGCGCATCGCGAGATCCGGCCGGCGTCCCGGCCGGCGCCGTTCGATTATTGCGAGACTCCTGTCGATCGCGGTGCGCTTCCTGCTCGGCTTCGTCATCCTCTCGGTGGCGATCGTCGGCCTCTACCGTTTCGTTCCCCCGCCGATCACGCTGACGATGATCGGCGACGCGCTGGGCGGGCACGGCATCGAAAAGTCGTGGCGGCCCTTGTCGGCGATCGACCCGAACATGGCGCGCGCCGCCATCGCCGGCGAGGATGCGCGGTTCTGCACGCATCACGGCTTCGATTTCACCGCGATCGAGACCGCATACGAACGCAACGCACGCGGCGGACGGATCCGCGGCGGCTCGACGATCAGCCAGCAGACCGCGAAGAACGTGTTCCTCATCCAGGGCGGCGGCTATGCCCGCAAGGCACTGGAGGCGTATTTCACCGTTCTGATCGAGGCCTTGTGGGGCAAGCGCCGGATCATGGAAGTCTATCTGAACGTCGCCGAAACCGGCATCGGCACCTACGGCGTCGATGCCGGATCGCGGCGCTATTTCGGACACGATGCCGGGCACCTGTCGCCGGCGGAAGCCGGACGCATCGCCGCGATCCTGCCGCTGCCCAAGAAGCGCGCGGCCGTGGCGCCGCGCGGCTTTACCCGCCGCCACGGCAACGCCATCACCCGGCGGGTGGGCGTCGTCCGCAACGACGGGCTGGACGGATGCCTGCGCTAGTTCATTCGGCTGCGCCGTCCGCAGCCTTCGACGCGCTGTCGCCGACCTTTTTCGCGCTGTCGCCCACGTCCTTTGCCGCGCTGGTGACGGCGTCGGTACGCAGATTGTCGTTATTGCTATTATTGAAAAGATAGAAGGCACCGACCGCCACGGCGAGCAACAAGACGATACCGATGAAGATCGCCCCGCCGCTGCCTCGGCGTTCGATGATGATCGTATTCGGTGCGCCTTGGTCGCTCATGCTATCATCCTGCTTTGCCGGAGACCTGACCGGTGCGATGTCGGATCGTTCCATCGGCGCGCCGTATCGAGGCCACGTCGCCCGCCGCGCTTCGCACGCCGCCCCCCCCCTGCACGAGTCAGCCGGACGGCGCCGCCGCGGCTCAGAACGGCAGCTTGAACCCCGGCGGCAGCGGAATCCCGCTCGTCATCTTTGCCATCTCCGCGCCCGACGCCGCATCGGCCTTCGTCTTCGCATCGTTGAACGCGGCGACGACCAGATCCTCCAGCATCTGCTTCTCACTCGGCTGGAGCAGCGATTCGTCGATCCGGATGCCGATGATCCGCCCCTTGGCCGAGGCACTGACCTTGACCAGACCACCGCCAGACGCACCCTCGACCTCGATCCTGTCGAGCCCGTCCTGCGCCTTGGCCAGTTCGGCCTGGACGTTCTGCGCCATCGCCATGATGTCTTCGATGCTGTTCACGCCGTATCTCTCCGTCTTTCCATCACACTCTTCAAGTCGCTGTCGGTAATCTCCGCGTCCGGGAACGCCGCGAGCGCCGCCGCGATCATCGGGCTGGCCATGATTTCCGCCTTGAACGCTTCGGCCCGTGCCGCCTCCGCCTCGCGCATCGTCGGGGCGCCAGGGGTCGGGGCGGTCGAGATCTTCCAGTTGCGCTGCGTCAATTGCTTGAGCGCCCCGGCCAGTTCCACGATCAAATCGGCGGGCAAGGGGCGCGCCGCGCTCAGCACCAGGTCGGTCCCGGCCAGGCTGACGACGCTCGCATGATGGATCAGGCGCGACGCCAGCGCCAGTTCCCCCGCCCCGTCGAGCAAGGCGGCGATCGCCTCGATCGACTCCGGCAACGCCGCCTCGACCGGCGCGGCGCGGAGGGCAGGCGCGGGCGCGGGCAGCGCGGCGGCCGGTGCCGTTCCGCCCGCGATCATCCGCGCGAGATCGCCCGGATCGGGCAGGGTCGAGGCATGCACCAGCCGCAGCAGCGCCATCTCGCACGCCTCGATCGGCATCGTCGCGCGCGCCACCTCGTCATGCCCCTTGAGCAGCAATTGCCACAGCCGGTGCAGCGCGGCGAACGACAGCGACCCGGCCCAGCCGAGCAGCGCCTCGCGCTCCTCGCCCGCCTGGCCTGGCTCGGGTGCCGCGCCCAGCTTGACCAGCGTCGTCGCGTGCACCGTCTCCAGCAGCCCGCGCAGCACGCCGAGCGGATCGACGCCGAGATCGTATTGCCGCCGCAACGCGCCCAGCGCGCCCAGCCCGTCGCCGCCGAGCAGCAAGCCCAGCAAATCGCGCACCGCCCCGCGATCCGACAGGCCGAGCATGTCGCGCACGGTCGCCGCGCCGATCGCGCCGCCCGCGACATCGGCATGCGCGATCGCCTGGTCGAGGATCGACAGGCCGTCGCGCGCCGATCCTTCCGCCGCGCGCGCGATCAGGCCGAGCGCCTCCGGCTCGGCGGCGACGCCTTCCGCCGCGCACACGCGCGCGAAATGCTCCGCCAGCTTCTCCGCCGGGATGCGCCGCAAATCGAACCGCTGGCACCGCGACAGCACCGTCACCGGCACCTTGTTGACCTCGGTCGTGGCGAGCACGAACTTCACGCCCTCGGCCGGCTCCTCCAACGTCTTGAGCAGCGCGTTGAACGCGTTCTTCGACAGCATATGCACTTCGTCGATGATGTAGATCTTGTAGCGCGCGACGAACGCCGTCATCCGCGACGCGTCGATCACCGCGCGCATGTCGTCGACGCCGGTATGGCTCGCGGCATCCATCTCGATCACGTCGATGTGCCGGCCCTCGGCGATGCCGACGCACGGCTCGCACAAGCCGCACGGGTCGATCGTCGGGCCGCCGGCGCCGTCCGGCCCGATGCAGTTGAGCGCCTTGGCGAGCAGCCGCGCGGTCGACGTCTTGCCGACCCCGCGCACGCCGGTGAGCAGGAAGGCATGCGCCAGCCGCCCGCGCCGGATCGCATTGCCCAGCGTCGTCACCATGGCATCCTGGCCGATCAGCTCGCCAAAGGTCTGCGGGCGATATTTGCGCGCGAGCACGCGGTACGCGTCGCCGGAAGCGGCGGGCGGCGCCGTGGAAGATTGGGGCGGTTCGCCAAGATCGAAGGAGTCGGACATCGCGGGTCGGTCTAGCGCGCGGCGCGGGCGGAGTCGAAGGGTTGTAGCTAGGCCCCCTGCGCCAGCGCCGCCTTCACCGCCGCGACCGCGTCCGCGCCCTTCGCGCCGTCCGGGCCGCCGCCCTGTGCCATGTCCGGCCGCCCGCCACCGCCTTGCCCGCCCAGCGCCGCGACCGCGACCTTGAGCAAGTCGACCGCGCTGCGCGTCGCCGTCAAATCTTCGGTCACGCCGACCGCGACCGAGGCGCGGCCGTCATTCACCGCGACGATCATCGCCACGCCCGATCCGCCGAGCCGCTGCTTCATCTCGTCCACCGCGCCGCGCAGGCCCTTGGCGTCGAGGCCGTCGATGACCTGGCCGAGGAACTTCACCCCGCCAATATCTTCCGGCCCCGCAGGCGCGCGCCCCGCCCCGCCGCCGAGCGCCAGCGCCTTCTTGGCCTCCGCCAGCTCACGTTCGAGCCGGCGGCGATCCTCGACCAGCGCGGCGACGCGCGCCGGCACCTCGTCCGGCGAGGATTTCAGCGCCGTCGCGGCTTCCTTCAACTTGTCGTCGCGCGAGGTCAGATAGGCGCGTGCCGCCTCACCGGTCAGCGCCTCGACCCGGCGGATGCCGCTCGACACCGCGCCTTCGCCGACGACCGTGAACAGCCCGATATCGCCGAGCGCGCGCACATGCGTGCCGCCACACAGTTCCAGCGAATAGGTCCTGTCGCCCTCGCTCCCCATCGACACGACGCGTACCTCGTCGCCATATTTCTCGCCGAACAGCGCCATCGCGCCCTCGGCGATCGCCTCGTCCGGCGTCATCAGCCGCGTCGCGACGGGGCCGTTGGCGCGGATATGGTGGTTCACGTCGGCCTCGACCAGCGACAGCGCCGCCGGATCGATCGCGCCCGGCTGCGAGAAATCGAACCGCAGCCGATCGGGCGCGACCAGGCTGCCCTTCTGCGCGACGTGCAGGCCGAGCCGCTGGCGCAGCGCCTCGTGCAGCAGATGCGTCGCCGAATGGTTGGCGCGGATCCGGTCGCGGCGCGCGCCGTCGACCGTCAGATGCAGCGCATCGCCGACCGCGATCTCGCCCTGCTCGACCTTGGTGACATGCGACCACAGACGCCCCAGATATTTCCGCGTATCCTCGACCTGCCCGACGATCCCCTGCGCCGTCAGCGTGCCGGTATCGCCGACTTGCCCGCCGCTCTCGGCATAGAAAGGCGTCTGGTTGACGACGATCTCGACCGTCTCGCCGGCGCTCGCGCGGTCGACCCGCGCGCCGTCCTTGACGATCGCGACGACCTCGCCCTCGCCTTCCCCGCTCGCATAACCGACGAATTCGGTGCCGCCCAAGGCCTCGGCGATGTCGAACCACACATCGTCCGATGCGCGCTGGCCCGACCCCTTCCACGCGGCGCGGGCGGCGCGCTTCTGCTCGGCCATCGCGGCGTCGAACCCGGCGCGGTCGATCCCGAAGCCCTGCGCGCGGAGCGCATCCTCGGTCAGGTCGTAGGGGAAGCCGAACGTGTCGTAGAGCCTGAAGGCCGTCTCGCCGGGCAGCGTGGCACCGGTCGCCATGCTCGCGGTCGCTTCGTCCAGCAACCGCAAGCCATTGACCAGCGTGCGGCGGAACTGCGTCTCTTCCTGCAACAGCGTCGCTTCGATCGACGCCTGCGCGCGCACCAGTTCGGGATACGCCGCGCCCATCTCCTTGACGAGCGCCGGCACCAGCCGGTGCATCAACGGCTCCTTGGCGCCCAGCAGATGCGCATGCCGCATCGCCCGCCGCATGATCCGCCGCAGCACATAGCCGCGCCCCTCGTTCGCCGGCAGCACGCCGTCCGCGACGAGGAACCCGCTGGCGCGCAAGTGATCGGCGATGACGCGGTGGCTCGCCTGCGTTTCCGGCGTCAGCGCCGCACCGGACAGCGCGACCGACTCCGCGACCAGCGCCTTGAACGTGTCGGTATCGTAATTGTCGGGCACGCCCTGCAACACGGCGGCGATGCGTTCCAGCCCCATGCCGGTGTCGATCGACGGCTTGGGCAAGGCGCTGCGCGCGCCATCCGCCGTCTGGTCGAACTGCATGAAGACGAGGTTCCAGATCTCGACGAAGCGGTCGCCATCCTCATCGGGGCTTCCGGGCGGCCCGCCGGGGATGTGATCGCCATGATCGAAGAAGATTTCCGAACATGGCCCGCACGGCCCGGTTTCCCCCATCGACCAGAAATTGTCGCTGGTGGAGATGCGGATGATGCGCTCCTCGGGCAACCCCGCGATGCGCCGCCACAGCTCGAACGCCTCGTCGTCGGTGTGGTACACGGTGACGGTCAGCCGGTCCGGGTCGATGCCCCATTCCTGCGTCAGCAGGTTCCACGCGAGCGTGATCGCGCGTTCCTTGAAATAATCGCCGAACGAGAAATTGCCGAGCATTTCGAAGAAGGTATGATGCCGCGCGGTATAGCCGACATTGTCGAGGTCGTTATGCTTGCCGCCCGCGCGCACGCATTTCTGCGAGGACGTCGCGGTCGAATAAGGCCGTGATTCGAGTCCGGTGAACACGTTCTTGAACGGCACCATCCCGGCATTGACGAACATCAGCGTCGGATCGTTCTGCGGCACCAGCGGCGCCGACGCGATCTTCGCATGGCCGTTGGCGGCGAAATAATCGAGGAAGCTGCGGCGAATGTCGTTCGTCGAGGTCGGCACGGCGGTCAGGCGCTGGGTCATGCCGCGTGGCTTAGGCGAGGCGGAAGCGTATCTCAAGCGCGGCACGGTTCGTCGCGCCGCGCCATGCCGCCGCGACCGGATCGATCTGCGCCGCCTCGTCCCGTCGCTTGGTCTCCTTGCTTGCCCCCTTGCTTGACTGGCGCCGCGTTCTCCCGTTGATGGCGATGTCGACAACGGGGGCGGGAACACGCGTGGCGAAACGGCTGACCAGCTACATCCTGATCGGGCTCGTGCTCGGGCTCGTCGTCGGCTGGGCGATCAACGCCCGGATCGGCGACGGGTCGCCCGAAGCGGTCGCGCGGTTGAAGGCGATCGGCGCGGGATTCTCGATCGTCACGACCATCTTCCTGCGCCTCATCAAGATGATCATCGCGCCGCTGGTCTTCTCCACGCTCGTCGTCGGCATCGCGCACATGGGCGACAGGCGTGCGCTCGGGCGGATCGGCGCGCGCACGATGGGTTGGTTCGTCAGCGCGTCGCTCGTGTCGCTCGGCCTCGGGCTGGTGCTGTTCCACGGGATCGAGGCGGCGATCGACCTGATCGCGCCGGGCAGCGGCTTCGGCTTCAAGCTGCCCCCGCCCGAGGCGAGCGTCGGGCTCGATGAAAAGGCGTTCAACCTCACTGGTTTCTTCACCCATATCGTACCCTCCTCGATCGTCGATGCGATGGCGAGCAACGAGATCATCCAGATCGTGCTGTTCTCGGTGTTCGCCGGCGTCGCCCTCACCGCGATCGGCGAGAAGGGTGCGCCCATCGTGCGCGGCGCCGAGGCGCTGGCGGCGATGATGCTGCAGATCACCGACTATGTGATGCGCCTCGCCCCGCTCGCGGTGTTCGCCGCGATCACCGCGACGATCGCGGTCAACGGGCTTGGTATCCTCTGGACGCTGGGGCTGTTCGTCGGCAGCTTCTATCTCGGGCTGGCGCTGCTGTGGACGTTGCTGTTCGGCGCGGCGTTCGTGTTCGTCGGGCCGCGCGCACTCGGCCTGGCGCGCTACATCCGCGAGCCGATCCTGCTCGCCTTCTCGACCGCGTCCTCCGAAGCCGCCTATCCCCGCACGCTGGAAGCGCTCGACCGCTTCGGCGTGCCGCGCCGTATTTCCAGCTTCGTGCTGCCGCTTGGCTATTCGTTCAACCTCGACGGGTCGATGATGTACATGACCTTCGCGACGCTGTTCATCGCGCGCGTCTACGGCATCCCGCTGTCGATCGGCACGCAGGTCGTCATGCTGCTGGTGCTGATGGTCACGTCGAAGGGCATCGCCGGCGTGCCGCGCGCCTCGCTCGTCGTGATCGCGGCGGTGATGGGGCAGTTCGGCATTCCCGAAGCGGGGCTGCTGCTGATCCTGCCGGTCGACCAGTTCCTCGACATGGGCCGTTCGGGCACCAACGTCGTCGGCAATGCGGTGGCGACCACGGTGGTGGCCAGGTGGGAGGGCGTGCTGGGCGATCCGAAGCCGCCCGAGATCGAACCGCCGCATGCACCGGCGTAATGGGAAAAGAGGTCACCCGAAGGGCGCGAAGGAGAGAGGATGAGAAGATCCTATTGATGACGAGGGACAGCCAATCGACGTGAGAGCGGGATGGATCGTGATCGGATCACGTCGTCACCCCCGCCTTGGCGGGCGTGACGGCTGGAACGGCTATTTCTTGTCGAAGAAACCCGAGGCGAGGCTGCCGAGCTGGCCCAATACGCCGCCCTGCTCGCCGAGCAGCCCGGCGAACTTCCCGAGCGCGCCTTCGCCGCCGATATGCTCGACGATCTGCCGGAGCGAATCGGCCGACAGGCCGGTGCTCTCGGCGGCGGTCGAGACGGTGTCGCCCGGCGCGGCGTGCGCCTGGCCGAGCGCCTGCACCGCCGCCTCGACTTGCTCCGGCGTCAGGCCGACCTTGCCCGCGAGGTTCTTCACGTCGACATTTTCAGCGACCTGGCCGAGCAATCCGTCGAGCAATCCCATGTGCCTGTCCTTGTAAGGGCGATCCCGAAGGCCAAGCCTAGCACGCCTCTGGCAGGGGCGCGAGGCCGCTCAGGCGGTAGCGTGAACCTTGGGCGCGGATTGCCGCACGCCTTCGTCGACATGATCGGCGAATTGCGCGAAATTCTCGACGAACTGGTCGACCAGCTTCGCCGCCGTCGCGTCATACGCCGCCTTGTCCGCCCAGGTTTCGCGCGGATCGAGGATCGTGGTGTCCACGCCCGGCACCGACACCGGCACCTTGAAGCCGAAATTGGGATCGGTGCGAAACTCGGCGGCCTTCAAACTGCCGTCGAGCGCCGCGCCCAGCAACGCCCGCGTCGCCTTGATCGGCATGCGGCTGCCGGTGCCGTATTTGCCGCCGGTCCAGCCGGTGTTGACCAGCCAGCAATCGACCCCGCCCTTGGCGATCCGCTCCTTGAGGAGGTTGCCATAGACCGACGGGTGCCGCGCCATGAACGGTGCGCCGAAGCAGGTCGAGAAGGTCGCGTCCGGCTCGGTCACGCCGATCTCGGTGCCCGCCACGCGCGCGGTATAACCCGACAGGAAGTGGTACATCGCCTGTTCCGGCGTCAGCTTCGAGATCGGCGGGAGGATGCCGTACGCGTCCGCCGTCAGGAAGATCATGTTGCGCGGCACCGGCCCCATGTTCTGTGCCGAGGCATTCGGGATGAAGTCGATCGGGTACGCGCCCCGGCTGTTCTCGGCGAGGCTGGCATCGTCGAGGTCGAGCACGCGCGTGACCGGGTCCATCACGACATTTTCGAGGATCGTTCCGAACCGCTTGGTCGTGGCGAAGATCTCCGGTTCCGCGTCCGCGGAGAGCCGGATCATCTTGGCGTAGCACCCGCCCTCGAAATTGAACACCGCGGTGTCCGACCAGCCATGCTCGTCATCGCCGATCAGCGTGCGGCTGGCATCGGCCGAGAGCGTCGTCTTGCCGGTGCCCGACAGGCCGAAGAACACGGCGGTGTCGCCGTCCGGGCCCATGTTCGCCGAGCAGTGCATCGGCATCACGCCCGTCGGCGGGAGCAGATAGTTGAGCAGGCTGAACACCGACTTCTTCATCTCGCCGGCATATCTGGTGCCGCCGATCAGGATCAGCTTCTCGCTGAAATTGACCGCGATCACCGTCTCGGTGCGGCAGCCGTGGCGGGCCGGGTCGGCCTTGAAGGTCGGCAAGTCGATGATCGTGTAATCGGGCACGAAATCGTGGAGCTGGCCCTCCTCGGGCCGCACCAGCATCGTGCGGATGAAGCTGTTGTGCCACGCCAGCTCGTTGATGACCCGCACGTTGACGCGGTGCTCGGGCTGCGACCCGCCGAACAGGTCCTGGATGAACAGGTCTTCCTTGTCGTTCAGCGCGGCCAGGAAATCGGCCTTGAGCACGGCGAAATGCTCGGGCGTCATCGCCTTGTTGGTCTTGCCCCACCAGACGGTGCCCTGGGTCTCGGCGTCGCGGACGATGAACTTGTCCTGCGCCGAACGGCCGGTATGCGCGCCGGTCTCGACCACCAGCGGCCCGTCGGCGGACAGCTTGCCCTCGCCGCGCGAGACCGCCGCCTGGATCAGCCGGGCGGTGACGAGGTTCCAGTGCAAATTGGCGCGGGTTTCGATGCCCTGCGATTCCAGCCCTGCGGTGGGGATACGATCGCTCACTTGGCCTGTTCTCCTGACATATCCTGCGCGGGCCGTTCGGCGCCGCTCTCCTGGCCTCGCGCATATCGTCGGCTCGCCGCGCGGTCAAACGCCGCTTTGCCCTGCTCGTTCAGCCTGCGTTGAGCGTCGTTCCATAATGGATTAGGCGGGGCAGCATGGGAAAGGCGACATCGTGACGCACGGAAGATCGACGCGGCGACCGTCGCACCACGGAACGCCCCGGCGATGACGGCGACGATCGCGCTGGTCGACGACGACCGCAACATCCTGACCTCGGTCTCGATCGCGCTCCAGGCCGAAGGGTTCGTCACGCGGCTCTATTCGGACGGGGAGACGGCGTTGAAGGTGCTGATCGACAATCCGC
Organism: uncultured Sphingomonas sp.; assembly: GCA_964244765.1. Classification (GTDB taxonomy): domain Bacteria; phylum Pseudomonadota; class Alphaproteobacteria; order Sphingomonadales; family Sphingomonadaceae; genus Sphingomonas. The sequence goes on along the minus strand of CAXTJX010000043.1, from coordinate 10,712 downwards.
CCGACATCGCCATCCTCGACATCAAGATGCCGCGCATGGACGGGCTCGAACTGCTGCGCCGCCTGCGCGAGAAGAGCATGGTGCCGGTGATCTTCCTCACCTCGAAGGACGACGAGCTGGACGAGGCACTCGGCCTGGCGATGGGCGCGGACGATTATATCGCCAAGCCGTTCTCGCAACGGCTGCTGATCGCGCGCATCCGTGCGATCCTGCGCCGCGCCGATCTGTCCCAAAGCGGGCCGGGCGGCGAGGATGCCACGCCCGAAACATCGCTGCTGCGCGGGCGGCTGGCGATGGACACCGCGCGGCACCGGGTGACCTGGGGCGGCGATGCCGTCACGCTCACCGTCACCGAATTCCTGATCCTGGAAACGCTGGCGCAGCGCCCCGGCATCGTGAAGACGCGCAACCAGCTCATGGATGCCGCCTATCATGACGACATCTATGTCGACGATCGCACGATCGACAGCCACATCAAGCGCGTGCGCCGCAAGTTCCGGCAGATCGATCCGGCATTCGATGCGATAGAGACGTTATATGGAGCGGGGTATCGATTCTCCGAGGAATGACGTGTTCGTCGACGATCCGCCCCGGCTCCTGCCGGGCGGCGGCGAGGAGGATGCGCGCGCGCTGTCGCTGCGCTGGTCGGCGCGGGTGTCGCTCACCCCGCGCATCCTGTTCGTCAACGTCTTCGCGCTGGCGATGCTGGCGGGCGGGTTCTTCTACCTCGATTCGTATCGCAGCCGGATCGTCGACGGGCGCGTGCAGCAGTCGATCCGTGAGGTGCGGCTGATCGCCGAGGCGCTCGTCGCGGTGCCGGTGGCGCAGCGGCCCGACCTCGCGTTGAAGCTGGCGCGCGACATGGGCGCGCGCGTGCGGGTCTATGACGGCGCGGCGAAGCTCGACATCGACACGCGCGCGCTGGGCCTGCGCAACGCCGTGCTGCAGGACCCGGACAAGCAGGACTGGCAGCAAGCCGTCGCGCGCTTCCTCGACGCCGTGATCGACACCGTGGTCGGCACGCCGCGCGCGCCGCTGTACCGCGAGCGGACCGGCGGCCTTTCCTGGCCGGACGTGCGCACCGCGCGCGACACGCCGACCGTGGCGGCGACGGTGTGGCGCGCGCCGGATCGCACGCCGATCATCACCGCCGCCTCCCCGCTGCCCGGCGGCGGCGTCGTGATGACGATGACCAACGCGCGCGAGATCACCCAGACGGTGCGGGTCGAGCGCTTCCGGCTGGGCGTCGTGCTGCTGGTCGTGTCGATCGCCTCGGTGCTGCTGTCGCTGTTCCTGGCGCGGACGATCGTGCAACCGCTGCGGCGGCTGGCGCGGTCGGCGGTGCGGGTGCGGCTGGGGCGCGCGCGCGAGGTGGTGGTGCCGCGCCTGCCCGAGCGGCGCGACGAGATCGGCATGCTGGCGCGCGCGCTGTCCGACATGAGCCTCGCGCTGCGCGCGCGGATCGACGCGATCGAGGCGTTCGCCGCCGACGTGACGCACGAGATGAAGAACCCGCTCGCCTCGCTCCGCTCCGCCGTGGAGGGCATGACGGTCGTCAAGGACCCGGCGTTGCAGGAGCGGCTGCTCGGCATCGTGCGCGACGACGTACACCGGCTCGACCGGCTGATCACCGACATCGCCGAGGCATCGCGGCTCGACGCGCAATTGAGCCGCGCGAAATTCGAGGCGATCAATCTCGGCACCATGATCACAGCACTAATCGCCACCCGCGAGCAACGCGGCGTCGAGCGCGGCGTCCATCTGCGCTTCGACCGGCGCGGCGGTGGAGCGCTGGTCGTGATGGGCGAGGGCGCACGGCTGGAACGCGTGTTCGAGAACGTGATCGAGAATGCCGTGTCCTTCTCCCCCACGGACGGCCTCATCGCGATCACTGCGGCGCGCGACCATGACGACGTCGTCGTCGCGATCGAGGATCGCGGCCCCGGCGTGCCGGAGGAAGCGCGCGAACAGGTGTTCCTCCGCTTCCAGTCGCTGCGGCCCGAGGGGGAGGCGTTCGGCAAGCATTCCGGCCTGGGCCTCGCCATCGCGCGGACTATCGTCGAGGGGCATCAGGGCAGTATCATGGTGAGCAGCCGTGACGACCACGCCCGCGGCGCGCGCTTCGTCGTGCGGTTGCCGATCGGCGGCGCGCGATGAGCGGGACGCGGGTGCACGCGACGACCGTCGCGGTCCAGGGCGAGGCGGTGCTGCTGATGGGCCCGTCGGGCAGCGGCAAGTCCGACCTCGCGCTGCGCCTGATCGACCGCGGCGCGGCTTTGGTCAGCGACGATTACACGATGCTCCGGGTCGACAAGGGCCGCCTGATCGCCTCCCCGCCCGAGACCATCGCCGGGCTGATCGAAGTGCGCGGTCTCGGCATCGTCGCGGCGCCGTTCGTCGCCGGCGTGGCGGCGGTGCTGGTGGTGCGGCTGGGCGAGCCGGTCGAACGGATGCCGGCCGGCGGGACGAAGACCGTCATCGCCGGCGTCGCGCTGCCCGAGATCGCGCTGGCGGCGTTCGAGGCGTCGACCGCGATCAAGGTGGAATTGGCGCTCGACCGCGCTAGAGAGGGCGCATGAAGCGCGATCCCAAGGATATCCTGCTCGTCACCGGCATGTCCGGCGCGGGGAAATCGACCGTGCTGCGCACGCTCGAGGATCTCGGCTGGGAAGTGGTCGACAATCTGCCGCTGCTGCTGCTCGACCGCTTGCTCACCGCCCCCCTGCCCGAGGGTGCCGAGCGCCTGACCCAGCCGCTCGCGCTCGGGATCGGCGCGCGGACGCGCGATTTCGACCCGCGCCGCATCGTCACGCGGATCAAGCAGCTCCGCGAGGACCATGGCCACGATATCGGCACGCTGTTCCTCGATTGCGCGGGCGGCGAGCTGGAGCGGCGCTATTCGGAGACGCGGCGGCGGCATCCGCTGGCGCTCGACCGGCCGGCGTCGGACGGGATCGCGCGCGAACGCGAGCTGCTCAGCCCGCTGCGCCGCTGGGCCAACCGCCTGATCGACACCACCGACCTGACCGCCAACGAACTGGCGCAGCAAGTCCGCTCGACCTTTTCCGGCGACGAACTGGGCGAGCGGCTGGGCGAGCCGACGCTGTCGGTCATGTCGTTCGGCTTCGCGCGCGGGCTGCCGCGCGGGGCGGACCTGGTGTTCGACATGCGTTTCCTGCGCAACCCGCATTGGGTTCCCGAGCTGCGCCCCGGCACCGGGCTCGACGCCGACGTCTCGGCTTATATCGCGGACGACCCGGCCTATCACGCCGCGCTCGCGCAGATCGAGTCGCTGCTGCTGCTGCTGCTCCCGCGCTACCGGGCGGAAGGGAAGTCGTATGTGACGATCGCGTTCGGCTGTACCGGCGGGAGACACCGCTCGGTCCACGTCGCCGCACGGGTCGCGGCACGGTTGCGCGGCGGGGGATTTTCGCCCACGGTCGCGCATCGCGATCTCGCGGCCGCACCCCAGGACTCGCTGGAGGGGGTGCAGGGCGGATCGGACGACAATGAGGCGCGTGTTGCATGAGTTGGGCAAACCGATGATCGGGCTGGTTCTCGTGACCCATGGCCGCTTGGCCGACGAATTCCTCACCGCGATGGAGCATGTCGTCGGCAAGCAGGAGCGCGTCGCGACCGTCAATATCGGCCCGGAGGACGACATGGAGGGCCGCCGCGACGACATCGCCGCGGCGATCACGCAGGTCGAGGCCGGGCGCGGCGTGATCCTGCTGACCGATCTGTTCGGCGGGACGCCGTCCAACCTCGCCATCTCGCTGCTGGAACGTGGGCGGATCGAGGTGATCGCCGGCATCAATTTGCCGATGCTGATCCGCCTCGCCTCGGCGCGCAAGACGATGAAGGTGGTCGACGCCGTCGCCGCCGCGCGCGAGGCGGGACGGAAATACATCTCGGTCGCCTCCGAAGTGCTCGGCGAGGCCGCCGCCTGATGTCGGTTTCCCCCAGGGTCGAACGGCGCGTGCTCATCACCAACAAGCGCGGCCTGCATGCACGCGCGAGCGCCAAGTTCGTCACGCTGGCGGCGACGCAGCCGTGCGAGCTGAACGTCGAGAAGGACGGTGCCGGATCGGTCACCGGCACCTCGATCATGGGCTTGATGATGCTCGGCGCGGCGATGGGCGACACGATCGTCATCTCCGCGAAGGGCGACCATGCCGAGGCGGCGGTGGGCGCGCTGTGCGATCTGGTCGAGAGCAAGTTCGGGGAGGATTGACCTCCCTGCTCCCCTCCCGCTTGGGGGAGGGACGCCCTCTTCTCCCCTCCCGCTTGCGGGAGGGGTTGGGGGAGGGCATGTTGATCGGGTGAACATGGCACTCCCCTCCCCCGACCCCTCCCGCAAGCGGGAGGGGAGCAAGTGAGGGAAATCACCGCCTATTCGAATCCATTGATCAAGCGCGTCCGATCCCTGCGTGAAAAACGCCACCGCCGCGCGGAAGGGCTGTTCCTCGCCGAGGGCCTGCGCATTCTTACCGAAGCGCGCGAGGCCGGGCGCCTTCCTGAATACCTGTTCTTCGCCCGCGACAGTGCCGCGCATCCGCTGGTCCGCGCGTTGGTCGCCGAGGTCGAGGCGGCCGGCGGCGAGGCGATCGAGACCGTGCCCGACATCCTCGCCAAGCTCTCCGGCAAGGACAATCCGCAAGCGGTGGTCGGCGTGTTCGCCGAATTCGCGCGCGATCTCGCCTCGCTCGACCGGGCGAGCGCCGATATCTGGCTGGTCGCCGAGCGGCTGCGCGACCCCGGCAATCTCGGCACGATCCTGCGTACCGGCGACGCGGTCGGCGCGGGTGGGCTGATCCTGATCGGCGAGTGCGTCGATCCCTTCTCGGTCGAGGCGGTGCGCGCCAGCATGGGCGCGCTGTTCACCGTGCCGGTGGTGCAGTGCGACTGGGCCGCGTTCGTGCCGTGGCTGCGCGGCGGCCTGGGGCAATTGGTCGGGCTGAGCCTCGACACCGACACCGATTACCGCGCCGCGACCTATGCCGCGCCGACCTTCCTGCTCACCGGCAACGAAGCGCAGGGCATGCCCGACGCCTATGCCGCCGAGTGCGACCTGCTGGTCAGGATCCCGATGCACGGCAAGGCCGACAGCCTCAACGCCGCCGTCGCCACGGCGGTAATGGCGTATGAGGTTTTGGGGCGTCGATAGGTCGATGCGATCTCAAGGTTTCCCGGCGTCCTCTCCCGCTTGCGGGAGAGGAAGGGAGATAACGTTTTCTAGCGCATCCCCAAACCGCGCCAGCGCCTCCACCGGCGCGACATCTTCGATCTCGCGCGCGCCGGTCTCGATGTTGAGGTCGCGGAACTTGCGGCCGGTCACCATCAGGCGGCCGTTGAAGCTGTTCGAAAAGCTGTTGAAATTATTGACCGCGCTGTTCAGCCCCGCGCCGACCTTGCGCAGATCGTCGGCGACCTTGGCGAGGCGGTCGTGCATTTCCTTGCCCAGCCGCCCGATCTCGGCGGCTTCCTTCGCCAGCTTCTCCTGCCGCCATACCGCCGCGACGGTGCGCGCGATGGCGATGAGGTTGGTCGGCGTCGCCAGCAGCACGCGTTTGTCGAAGGCGAAATCCCACAGCGTCGGGTCCTGCTCCAGCGCGGCGGAGAGGAAATGCTCGCCCGGCACGAACATGATGACGTAATCGGGCGCATCGGCGAACTGGCTCCAATAGGCCTTGTTGCCGAGCCCGTTGACGTGCGCGCGCATCGAGGCGGCGTGGAGCGTCAGGCCGCGCGCGCGCTCCTCCTCGTCGACCGCGCCGAACGCGTCCTGATAGGCGTTGAGCGACACCTTGGCGTCGATCACCAGGCTGCGCCCGCCCGGCACGGTGACGATCGCGTCGGGACGCAGCCGCCCCGCCCCGCGTTCGTCGGCATCGCCGCCCGCGACCGAGACCTCGGTCTGGAAATCGGTATGCTCCGACAGGCCGCACGTCTCCAGCACGTTCTTCAACTGCTGCTCGCCCCACCGCCCGCGCGATTTCGGCGCGTTGCGCAGCGAATTGACCAGCTTGGCCGCTTCGCTCGACACCTTCTCCTGGCCGATCCGCATCGCCTCGATCTGGCCTTTCAACTCGCTGAACGCGCCCTTGCGCTCGCTTTCAACCTTGGTCACGGCCTCCTCGTATCGGAGCAGGCGGTCGCTGACCGGCTGGAGCATCGACTTGAGGTTCTGGCCCGCCGTCTCCTCGGACTGGCGGAAGCGTTCGTCGGCGCGCTTGAGGAAGCTTTCCTGCGCCTCGCCCAGCGCCTTGGCGGAAAGCTCGGCGAATTGGGCGGCCATCTGGTCCTTGGCCTCGCGCATCTCCGTCAGCCGCGCTTCGAAGCCCGAGGCATGCGTGCGCAATTCGATGTTTTCGAGCTTCGCCACGTCGCGTTCGTCACGCATGCCGGCAAGGTCGGCGCGCAACTGCTCGGCCCCGCGGGCCCTCTCCTCCGCGCTCGCCAGATCGACGATCGCGCGCTTGAAATCCTCCTCGCGAGCGGCCGCATCGGCGCGCGCCCGCGCCGCGCCGCGCCCGGCCAGGAACCATCCCAGCGCCAGACCGGCCAAGGCAGCGGCCAGCACGGCGAGGGCGATCGTCACATCGGTCATCATCTGTCTCGCGAAGGAACATTGCGAGAACTCGTACCGCGCCGGACGGCGTTGCGCCAGCCCTTGTCTGGCGCGGACACCATGTCGTCCGGCATTGCCGGCTCGGAATCACCTCGCCGCATCGGCGCCGCGACCAGCATCGCCGGGGCGAAACGACACCGGGCCGCGCCTCACGCCGCCTTGCGCAGTTTCGCCAGCTTCTTGAGAACCATGTCGCGCTTTAGGCGGGAAATGTGGTCGATGAACAACACGCCGTCGAGATGATCGATCTCGTGCTGGAGCGCCGTTGCGAGCAGGCCGTCGAAATCGCCTTCATGGCGATCGCCCTGTTCGTCGAGCCAGCGCGCGCGGCACCGCGCGGGGCGCTCGACCTCGGCATATTGCTCGGGGATCGAGAGGCAGCCCTCGTTGTAACTCGACAGTTCCTCGCTGACCGAGATCAGCTCGGGATTGATATAGGCGAGCGGCTTGCGCACCGGCTTGGCGTCCTCGCTTTCCCCTTCGGGCTCCTGCAAGTCGATCACGACGATGCGCTGCTCGATGCCGACTTGCGTCGCGGCGAGGCCGATGCCGCGCGCGTCGTACATCGTATCGAACAGGTCGGACACGATTTTCCGCACGTCGTCATTCACCTCGGCGACGGGCCTGGCGACGGCGCGCAGGCCGGGGTGCGGGACTTCGAGGATGTCGAGAATTGCCATGTCGCGGCGCTAGGAAAGCGGGGCCAGCGCGTCAAGTTTAGAAGAAGGTGGTTCACGCGAAGGACGCGAAGAAGGCGCGAAGCACGCGAAGATGTAGTCCTGCCGCGAAGCGGCTCTCATTCCTCCGAGGCGAGGCATCATTGCCCGCCGGCGCGGGCGATGCCGACTACCAGCGTACCCCTTTTTCTCTTCGCGTCCTTCGCGCCTTCTTCGCGTCCTTCGCGTGAACCACCTTCTTTTGCCTTCTAACCCACCGGACGCCGCGCCCGCAGTGCCTGCGCCAGCGTCCCCTCGTCGAGATAATCGAGCTCCCCCCCCACCGGCAGGCCGTGCGCGAGCTGGGTGATGCGCACCGGGAAACGCTCGATCCGCTCGGCGATGTAGTGCGCGGTGGTCTGGCCCTCCAGCGTCGCGTTCATCGCCAGCACGACCTCGTCCACGCCGCCCTCGGCGATGCGGCGCACCAGCGACTCGATCGCGAGATCTTCCGGCCGCACGCCCTCCAGCGCCGACAGCCGTCCGCCCAGCACATGGAAGCGCCCCGGAAACAGCCGCGAACGATCGAGCGCCCACAGGTCCGCCACTTCCTCCACCACGCACAAGGCGCGGGCATCGCGGCGCTGATCGGCACACACGCCGCAGGGGTCTGTCGTGTCGACATTGCCGCAAACGGAACAGGTTGCGAGCCGTTCCTCCACGGCCATCAAGGCGTTGAGCAACGGCGCCAGCGCCGTCTCGCGCTTCTTGAGCAGATGCAGCACCGCGCGCCGCGCCGACCGCGGCCCCAGGCCAGGCAGCCGGGCCAGCGCGGTGGTCAGCGCGTCGATTTCGGGAGAGGCCATGCGGAACAGATAGGGGGTTGCGTGGGCGTCTGCCAAGCGGCCAGAGAGCGCCCATGAAAATCGTCTTCATGGGAACGCCGGATTTCGCGGTGCCGGTGCTGCAGGCGCTGATAGATGCCGGGCATGACGTCGTGGCGTCATACAGCCAGCCGCCGCGCCGCGCCGGGCGGGGCAAGGCGCTGACGCCATCGCCGGTACAGGCCCGCGCCGAGGCGCTCGGCATCGCGGTGCGCACGCCGGTTTCCTTGCGCGACACCGAGGCGCAGGGGGAATTTGTCGCTTTCGGCGCGGATGTCGCGGTGGTCGCCGCCTATGGCCTGATCCTGCCGCGCGCGGTGCTGGAGGCGCCGGCGCGCGGGTGTCTCAACGTCCACGCGTCGCTGCTGCCGCGCTGGCGCGGGGCGGCGCCGATCCAGCGCGCGATCCTCGCCGGCGATGCCGAAACGGGCGCGTGCGTCATGCGGATGGAAGCGGGGCTCGATACCGGCCCGGTGCTGCTGCGCGCGGCCACGCCGGTCGACGGCAAGACGGCGGGCGCGCTGACCGAGGAACTGAGCGCGATCGGCGCGGGGCTGATGGTGCAGGTGCTGGCCGATCTCGACGCCTACCCGCCGATCGCGCAGCCGGAGGACGGCGCGACCTATGCCGCGAAGATCGACAAGACCGAGGCACGGCTGGATTTTTCGCAAGGTGCCGACGCGGTCGAGCGGCAGGTACGCGCCTTCAATCCGATGCCAGGCGCGTTCTTCGAGGTCGCGGGCGAGCGGGTGAAGGTGCTGGCTGCCCAAACCCGTCATCCCGGCAAAGGCTGGAATCTCGCGAAAGGAAGCGTCGCGCCTGCCGCAAAAGACCCCAGCCTTTGCTGGGGTGACGGTATAGTGCTGGACGACAACCTCACCATCGCCTGCGCGGGCGGCGCGATCCGCCTTACCCTGCTCCAGCGCGCCGGCCGCGGCGTCATGACCGCCGCCGAGCTGCTGCGCGGCTTCCCGATCCCGCCCGGAACGCAGCTTTGACGCGGTTCGCGCTGACCGTGGAATATGACGGCCGCCCGTTCATGGGCTGGCAGCGGCAGGAGCATGGCGCCACCGTCCAGGCCGCGATCGAGCGCGCCGCGTACGAGATCACCGGCGGGACCGTCGCCGTCCATGCCGCCGGGCGCACCGATGCCGGCGTCCATGCGCTGGCGATGCGCGCGCATCTGGACGTCGCGCGACCGATCACGCCGTTTCGCCTGATGGAGGCGCTCAACGCCCGGCTGCGGCCCGATCCGGTGGCGATCCTGGCGTGCGAGATCGTGCCGGACGACTGGCACGCGCGCTTCTCCTGCACCGCGCGGCATTACGAATACCGCATCGTCGTGCGCCGCGCGCCGCTGACCTGGGAGCGCGGGCTGGCATGGCGCGTGGCGCTCCCGCTCGATGTCGCGGCGATGGCCGATGGCGCGGCGCGGCTGGTCGGGCGGCATGATTTCACCACCTTCCGCTCGGCGCATTGCCAGGCCGACAGCCCGTTGCGCACCCTCGACCGGCTCGCCGTCATCGCGCAGGGCGACCGGATCGGCGTCCATGCCTCGGCACGCTCGTTCCTGCATCATCAGGTGCGCTCGATGGTCGGGTGCCTCGCGCTGGTCGGGCAAGGCAAATGGTCGCCCGCGGACATGACGACCGCGCTGGAGGCGCGGGACCGCGCGGCGCTGGGGCTGAACGCGCCGCCGGACGGGCTGTTCTTCCTGCGGGCGGACTATCCGAGCTGGAGCGGATGAGGCGCTTGAACGAATCACCCCGTCCTCCCCGCAAAAGCGGATTTCCGCTGCCTTGCCCTGTCTTGAGAAGCGAGACCCTCGCTTTTGCGAGAGTCACAGCAATCAACTCGATATAATCAGATTTTAGATTTAGGGCGGATCGACCTTCAATGTCGGCAGTTTTGCCCGCGGATTTTCCTTACAGAACCGTCACCCCGGGCTCGTTCCGGGGTCCACCGTGCCGCAAACTCTGCGATCACCACTAATCCCGGTCGAAAGCCGCTTGGTGGACCCCCGAACGAGCCTGTCCTGAGCTTGCGAAGGGCCCGGGGTGACGGAAAGCTCCGGGGATAAGGCCCACCAAGGAGGATGAAGGTCGATCCGCCCTAGGTTGGCGACTCATCTGGTCCACTCTGTGACGGTGGCAACAAGAGCAATGGCGGCGAGATAGTTTGGGCGTGGCGGTCGGTAACTGGTGGCAATACGTCGCCAATCGTCGATACGGCAAACAGGCGCTCGACGACGTTGCGCTGGCGGTAGATGGCCTTGTCGTAATTGTACCGGATCTTGCGGTTACGACGCGGCGGGACGACGGACTGGGTGCCGCGCGCGGCGAGCCATTCGCGCAGAGCTTGGCCATCATCCTCCCTCTCGACTTCGCTCGAAACAGGCTTGTCGGCGACCAGTCGACGGATGGCCTCGATGCAGGCCTGTGCGGCCTTGCAATCGCGGACGTCCACGGCGTCAGGAGCAGGACGTGTGAGCTGTCCCCGGTTTCGTGGACACCGAGATGAGGTGTTTTCGGAACCGGAGGG